>JAHFVD010000093.1:0-25387 GCA_023264735.1 Mycobacterium sp. | reverse complement strand
GCGGCAGGCCGGCCCGCATGCTGGAGGTGGTGTTGGCCCGCATCCAGTCCTCGAGCTGCCTGCGATGCGGCTCGTCGAGCACGGTGCCGGTCAGCACGGCCAGGATGCCGCCGCCGAGTGCACGCGGGGTGCTGGTGTCACGCGGATCGCCCGGCAGAGCCGAATTCAGTTCGGTTTCCCAACGATCCAGCCGGGTGCGGTCGTCACCGATGGACCGGGCGAACGCGGTGATCGCCGGCGGGCCGCCGATGACTCGCAGCAGGAGGTTGGCGGCGGTGTTGTCGCTCACCTGCAGGGCGGCGGCACACAGATCCGAAAGTGCCATCGGCTTACCGACATTCGGCTCGGTACGCGGGGAATTGGCCCTCAGCAGCTCCGGATCGACCACGACGGTGTCGGTGAGCCGCAACTCCCCCGCTTGGGCCTTCTGCAGCACTCGGGCCGAGAGGTAGGCCTTGAACGTCGAGCACATCGCGAACAGGTCGCCGTCGCGGTACGCCACCTCGACCTTCGAGTCCAGGTTCTGCCCGTACAGACCGACGAAAGCGTTGTGCCGCTTTTCCAGTGCGGCGATGCGCGTTCCGATCGGCGGCAGCGGTTCGGCCGGATCACGCAGGGTCGGGCGCGCCGGGGACTCCTTGCCTCCGCAGGCCGCAGCGGCCGACAGCATCGCACCCGCGACGAGCAATCGGCGACGCGAGAAGCTCATCCAGCATCCCGGGCCAGTGCGGCGACGATATCGCCTGCGCTGCCCCCGCCGGTCTGACGCCACGACGTGCCCGCCCACAGATTGGTGCCGTTCGGGTCGCCCGCGGCGACCGCGGCCCTGCGCAACGGGCCGGTCATCTGATTGACCTCCGGATAACCCAGCGGCGCGACGTCGTCATAGCGCGCAGTGAATCCATTGGCCAGGCCACGCGCGTAGCGGCCCGAAAATGCCCGTGTCACCACGGTTTCGGTGAAGTTCTCGTCGGTCAGAGCTGCCCGGTGCGCGCCGTTGGTGCCCGCCTCGTCGGCCAGCAGGAACGCGGTGCCGGCCTGCGCCGCGACAGCTCCCCCGTCCAGGACCCGTCGCACATCAGCCGCGCCGGCGAGGCCGCCCGCGGCGATCACCGGCAGGTCGTAAGCTGCGGTGATGGCGGCCAACAACCCGTCCAGAGGCTCGTCGCCGGGCAGCGCGACGGGATCGAACGTGCCGCGGTGCCCGCCTGCCTCCGGGCCTTGGACCACGAGGGCGTCCGCACCGGCCGCCACCGCGACCGCCGCCTCGTCCAGGTTCGTCACGGTCACCGCGGTCAGCACACCGCGGTCACGCAGGCGGCCAAGGACTTCCGCGTTCGGGCATCCGAAGGTGAACGACGCCACCTCTGGTGCGGTGTCGGCAACCACGTCGAGCTTGGCCTGCCATGCGTCGTCGTCGGCCTTGGGTTGACCCACCTCGGCGCCGTAGTGTTCGGCCAGCGGGGCCAGCAGGTCGCGGTAGCGGTCCAGTGCCTCGGGGGTGGCCACAGACGGTTGCGGCACAAAGATATTCACACCGATCGGAGCCGAGGTCAGCGAGCGGGCTCCGGCGATGACATCGGCGAATGCGTCGGCGCTCAGATAGCCGGCCGCCACGAATCCCAGACCGCCGGCATTGGACACCGCCGCGGCGAGGGCGGGCGTACTCGGACCTCCTGCCATTGGTGCACCGAGAACGGGTACGGCCAAATCCTGCAGGCTGAAGGTCACGGCTAGCTCCTGATGGTCCGAAGTGGCTGTGGCAGTGAGCGTTTTGATTTGTGCGGGCCCAGGATGGCCGCACCGAATGGCTTGGTCAGCACCTGGCGGGCGATCGCGTTGACCTCGTCGAGGGTCACTTCGTCGATGCGCTGCAGCGTGGTGGAGATGCTGCGGTATTCGCCGTAGTTGAGCTCGCTGCGGCCCAGTCGGTGCATCCGCGACGCGGAATCCTCCAGGCCGAGCACCAGGCCGCCGCGGATCGATCCCTTGGCGATCCGGCATTCCGATTCGGTGATGCCGTCGCGTGCCACCTCCTCGAGAACTTCGGTGGTCAATCGCACCACCTCGTCGAAGCGCTCCGGAAGGCAAGCCGCATACACCGACAATGCCCCGGTGTCGGAGAACGTGTCAACTGACGAGAACACCGAATAGGCCAGGCCGCGGCTTTCCCGAATCTGTTGGAAAAGCCGTGAACTCAGGCCACCGCCCAGTGCGGTGTTGAGCACCGACAGGGCCCAGCGGTGCGGCCAGTGCCGACCGGGTATCCGTACGCCCAGCGACAGATGGGTCTGTTCGCCGTCGCGGTTGATCAGTTGCAGGCTGGGCGGGCTGGTCAGCCGGCTGCCGCCCTTGCGCGGCGGCTGCGGCGCGCGGCCTTTGACCAGATGGCCCTTGAAGTGCTTGCGCACCAGCCTGAGCACCTCGTCGTGGTCGACGTTGCCGGCCACTGCCACGACCATCCGCTCGGGGGTGTAGCGACGGACGTGGAAGGAATGCAGCTGCGAGCGGGTCATTCCGGACACCGAGTCGACGCTGCCGATCACCGGCCGCCCGACGGGATGGTCACCGAACATGGCCGTCAGGAAGACATCGCCGAGCGCGTCTTCGGGATCGTCGTCACGCATCGCGATCTCTTCGAGGACGACGTCACGTTCCAGTTCGACGTCGTGCGCTGCGCAGACACCGTTGAGCACCACGTCGGCGACCATGTCGACGGCCAGTTCCAGGTCGTCGTCCAGGACGTGGGCGTAGTAGCAGGTGTGTTCCTTGGCGGTGAACGCGTTCAGCTCACCGCCGACGGCGTCGATCGACTGCGCGATCTCGACGGCTGTACGGGTCGGGGTCGCCTTGAACAACAGGTGTTCCAGGAAGTGCGCGGCACCGGCGACCGTGGGACCTTCGTCGCGGGAACCGACATCGACCCACACCCCAACCGAGGCCGAACGTACCGACGGCACGTACTCGGTGACGACGCGCAGGCCGCCGGGAAGTACGGTGCGCCGCACCGCAACCGGCGCCTCAGTAGTGAGGCGCCGGCCGCGGCGAAGCGAGGGTGAGTTAGGCGTCAGCGGTCGCGGCATCGGCATCAACGGGAGCCGGTGCAGCGTCCTCAGAAGCGTCCTCTGCGTCTTCGGCCACCAGGATCAGCGAGATCTTGCCGCGGTTGTCGATGTCGGCGATCTCCACACGGAGCTTGTCACCAAGCTTGACGACATCCTCGACCTTGTTGATCCGCTTGCCCCGGCCCAGCTTCGAGATGTGCACCAGGCCGTCGCGGCCGGGCAATAAGGAAACGAAAGCTCCAAAGTCAGTGGTCTTGACCACGGTCCCCAGGAACCGCTCGCCGACCTTGGGCAGCTGCGGGTTGGCGATCGCGTTGATCATGTCGATGGCCGCCTGCGCCGAAAGGCCGTCGGTGGCACCGACGAACACCGTGCCGTCGTCCTCGATCGAGATCGACGCACCCGTCTGCTCGGTGATCGAGTTGATCATCTTGCCCTTGGGGCCGATGACCTCGCCGATCTTGTCGATCGGGATCTTGATCGCGGTGACGCGCGGGGCGTACGGGCTCATCTCGTCCGGAGCGTCGATGGCCTCGGCCATGACCTCGAGGATGGTCAGTCGCGCATCCTTGGCCTGTGCGAGCGCACCGGCCAGGACCTGCGACGGGATGCCGTCGAGCTTGGTGTCCAGCTGCAGGGCGGTGACGAACTCCTTGGTGCCTGCGCACTTGAAGTCCATGTCGCCGAAGGCATCCTCGGCGCCGAGGATGTCGGTCAGCGTGACATAACGCCGTTCGGACTCACCGGCCTCATTTTCTACATCGTCGGACACCAGGCCCATCGCGATACCGGCGACCGGGGCCTTCAGCGGCACACCGGCGTTCAGCAGCGACAGCGTGGACGCGCACACCGAGCCCATCGAGGTGGAACCGTTGGAGCCCAACGCTTCCGACACCTGGCGGATCGCGTACGGGAACTCTTCGACACTCGGCAGCACCGGCATCAGAGCGCGCTCGGCGAGCGCACCGTGGCCGATCTCGCGGCGCTTGGGCGAACCGACGCGACCGGTCTCACCGGTCGAATACGGCGGGAAGTTGTAGTGGTGCATGTAGCGCTTGGAGGTTTCCGGCCCCAGCGAGTCGATCTGCTGGGCCATCTTGACCATGTCCAGCGTGGTGACACCCATGATCTGGGTCTCGCCGCGCTCGAACAGCGCGCTGCCGTGGGCCCGCGGGATGATCGCGACCTCGGCCGACAGGGCACGGATGTCGGTGACACCGCGACCGTCGATGCGGAAGTGATCGGTCAGGATGCGTTGGCGCACAAGCTTCTTGGTCAGCGAGCGGTAGGCCGCGCCGATCTCCTTCTCACGCCCGGCGTACTGCTCGCCCAGCTTGTCGAGAACCTCACCCTTGATCTCGTCGGTGCGCTCGTCACGCTCGTGCTTGCCGGCGATCTGCAGGGCCTTGGACAGATCCTCGGTCGCCACCGACGCCACCGACGCGTAGACGTCGTCCTGGTAGTCGGGGAACAGCGGGTAGTCGGCGACCGGCTTGGCAGCCTTGTCCGCCAACGCCTGCTGCGCATCGCACAACGCGGCGATGAACGGCTTGGCGGCCTCGAGCCCCTCGGCCACCACGGCCTCGGTCGGCGCACCGGCGCCACCGGCGATGAGCTCGATGACATTGTCGGTGGCCTCGGCCTCGACCATCATGATCGCGACATCGTCGCCGGCCTTACGACCCGCGACGACCATGTCGAACACCGCGCCCTCGAGCTGCTCGACGGTCGGGAAGGCAACCCACTGGCCATCGATCAGGGCGACGCGCACGCCGCCGACCGGGCCGGAGAACGGCAGACCGGAAATCTGGGTGGAGGCCGACGCGGCGTTGATCGCCAGCACGTCGTACAGGTCCTTGGGATCCAGGCTCAGGATCGTCACCACGACCTGGATCTCGTTGCGCAGACCCGAGATGAAGGTCGGGCGAAGCGGCCGGTCGATCAGACGACAGGTCAGGATCGCGTCCGTGGACGGACGGCCCTCGCGGCGGAAGAACGATCCGGGGATACGCCCGGCGGCGTACATCCGCTCCTCGACGTCGATCGTCAGCGGGAAGAAGTCGAAGTGGTCCTTCGGGTTCTTGCTGGCCGTGGTGGCCGACAGGAGCATGGTCTCGTCGTCGAGATAGGCGACGACGGCGCCGGCGGCCTGCTGAGCAAGCCGGCCGGTCTCGAAACGGATGGTGCGGGTGCCGAAGCTCCCGTTGTCAATGACGGCGGTCGACTCGAAGACGCCTTCGTCGATTTCAGCTACAGACATAGATGCCCGTTCAGCCTTTCTGAGTTCACTGTTCAGCTGTTTCGCGTCATCACAGGTGAACCCAGGTAGACCTGGGCACTACGAGGCTTGGGCCTGGATGCGGCTACGGCCGTCGATCGAAGCGGCCGGGCTCTCCCCAGATCTTTTGGGGCCCGGCAGCCACTACCGAAGACCGCCCGCGCAGGGAAGCTTCGCTGTGACACGCAGGAACGGGACACGCGGATATGCATGAACCGCACCCGATGTTCGAGCCGGAAAACGGCTCACAACGGCCCCTATGTTACACGGCGGGAAACGCCGCTCAGCGGCGCAGACCCAGGCGCTCGATCAGCGAGCGGTAGCGCGCGACGTCGAGGTCGGCGACGTACTTGAGCAGCCGGCGACGGCGGCCGACCAGCAATAGCAGCCCGCGCCGCGAGTGGTGGTCGTGCTTGTGCAGCTTGAGGTGCTCGGTGAGGTCCGAGATGCGCTTGGTCAGCAGCGCCACCTGCGCCTCCGGCGAACCGGTGTCGGTCTCGTGCAGACCGTACTGGCCCAGGATTTCCTTCTTCTGCTCGGCGGTAAGCGCCACGAAAACATCTCCATCAAATCGGTGCCGCGCGTAAGGGGTTCAGGTAGGTGGCCGCCGCGGACTGCAGCACACGCCAGGTGGTGACTCTAGCAGCGGGTCCGCCGGGAACCGAAATCGCGGCAGGTCAGCCCCTTGACAACATACAACCAATTGGTTGTATGTTGGATGAGTGACCGTAGACCAGGAGGACCGGGCGGACGCCCTGTTCCATGCGCTCGCCGACCGGACCAGGCGCGACATCATGCGCCGGGCGCTGGCCGGAGAACACTCGGTGTCCGCCCTGGCGCTCAAGTACGACATGAGCTTCGCCGCGGTGCAGAAGCACGTCGTCGTGCTGGAAAAAGCCGGCCTGATCACCAAGCGACGTCACGGTCGCGAGCAGTTGGCCAGCGGTGATGTGACGGCCGTGCGCTCGGTGGCCGCCATGCTCACCGAGCTGGAGCTCCTCTGGCGCGGTCGCATCGCCCGCATCGACGAACTCATCGCAACCGAGAAGATGGAGAACGACTAATGCCCGTCACCGACGTCAAGCACGATCTCGAGAACCTGACCCTGACGATCACCGCCGAGTTCGCCGCGCCGGTGGAGCGCATCTGGCAGGTGTACGCCGATCCGCGCCAGCTGGAGAAGGTGTGGGGGCCGCCGACGTATCCGGCAACGGTCGTCGAGCACAAGCTGGCCCCCGGCAATCGCACGACGTATTTCATGACCGGGCCCGAGGGCGACAAACACGCCGGGTACTGGGACATCACGGCCGTCGACGAGCCGAGGAGCTTCGCATTCGTCGACGGTTTCGCGGACGCGGATCTGAACCCGAACCCCGACATGCCGGTCTCGGAGAACACCTACACGTTCACCGAGTACGACGGCGGCACCCGCGCGGTGTACGTCGCCAAATTCGCCTCGGCCGAAGGCCTTCAGCAGGTGCTGGACATGGGTGTGGTCGAGGGCTCCACGTCGGCGATCAACCAGATCGACGACCTGATCGCGTCCTGAGGCTCGGTCAGTCCTGCGCCGACAGGATCGTGCGGGCTTTCTCGGTGTCCTTGCCCATCGCCTCGACCAGGTCGTGCACCGAGTCGAATTTGAGCTGGCCGCGCAGCCGGGCGACGAAGTCCACCGCAACGTGCTGGCCGTAGAGATCGGCGGCGGTGTCCAGGACGAAAGCCTCGACCGTGCGGGTGCGCCCGGAGAACGTCGGGTTGGTGCCGACCGAGACCGCGGCCTGATACCGCTCCCCCGGGACCACCGAGCCGGTGACCGGGCCGTGGCCCAGCACGGTGAACCACGCGGCGTAGACGCCGTCGGCAGGGATCGCTGAGTACATCGGCGGTGCGACGTTGGCGGTCGGGAAGCCCAGCACCCGTCCGCGGCCGTCACCGCGCACCACGACGCCCTCGACGCGGTGCGGGCGGCCCAGCGCTTCGGCGGCCGTCACCACATCGCCGGCGTCGACGCAGGAGCGGATGTAGGTCGACGAGAAGGTGACCGTCTCACTCTGGTGGTGCTCGGCAACCAGCGACATGCTCTCGACGGCGAAGCCGAACCGGTCGCCGGCCTTGCGCAGGGTGGCGACGTTGCCGGCCGCCTTCTTGCCGAAGGTGAAGTTCTCGCCGACCATCACCTCGACGACATGCAACCGCTCCACCAGCAGTTCGTGGATGTAGCGGTCCGGGGTGAGCTTCATGAAATCGGTGGTGAAGGGCACCACCAGGAAAACGTCGATGCCCAGTTCCTCGGCCAGTTCGGCGCGCCGGGCCAATGTCGTCAGCTGGGCGGGATGACTACCCGGGAACACCACTTCCATCGGATGCGGGTCGAATGTCATCAGCACAACCGGCACACCGCGCGTCCGGCCGGCCTTCACCGCGCGGGCAATGAGCTCGGCATGCCCACGATGTACGCCGTCGAACACACCGATGGTCACCACACATCGGCCCCAGTCCGAGGGGATCTCGTCCTGTCCGCGCCACCGCTCCACGCTGGCAAGCCTACGGCGCGCTGGCACGGCTGGACACGCCAGATCCCCAGATCAGGTGATGATTGCCTAAACTTTTGGATGTGAGTCCTGACGGCAGTACCAACCCCGCGGTACACGACCTGACGACGGTCGCCCAGGACTACCTCAAGACCATCTGGAGCGCCCAGGAGTGGTCGCAGGAAAAGGTCAGCACCAAGCTGCTCGCCGAGCGCATCGGGGTGTCGGCCAGCACCGCCTCGGAGTCGATCCGCCGGCTGGCCGATCAGGGTCTGGTGGACCACGAGAAGTACGGCGCGGTGACGCTGACCGAACGGGGCCGCCACGCCGCGCTCGCGGTGGTCCGCAGGCACCGCCTGCTGGAGACCTTCCTGATGCGCGAACTCGGCTACAGCTGGGACGAGGTGCACGATGAGGCCGAGATCCTCGAGCACGCGATCAGCGACATGATGCTCGACCGCATCGACGCCAAACTGGGCCACCCGACTCGCGACCCGCACGGCGACCCCATCCCATCCGCCGACGGGCTGGTCCCCACTCCGCCCGCCCGCCAGCTATCGGCCTGTGTCGACGGCGAACTGGGCACGGTGGCACGGATTTCCGACGCCGACCCCGAGATGCTGCGCTATTTCGACACCGTTGGCATCAGCCTGGACTCCCGCCTTCGGGTGCTCGCCCGGCGCGACTTCGCTGGTGTGATGTCTGTGTCGGTGGAGTCCTCCGATGGCGCAGCAAACACCGTCGAACTGGGCAGCCCTGCAGCCCAAGCGATCTGGGTCGTCGGCTGAGTTTTTTGCGCGAGCAGACACAAACTTTCCCAAATCCCCGGCGTGTCGGGGTCGTTTACGTCTGCTCGCGGTGGGACTAGAGCGTCGCGGGACGGATCACCACGACGGACTTGGTCCGGCCGCCCTTATCCTCCAGCAGTGCGATCACCCGTCCGTCGGGATCGGTTGCGGCATAGACACCGTCGACGCCCGCCGCGGTCAGCGGCCGGCCGTGGCTGGCGTCCTCGGCTTCAGCCGAGGTGATGTCGCGGCGCGCGAACGCCAGCAGGCATGCCTCGTCGAGGGAGTAACTGAGCTGCGGATGCTCGGCGAGTTCCTCCAGTGACCGGGCGTGGTCGAGGCCGTACCCGCCAACCCGTGTGCGGCGCAACGCAGTCAGATGTCCCCCGACACCCAGCGCGTCACCGAGATCGCGCGCCAGAGCGCGGATATAGGTGCCCGACGAACAGTCGACCTCGACATCCAGGTCGATGAACGGTCCGTCGCGCCGAATCTCGTGCACATCGAATCGGTCGATGCGAACCGTGCGTTCGGCCAGCTGCACATCCTGGCCTTCACGCACCAACTGATAGGCCCGTTTGCCGTCGACCTTGACCGCACTGACCGACGACGGCCGCTGTGCGATCTCACCGCGCAGGTTCGCGATCCCCGCCTCGATCTGCTCATCGGTAACATGCTCGGCGGAAATATCCTGCAGCACTTCACCTTCGGCGTCTTCGGTGGTGGTAGACCGGCCCAGCCGGATCGTGGCTGCGTACGACTTCGAGGTGGCTGTCAGCAGGCCGAGGATCTTGGTGGCCCGCTCGATGCCGACGACCAGCACGCCGGTGGCCATCGGGTCCAGGGTGCCTGCGTGACCGACCTTGCGGGTACCGAAGATCCGCCGGCACCGGCCGACCACGTCATGGCTCGTCATACCAGCCGGCTTGTCGACCACGACAATCCCGGGCGAAGGCGGACTCACAGCACAATCGCCGTCAGCGCCAGACCACCGCCCACCGACCACCGGCCGGCCAGCTCATTCAGCGGCGGGCCGGAGCGGGCGGCCGGGTCGAT
The DNA here is from genome assembly GCA_023264735.1 of Mycobacterium sp. GTDB lineage: Bacteria > Actinomycetota > Actinomycetes > Mycobacteriales > Mycobacteriaceae > Mycobacterium. The sequence continues at coordinate 15,669 of JAHFVD010000093.1, read as the reverse complement.
CAGGATCTTTGACACGAACGTTCCGGCGACGCCGGACGGGTCGACACCGAAGGTGATGTGGGCGTCTTCGAAACCGAGCCAGCGCTGGGTCAGCGGGAACCACGCCTTGTAGGTTGCTTCCTTGGCGCAGAACAGGATTCGGTCCCAGTTCAAGCCACCCGGTAGGCCGGAGATCTCATAGCGCTCGGCGGGCAGGCTGATGGCGTTGAGCACGCCGTCGGGCAGCACACCGTGCGGCTCGGCGTCGATGCCCACCGAGCGGACGCTCGCACTGCGCCCGACCGCCGCGCCGCGATACCCCTGGGTGTGAGTCAGGCTGCCCACCACCCCGTCGGGCCAGCACGGTTCACCCTTGTCGCCCTTGAGGATCGGCACCGGCGGCAAGCCCAGTTGCTGCAGTGCCAGGCGCGCGCAGTGCCGGACGGTGACGAACTCGTTGCGCCGCTTGTCCACCGATTTCGCGATCAGCGGCTCTTCCTCGGGCAGCGGCGTCAGGCCCGGCGGATCGTCGAATGTTTCGGCGTAGACCAGATCGGTGATATCCGGCAGCACGGCCGCCATGAGCTCGCTCATTCGCGTCGACTGCGCAGCCGCTCGCGCAGCTTCTCCGACTGCTCTCTCATCTCTTGGTTGATGACGAAATGCCCACCGAAGTCGTTCAGATATCCCGGCGCGTACTGCGGGTCCGGCAGGATCTGGCGCAGCCACCGATAAGGCTTGCGGCGCCGCCACTCTCGCGGATAGCCGACGGACACCTCCTCGAAGCGCACCCCGTCATACCAGGTGGTCCGCGGGATGTGCAGGTGCCCGTAGACCGAGCAGAGCGCGTTGTAGCGAGTGTGCCAGTCGGCGGTCTCCACCGTTCCGCACCACAGCGAGAACTCCGGGAAGAACAACACATCGCAGGGTTCACGGCGCAGCGGGAAATGGTTGACCAGCACCGTCGGCGTCATCCAGTCGAGTTCCTCGAGCCGGGCCCTGGTGTGCGACAGCCGATCTCGGCACCAGGCATCGCGGGTGGCGTACGGCTCACTGGACAACAGGAATTCGTCGGTCGCCACGACGTTGCGCTCCCGGGCGATCGCCAGCCCCTCGGCCTTGGTGGTCGCACCGGTCGGCAGGAATGTGTAGTCGTAGAGCAGGAACATCGGCACGATCGTCGCCGGCCCGCCCTGCTCGGTCCACACCGGAAAGGGGTGTTCGGGAGTCACCACGCCCATCTCGTCGCACATGTTGACCAGATAGTCGTAGCGGGCACGGCCGAACACCTGGGCCGGGTCCTTCCCGGTGGTCCACAGCTCGTGATTGCCCGGCACCCAGATCACCTTGGCGAAGCGCCGGCGCAGCAGATCCAGCGACCAGCGGATGTCGTCGGTGCGCTCGGCGACATCGCCGGCGACGATCAACCAGTCGTCCGGCGACGAGGGGTACAGCGATTCGGTAACCGGCTTGTTGCCGGTGTGACCCGTATGCAGGTCACTGATCGCCCAGAGTGTGGGTGCCACAACACGCCAGACTACTTGCGCGTAACCGGTTGGACCGCCAGCAGTCGTCTTACACGTTCTGAATAGTGTGGAGGGCGTGCGCACCGGCAGCCGAGTTCGTTGGTTCGTTGACCGCGGACTCTCCCGCTTCCTGCGGATAGCGGCACCGACCACCGACTACACCGTCCACCGTGGCGTGGGCATCTCGATGCGCGACGGCGCCGTGCTGCGTGCCACCCACTACGCGCCCATCGTCGACACCCCGCTGGGCACCATCCTGGTCCGCGGCCCCTACGGCCGCTCCTTCCCGTTTTCCCTCGTCTACGCGCGGCTCTACGCGGCGCGGGGCTATCACGTGCTGTTGCAGAGCGTGCGCGGCACCTTCGGGTCAGGCGGGGACTTCGTGCCGATGGTCCACGAGGCCGACGACGCCGCCGACACGGTGGTGTGGCTTCGCGAACAGCCGTGGTTCACCGGGAAGTTCGCCACTATCGGGCTGTCGTACCTGGGTTTCACCCAGTGGGCGCTGCTCTCGGACCCACCACCGGAACTGGCTGCCGCGGTGGTCACCGTCGGCCCACACGACTTTCACGCCTCCTCGTGGGGCACCGGTTCGTTCTCGCTGAACGACTTCCTGAGCTGGTCGGACTCGATGGCCCACCAGGAGGAGGCGATACCGCGGAAGCTGGCGCTCCAGACCCGGGCGGCGCGCCGGCTGGCATACGCGATGCACGGGCTTCCGCTGGGCAGCGCGGGCCGCGACCTGCTGGGCTCTCAGTCCCCGTGGTACGAGTCCTGGATCGAGCATCCCGGCGGCGACGACCCGTTCTGGGCGGACATGCGGATGACATCGGCACTCGACCGCTGCGATGTGCCGGTGCTGCTGATCAGCGGCTGGCAGGACCTGTTCCTCGACCAGACCCTCCTGCAGTACCGCCACCTGCGCGATCGTGGCGTCGACGTCGCGATGACGCTCGGACCGTGGGCGCATGGCGACATGGTCACCAAGGCCGGCGGCACCGCCGCCGCGCAGACGCTGGACTGGCTCGGCACCCACCTGGCCGGCGCCGCCACGAAAGGCAGGCGCAGCCCGGTGCGCGTGTATGTCGCTCACCACGGCTGGATCGACCTGCCGGACTGGCCGCCGAACACCGGCGACGGCGTGCTGTACCTGCAGCCGGCGGGCCGGCTGGCCGCGGCCCCGCCGCCCGGGGAGGCCACACCGTCCAGCTTCCGCTACGACCCCGCCGACCCGACCCCGACGGTCGGCGGCCGGTTGTTGACCCAGAAGGCCGGCTACCGGGACGACTCCGAGCTGGCCCGGCGGGCCGACGTGCTGAGCTTCACCAGCGGGCCGCTGGACGCCGACCTGTACGTGTTCGGTAACCCCGTCGTCGAACTGGCTCACGACGCCGATATCGACCACGTCGACCTGTTCGTGCGCGTCAGCGAGGTGGACGCCCGCGGGCACTCCCGCAATGTCAGCGACGGTTACCGCAGGCTCAACGCCCCCGTGCAGGGCCCGATCCGCATCGAGCTCGACGGCATCGCGCATCGCTTCCGCGCCGGGACCCAGGTCCGGGTGCTCATCGCCGGCGGATCGCATCCCCGGTTTGCCCGCAATCTCGGCACCGGCGAGCCGGTCCTCACCGGGCAGCGGATGGTCCCAGCGGTGCACACCGTGCACCACGGGGCCGGCGGGTTGTCCAAGCTGATCCTGCCGGCGTTGGCCGGCCTGCCATCACCCGACGGCGGCGCGGACCCGGGCGGCGATCTCGTCTAACGCGGCAGCGTCGTGCACCGCTCGCCCCGGTTCGGCCCTCACGGGTAATTGCACCCAGCTGGTGCAGCCGCCGTACTGCGGTTCACGCGTCAGCGTGATCGGCGTGACCAGCGGGGCAGCCTGCACGACCAGCACGGTCAGCCGGTGGCGCGGCCGGAAATCCAGTCGGTCGGCCTGTACCGACTCGGCGGTCCAGATGTGCAGGTCTTCGATGCCAGACAGCCCCTCGGGGTTCGACACCGCAACGGCGGCAACGACTTTCGCTGTGCCCCGGATCACCAGCTGTTCTTCGGTGCTGTCGGCCGCGGAGTCGGCGAGCAGGTCACGATGCTCGGGGCGCACCCGCTCGGCGTGGCTGTGCGCGACCGTCGGGAACAACAGGAACTCCTGCGCGGCGACGGCGAACCGCTTCTCGTGGATACCGCCCTTGCGCAGCAGCACGGTCTGCCTGCCGTCGAGCAGGGCGTGTACCACCGCGCTCCACTCCTTGAGGGCCGTGGTCATTTCGACCCAAGCCGCGCGATGACCTCGGGGCGGCGCAGCGGCGGAATGGTCTTCGGTGGCTGTCGCCGGGCCGGCAGCTCGGACAGCAGTCGCGTGGTGCTGGCCGCGACCTCGGCGACCGCGATCTCGAAGGCCTCGGCGACGGCATCGGAGGGCCGGGTGATCCCGCTGACCTTGCGCACGTACTGACGTGCGGCCGCGGTGATCTCTTCCTCGGTCGCCGCCGGCTCAAGCCCGCGCAACTCGGTGATGTTTCGGCACATGGTTCCAGCATGCCCGCCGCCCCAGCCTGATCGCGAACGACACCCAGAACGTCGAATTCTGGGTGACGCCGGGTGATCGCCGAGAGTGCCGGCGGCCGAGCGGGAACTGTCCACTGTCATCGAGGCGGGCAAGGCCGTCGCCACGAACCCACGGTTGGTGGCCTGGTACGTCCCCAGTGCGATCGGCGGCGTTCCGCTGTTCGGCGGTGCCGTGGAACTCGCCGACTGCTCGGTTCCCGCGGCGCAGATTCGGCAGGCAGCGCTGGGAACCGGTCACGACGACATCTCCACACTGCAGGAGCGCCTGCAGTCCAAGATCGATACCCGTGTCACGCCCGAGCCGATCCGCACGGAGTGGACTCCGCCGGAACCCGAGGCGCTATCCCCTTCTCCCCCAATCACTCTGAACCAGCGCGGCACCACGGTCAGCGCGCCCGCTGCCACGACCGCCGTCGTACGTCCGATAGCGGCGCCGACAGGCGGTGCAACCCGCGACACCCCCATCGTCAGGCCGGTGCGCCTGCCATCACCGCTCTGGTCGCCGGGGGTGAGACCTCGCCCAGCCGCGGCCGGGGATCCGATTGCAGCCGACCCCGGCGGCGCGCCGCACCACCCGAGCGCACCACATCGTTCGACGAGCCGGACGGCACGCTCCGGCCGTTAGCCGTGCCGTTACGGTGTCCGTATGACGGGCGACGACATCCTCCTCATCGACACCACCGACCGCGTCCGCACGGTGACGCTGAATCGGCCCGGCGCCCGCAACGCGCTGTCGAGCGCGCTGCGCAGCCGATTCTTCAGTGCGCTGCGCGAGGCCGAGGCAGACGAGAACGTCGACGTCATCATCGTCACCGGTGCCGACCCGGTGTTCTGCGCGGGTCTTGACCTCAAGGAACTCGGCGACACCACCGAACTTCCCGACATCTCACCGAAGTGGCCGCCGATGACCAAGCCCGTGATCGGGGCGATCAACGGCGCCGCGGTGACCGGCGGGCTGGAGCTGGCGCTGTACTGCGACATCCTGATCGCCTCCGAGCACGCCCGCTTCGCCGACACTCACGCCCGGGTCGGGCTGCTGCCGACCTGGGGCCTGAGTGTGCGGCTGCCGCAGAAGGTCGGCGTCGGCATGGCCCGGCGGATGAGCCTGACCGGTGACTACCTGTCCGCCGAGGACGCCCTTCGGGCCGGCTTGGTGACCCAGGTCGTCGCGCACGAGGAGCTGCTGCCGGCGGCCCGGGCGGTGGCCGCCTCGATCGTCGGGAACAACCAGAAGGCCGTGCGCGCGCTGCTGGCCTCCTACCATCGCATCGACTCCGACCAGACCGACTCGGGGCTGTGGATCGAGGCGATGTCGGCTCGCGCGTGGATGGCGCAGACCTCCGGGGACGATATCGCCGCCAGCCGCGCCTCGGTGATCGAGCGCGGCCGCTCACAGGTGAAATGAGGCCTCGTCACACAGCTTTCGCGCTGTCGATGAGGCTCTGCCACTTCGCTAGCGTGCCGGCGTCCTTGGCGATGATGTTGCCGATCTGAAGCTGACTCAGCGTCACTCCCGCCAGTGTGTAGCTGCTGTTGTTGCCAACGATGGTGATCACCGTCGAGCCGGACTTGTCCGACACATCGAACGCGGCCGCCTGCATCCAGACGAAGTCCAGGGTGTCCTTGGCGGGGTCGAAGGTCAGCACCGGGTTCGCGCCCCAGGCCCACCCGATGGTCGTCGAGGTGCCGCCGGTCACCGGGGTCCCGCCGCCACCGCCGCCTCCGCCTGCACCTGCGTAGTCGACGACGTTGATCGTGCCGTAGTCGTTGAAGACATTACTGAAGGCGCCGAGGGGATCGCTCAGCCCCGATGCGCCGGTCGTGGACTGCCCGAGCGTGCCCGGGATGTCGCGCAGAACCTGCCACATCGACAGCATGCCGATGCCCTTGGTGTGGGCGAAGTCCTCGAGCGCCTGCGCGTCGGCGACGGTGAACACCTCGGTGAGCACGTCGTTGACACCCAGCATCGGGGTGACGCCGATCTGGCTCCAGCTGAAGGTCTTTGAGCGCGTGGCGTACAGCGCCGAGATCTGCGCGTAGGTGGACTCGGCGGCCTGGATTGCGTAGGCGCCCATTGTCTTTGCATTCGGTCCGCTGGTGGGTGCGGCGGATTCGCCGTAGTCCATCGCCATCACGTTGACGCCGGCGAGGTTGACGCCCGCCTTGAGCGCGGTGTCCACGACGTTGACACCGTCGGCGGTCAGTCCGGTCGGCAGCACCGGCAGCGTGTACCAGATCTGCACCTCGGGCTTGGCCTTCTGCAACAGCGCAAGGGCTTGAGCATTCAGGGTGACCGAGGCCGGGTCAGCCACCGCGGCACCCTCGATGTCGAAATCGAGGTGGGTGACGCCGTAGGTGTCGACGACAGCGGCGTAGGCGTCGGCCAACTCCTGGGCAGTGCGGCCCTTGGCGGCGTAGTGCTGGGCCAGGCTCGTGCCTGCCGCACCACCGAACGAAATCATGACGTCACCGCCGGCCGCCTTGAATGTGGCGATCGACTTGTTGATCGCGACCGCCTGCTCATTGGTCGAATTCGGTTCCAGCGCAGCCAATCCCGCCCAGGCTAGGTTGCCGTTCTCGTCGGCCTGCATGAAGCCCAGCGTCACCAGCGAGGTGCCGTAGGTCTTGGACAGCGCCAGCAGATTAGGTACGGGGTAGGCGCCCATGTCGATGTAGGGCGCGAAGAAGCTCTTGCCCCACTGCGCGGTTCCGCCCGGCGTCGTGGCGACGTCATCGTTGGTGATCGTGCCGACCGCGGACGCGGTGGCGATGGTGGCGCCGGTCGGATTGAACAGCGTGACCGTGAGGGCCTCGGTCGGCTCGACCGTCGTGTCACCGGTGACGCTGATATTGATCACCTGCGACACCGAGCCGGGGGCGAATGTCACGGTGCCCGTGCTGGCCTTGTAGTCCTGGCCGGCCGTCGCCGAGCCATTTGTCGTCGTGTAGGTGAGGGTGATCGTGGACGTCGACGCCTTGGACAGGGTCACGGTGAACGGCAGGGTTTTCGTGCCGCTGTTGCCCTCGGAGACGGTGCCACCGGCGATCGACACCGTCGGTAGTTGCGGGACGGTGGCGTCGTCGTCGTCGGCGATGGTCCCCGTGGCGGTCACCCGGCCGATTTTTGCGTTGAACGCATCGGACAGCGTCACGGTGAACGTCTCGGCCGGTTCGACCTTGGTGTCGCCGAACACGTCCACGTTGATCACCTGGGTCGTCACCCCAGGCGCGAAGACCAGCGTGCCCTGAACATTCACGTAATCCTGCAGGGCTATCGCCGAACCGTCAGCCGTCGAGTAGTTCACCGTCACGGTCTTGGTGCTCGGTTTGGACAGTGTCACGGTGATTGCTGCGGTGGTGTCGGCGCCGCTGCCCTCGACCAGGCTGGTGTCGGTGATCGACAGGCTGGGTGCCGTCGGCGGACGAAGGATCGCCTCGATCTCGCGGCGGATCAGGGCGAGCATGCCGGTCAGCAGCTGCACCGGTGACGGCGGCAAGCCCTTGATCCCGAACAGCGACAGGAACCGCGAGACGATATCGCCCGGACTCAGTGCCGCGGTCGCGGTCTGACGGGCCGGCGCCGCCAGCGCCTTGGGCGCCGACACGGCGACCGGCTCGGATGTGGTAGCCGAAACCTGTTCCGCGACAGCCTGTTCTGCCGTTGCACTCGCCACGCTGGGACGAACTGCCTTGTTCGACTCCGGTGCAGTAGCGGCCTTGGGATCCGGTCGGACGACGGGCTCGGCTGCCGCGGGCGTGCGGGTGGGCTTCTTCTGCGGGGCCTTGGCCGCCGCTGGCCCCTGCGGCGCCCGGCGCGAGGTTCCCACCGATGACTTCGACGGCTTCGATGGTTGTGACGCCGAGCCGCTGTCCGGGGTGTCAGCAACCGCGATACCGGGACTGGCGGCGACCGCCAGACCGAGGCTCATCGCAAACGCGGCCGAACCGACGCGTAACCCAAATGCTGTCGAACTCATGGCACCCCTGTACCTGGACGGTCTGTCAGCAACGTTCAGTATTAACCCATGATCGGGGTGCGGGACGCCTACTCAGCAAAATTTCAGTTTGTCCAGAATGGCCAAGCTTTAGGCTTGGGCCCATGAATGAGGCACATGAGGTGTGCGGTAGCGACGAGTGGCGCCAGCTGATGCGCGAACAGATTCTGCCGTGGGTACTCAATGGCACCGACCTCGGTGACGACGTCCTGGAGGTCGGGCCCGGCTACGGCGCCGTCACCGATGTGTTGAGCACCGCACTGCCGCAGCTGACCTGTGTGGAGATCGACGAAAAGTTGGCGACCATGCTGACCGAGCGGTTCTCCGCGGTGCCGTCGGTGCAGATTCTGCGTGGCGACGCCAGCGCACTGGACTTCGCCGACGGCCGGTTCTCGGGTGCGGCGTGCTTCACGATGCTGCACCACGTGCCCACCGATGAGCTGCAGGACCGGCTGCTGGCCGAGGTCGCGCGCGTGCTGCGGCCCGGGGCGACCCTGGTGGCCAGCGACAGCATCGGCAGCGACGATATGGAGAACGCGCACGAAGGCGACACCTACAACCCCGTCGACCCGGCTGGCATCGCGGACCGGCTGACCGCCGCCGGGTTTACGAATGTCGACGTGCGCACCAACGAGTTCGGCTGGGCCGCGATCGCCCGGCGCTAACTCTCCCCGGCCCGCGTACCGATCAGCTCGTCGACTACCGCGGCCAGCTTGGGAAAGCCCGGGGCCGCAGCCATGTCGGCGGCGATGCACTTGCTTGCCTGCCGGTACCGCGGTTGGTTCAGCACGTCGAGGACGGCACGGCGCAGCGCAGCGGCCGTCGGCCGTTCCGACCTGATTCGGCGTCCGATACCCGACCAGGCCACCCGGGCGCCGACCTCCGGCTTGTCCTCCTTACCGCCGGTAGCCACGATGGGCACGCCGAAGCGCAGGGCGTAGTGCACACCGCCGTAACCGCCGTTCGTAACGTAAACCGCAGTGCGCGGCAGCAATTCGTCGTACGGCAGATACGTGGCTGCGCGCGCGTTATCGGGCAGCGGTGGCAGACTGTCCAAGGGTCGACCGCCCGTGGCAACCACGACCGTGACGTCTTCGCCAGCGAGCGCATGCAATGTGGGAGCGATCAGCTGGTCGTAATCGATATTGGCCATCGTGCCCTGGGTGACGTGCACGACGGGTCGCGTCCCATCGAGGTCATCCCACCAAGAAGGCAACTCCGCCTGCGATCCGGTGGCCGACAGTGGGCCGGCAAAGTGCAGCTGTGGCGGCGCGTCGGAACGCGGATACTCGAATGACTCGACGGTGAACTGAACGATCGCATCGGCGTGGCGAGCCCAATTCAGCAGATCCGCAGGCATTTCCGTGCCGTGCAGCTCAAGGTGGAAGTCGTTCAGCATCCGGTCCGCTCCCCGCACTATGCGTCGGGTGAGGCGAACCAATGCCGCGTTGCGCGGACGGTTGAGCCAGCTAGCCGGGGGCAGGCCCATGCCGAACGGTGCGGTATCGCGGCTCTCGACAGCTAGCGGAATGACACCACACATCACCAACGCCGGACGGGTCGCGCGTGGTTGGGCCGCCAGGAACAAGGCGCCGTAGAACGTCGGGTCGAAGAGCACCGCGTCGGCGGGGCGGTCCCGGTGCTCGTCGATCAGTACGCGGTACTGGCTCTTCGACGGTTTGACGAAGATGTTCTCCATGTCGAAGGCGATGGCCTTGGTGCCCTTCAGTGGCGCGCGTTCGGGGAACGTCGTCACCACCGTCTCGTCGAAATCGGCGTCGGCCGGCAGCGGGATATGGGTGGCCCCCTGGGCGGCCACCTGCTCGGCGAATCGGGCGCCGGTGATGAACCGGACATCGTCACCACGGTCGACGAGATTTTTCGCGACGGTCAGCAATGGTGTGACGTGACCGTGTATCGGCACGCTCGCAATGACAATCGATGACATCTGGCCCCCGAGTTTTGGTTACAGTGGGTTAGTATTCGTTACTATGGCACCCAAGCCAAATGTGGGCAAGCGTGCTCAGCAGACTCGCCACTACCGATCCGATCTCCGCAGACAGCAGGCCGAGCAGACCCGCCAACGCATCGTGGCCGCCGCGGCCGAGCGGTTCGCCGCGGAGGGTTATCCGCGCACCACGCTGGCGAAGATCGCCTCGGCGGCCGGGGTGTCGACCGAAACCGTTGCGGCACATGGCCCCAAGGCTGCGCTGATGGTGGCCGCCATCGAGTACGTCACGTTCGGTGTCGCCGGGGAGGAGAACATCCTCAACCTCGAAACTGGCCGGCGGTTCCTCGAGATCAACGATCCCGGGGCCGCGCTGGACTTCCTGGTGTCGAACCAGGTTGAGTGGCACGAACGAAGCGCCGACCTGGCGCAAGCCCTCATCGGAGCGGCGGCATCCGACGCAGAATTGAACGGCTACCTCGATGAGTTGCTGACCGGCATCACCGCGCAGATCCGTCGAATGCTGACCGTCGCCCGCGACCGCGGCTGGCTCCGCGACGATGTGCCGTTCGGCGAGCTCGTCGCAACATTCATCGTGTGCTCAGCGGCCGATACGTTTCTGCGGATGACCCGCCGCGACGGCTGGAGCGTGCCCCACTACCGGTCCTGGCTTCGGCGCATCGCGGCCGAGACCATCTGGCGCGGACCCTAGCCGGTACCCGATACCAGCCAGCGGCCGGAGAAGGCCCGCCAGCCGACGAAGACCAGTCGCAGCACCATGAACGTGCTGAGGCCCGACCAGATGCCGAACAGGCCCCAGCCGAACACCAGTGACAACCAGATCAGCGGCAGGAAGCCGATCAGCGCGCTCGCCAATGTCGCGGTGCGCATGAACGCGGCGTCACCGGCGCCCAGTAGCACACCGTCGATGGCGAACACGATGCCGGCGATCGGCAACTGCGCGACCATGAACCACCACGGCACCCCGATCGCGGCGAGCACCGAACGGTCGTCGGTGAACAACGACGGCAGCACCGACGCACCGACGGCGAAGACGGTCGCCAGCGCCGCGGCGGCGATCGTCGAGAACACCGTCACCCGCCACGCCACCGACTTCGCGTGGGCGGTCCGGCCTGCGCCCAGGGCGGCACCGACCAGTGACTGTGCGGCGATCGCGAGCGAATCCAGCACCAGGGCAAGGAAATTCCACAACTGCAGCACCACCTGGTGCGCGGCGACAGCCGCCGCACCAAAGCGTGCGGCCACCGCGGCCGCCGACACGAAGCAGGCCTGGAACGCCAGGGTGCGCACCACCAGGTCGCGGCCCATCACCACCTGCGCGCGCAGCACCGAGGTGTCCAGCCGCAGCGGCACCTTCTCGACCAGCAGTGCGCGACAGAACAGCACGGCGGCCAGCCACTGGCCCACCAGGTTGGCGATCGCCGAGCCGGCCAGCTCCAACCGCGGCAGGCCGAGCCAGCCGTACACCAGCAGCGGGCACAGCACCGCGGCGACGCCGAACCCCACCAGCACGTAGCGCAGCGGTCGCATGGTGTCCTGCACGCCGCGCATCCATCCGTTGCCCGCCGCCGAGATCAGGATCGCCGGCACCCCGAAGATGGCGATGCGCACCCACGGCATGGCGGCCTCGGCGATGTCACCGCCACTGGAGTTGCCCGCGATCGCCGATACCAGCGGAACCGCGCATACCTGCACCGCGGTCACGATCACCGCGCCCATTCCCAGCGCCAGCCAGGTGGCCTGCACCCCTTCGCCGACCGCCGCGACCCGATTACCCGCGCCGTAGAAGCGTGCCGAGCGCGCGGTCGTGCCGTAGGACAGGAACGTGAGCTGGGCGCTGACAACCGACAGAATCAACCCGCCGATCGCCAGGCCCGCCAGGTTCAGCGCACCGAGGCGCCCGACGATCGCGATGTCGAACAGCAAATAGATCGGCTCGGCGGCCAGCACACCCAGCGCGGGAAAGGCCAGCGCGGCGATCCGACGACCAGTGACAGAACCATTCCCCGGGTCGCTACGCTCTCCCCCTCGCCTTCGGCCGGGCGGTACCCCCAGCCCGCCGGCCCCGTCATCGGCCGGGTCAGTCAAGGGCGGCGGTCAGCTGCTTCACGACGTCGTCGATCGGTCCGGACGCGGAGTACCCGGCGGCCAGTGTGTGCCCGCCGCCGCCGAACCCGCTGGCGACCTTGGCCAGGTCGTAGCTCTTGGCCCGCATCGACACCGACCAGTGCTGCGGCTCGATCTCCTTGAAGACCGCGGCGACCTCAGCCTCGTGGGTGGTCCGCACGATGTCGACGATGCTCTCGACCTCTTCGGACCGGTTCTCCATCCAGTCCTCGTGAGCCACCACCGCGTAGACCAACCCGCGCCCGGCGGCCGCCTCGGGCACCAGCTGGGCGCTGGACAGCACCCGGCCCAGCAGGGGCAGCCACACGAACGGATGGGTGTCGAACAGCTCCCGGCTGATCGTGGCGTTGTCCACGCCCAAATCCACCAGCCGCGCCGCCAGCCGCAGCGCCCGCGGCGACGCCCACCGGAACGAACCGGTGTCGATGGTCAACCCGGCGTACAGGCAGGTGGCGACGTCACGGTCGATCGTCTTCTCCCACGCGTCCAGCAGCTCGGCGACCACCATGGTGGTCGAATCCGCCTTTGGGTCAACAAGATTGACGCTGCCGAACAAGGTGTTCGACTTATGGTGGTCGATGACCAGGACCTCGCGGCCGGGCGGGGTCAGCTCGGCCAGCGCGCCCAGACGGTTGATACTCGGCGCATCGACGGTGACCACGAGATCGGCGTCGCGACGCATCTCCGTGGGCGCGACCAGCAGGTGACCGCCGGGCAGCATGTGCAACGACTCCGGCAGGTTCGACGGCGTCGCGAAGCTCACCTGAACGTCGACACCATCGCGCTCGAGGATCAGCGCCAGCGCCAGACCGGCACCGATGCTGTCGGCGTCGGGGTGGACGTGGCAGATCACGCTGACCGAACCGGCGCCGTTCAGGATGTCGACGGCGCCGTGCGAATCCACCCGCCTACCGAGGCGGGTGATTTCAGTCGTCGAATCGATCGCGGTCACCGGTGTCCTGGTCGTCCTGCGCGGAGAGTGTGCCCTCTTCTCCTACCACACGGTACGGCTGCGCGTCGCCCGCAGGAGTGGCTCCGGCCCGAATCCGCGCGACATCGGCGTCGGCGGCGCGGGCCTTGGCGAGCAGCTCCTCCATCTTCTGCGCAGTGTCAGGCACCTTGTCCAGAACGAAGGACAAGGTCGGCGTGAACCGCACACCGGTTCCGGCGCCGACCTTGGTACGCAGCGTGCCCTTGGCACGTTCCAGCGCCGCGGCCGCACCCGCATAGTCGGGCTCGTCATCGAGGGTGTTGCCGCGCACCGTGTAGTACACGGTGGCATCGTGAAGGTCACCGGTGACCTTGGTATCGGTGACCGTCACGAACGCCAGCGGCGGATCCTTGATCTCGAACTCGATCGCGGAGGCGACGATCGTGGCGATGCGCTTGGAGAGCCTTCGGGCCCTACCTACATCGACCACTAGACCCGTGCCTTCTCAACCAGCTCGTAGGTCTCGATGACGTCGCCTTCCTTGATGTCGGAGTACGTCAGCGTCAGACCGCATTCGTAACCCTCGCGCACCTCGGTGGCATCGTCCTTCTCCCGCTTGAGCGAAGAGACCGTGAGGTTCTCGGCGACAACGATGTTGTCACGCAGCAGCCGCGCCTTGGCGTTGCGCCGCATGATCCCGGACTGCACGAGGCAACCGGCGATGTTGCCGATCTTCGACGACCGGAAGATCGCCCGAATCTCGGCGCGACCGAGCTCGCGCTCCTCGTAGACCGGCTTGAGCATGCCCTTGAGCGCGCTCTGGATCTCATCGATGGCCTGGTAGATCACCGAGTAGTACCGGATGTCCACTCCCTCGCGGTTGGCCAGTTCGGTGGCCTTGCCCTCGGAGCGCACGTTGAAACCGATGATGATCGCATTGGACGCCGACGCCAGGTTGACGTTGGTTTCGGTGACGCCACCGACGCCGCGGTCGATGACGCGCAGTTCGACCTCGTCGCCGATCTCGATACCCAGCAGGGCCTCCTCCAGCGCCTCCACGGTGCCGGAGTTGTCGCCCTTGAGGATCAGGTTCAGCTGCGACGTTTCCTTCAGCGCGGCATCCAGATCGTCCAGGCTGATGCGCTTGCGGGTACGGGCGGCCAGTGCATTGCGCTTGCGCGCACTGCGGCGGTCCGCGATCTGACGGGCGATGCGGTCCTCGTCGACGACGAGCAGGTTGTCACCCGCGCCGGGTACCGACGTGAAGCCGATGACCTGGACAGGCCGGGAGGGCAGTGCCTCGTGGATGTCCTCGCCGTGCTCGTCGACCATGCGGCGCACACGTCCGTAGGCGTCGCCGGCCACGATCGAGTCGCCGACCCGCAGCGTGCCGCGCGCGATGAGCACGGTCGCAACGGGGCCACGGCCACGGTCCAGATGCGCCTCGATCGCCACGCCCTGGGCTTCCATATCGGGGTTGGCCCGCAGATCCAGCGAGGCGTCGGCGGTCAACAGCACGGCCTCTTCGAGCGCCTGGATGTTGGTGCCGTTCTTGGCCGAGATGTCGACGAACATGGTGTCGCCGCCGAATTCCTCGGCAACCAGGTTGTACTCGGTGAGCTGCGCCCGGATCTTGGCCGGGTCGGCGCCCTCCTTGTCGATCTTGTTGACCGCGACCACGATCGGCACATCGGCCGCCTGTGCGTGGTTGATGGCCTCCACCGTCTGCGGCATCACACCGTCGTCGGCGGCCACCACCAGGATCGCGATATCGGTGGCCTTCGCACCACGCGCACGCATGGCGGTGAACGCCTCGTGACCGGGGGTGTCGATGAAGGTGATGAGGCGCTCGACGCCGTCATGCTCGACGGCGACCTGGTAGGCACCGATGTGCTGGGTGATGCCACCGGCCTCGCCCTCGCGGACCGTGGCGTTGCGGATCGTGTCCAGCAGTCGGGTCTTGCCGTGGTCGACGTGACCCATGACAGTGACCACCGGAGGACGGAACTCGAGATCGTCCTCGCCGCCCTCGTCCTCGCCGTAGGTGAGGTCGAAGGACGACAGCAGCTCGCGGTCCTCGTCCTCCGGCGACACGACCTGCACGACGTAGTTCATCTCGCCGCCGAGCAGCTCGAGAGTCTCGTCACCCACAGATTGCGTGGCGGTCACCATCTCGCCGAGGTTGAACAGCGCCTGGACCAGTGCGGCCGGGTTGGCGTCGATCTTCTCGGCGAAATCGGACAGCGACGCACCGCGGGCGAGCCGGATGGTCTCACCGTTGCCGTGCGGCAACCGCACGCCACCGACGACCGGTGCCTGCATGCTCTCGTACTCGGCGCGTTTTGCACGCTTCGACTTGCGGCCACGACGCGGGGCACCGCCGGGACGGCCGAACGCACCGGCCGCGCCACCGCGCTGACCGGGACGGCCACCGCCACCACCGGGACCGCCACCACCGGGGCGGCCTCTGAAGCCGCCAGCAGCCGCGCCACCACCGGCACCGGCGCCAGCACCACCGGGGCCGCCGCCGCCGTAGCCACCACCGCCACCGCCACCACCGGGACGACCACCGCC
>JAHFVD010000092.1 GCA_023264735.1 Mycobacterium sp. | reverse complement strand
TGATCGCCACCGTCGATGACGGCAAGTTGGTGGGTATTCGATCCGACAAGCAGGACCCGCACAGTAAGGGGTTCAGCTGCACCAAAGGTGTTGCGATGGCCCAGATCGTGAATGACCCGGACCGGATCACGGTGCCGATGCGGCGGACCGGCGGGCCGGGCGAGTTCGAGCCGACGACCTGGGAACAGGCGCTGTCTGACATATCGGCGCGACTCACCCGGCTACGCAGCGAACACGGCCCATCGTCGATCGCGGTGCACGAGGGCAACCCGCCGAACTTCAGCTATTCAGCCGTGCTGTGGGCCAAGGGGTTTCAGAAAGCGGTCGGCACGCCTTGGTTCTATGGAATCAACTCCGAAGACGCCGCCGCCCGGTTCGCCGCCAACAAGATTCTGTACGGGCATTGTGCTCACCCGCCGGTACCTGATCTCAGGCGCACCGACGCCTTGCTGATGCTGGGTGCCAATCCGTGGCTGTCGAAGGGGAGCGTCGTCACAGACCCCAGGATCAGGGAACACATCACCGGAATCCGCGACCGGGGCGGCCGCGTCTTCGTCGTTGACCCGCGACGGACCCAGACGGCGAAAACGTTCGAACACATTCCGATCCGACCTGGCACCGATCCGTGGTTCCTGCTCTCGGTCCTGCACGTGATGATCGGCGAGGGCCACTACGACCAGGCGTTCGTGGACACTTGGACGACGGGATTCGACCACTGGCGCGAGCACCTCACGCGGTTCGCGCCGGAGGACACTGCCGAGCGCACCGGCGTGCCGGCCGAGGTCGTCCGCGACGTCGCGCGCACGATCGGCGGCGCCAAGGCCGCGGTGGTCTACGGCCGAACCGGCACGTGCACTCAACAATTCGGAACGCTGACGAACGTCCTTCAGGACCTCATCTGCATCGTCACCGGAAACCTGCAGCGTCCGGGTGGTTGGGTGTGGGCCTGGTCCTCCAACGAGATCGGACCGCTTTCCGAGCGCATGAAGATGGCCTCCTACGGCGCGGTCCACACCCGGGTGGCCGGCCTGCCGGACTCCTTCGGGTTCCTACCCTCCAGCGCTCTGCCCGATGAGATCAGCACACCGGGGGAGGGCCAGATCCGGGCCATGGTGATGATCGGCTCCAACTGCGTCGTCACCGGACCGGCCGGCCAGCGCCTCACCGGCGCGCTACAGGAACTCGACACCTTCGTCTCCCTCGACCTCTACATGAACGAAACCAACAAATACGCCGACTACCTGCTGCCCTGCACCTCGATGTACGAGCGTGAGGACATCCCGATCCTGTTCTCCAACCGCTACCTTCGACCAGGGATCCGGGTCACCGAACCCGTTATCGATCCGATAGCTGCCTGTCGCCAGGAGTGGGAGATTCTCGATGACATCGCCCGCCGAATGGGACTTGGCGGCGCCTACATGTCCCCGGTTCTACGCCTTCTCGCCAAGATCGGGCTCAGGATGAGCCCGCGTCAGATGGCCGACCTCATCGTGCGAACCGGCAAAGGCGGCGACTGGTTCGGGCTCCGACGCACGGGCTGGTCATGGAAGAAGCTCCAGACCCGGGCACCGCACGGCGTCGTCCTGCACGAGTATCTACCACTGGCCCCACTCCACAAGATGATCAAAACCAGGGATCGGAAGATCGCACTGACCGACCCCCGCATCGTCGCGGAACTAACTCGCCTCGACGCGACCACTGACGACCCGCACAACTCCGAATTCCCGTTGCGGATGATCACCCTCCGGGAGGCCAACTCGCACAACTCATGGATGCACAACTCCCAACGGCTGATGTCCGACACCCGCCGCCACGCCCTACGGATCCACCCCACCGACGCGCAGCGCTTCGGCCTGCTCGACGGCGGCTACGCAAAGGTGACTTCGCGGGCCAGCTCGATCGAGCTCGGCGTGACCTACACCGACGACCTGATCCCCGGCACCATCGCCGTCCCCCACGGATGGGGCCACGCCGGCAGCTGGCAACGAGCCAACGCCGCCGGAGGCTCAACCTCCAACTTCCTCGCCGACGAGATAGAAGAACTCTCCGCCACCACGGTCCTGAATGCCATACCGGTCCGCGTCGAACGAATCCTGCCACCCACTCCTGACGAGGACCCAGCTGCCGGACGCGCAGCCACACATCAACCGGAGGACTAGCTTTCGCGCTGGCCGCTCGTTGCTGCGCGAACACGGGGATCGCCGACCGGCTGCAGACCGCTGCGCAGAACGGGACCGAACTGTGCGTGTAGGCCTTCGATCGTGTCCGCAGCTGCCGTCCCGGCAAATTCACTCAGATCGGGGTGAGTCATGACCACGAGCTTGTCTCCGCGCCGTTGGATCACCTGCCCCGTGACATCGGCCGAAAGGTCGCTGAGTAGATAGCCGACGATCGGCGCATTCTCATCGGGCTTCGGTATACCGGTCAACGGTATCGGGCTGCCCACGGTCATCGCCGTCTCTGCCACCGGCGAGTACGCGTTGACCCGAACCCCGTGGTCTCGCAGATCGATTGCCCAGCTGTAGGTCAGCGACGCAAGTGCGCCTTTGGTTGCCCCATAGACACCAAGGTTCGTCAGCCCCAGTTGCGCCGAGGACGTGATGTTGACGATGCTGCCGTGGTGTTGCTCGACCATGTGCTTCATTGCGTGAACGCCGACGAATGCAGCGCCCATGAGATTGACGGTGACAATCGAGCGGATTGTGTCCTCATCGGCCAGCCATGGCTGTTCGACACGGTGTACGCCGGCGTTGTTCACCAGCCCGTCAATCCCGCCGAAGTTGTTGACGCACAGTGCCACTACGTTCTGGGCGGCTGTCCAATCCGCCACTGAGCCGCCGATCGACAACGCGACGCCGCCGGCAGCAACGATTTCGTCCGCCGCCGCGGCCGCTGCGGCGGCATCGAGGTCGTTCACGATTACCTTCGCGCCGTTGGCGGCGGCGTAGACGGCATACGCACGCCCCAGCCCGGCACCAGCACCCGTCACAACGATCCGTTTTCCGGCCAGCGGGGCCGGCTGGCTCAAGGCCTGCGCATCGGGCATCGTTGTCGCTTAGTCTTCTTCGATCCACAGAGCCTGGGCGGGGCAAAACTCCACCGCCTGCTCGACTGCGTTGCGTTCACTTTCGGCCGGATGCTCGTCACGGATTTCGACGATGCCGCTGTCGTCATCCTGGTCGAACACAGCCGGCGCCAATACGACGCAGCTTCCCGCTCCGACGCACTTCTCCTGATTAGCGTGGACTCGCATGCTGATCCCTTACCTTCTCGTCTACGGGTGCTACCAAGTAATGGGGAGGTGCTCCAAGCCGTAAACGGCGTTGTCGTTCTTGAATTCGAGTTGGTCGACCGGGACCGCCACAGCAAGGTTAGGCATGCGCTTGAGAAGTGCGGTGTAGACGATGTCCAACTCGAGTCGGGCCAATGTCGCGCCCAGGCAGGAATGAACACCGAAGCCCATTGCCAGATGGGCCCGGTTTTCTCGGCGAAGGTCGAGCGTGTTGGGGTCACTGAACTGCGCGGGGTCGCGGTTGGCGATGTTGAGCGCCACGACCACGCCGTCGCCGGCGCGGATCAACTGACCGTCGACTTCGAAATCCTCAGTCGCCGCTCGGTGTCGGCCGAGATGAGGGACCGTGAGGAAGCGAAGGAGTTCCTCGACGGCACTGGACATGATCGTCTGATCGCTGCGAAGTACGGCCAATTGGTCGGGATGCTCCAACAAGGCGAGAGTGCCCAGGCTGATCATGTTCGTCGTGGTGTCGAAGCCGGCCGCCAGTAGGAGCTCGGCGAACCCGACCAGCTGCTCCTCTTCCAATTGGCCGGTCTCGACGTACTCATGGATAACGCGGCTGAGTAGGTCTTCGTCGCCGTTGTCGCGCTTGGCCCGGATCATCTCTCGGAGCAGACCGCGCAAGCTGCTGCGGCCCGCGGCAACCTGCTCTGGCGAGGCCTTTCCGCCCAGGAACTGGTCGACGCAGCTGACAAAGTAGTCACGCTTGTCGTACGGCACACCCAACAGCGAACAGGTGACGAGCGCGGGAACCGGCAGTGCCAACGCCTCGACCATGTCGACACCGGGCCCAGCCGCCACCATCGCGTCGATGAGCTTTTCGACCGAATCCGAGATGGCCGATTTGAGTTGGTCGATTCGCTTGACCGTGAATTCCGGGGCGAGCATGCGTCGGTACACGTCGTGCTCCGGTGGATCCATGTGGTTGAGCTGACCGGCGGCGAAGTGGCTCAGCGTCGGATGCACGCGCGGGTAGCCCGGAGACTGGAAATCGGCACTGAAGGCGGGGCTGCGGAGCACCCGGCGGCACGCGTCGTACCCCAACACGACCCAGGCTTCTTCGCCGCCGAAGAGGCGAATGCGCCCGATCGGTGCCTGTCGCTGCATCTCGGCGAGCGCCGGCGGGGGATCTAGCGGCGCCCTACGGTCGCGGGGCATCGGATAAAGCGGGGGAGCCGCCACGGACGTCATGTCTACCGCCTAGTTTCCTTGAGAGTCAGCGCATTCGCACCTGAATGCGGTGCTCATTTGACCGCCACTTAGCTGGTGTGAGCCTAACAACGCCGATCCGCAGAGTCAACCGGGCGCCCGGTATATAACGCACGTTCAGGCGGCGGCCGTCGGCGGAGCCGAAGAGCTCATCCGGCGCCACATTCAGCTGGCGATTGTCACTTCATGAGTTGAAGGAACTCGACCGGCACACCGTCGGGATCATGGACGTAGAAACTTCTCATGCCCGGCGCGATGTCAATGATCGACGAGACCGGCTCGATGCCGGGAAGCGCAAGTATCTCTTCATATTTCGCTTCCACATCGTCGACGAACACGCTCAGATGGGGACTACCGGCTCGATTGTGGTCGAGCTCGAGCCCCGGACCGCCGGCTTCGATGTACTCGATGAGCTGCAGTACGAAGCTGTCCGGCAGCTCCAAGTGGATGTACTTGAACACCGACCCGGGATTGTCGGTGAGCTTGTCGAACGCGTCGCTCTGGATACCGATGAACGTTACGTCGCCGGTCGAGGCGACCGCTTCCGTTCGGTCCGGATTACTGACGCCGAGCTGGGCATCTTGGTCCCAGAGCCGCATGCCGACGACATCGCGGTAGAAACGGTACGAGGCCTCGATATCACGAACAGTGATTCCAATGTGGTGGAAGCGGATCATGTGGCGAAACCTCTCCTTGCCGGTTCTATCGACTGGGCGCCCGGTAGTTTACCGCAGCGGCCCGGCTGGAGCTACGGGCAGGCCGCCGAAGGCGCCGGGTGTTCACCGGCAGTTGGATGGCTAGCTGGCCGGTCCGAAGTGTTGACTGACCTGTCCGAGCCGCGCCGCGATTGCGTCGCTACTGATCACCGAATCGACGCCAACAGAAACGAAGCAGCCTGGGTAATACGGCAGATCGGGAGCGCCGCCAGGGTCGAGCGCGATACCGATTCCTCGCTGCTTGCACCGGTCATAGATCCGCCGGCGGGCGGCTTCGAGTTCTGATCGGTCGAAATTTGCGCGCAGCAGGAAGTCGCCCCAGCCGAAGATCACGGCGTGTGGGCGTCCCGCTTCGAGGATGTCGTCGATGTTGGCAACACCTTCGGGGCTTTCGATCATGAAGATCGATGCCAAACTGGCGTCGGCGGCGAGCGTGAAGTCGGGGCTGAGCAATCCGGGGCCGAGAGCGGCGAGCTCGGAGCCGCACCATTTGACGTGCCGGGCGTGTGCGCCGGCCCAACCGCGACGTCCTGTCGGCGGATAGTGCATCGACTCCCGTGCGAGTGCGGCCTCTTGCGCTGTGGAGACCATGGGGAACACCACGCCGCCGGCGCCGGCATCGAGCACGCGACCAACGAGATGCGGGTCGACCTGAGGTACGCGAACAAGCGCTGTCATACCGCTACGCTCCGCAGCCACGATCATTGCCTGCACATTGCGCAGATCATCGGCCGTATGCTCCAAATCGATGATGCCGGCGTCGATTCCGTGCATGCCGGCCATCTCGACGACATTCGGTGACTGCAGTGTCAGCCAGATGGTGGTGGGCGGAGCATCCCCGGTAGCCAGCGCGGCCAGGAAGCGATTTGGTGCGGGCCACCACCGCGGTTGCGGTCCTGCGCTATCGTCGGCCACCGAAGGTCCTCCTTTTCCGCAGACAACCTACACATGCCGAGCGGGCGCCCGGCCGGATAGGGTGACGCCGCGCTGGTCGGGTCCGTATTGTGCACTAATACTAAGTTAGGATGGTCGGTATTCGACCGGTCGCCCGTCAGGTTGAGACAAGTTGAGGATGGCAAGTGACCAACGCTCACACCGCTTCTGGGAAAACCGCGTCAAAGGTCCTGGCAAAGGATAGTGCCAAGAAGGCTCCGGTCAAGGTGCCGACGTCGAGCCGAGTCATCTCCGACGGAGCTCGGCTGTTCCGCGAGCAAGGTTACGCGGTGAGCACGACCCGTGAGTTGTCGGCACGGCTAGGTATCACCAAAGCGTCCCTCTACTACCACATCGCTAGCAAAGAGGATTTGCTGCGACTGATCTGCCTGGAGTCGCTGCATCGGGTCACCGAGTCGGTATCGGCGGCCGTCGATGCCCAAAGCGATCCGCTGGAAAAGGTGCGAGCGGTGTTGCGCGCGCACCTCGAATCGGTGCTGGGCGACCTCGATCTCCACGCGACGATGCTGCAAGAGTTGCGAGCGCTGACCGGGGCGTACCGCGACGAGGTGCAGGTCGCTCGCGATGCCTACGAAGCCCTGGTCATCCGTGTGATAGCCGACGCTCAGGAGGCCGGCGCGCTCCGAGCGGATCTGACTGTCAAAGAACTGGCCTTCGGGCTGCTCAGCTTGCTCAATTGGACAATCTCCTGGTATCGCCCCGGGGGCGGCCTGACGCCGAGCGAACTCGCCACGGCCTTCTGGAAGCTCTACTTCGGTGGGGCGCAAGCTCGCGCATAGGAGCGCCGAGCGGCTCATTGCCTTTGTCTACCGGGCGTACGGTCGGTATGCTACCGTCAGCTGCCGAGCTTCTGACGTGATGACAGCGCACTGGTTTCCACGGCTGCTCTAAAGATCAACGCTGGCAACAACACACAAGTGCAACCGATGTGGGGATGTGGCTACATGTATGACTTGAGCGGTGACATTGCCCTGGTGACAGGTGCAGCATCTGGGCTGGGCCGGGCGATCGCCGAACGACTCGCGCGCGAAGGGGCGGCGGTCGCTCTCGTCGACACCGACGAAGCTGGACTTGCTAAGGCGCAAACAGAGTTCACCGCGTTCGGGGCGAAAGTGTGTACCGCACTGTGCGATGTCAGCCAGCCGAGCGCGGTGGAAGCTGCCGTCGCATCCGCGGAAAGCGCACTCGGGCCGATCAGTGTGCTGGTGAACAATGCCGGGATCACCGTTCAAAAACCGTACGTCGAGCACTCCGATGAGGACTTCGATCGCCAGATCGCGGTCAACTTGCGGGGCACGCATCTGTTCATGAGCCGCACGCTGCCGGCGATGGTTAGCAATGGCAAGGGGGCGATCGTCAACATCGCTTCGGTTGCCGCGCTCCACTACACGGTTCCCCATGCGGCGTATGCAGCGTCGAAAGCCGGCATCATCGCGCTGTCGCGCGATACCGCCTTTGAAGTCGCGGCGCGCGGTGTCCGGGTGAATTGTGTTGCCCCGGGCCTGATCGCGGTACCGCGAAGCAGTACGAAGGTCCCGTCGCTGCAAACCCAGACCGCGAACAGTGGCCGCGATCTGGAGCAGTCGACCAGCACTAGGCCCCTGGGCTACGGACGTCCCAGCGATATCGCTTCAGTTGTCGCGTTCCTCGTCTCCGATCAAGCGCGGTTTGTGATCGGTCAGACGATCAGTGTCGCTGGTGGGACGGATCTGCAAGTGAGCATGGCGTATCCGGGTCAGTGAGACCGCGTCGACTGGGATCGACAATTGCCGCCTGAGCGAAATCACGCACGGAGACAACAAGATTGGTGTCTATGATGTCGATTGATCCACAGCAACGAGTCGCACTCGTGACTGGCGCAGCCAGAGGAATCGGTGCCGCCGTGGCGCGTCGCTTGGCCGCCGACGGTTTGGCCGTAGCGGTACTTGACCGCGATGGTGAAGGCGCCGAAGCCGTTGCCTCCTCGATCGTCGGCACCGGGGGCCGGGCGATGGCGGTCACTGCCGACATCACGTCGAGCGAGCAGATTGAGGATGCCATTGCGGCGGTGTGTTCTGGGCTGGGCGATCCGACTGTGCTCGTGAACAACGCGGGCGTGACCCGCGACAACCTACTGTTCCGGATGACGCGTGAGGACTGGGACACGGTTATCGCCGTCCACCTCACGGGTGCGTACCTGATGACTGCAGCGGTCCAGCGGTTCATGGTGGCGGCAGGGTTTGGGCGGATCGTCAACCTGTCCAGTGTTGCGGCGCTGGGCAACCGGGGTCAGACCAATTACTCAGCCGCCAAAGCGGGTTTGATCGGCATGGCCAAGACCCTCGCGATTGAGTTGGGCAAGTTCGGTGTCACTGCGAATGCCATAGCGCCAGGGTTCATTTCGACGGAGATGACGGCAGCCACCGCGGCACGGCTGGGCATGTCATTCGAGGAACTCACCGCCCAGTACGTCAGCGAAATCCCGGCCGGGCGTGCGGGTGTACCGGACGACATCGCGAACGTGGTGTCCTTTTTCGTTGATGAGCGAAGCGGCTATGTCTCGGGCCAGGTGATCTATGTCGCCGGCGGACCGAAGGCATGACGCTGCCGCCGACTCGCTACGCTGAGTCGAATTACTCTGGCGCAGTGACGATCCCGCGCAACCGGTCCGTCTTCTCTGCCGTCCACCCCGGTGGCTGCAGGATCGCTGCCCACGCGTTGACCACGTCGCGTACATAGCGGTGCCCGTGCCCGTCGGGCACGTCGACGGCCACCGCCATGTCCGCGGACACCTGCAGGAACGTCACGATCGGAATCCAGTACATGTCGGCGGACACGTCGTAGCCGCGCGGTTCGCGTAGCCAATCCGGTTCGGCGAACAGCAGATCGGGGTTCCACCACGTGATCGGGTCCGAGGCGTGCTGCAGGTAGACGATCCGCGGGTACCCCCACGTTTTGTCTGGTCGGCCCAGGTTGTCGGGCCGTGCGGCGAACCGGATGTTCTGGCCGTCGTCGAAGATCGGTAGCCACATCGGCGAGCCGTCGTCGCGGTTGACCGTGACGTCGTCCCACATCGTGTTGTTGAACGTCGGGCCGGAGAACAGCGCCCCGTCGGTGCGCGCGATGATGTTGTTCGGGCTCAGGAACGGCGCCTCACCACCGAAGGAGCCCAGGCTTTCGCCGAACACCACGATCTTGGGCCTCTGCGCCTCCGGTAGCTCGCGCAACCGCGCGTCGACCGCCTCGAACAACGCCTGCCCGGCCTGGCGCGCGTTCTCCTTGTCCACCAGGAACGACAGCCAGCTCGGCAGGAAGGAGTACTGCATGCTCACGATCGCGGTGTCGCCGTTGTACATGTATTCCAGCGCGGAGGCTTCGGCTTCGTTGATCCAGCCGGTCCCGGTCGTCGTGGCGACCGCGATGACCTTGCGCTTGAAGCCGCCGGCCCGCTCCAGCTCCCTGGCGGCGAGGTCGGCGGCTGCCTTGATGTTCTTGGCGGAGTTCTTACCGGCGTAGGCGCGGATCGGTTCGACAGCGGGAGCGCCGTTGAATTTCGTGAGCTGCTCGACGGTGGGGCCACCGGAGACGAAGACGCGGCCCTGATGGCCCAACGTATCCCAGGTGACCAGCGAGCCAGGCCCGCCCGAACGCAGCGGCGTTGTCGGTGCCGGATTGTCCGCATCCATCTCGTCGTTGACCGAGGCGAAGGTGCTGTTCAGGAAGCTCATACCGCCCCTGACCACAATGCCGTTGAGCAGCGCGATCGCCACGCTCAGCAGTATCGCGACCACAACCACGAACGAAACGCGCGGTGGCGCAAAGCGATTCAGCTGGCGAACCAGGAATCTGACGAGTTTGCCTATCAGCTGGCCGATTTCGACGAACACGAACAACGCGATCACGCCGATGAGCCCGGCTTGCGGGTAGTTGTACCACTTCAAGCGTGGCACACCCATCAGGTCGCGGACGTGGTCCTGCCAGACGTGAAACCAGTAGATCGTGAGGACCAGCCAGATGGCGCCGACGATGACGAGCACCAGCCAGGCCCATCGCGGCGGATGCGGGCTGGACGATCGCGACAACATGAAAGTCACCAGCCAGACGGCAAAGACGCCGAGGCCGTATCCGATCGCTCCTGCGGCGCCGCTCACTAGACCCTGAAACAGCGGTCCGCGCGGTAGCAGCGATGGGCTGAGTGAAAGGCCGAGGAAGACCAGACCGACGGCGGTGCCGGTGAACGTGTAGCGCCGCTGCCACCAGTCCGGTTTCGGCTCGGGTTTGGGCTCCAGAGCTGGCTCCGCCTCAGTGACGCTCACGACAGCACCTTAGCGGTGCGTGAAGTTCGGAGTGCGCTTCTCGGTGAAGGCGGCCATACCCTCGGTTTGGTCGTCGGTGGCGAAGGCGGAGTGGAACAGCCGGCGCTCGTAGAGGAGGCCCTCGGTGAGGGTGGATTCGAAGGCGCGGTTGACGGCTTCCTTGGCCATCCGCGCAGCCGAACGCGACATCTGCGAGATCGTCGCCGCAACGGCTTTGGCCTCGGTGAGCAGATCGTCGGCGGGCACCACCCGCGACACCAGGCCGCTGCGTTCGGCCTCGGCAGCGTCGATCGTGCGACCGGTCAGGATGAGGTCCATGGCCTTGGCCTTGCCGATCGCGCGGGTCAGCCGCTGCGAGCCGCCCATCCCCGGCAGCACACCGAGTTTGATCTCGGGCTGACCGAACTTCGCAGTGTCGGCGGCGATCAGCACGTCGCACATCATCGCCAGCTCACAGCCGCCGCCCAAGGCGTAACCGGCCACCGCGGCGATGGTGGGGGTGCGGACGGCGGCGAGCTTGCCCCAAGCCGCGAAGAAGTCGGCGTCGAAAACCTCCGAGAACGAGAGGGTGGCCATCTCCTTGATGTCGGCGCCGGCAGCGAACGCCTTGGCGCTGCCGGTGATCACGATGGCACCGATACCGGGATCGGCGTCGAATTCGGCGGCGGCCGTGGTGACCTCGACCATCACCTGGCTGTTGAGCGCGTTGAGCGCTTGGGGGCGGTTGAGCGTGATGGTGCCGACCCGCTCGTCGCGGTCGACCAGGATGGTTTCAAAGCTCGTTTGGGGGCTCACTTGTGCTCCTCGAAGGTCAGGTCTGGGTCGGCCGGCGCGAAGTACTGTTCCACATCCTCGTCGGTCACTGCCGCGAGCGACGGTGGGTTCCACTTCGGGTTCCGATCCTTGTCGATGATCTGGGCGCGGATGCCCTCCACCAGATCGTGGGAGCGAGCCGCCGCCGAGGACACCCGGTACTCCTGCACCAGAACGTCTTCCAAGGTGTCGAGCTTGCCGGCCCTGCGGATCGAAGCCAGCGCGACCGATGCCGCGATGGGGGAGCGCGACGCGATGAGGTCGGCGGCTTTCTTGGCTTCGTCTACGTCATGGTTGCGCAGGGCGGCGATGATATCGGCCACCTTCTCGCCGGCATAGCACTCGTCGATCCAATGCTGCTGGGCCAGAAGGTGACTCGGCGGGGGATCGACGGCGAAGGCCTTGACGGCCGCGTCGACGCCGTCTGCGACGATCGCGGCGACGAAGGCCTCGAGTGCGTCGTGCGGGACGTAGTGGTCGGCCAATCCGAGCGCGATCGCGTCGGCTCCGCCGAACGGGGCACCGGAGAGCGCGGCGTGCAAGCCGAGCCCGCCGGGTGCCCGGGCCAACAGATAGGAGCCGCCGACGTCGGGAATCAGTCCGATCCCGACCTCGGGCATGGCGATCTTGGAGGTGTCGGTCACCACCCGGACGCTGCCGTGCGCGGCGACCCCGACGCCGCCGCCCATCACGATGCCGTCCATGATCGCCACGTACGGCTTGGGGTAGTTGCCGATCTGGGCGTTGAGCCGGTACTCGTCGAACCAGAACTTGCGCACCTCGGAGCCGTCGGCCCGGGCACTGTTGTAGACGGCGACGACGTCGCCGCCGGCGCACAAGCCGCGCTCGCCGGCGCCGGTGAGGACCACCGCGCGCACCCTGTCGTCATCCGCCCAGTCGGTCAGCGTCTTGGCGATGATCGTGACCATGTTGTGGGTGAGCGAGTTGATGGCCTTCGGGCGGTTGAGTGTCAGGAAGCCGATGCTGCCCTCGACATAGGTCACGACTTCGTCGGATTCAGCCGTCACGACAGTGCGGTCCTTCCGGTCCTAAAAGGTTGGATGTCCTACTAATCTCAGGGGAAGGTACCATTCGGCCGATCTAGATCAGCACCCGCCGGTTGCCGCGCACAGGTAAGGTCAGGCTTCATAGGGCCGGACACGCCGGGAAGAATGTTGTGGACTTCCTGGGAACCGGTTCGAGACGCCGTTCGTTGACGGTGCGTTACGCGACTTCCAGGAGAGGATTCCGACGGTGCGGGAGACCAGCAACCCGGTATTTCGTTCGCTGCCCAAGCAGCAGGGCGGATACGCACAATTCGGTACCGGCGTCGCCGGTGCCCAGCAGGTGGCCTACCAGGCCGACCCCTATACCGCGCAGTACCAGCCGCAGACCGGTGTCTCGCGGCCCATGACGATCGATGACGTCGTCACCAAGACCGGCATCACCCTGGCTGTACTCTCGGTCGTCGCCGTCATCTCCTACTTCCTGGTGTCGGCCAACCTGGCGCTGGCCATGCCGTTCACCCTGATCGGTGCGCTCGGCGGCCTGGCCCTGGTGCTGGTCGCGACGTTCGGCCGTAAGCAGGACAACCCGGCCATCGTGCTGAGCTACGCGGCGCTGGAAGGTCTGTTCGTCGGCGCGGTCTCGTTTATCTTCGCCAATGTCGTCGTGTCCGGCGCCAACGCCGGCGTGATGATCAGCCAGGCCGTGCTTGGCACCATCGGCGTGTTCTTCGGCATGCTCGTCGTCTACAAGACCGGCGCCATCCGGGTCACCCCCAAGTTCACCCGCATGATCGTCGCGGGCATGGTCGGTGTGCTGGTGCTGATCCTCGGCAACTTCGTGCTGGCGATGTTCGGTGTCGGCGGCGGCGAGGGTCTCGGCCTGCGCAGCGGCGGCCCGATCGCCATCGCGTTCTCGCTGTTCGTCATCGCGCTCGCGGCGTTCAGCTTCCTGATCGACTTCGACGCCGCCGACCAGATGATCCGCGCCGGCGCGCCCGAGAAGGCGGCCTGGGGTGTGGCCCTCGGCCTGACGGTGACACTCGTCTGGCTGTACCTGGAGATCCTGCGACTGCTGTCGTACTTCCAGAGTCGCTAGCTGCTCTTACGCACAAAGCCCCGGCCTGCACGGCCGGGGCTTTGTCGTGTTTGTGGGGGAGCTGCATCGGTTCTGCTGACAGATCGTGTTTCATCCCCAGCGGGTCGCTCCGTGTGCAGAACCGATGCCAGGTGCACGCGAAGGTGGGCTGGTGGCATGCACCGGACCCTTCATCGGCTCAGAGGCAATCGCCAGCGGACAACTTCGCAAGCATCTATTGCGAACCCGCTATACGGCAGTATTTCCCGACGTCTATGCGCCGAAAGGTGTTGAGCTCACGCTGTGCGACCGCGCGAAGGCGGCTTGGCTGTGGTCGCACCGCGAGGGCATCGTCATGGGTTTAACGGCGGCGGGGTTGCATGGAAGCAAGTGGCTTGACCACGACCTGCCCGTCGAACTGATGTGGCCGAATGCGCGACCGCCGAAGGGTATTCGGACGCACTACCTCCGCTTGCTACCCGGCGAGTACATGGAGTTGGGCGGCCTGCGTGTGACCACGCCGTCGCGCACCGCGTTCGATGTCGGACGTCGTCGCCCGAAGCACTCGACGGTCGCGCGGATGGATGCCCTGCTCCGAGCGACCGGCGTCAGTGTCGAGGAGGTAGCAGCAGTCGGCGCCCAGCACCGCGGTGCGCCGGGCCTGCGGCAGCTCGAGACGGTGCTGAGTCTGGTCGACACCGGCGCCCAGTCGCCGAAGGAGAGCTGGCTTCGAGTGATCCTCATCGACGCGGGGCTGCCTCGCCCGCGCACGCAGATACCCGTTCTGGGTTCGAACGGCTGGCCGAAGTACTACCTCGACATGGGTTGGGAGGACATCAAAGTCGCGGTCGAATACGACGGAGAACACCACCGCACCGATCGCCTGCAATACGCGAGAGATGTGCAACGCTCACGCGAATTGGAGCGACTGGGATGGGTCGTCATCCGTGTACTGGTCGGGGATACCGCCGACCACATCGTGCGATTGGTGCGCGATGCCATCGCACGACGGCAATCAGCTCTGCGGTGAGAGCCTGAAATCCCCGCGGAGGGACGCTCTCCCCGCAGAATCGGCGAGCTAGGTGCCTTTACGCGAGTCGCTCGATGACCATGGCCATACCCTGGCCGCCGCCGACGCACATCGTCTCGATGCCGAACGTCTTGTCGTAGGTCTGCAGGTTGTTCAGCAGCGTGGCTGTGATCCGCGCGCCCGTCATGCCGAACGGATGCCCCAGCGCGATCGCGCCGCCGGAGACGTTGAGCTTGTCCTCGTCGATCCCCAGCTCCCGCGCCGAGCCGAGCACCTGCACGGCGAACGCCTCGTTGATCTCGAACAGGTCGATGTCGGAGATCGTCTTGTTCGCGTTCGCAAGGGCCTTCTTGACGGCCTCGATCGGGCCCAGGCCCATGATCTCCGGCGACAGCCCGGACACCCCGGTCGACACGATGCGCGCCAGCGGGGTCAGCCCCAACTCCTTGGCCTTGGTGTCCGAGACGATCACCAGCGCCGCGGCGCCGTCGTTCAGCGGGCAGGCGTTGCCCGCGGTGATCGTGCCGTTGGGCCGGAACACCGGCTTGAGCTGGCTGATCTTCTCGTAGGTGGTGCCGGCGCGCGGGCCGTCATCGGTGCTGACGACGGTGCCGTCGGGCAGCGTCACCGGCACGATCTCGCGCGCGAAGAAGCCGCTGTTGATGGCCTCCTCGGCGCGGTTCTGCGAACGCACGCCCCAATGGTCCTGATCCTCACGGCTGATCCCGGTGTGCAGCGCCACGTTCTCGGCGGTCTGGCCCATCGCGATGTACACGTCGGGAATCAGGCCGTCTGCGCGCGGATCGTGCCACTCCTCGGCACCGGCGGCGCCCGCCGCCGACCGCTCCTGGGCCTCGGCGAACAGCGCGTTCTTGGTGTCCGGCCAGCCGTCGGCGCTGCCCTTGCCGAACTGCGAAACCGTCTCCACACCCGCCGAGATGAAGGCGTGGCCTTCGCCGGCCTTGATCGCGTGGAACGCCATCCGGCTGCTCTGCAGCGAGGACGAGCAGTAGCGGTTGACCGTGGTGCCCGGCAGGAAGTCGTAACCCAATTCGACGGCCACAACGCGGCCGATGTTGAACCCGGACTCACCGCCGGGCTGGCCGCAGCCCATGATCAGGTCATCGATGTCGCGGGGGTCCAACGAGGGCACCTTGTCCAGAGCGGCACGCACCATCTGGGTGGCCAGATCGTCTGGGCGAATGGTGGCCAGCGACCCCTTTTGCGCGCGCCCGATCGGCGAGCGGGCAGTGGAAACGATGACGGCTTCAGGCATGAGATGGCTCCTCGGGAGGTATGCAGCGACGACTGCAAACGAACCTAGCTCGCAGGAACCACGATCGGTGCGGGCACCCCGGTCGTGCGGCGCCGCAACAGCCGCACCAAGGGGCCGAGCCGGTCGGTCAGCGCACGGACCTCCGAGCGGGTGGCCCATGGCAGATCGGCGACTGTTTCCCCCGTCCACTCCCCGAGGGCATGGCACAGCGCAGGCAACAACTGGTTGGCGGCCAACGCATATCCGGCCGCCGACGGGTGGTAGCGATCCTCGGAGAACATCACCTCGGGCGCCTGCAGGAAGTTCGGCGACAGCAGATCGGCCAGCGGCACCGGAAGTCCGCCTGCGGTGCGCACCGCAGCGGCCTGCGCGCGGGCCAGGCGCAGCCCGCGCGCGCGGGCGAACGACCGCAGCGGTTGCGGGATCTCCTTGATGACACCGAAATCCGGGCACGTTCCGACGACGACCACCGCGCCGGAGGAGCGCAGCCGCTGCACGGCTGCGCCGAGCCGACGCGCTGACGCGCTGAGTCCATTGAGCGCGGTGATGTCGTTGGCGCCGATCATGATCACCGCCGCGTCCGGCGGCGGGCCCGCCACGAACATGGCGTCCACCTGACCGGACAGGCCCTTCGACGTCGCGCCGACGATCGCCTTGGTCGACAACCGGATCGACTTGCCGGACTCCTCGGCCAGCCCCCGCGCGATCAGCACCCCGGGGACTTCGTCACCGGAGCGACAGCCGTACCCGGTGGCCGTCGAATCCCCGAAGACCATGAGATGAAGGTCGAACGGCACCCCACGTTCCCAGCGACGGACCGGTCCGCCACCGGGCGTGTAGACGCCGTCGGCGCGAGGTGGCATGTCCCAGGATTTGGGGATCACGCTGCGAACTTGATCCGCCTGCCCGCTAAGCAAACTGCGCGCACCCAGGACGGCGGTGCCGGTAGAAGCCAGAACCCCCGCCGCTGCCAGCGCCGCTGTCGACTTTCGCGGAGAGCGTATGCCCACCGGATCAGTTTAGGT
The DNA here is from genome assembly GCA_023264735.1 of Mycobacterium sp. Lineage (GTDB taxonomy): Bacteria > Actinomycetota > Actinomycetes > Mycobacteriales > Mycobacteriaceae > Mycobacterium. The sequence goes on along the minus strand of JAHFVD010000092.1, from coordinate 12,331 downwards.
GCTGCTCGGGCGTGAATCTGGTCGCGACGGTGGCCCCGCGATTACGGAGAGGTATCAGATCCGGTAAGAAATCAACTCGTTAGTTGTTGTAGGTAATACGCGTGCCAAGCTAAGTCACCGGGCTCCGCTCGATCGTCCGGGACACGTATCTACATTGGCGTAGGGAGTGTTGCGATGACCGCACCCAGTAAGGTCCGGGCCTCGGCCCCACACGGTGTCAATGCTGGCAGCGGGTCCGCGAAGGGGCGAAGCCCGCGCCGCTATCCGGTCAGCGACGGCGCGCCGGTCGAGGTCGTCGAGAGCGGCCCCAGCGTCGCCGCGCGGCTGGTCTCGATGGGCACCCGCGTCACCATGTGGCCGACGTTGGCCGTTCTCAGTCACGTTCCCCACTGGCCATGGCCATTTGGCCTGGTCGACTTCGTCGCACGGGCGTTGCTGCCCACCCCCGGCACCGTGCGGGCAACCGTCGGGTTGCCCAACGCCTCCGCGCAACTGGTTCGTGCTCCCGGCGTGCTGCCCGCCGACGGCCATCGCCGCGTCGTGCTCTACATGCATGGCGGTGCATTCCTGACCTGTGGCGTGAATTCGCACACCCGGATCTCGGTCGCGCTGTCGAAGTTCGCCGACTCCCCGGTGCTGGTCGTCGACTACCGGCTGATTCCCAAGCACACGATCGGCAACGCCGTCGACGACTGCTACGACGCCTACCAATGGCTGCGGACGCGCGGCTACGAGCCCGACCAGATCGTGCTGGCCGGCGACTCCGCAGGCGGTTACCTCGCGCTGACGCTCGCACAGCGGCTGCAGGCGCTCGGCGAGGAGCCCGCGGCGCTGGTGGCCATCTCGCCGCTGCTGCAACTCGACCACGAGCAGAAGCTGACGCACCCGAACATCCACACCGATGCGATGTTCCCGCCCAAGGCCTTTGACGCTCTCGTCGCCCTGGTCGCCAAGGCGGCGGCCAAGAACATCGTCGACGGCGAACCCGAGGGCGTGTACGAACCACTCGATCACATCGAGCCGGGACTTCCGCGCACCCTGATCCATGTGTCCGGCTCGGAAGTCCTGCTGCATGACGCCCGGCTGGCGGCGCGGCGGCTGGCCGCCTCCGGCGTGCCCACCGAGGTGCGGGTGTGGCCCGGCCAGATCCACGACTTCCAGCTCGCCGCGCCGCTGATCCCGGAAGCCAAGCGCTCGCTGCGGCAGATCGGCGAGTACATCCGCGAAGCGACCGGCTAGGCGTCGCAGCGGGCGGCCTGACACGATGTAGGCATGCGCATCGCGTCCCACATCAGCGAGCTGATCGGGAACACCCCACTGGTCCAACTGAACTCCGTCGTTCCGGAGGGCTCAGGGTTGGTCGCCGCCAAGATCGAGTACGTCAGTCCTGGCGGTAGCGCCAAGGATCGCATCGCCGCCAAGATGATCGACGCGGCCGAGGCCAGCGGCGAATTGAAACCCGGCGGCACGATCGTCGAACCCACCTCCGGCAACACCGGCGTCGGGCTGGCCCTGGTGGCGCAGCGCCGCGGCTACAAGTGCATCTTCGTCTGCCCGGACAAGGTCAGCGAGGACAAGCAGAACGTGCTGCGCGCCTACGGCGCCGAGGTTGTCGTGTGCCCGACGGCGGTGGCGCCCGATCACCCGGACAGCTACTACAGCGTCTCCAACCGGCTGGTCAGCGAGATCGAGGGCGCCTGGAAACCCGACCAATACTCCAACCCCAACGGGCCGGCCAGCCACTACGAGACAACCGGCCCGGAGATCTGGGCCGATACCGACGGCAAGGTCACCCACTTCGTCGCGGGCGTGGGCACCGGCGGCACGATCACCGGCGCGGGGCGCTACCTCAAGGAAGTGTCCGGCGGCACGGTGAAGGTGATCGGCGCCGACCCCGAAGGCTCGGTGTACTCCGGCGGGACCGGCCGGCCCTACCTGGTCGAGGGCGTCGGCGAGGACTTCTGGCCGGCCGCCTACGACCCGTCCGTGCCCGACGAGATCATCGCGGTCTCCGACGCCGACTCCTTCGACATGACCCGCCGGCTGGCCCGCGAGGAAGCGCTGCTCGTCGGCGGCTCCTGCGGGATGGCCGTGGTGGCCGCGCTGAAGGTGGCACAGGAGGCGGGGCCGGATTCGCTGGTCGTGGTGTTGTTGCCGGACGGCGGGCGCGGCTATCTGTCGAAGATCTTCAACGACGGGTGGATGTCGTCCTACGGTTTCCTGCGGTCCCGCCTGGACGGCTCGGTGGTCGAGCCGACGGTCGGCGACGTGCTGCGGGGCAAGTCCGGCGCGCTGCCCGACCTGGTGCACACCCACCCGCAGGAGACCGTGCGCGACGCCATCGGCATCCTGCGCGAGTACGGCGTCTCCCAGATGCCGGTCGTCGGCGCCGAACCTCCCGTGATGGCCGGCGAGGTGGCCGGCAGTGTGTCGGAGCGGGAACTGCTCTCGGCGGTGTTCGAGGGCCGGGCCAACCTTGCCGACGCGGTGTCGCTGCACATGAGCCAGCCGCTGCCGCTGATCGGGGCGGGGGAGTTGGTCAGTTCGGCGGCGAAGTCGTTGCGGGACTGGGATGCGCTGATGGTCGTCGAGGACGGCAAGCCCGTCGGCGTCATCACCCGCCACGATCTGCTCGGCTTCCTGTCCGATGCACCGCGCCGACGCTGAAATTGTTGCCTGAGCAAATATTCTTCGCTGGTTAACGCCCGATGTGTCGGGCAGATGAAGATTCCGCTTTACCGCGATGCGCAGGTCCTTCTCAGGTACATTTATGCCGCTTCACCACAGGTGATCACTGAAGGAGTGGAAGGCGTGCCATGACTGAACAACCGCCAGGCCCCCCGCCGGGGAACTACCCCCCTCCGCCTCCGCCGCCGCCACCGCCCGGGGGCTACCAGGCTCCGCCGTCCGGTGGTGGCTATTCACCGCCGCCCCCGCCAGGAAGCTATCCGCCTCCGCCGCCCCCACAGGGTGGTTATGCGCCGCCGCCTCCCGGCGCCGGGTACGCGCCGCCGCCTCCCGGGCAGCCGGTCCCGCCGCTGCCGCAGAGCGCCTACACGTCGTGGTTCACCCGTGTCGTGGCGTGGATCATCGACTACCTTCCGGTGTTCGTCATCATCGGTATCGGCGGTGGCATTCTGGCCGCCACCCAAGAGACGGCCTGCGTGACCGATTCCTCCGAGTACAACCTCGGTGAGTTCTGCGCGACGGGCGCCTCGACGACAGGGCAGACGGCGCTTGCAGTCTCCATTGTGATCGGCTACGCGTTCGTGATCTGGAACCTGGGATATCGCCAGGGCAAGACCGGTTCGAGCATCGGCAAGTCGGTCATGAAGTTCAAGGTGGTCAGCGAAAAGACCGGGCAGCCAATCGGTTTCTGGTTGTCCCTGGTGCGTGAGGTGCTCTACACCGTGGCCACGTACCTGTGCTTCGGCATCGTCTGGCTCGTCGCCGTCCTGTTCCCGCTGTGGGACAGCAAGCGGCAGTCGCTGGTCGACAAGATCCTCTCGACGATCTGTATCCCGCGGTAAGACAAGGAAATCGATGACACAGCCGCCTCCTCCTCCCGGCAACTACCCGCCCCCGCCTCCGCCGCCGGGTAACTATCCCCCTCCTCCTCCCGGCAACTACCCGCCACTGCCTCCACCCGGGGCAGGCGCGTTGCCGAAGGATGCCTATACCCCGTGGATCAACCGGGTCGGCGCCTACATCATCGACGTCATCCCCATTGCGATCCTGTCCGGAGTCGGCCAGGGCCTGATGGCGGCCACCGGAGAGAACAACTGCACGTCGAGCAGCGGCGACAACAACTACGGCGTGTACTGCACGTCGCAGCCGTCGGCGCTGGGACTGATCCTGTCGTTCGTGTTCGGGCTCGCCGCGATCGCGTTCTGGGTATGGAACTACGGCTACCGCCAGGGCACGACCGGCTCGAGCATCGGCAAGTCGGTGCTCAAGTTCAAGGTGATCGGCGAGAGAACCGGTTTGCCGATCGGTTTCGGGATGTCGATCGTGCGCCAGCTCGCCCACTTCGTGGACGCGATCATCTGTTACATCGGCTTCCTGTTCCCCTTGTGGGATGCCAAGCGGCAGACGATCGCCGATAAAATCATGACGACCGTCTGCGTGCCGCTCTGAGCTTTTGAACCGATAGGCTCGCTCTCGATGAGTGAGCAACGCAGTGCTGCCGACCGGCACCGGGCGCAAGGGTTTGCGACCAGGGCCATCCACGCCGGCTACCGGCCGGATCCGGCGACCGGAGCCGTCAACGCTCCGATCTATGCGAGCAGCACGTTCGCCCAGGACGGGGTGGGTGGCCTGCGCGGCGGGTTCGAATATGCCCGCACCGGCAACCCGACTCGGCAAGCGCTGGAAGCGGTGCTGGCCTCGGTCGAGGATGGCACCTTCGGGCGAGCGTTCAGCTCGGGAATGGCCGCCACCGACTGCGTGCTGCGGGCCGTGCTGCGTCCCGGCGATCACGTCGTCATCCCCGACGACGCCTACGGCGGCACCTTCCGGCTGATCGACAAGGTGTTCACCCAGTGGGGTGTGCAGCACACCCCGGTGGCGCTGTCCGATCTCGACGCGGTGCGCGCGGCAATCGCCGCCAACACGAAGCTGATTTGGGTGGAGACGCCCACCAACCCGCTGCTGTCGATCGCCGACATCTCCGGGATCGCCGGGATCGCTGCCGTCTCCGGCCAGAAGGTGTTGGTGGACAACACGTTTGCCTCACCGGCGTTGCAGCAGCCGCTGAACCTGGGCGCCGATATCGTGTTGCACTCGACGACGAAGTACATCGGCGGGCACTCCGATGTGGTCGGCGGCGCTCTGGTGACCAATGACGAGGAACTCGACACCAAGTTCGCCTTCCTGCAGAACGGCGCGGGCGCGGTGCCCGGCCCGTTCGATGCGTACCTGACGATGCGCGGTCTCAAGACGCTCGAGCTGCGCATGCAGCGGCACAGCTCCAATGCCGCAAAGGTTGCCGAGCTGCTGGCCGGCCATGCTGCTGTGAGCCAGGTGCTCTATCCCGGCCTGCCCGAGCATCCCGGCCACGAGGTTGCCGCCCGCCAGATGAGCGGATTCGGCGGCATGGTGTCGGTGCGTATGCGTGGCGGCGCCGAGGCTGCGCGCCGGTTGTGCTCGCGCACAGAAGTTTTCATTCTCGCGGAATCGCTGGGCGGGGTCGAGTCGCTGATCGAGCACCCCGGTGCGATGACGCATGCGTCGACAGCTGGATCGCAGCTCGAGGTGCCCGACGACCTGGTCCGCCTCTCGGTGGGCATCGAGGACCCGGCAGATCTGCTCGGCGACCTCGAGCAGGCTCTAAACTAGCGCGGCCCGCACCGCGGCGGTGGTCACCGCGAGATTGACGTCGGCCATCTTCTCGTCGTCAACCCATGTGCCGCTTGCGATTTCGCTGGCCCGATCGCCGACCCATTGCCAGCCGCGGTCGTTGAGGCTCAACACCGCACCCAGTCCATGCACGGCATGCAGCAGCGAGATAATGGCCGCCGTCGTCGGATCGGGGCGATGGCCGTCGAACAACGCCGCCAAGAGTGCTGAGCGCGCCTGGTCCACCCGCGCCCGGCTGGCCAGCGGCCAGGCGTAGGAGTTACGGCGAAATCTGTTCTCCGACAATGCAATCTGATGCAGCTGCCCGGTGCGCAACAGCTGATTGAGTACCTGGTCCTCGGTGTGCTTGCGAAGCTTGCCGATCGCGGCGCTCGCCGTGATCGGCGCCTCCTGCAACAGCGCCAACGCCGGGCGCACAACGGGATCCAGCGGGGGCGGCCCCATCAACACGACCAGCCGGTCGGCGGGCACCGGTTCGTGCGGGAGTGCGGGGCGGACCCGGCAGTCGTAGGCAAGGTCCAGCAGCACAGCACCGGCCAACAACCGTTGCAGAAGGGTGGACTCCAGACCTGGCTTCGCCGCGGCATTGTCGAGGAGCAGCAGAAGAAGGTCTTCGGCGATGCGCGCCATGCGCGTCAAAGACCTACGAGTGGTACGGCTCCGCGCTGACCAGCGTGACCTTCACGGTCTTGCCGCTGGGCACGTTGTACTCGCGCGTGTCGCCGACCTTGGCATTCAGCAGGGCCGCGCCCAACGGGGAGTTCGGCGAGTAGACCTCGAGCTTGTCGTGGTCGATGCCCTCCTGGCGGGTGGCGATCAGGAAGGTCTCGGTGTCGGACTCGTCGCCGTCGTAATAGACCTTGACCACCGAACCGGGAAGCGCGACGCCGGACTGCTTGGGTGCCTCGCCGACCTTGGCGGTGTTCAGCAACTCTTGCAGCTGGCGAATCCGGGCCTCCTGCTGGCCCTGCTCCTCGCGCGCGGCGTGGTAACCGCCGTTCTCGCGCAGGTCGCCCTCTTCGCGACGGTCGTTGATCTCAGCGGCGATGACCGGACGATTGGCGATCAACTGATCCAGCTCGGTCTTGAGCCGGTCATACGACTCTTGGGTAAGCCAAGTCACCTGGGTGTCGGTCATTTGGTCGCGCTCCTCGTTCGTTGGTTCCGCGCATGTTGGCGTTGCAGTCTGTTGTTGCTGCCGGGAAAATGCGGATCACTCCGCGTGTATTGCCATCGAAGAGCTGCGAGCAAACGCGCTAATGAAGCAATACACGGCTCCCAGCAGGAACCGTGTATCGGACGAGTCTACCACCGCGAGGACAGTCGGTTTTCATAGATTCGCAGTTCATTGTTCGCTCCGCAGACGCCGATCAGGCCGCGACCAAGTATCCAGGGACGTCGGTCCCGCAGCCGTAAACATCGCCGACGAACGGTCGCTTATACGACTTTACTAACGTCGTGACCTGCACCGTTGCCGCCTGTGACGGCGGAACCAGGATTTCGCGGCGTCCGGTCTCGGCGCCGTCGTGGGACCGCACCCGCACGATGCAATGCACCGGCCGGGCCGGGTCCTTTCGGGTCACGCTGATCGTCACCGAGACGGTCTGATCGTCGACGACTTTGTAGGACGCGATCGTGCCCTCCACGTCGTTGCCCTCGAAGCGCTGATAGGCGATCAGGGCGAGTGCGACACCGGCGGCCAGAACCAGCACACCCAGCGCGAACGCCACCCGGCGGCGGGTGGCTGGCGGCAGTCCTTGACGTCCGTACCGGGACTCCGGGAGCTGCGGGGGACTGTCGGTCATCGGTGTGCAGTGCGTCTCTCGTCGGCAGGCTTCGATTACGGGTATCCATGCCCCGGATGGAACTATTGGACTATAGGGCGTGCTGCAACTGTTGCATCAGCACGTAAAGCAATGACAAGCGCGACAGCAAGTACAGGGGAGAAGTGACCGAACTGCGGTTGATGGCCGTACACGCCCATCCGGACGACGAGTCCAGCAAGGGCGCCGCTACGGCTGCGCGATATGCCGCCGAAGGTCACCGCGTGCAGGTGGTGACGCTGACCGGCGGCGAGCGCGGAGACATCCTCAACCCGGCGATGGACCTGCCTGAGGTGCGTGGCCGGATCACCGACATCCGTCGTGACGAGATGGCCAGAGCGGCCGAGATCCTCGGCGTCGAGCACCGCTGGCTGGGTTTCGTCGACTCAGGTCTGCCCGAGGGCGACCCGCTGCCACCGCTGCCGGACGGCTGCTTCGCCGTGGTGCCGATCGAGCAGCCGGTCGAAGAATTAGTCAAGCTCATCCGCGAGTTCCGCCCGCACGTGATGACGACATATGACGAGAACGGCGGCTACCCGCACCCCGATCACATTCGCTGCCACCAGGTTTCGGTGGGTGCCTACGAAGCCGCCGCCGACCACCGGCTGTATCCCGAGGCCGGCGAACCCTGGACGGTCAGCAAGCTCTACTACAACCACGGTTTCCTGCGGGCCCGCCTGCAGCTGCTTCAGGACGAGTTCGCCAAGCATGGCCAGGAGGGCCCGTTCGCCGACTGGCTGAAGAAGTGGGATCCCGAGATCGACATCTTCGCCGGGCGGGTGACCACCAGGGTGCTCTGCTCGGAGTACTTCAATCAGCGCGATGAGGCGCTCAAGGCGCACGCCACCCAGATCGACCCGGATGGGTTTTTCTTCGCGACCCCCATAGAGTGGCAGCAGCGGTTGTGGCCCACCGAGGAGTTCGAATTGGCTCGTTCACGGGTGCCCGCCAAGTTGCCTGAAGACGACCTGTTCGCCGGAATCGAGATCTTCGAGTGAATGAACTGCTATCGATCCTGGCCGATGCGCCGAAGAACACCGGTCCGGACTTCGGCAAGGCCAGCCCGCTCGGCCTGCTGATCGTCGTGATCCTGCTGATCTGCGTCTTCGCCCTGGTCTGGTCGATGAACCGGCACCTCAAGAAGCTGCCGGAGAGTTTCGACAAGGAGCCTGCCGAGGGCGGCGATGCCGTCGGCGCGGCAAAAGACGAGGTCGCGGGTTCCGAACCCGACGTAAAGCCCCCGCATGAGCCCGGCGGGTAACACCCTCGCCAGCGCGACCAGCCCCTATCTGCGTCAACACGCCGATAATCCCGTCCACTGGCGGCAGTGGACGCCCGAGGCGCTTGCCGAAGCCGCCAGCCGGGACGTGCCGATCCTGTTGTCGATCGGGTATGCCGCCTGCCACTGGTGTCATGTGATGGCCCACGAGTCCTTCGAGTCCGAGGACGTCGCGGCGGTGGCGAATGCGAATTTCGTGTGCATCAAGGTCGACCGCGAGGAGCGGCCGGACCTCGATGCGGTGTACATGAACGCGACGGTGGCGATGACTGGTCAGGGCGGCTGGCCGATGACTTGCTTCCTGACCCCCGATGGGCGCCCGTTCTTCTGCGGCACCTACTACCCGAAGCCACAGTTCTTGCAGCTGCTGGATGCGGTGGCCGAGACGTGGCGCGACCGCCGCGGCGAGGTCGAGGAAGCCTCCGATCAGGTGGCCGGGGAGCTGCGGAAGATGGCCGCCGGGCTGCCCGACGGCGGGCCGGAGATCAATGCCGCGCTGTGCGACCACGCCGTCGCGGCAATCCTGCGCGACGAGGACGTGGAGCGAGGCGGTTTCGGTCGGGCCCCCAAATTCCCGCCGTCGGCGCTGCTGGAGGCGCTGCTGCGGTCGTTCGAGCGCACCGGCTCACCGCTGCCGTTGGAGGCGGTGATCCGCACCGGGACCACGATGGCCCGCGGCGGAATCTACGACCAGCTGGCCGGCGGCTTCGCGCGCTACAGCGTCGATGCCGACTGGGTGGTACCGCACTTCGAAAAGATGCTCTACGACAACGCCTTGCTGCTGCGCGCCTACGCGCACTGGGCCCGGCGCACGGGTGATCCGCTGGCCCGACGGATCACGGCGCAGACCGCGGGGTTCCTGCTCGACGACCTCGCCGACGGTGACATGTTCACCTCGGCGCTGGACGCCGACGCCGCCGGCGTCGAAGGCTCGACCTATGTGTGGACACCCGACCAGCTGGGCGAGCTGCTCGGCGAGGACGACGGACGCTGGGCTGCAAGGCTTTTCGAGGTCACCGATCGTGGCACGTTCGAGCACGGGACATCGGTGCTGCAGCTGCTGACGGATCCCGACGACGCCGCGCGCTTCGAGCGGGTGCGGCTGGCATTGTTGGCTTCCCGGCTGACCCGGGTGCAGCCCGCGCGTGACGACAAGATCGTCACCGCGTGGAACGGGCTGGCGATCACCGCACTCGCCGAAGCCAGTGTGGCCCTTGATGTTCCGCCGTTATTGAGCGCCGCATTACGTTGTGCCGTGGCCCTGCTCGACCTGCACATCGTCGACGGCAGGCTGCGGCGGGCCAGCCTGGGCGGCGTGGTGGGCGACAGTGCGGCGATCCTCGAGGACCACGCCACGCTGGCCACCGGGCTGCTCACGCTCTACCAGCTCACCGGCGAGGACAAGTGGTTGCGTAGCGCCACCGATCTGCTCGACGTGGCGCTGCGGCATTTCGCCGACCCCGAACGGCCGGGCCGCTGGTTCGACACCGCCGACGATGCCGAGCAGCTGATGGTCCGGCCTGCCGACCCACTCGACGGGGCGACACCGTCGGGGGCGTCCTCGATCGCCGAGGCACTGCTGACGGCGGCTCATCTGGTCGACCCCGACCGTGCGGTCCGCTACGGGCAGGCCGCGCAAGCCACCCTGCTGGCGCACTCGCCGCTGCTGGCCCGCGCGCCGCGGTCGTCGGGTCATTGGCTGGCTGTCGCCGAGGCCGCGGTCCGTGGCCCCCTTCAGGTGGCTGTCGCCACTGACCGCCCGGATTCCGAATTACTCGCCGCGGCAAGGCAGTTGGCGCCGGGCGGCACCATCGTGGTCGGTGGGGCCGTCAACTCGTCGCCGCTGTTGGAAGGCCGCGATCAGGTCGGCGGAAACGACGCCGCCTACGTCTGCCGGGGGCGCACCTGCGACCTGCCGGTCACCGGCGCCGGGGAACTCGCCGACGCGCTCGGTGTGTCCGTGTAGCGTTCCGGCCATGAGCGATGCCCTCGATCTCGAAGCCCTGGTCAACCGCTACCTGACCACCGTCGCCGCCGGCAATGCGGCCAACGTCGCGGCGCTCTATGCCGAGGACGCCACACTGGAGGACCCGGTGGGCGGCGGCGACGTCCACATCGGCCGGCAGGCGATCGAGGGCTTCTACAAGGCGGTCGAGGCCGCCGAGGTGAAGGCCGAACTGCTCACGTTCCGCTCCGGCGGCCAAGAGGCGGCGTTCCTCTTCGCGCTGACCGTCGCCGGCGCGATGCGGATCGAGGTCATCGAGGTGATGACGTTCAACAGCGACGGTCTCGTCACGTCGATGAAGGCCTACTGGGGCCCCGAGAACGTCACCCAGCTCGGTTAGCTGTGCCGACCTCGAGTCGCTTCGCTCCTGCTCAAAACACCGCGAACCACATCGCGATGTAGTGGCAGATCGCCGCTACCGCGGTGCACGCGTGGAAGAACTCGTGATGGCCGAATGTCGTCGGCCACGGGTTCGGCCACTTCAGCGCGTAGAGCACGCCACCGACGCTGTACAGCGCGCCGCCGACGATCAGCAGCACCAGCGCCGCGACGCCTGCGCCATTCATGATCGGCACGATGAACCACGCCGCCACCCAGCCCAGCAGTAGGTAGAGCGGTACCCCGACCCACCGCGGCGCCGACGGCCAGAACATCTTGAGCAGCACTCCGGCCAGTGCCCCGCCCCACACGATGGCCAGCAGTACGAGACCGCTGCGCTCGGGCAGCGCCAGCATGGCGAACGGCGTGTAGCTGCCCGCGATGAAGATGAAGATCATCGAATGATCGGCGCGTTTCATCCACTTGCGGGCGGACGCAGACTTCCAGTTCACCCGGTGATAGGTGCCGCTGACGGCGAACATCGCCACGATCGTCACCGTGTAGACGAACGTCGAGAGCCCCGCGCGCAGGCCTTCCAGCGACCATGACACCGAGATGAGGGCCGCGCCCGCGATGAAGGCGATGAACGCGGCATAGACGTGGATCCAGCCGCGTGCTCGCGGCTTGCCGAGGAATTGCGCGGCGGCGTCGACGACGGCTTCGGGGAAGTCCTCGGCGTACCCGTCCTGGGCAGACTCCGACCGGCGGGGATCGGTGGTATCGACTCCTGCAGTCATGACACCTCCATTCGCGCCGGGGGGCACCTGTTCGTCACAGTAGTCTGGTTTGTCGTGGAGATCATTCCGCCTCGCCTCAAAGATCCGGCCTACCGGCTCTACGAGATGCGGCTGCGCCAGGAGCTGGCGCGCTCCAAGTCCCAGCTCCCCCGCCATATCGCCGTTCTGTGCGACGGCAATCGGCGGTGGGCTCGTGATGCTGGTCACGACGATGTGGCATACGGGTACCTGATGGGTGCGGCCAAGATCGCCGAAATGCTGCGCTGGTGCGCAGAATCCGGCATCGAGATGGCCACGGTCTACCTGCTGTCCACCGAGAATTTGCAGCGTGATCCCGACGAACTGTCGTCGCTGATCGACATCATCACCGATGTCGTCGAACAGATCTGCGCACCCGCCAACCGCTGGAGTGTGCGGACCGTCGGCGATCTCGAGCTGCTCGGCGAGGAACCGGCCAAGCGGCTGCGCGAAGCCGTCGACAGCACCGCATCGGTGGCGCCCACGGCGTCGTTTCACGTCAACGTCGCCGTCGGTTACGGCGGACGCCAGGAGATCGTCGACGCGGTACGGGCGCTGCTGAGCAAGCAGCTCGCCAACGGTGCCAGCGCCGAGCAGCTGATCGAATCCGTCACGATCGACGGCATCTCGGAGAATCTCTACACCTCCGGTCAGCCCGACCCCGATCTGGTGATCCGGACCTCGGGGGAGCAGCGGCTCTCCGGGTTCCTGTTGTGGCAGAGCGCGTACTCGG
>JAHFVD010000016.1:62654-137015 GCA_023264735.1 Mycobacterium sp. | reverse complement strand
GGCGGCCGACGCGGTGGCCGCCGCCGCGGTGGCCAGCCCGCGGCTGCGGCTGGTCGGGGTGGCCGCCTACGAGGCCGCTCTGGGCCACGACGTGTCGGCAGACGGAGTCGAGCGGGTGCGGGACTACCTGACGTGGGTGCGCGCGGTCGCGGTCCGGCTGGCGTCGTTGTGTGAGGCGGCTGACGTCATCGTGACTGCCGGCGGCAGTACACATTTCGACCTGGTGGCGCAGACGTTGGCAGGTGGTTGGCGCACGATCCTGCGCAGCGGTGCGTACCTCACCAATGACGACGGGCTGTACCTGCGGACCTCACCGTTGACCAGACCCGGAGCGGAGCCCGGCGGGTTCGTGGCGGCCATGCACGTGTGGGCGCAGGTGTGCTCGCGGCCCGAGCCGGGCCTGGCATTGCTGACGATGGGCCGCCGTGACGTGTCGTTCGATCAGGATATGCCTGTGCCGCAACGACTTCGGCGTGGGTCCGGCTGGGTGGATGACGCTCTGGTGGGGTGTGAGGTCGTCAAGCTCAACGACCAGCACGCGTTCCTGCGATTGTCGCCGGCCGCCGAAGAGGCCGTCGAGGTCGGCAGCTGGATCGCATTCGGGGTGTCGCACCCGTGCACGGTGTTCGACAAGTGGCAGCTGATCCCGGTTCTCGACGAGCGCGGCCGGGTGACCGACCTGGTGCGTACTTTTTTCTAGCGCGCGGATTTGACCCGACCGCGCTGGTTGTCGCGGTTGCGTTCGTAGACCATCCGCAGCCCGTCCAGGGTCAGGTGCTGGTCGTAGTGCTGCACGGTGTGCAGGTCGGGAAGCATCAGCGGCGCGGAGTGACCGGTGGCGACCACGGCGACATCGGAACCGGCGAAGCCGTCGACGTCCTCCCGGATCCGGTTCACCAATCCGTCCACCAGGCCCGCGAATCCGAACAGCGCCCCGGCCTGCATGCACTCCACCGTGTTCTTGCCGACCACCGACCGCGGCCTGGTGAGCTCGACCCTGCGCAACGCCGCCGACCGTGCGGCCGCCGCATCCGAGGACACCTGGACGCCGGGAGCGATTGCCCCGCCGAGGAATTCCCCCTTGGCGGAGACGACGTCGACACAGATCGACGAGCCGAAGTCCACCACGATGGCGGCGGAGGAGAACTTGGCGAACGCCGCCAGGCAATTCACGATCCGGTCGGCGCCCACCTCTTTGGGGTTGTCGACCAGCAGCGGAATCCCGGTGCGCACACCGGGTTCGATGAGCACGTGCGGCACGCTGGGCCAATACTGCTCGAGCATCACCCTGACCTCATGCATGACCGAGGGGACGGTGGACAGCCCGGTGGCGCCGGTGAGGCGCTCGGAGTCGTCACCGATCAGTCCCTCGATGGTGAGCGCCAGTTCGTCGGCGGTGACCTCCGGTTCGGTGCGAATCCGCCACTGCTGCGTCACTTTTGCATGATCACCGGAACCGGAGATCAACCCGACGACGGTGTGGGTGTTGCGGACGTCGATGGCCAGCAGCACGGCTATCCCACCGTCCGCGGCGACAGCAGGTCGGTGACGCCGTCGGGCACGAACGCTGGGTCGTCACCGATGTCGATCTGCCGGTTGTCAGCGTCGACGAACACCACCCGGGGCCGGTAGGCCCGCGCCTCGGCGTCGTCCATCACGCCATAGGCGATCAGAATCACCAGATCGCCTGGATGGACCAGATGGGCTGCCGCACCGTTGATTCCGATCACCCCGGTACCGCGCTGCCCGGTGATCACGTAGGTCTCCAGACGCGCACCGTTGTCGATGTCGACGATCGTCACCTGCTCACCCTCGAGCAGGTCGGCGGCATCCATCAGATCGGCGTCGACGGTCACCGATCCGACGTAGTGCAGATCAGCGTGCGTGACGGTGGCGCGGTGGATTTTCGACTTCAGCATCGTCCGGAACATCAATTTCTCCAGGTAATTTCGTTGCGTTCACCATTGTCGGCACCGTGCGGAGCGGTGTCGGTCGACAGGTCGACAGCGATGTTGTCCAGCAGCCGGGTGGCGCCGAGTCGGGCGGCGACCAACAGCCGGGCCGGACCGTAGGCGGGTGCCGGCTCCAGTTGCGGGCCACGCACTTCCAGGTAGTCGAGTTCGAAGGCGGGAACCTCGTCGAGGACAGCGCGGGCGGCATCCAGCGCCGCGTCAGCCCCGCCGGCGGCGGCATACATACCGGCCAGCAGCGCCGCCGACAATGCGCCGGCTTGTTCGCGTTCCTCGGCGGTGAGGTAGCGGTTGCGCGACGACATGGCCAGACCGTCGGACTCCCGCACGATGGGCACACCGACGATGCGCACGTCGACGTTGAGGTCGTCGACCATCTGCCGGATCAACGCCAGCTGCTGATAATCCTTCTCGCCGAAGAAGGCCCTGTCCGGTCGCACGATCTGCAACAGCTTCAACACGACGGTCAACATGCCGGCGAAATGCCCTGGCCGCGAGGAACCTTCGAGTTGCGCCCCCAGCGGACCCGGGTGCACGGTGGTGCGCGGACCGGCGGGATACATCGCCGATACGTTCGGCGTGAACACCACCTCGACACCTTCGGCGCGCAACAGCTCGAGGTCGGAGTCCAGAGTGCGCGGGTAGGCGTCGAGGTCCTCATTCGGCCCAAACTGCAAGGGGTTGACGAAGATCGACACCACGACCACTGCGCCGGGCACCCGCTTGGCGGAACGAACCAGCGTCAGGTGGCCGTCATGCAGCGCACCCATGGTCGGCACCAGCATCACCCGCCGGCCGGTGTGGCGCAGCGCGCGGGTGACGTCGGATACCTCCTTGGGAGACGGGTAGACGTTGAGCTCCCCGGCGGTGAACTGCGGGCCCGCCTTCACCGTCGCCGTCCTTGTCCTGACCATTCGGCCAACACCTCAACAACCTCCTTGGGGGCGTGCGCCCGCTGGGCGGTACGCAGCGAGTTCGCGCAATATGCCTGCGCCAGTTCAGAATTCACCTGATCGAGGGCGGCCAGATGCCCGGCGACGGCCGCGGCATCACCGCGCGCCACCGGTCCGGTCAATGCCGCCTGGCCGCGCTGCAGAGTGTTCTCCAACGCGGCGCGAGCCAGCGGGCCGATGATCCGTTCCGCCAACCCGCCGGGAGCGTCAACGACGAGTTCCTGGCCGAGCAGCTCCTGACCGGCCAGGGAAGAGCGCAGCGCATCCAGTGCGTCGGCGAGC
Organism: Mycobacterium sp.; assembly: GCA_023264735.1. Lineage (GTDB taxonomy): Bacteria > Actinomycetota > Actinomycetes > Mycobacteriales > Mycobacteriaceae > Mycobacterium. Next base: position 133,810 of record JAHFVD010000016.1, on the reverse strand, counting down.
ACGGTGACGATGTGGTTGCTCGCGTGGGCCAGGGCCGCGTGATACAGCGTTCGCGCATCTTCACGGACCCCGAACGGCTCACCGCCGATTTCCAGCACCAGCGACTGGGCGATGGCATAGCCGATCTCGTCGGCTGCGGTGACGCCGAAGCAGCTGTCGGACAGCCGGGCGATGTCCTCCTCGGCGCCGGTGAACGTCATCGCGGGGTGAATCGCCAGCGGGACACAGCCCTGCTCGGCCAGCGGGGCCAGGATCGCAACCCCGTTGGCGCCCGAGGTGTGCACGACGATGGTTCCGCGGTGCACCGCCCCGGTCGCGGCCAGGCCGTTGATCAACCCGGGCAACTCGGAGTCCGGCACGGTCAGCAGCAACAGCTCGGCCCGGTCGGCGACGTCGGGAACCGGCAGGATCTCGGTGTCGGGGAGCCGCCGCTCGGCCAGCCCGCGCGATGTCGCCGAGATCGCGCTGCACGCGACCACCACGTGCTCGGCACGTTCCAATGCCAAGCCGAGTGCAGTGCCGACACGGCCGGCCGACACGATGCCGACCTTGAGCCGGGCCGGGCGCAAGCCGCTGGGGGTCCCCACGTCGACGACCTCGCTGACGTCAATGAGTGTTTTCGTTCCGGTCCTGTGTCGGGTACCGGACGGTCTTCACAACTCTAACCTGGCGGGTGCCGGGCTCTGACCAGGCTGTGTTAGTCCTCACGCCGGCGGCGGCGGCCGCCACCTTCGGCGTTGCCGTTGGCCTGCAGCCGGGCCAGCAGGTCGGCGACCGATTGCCCCCCGGTCTGCTCGCCGTCGCGGGCCCTTCGCCGCGGCGGCTCTTCCTCGGCCGCACCGTGGTGCCGGGCTGGTGGTGGCGGAGGCGGTGTCTCGGTGGGCGGCTGACCGTACCCGGGGCCGCCGACCGAATGGCGGGCCCGCGGAGTCACCGGCTCGGGCTGGGGGTGCGGCTCCGGTTCGGCGGCCGGAGCGGGTTCTTCCGGCGGGGTCCAATGCCTGCCGCGCGGCTCCTCGGCGGTGGGCGCTGCCGCCGCGGCTGACGGGACGACGATGCCGCTGTCGGCGTTCGCCACCCAGTTGCTGCCGGGCGCGCCGGGCGGCAGCCATTTGCCATCGGCATCCACGGGTCGCCATTCCGGCGCCTCACGGGCCGGGGGCCTTTCCGCCGCCAGGGCCGCGGCGGCGGCCGCGACGTCGGATTGCGGCTCAGGACGCGCGGGCGGAGGCGGCGCGAATGGCCGTCCAGCAGGCTGCTCACCGTTCTCCGATGGCCGCCGATGCGATCCGCCGAACGCAGGCTCGGGCTCGATTTCAGCACGCCGGCGACGGCGCGGCGGGGGCGGCGGGGGCGGCGGGGCATAGGGCTGCGACGGGACCAGCGGTTCCTCGGGAACGTCGATGATCGGATTTTCGGCGGTGACCGGGCGGCTGCCGGTGTCCTCGGGACGCACCGGTGTGATCCGGCTGCTCTCGACACGCCCGGGCACCGGCGGCATGGTCGCCGTGTCGCGGGTCCAGTCCCCGGCCCGATCGCCCTCGAGCGCGGGCCGGTCAGCCAGGTCGGCGTCGAACAGGATCTCGAGGTTGGCCCGCAGTGCGGCCAACTCCGAGCGCAGCGCTGCCACCTCGTCGGCGGCCTGCGCGCGCAGCTCGGAGGCCAGCTCGCGGCGTAGGTGCGACTCGACGCTCAGCTCGTATTCGCGGCGAGCCGAGATCTCGCGGTCGAGCTGCAGGTCGTAGACCAGTTTGAGGTCACGCGCGCGGGCGGCGTCGATATCGCTTTGCCTGCGGTACATGACCGAGACGAACGCCCCGATCACGGCGGCCCACACGGACAGGATGACCGCCAGCTTGAGCAGCTCGGCACGGTTGGTGAAGACCAACGCGGAACTGGCCGCGATGGCAAGGACCAGCAACACTGTCAACAGCAGCCAACCCGGCCTGCGGCCGCCGCGCCGATTTTTGGCGCCGCGGGACAGAACGGTCATGGGGTGACTGTACCCGCGCGAGGTCCGTGGGCGTGTCGTCGAGCTGCGGCGATTCGCACCCAGAGGACCCCCAGAGAGGTCTGCGGGACTACTCCGGAGCACCTTCGGCGTCGTCGGACGGGTCGCCGGGCGACTTGCAGCAATGCTGCAGCCACATCGCCGCGACCACCAGAGCCAGTGCGCTCGCGGCGGCCACCGCGGCACCAGGGATGAAGATCCCGGCGACCTGCTCGCTGCGCCGGAGCAACAGGAAGACCAGCACGCCGGCCCACCAGCCCAGCATCAGTGCCCCGACCCACGCCGAGGCCTTGGCGATCACCACGCTGCGCGCCACGGTCAACGGGTGCAGCCGGCCGCCGCCGACACCGATCTGCCCGGCACCGATCTTGGCCCGCACCGACACCGCCCAGCCGGCCTCGATCGCGGCGACGGCCAGCAGCGACAACCCGGTCCACAACGTGATCGGCGGGAAGTAGTGGTAGAGAACCCGCATCAGCAGCCAGGCCACGATCGCGACGCCGACGACCGCGGCGGCGAGGTCGCGTTTATGTGTCGGCCCCATCAGGCCTCCGGCTCCACAGTGTCGCCCAGCCGCAGCACCAGCCCGGTCAAGCGGACGCTGTGCCGGTCGGCAGCCTCGAGCTCGGTCAGCAATCGGTCGACGCGCTGTGGCTCACCGGCGACGGTGAGTTCAGCGTCCGGGTCGACAGCCAGCCACGGCACCATCACGAACGCCCGCAGGTGGGCCAGCGGATGCGGCAGCGTCAAACCCTCGTCGCGGGAGAAGACCTCGGAGTCGCCAGCCGGTGAAGTCTCGTAGCAGGAGACGAGATCGACATCGAGGGTGCGCGGTCCCCACTTCTGCTCGCGGACACGTTCGTTGGCGTCTTCGAGCGCCTGCGCCCGCCGCAACCATTCGTGTTCGTCTGCGCCGGGGTCGTCGGCGATCACGACCGCGTTGAGGAACGCGCCCTGCTCGACACCACCCCAGGCGTCGGTCTCGTAGACCGGTGAGAGCGCGCGCACCGAGACACCGAGACCGTCGACGGCGGCCTGCAATCGCGCCACCCGGTCGCCGAGGTTGGAGCCGATGGACAGCACGACCCGCGTCATTCGCCACCTCCGAGCGGCACGATCTGGCCCCGTCCCCCACGCCGCGAGCGGCGCGCGACCACCGCAACATCTTTGAACGTCAACGGGATTGGCGCGTCAGGCTTGTGCACGACCACTTCGACCGCATGCACCCGCTGGTCGGTCATCACGTCCTCGGCGATCTCGGCGGCAACCGTCTCGATCAGGTTGCGCGCCGGCCCGCCGACAATGGCGGCGGCCCGCTGCGCGAGCGTGCCGTAGTCGTAGGTGTCGGCGAGGTCGTCGCTGGCGGCGGCCGCGGCCAGGTCGATCCACACGGTGATGTCGATGACGAAGTCCTGCCCGTCACGGCGCTCGTGGTCGAACACGCCGTGATTGCCGCGGACGGTGAGACCGCGCAGTTCGATGCGATCAGCCATCGGCGTCCTCCCAAGCCTGTACTACTTTCAGCGCGTCCACACTGGCCCGCACATCGTGCACCCGGACACCCCACACACCGCTTCGCCCAGCCAGTGCGGAGATCACCGCGGTGGCGGTCTCGCGCCCGTCCGGTGGCCGAACGGTTCCGTCGGCTTCGGCGAGCAGCGCACCGAGGAACCGCTTACGGCTGGCGCCGACGAGCACCGGAATGCCGGTGGCGACGAACTCGGGCAGCGCGTGCAGCAGGGCCCAATTGTGTTGCGCGGTCTTGGCGAATCCCAGTCCCGGATCGATGATCAGGTTCTCGTGGTCGACCCCTGCCGCGACGGCTGCATCGACGCCGGCGAGCAGTTCGTCGCGTACCTCGGCGACGACGTCGCCATAGGCCGGCACGTCGTGGGGATGCTCGGCGCGCACGGAACGCCAGTGCATCAGCACCCACGGCACCTTGGCCTCTGCCACGAGCGGAGCCATTGCCGGATCGGCCTTGCCACCGGACACGTCGTTGACGATGCTCGCGCCGCTGTCGAGGGCGGCAGCTGCCACTGCCGCGTGCATGGTGTCGATGCTCACGGTAACGCCTTGGGCAGCAAGTTCTTTGATGACAGGGACAACGCGCGCGGCTTCCACCGCGGCGTCGATACGGACCGCTCCTGGCCGGGTGGATTCACCGCCGACGTCGACGATGGCCGCACCCTGGGCGACCAAGGCCAGTCCCTGCTCGACAGCGCGGGCCGGATCGAGATAGCGTCCACCGTCGGAAAAAGAGTCGTCGGTGACGTTGACAACCCCCATCACCAGCGTGCGCGGCCCGTGTGAGTGCGTCATTTACGCAGGATGAGATCCAGCGCCTCGGATCGGGATGCCTTGTCGGTCTTGAACTGTCCGCGCACCGCCGACGTGGTGGTGATGGCCCCCGGCTTGCGCACCCCGCGCATCGCCATGCACAGGTGCTCGGCTTCGATGACGACGATCACTCCACGCGGCTTGAGCTTGCGCATGATCGCATCGGCGATCTGCCCCGTCAGCCGCTCCTGCACCTGCGGGCGTTTGGCGTACATGTCGACGACCCTGGCCAACTTCGACAGGCCGGTGATGCGGCCGTCCTCACCGGGGATGTAGCCGACGTGCGCCATTCCGTGGAAGGCCACCAGATGGTGTTCGCAGGTCGAGTACATCGGGATCTGCTTGACCAGCACCAGCTCGTCGTGCTGCTCGTCGAAGGTGGTCTCCAGCACCGCATCTGGGTCGGTGTACAGACCGGCGAACATCTCCTGGAACGCCCGCGCGACGCGGGCCGGGGTGTCCACCAGACCGCTGCGGTCGGGGTCTTCCCCGACCGCCAGCAACAGTTCACGAACGGCCGCTTCGGCGCGCGGTTGATCGAACACTGGGGCGCCCAACGTGGCCGAGTTCGGCTGCGGCATCGAAGCTCCGTTCGTCATTAACCGTTGTCCGGTGCTTTCGACCGCCCACCATCGCCCGGATCCTGTTGCGGCCCATTGGGACCGGCGTGACGCGGAGCGGGCTGCGGCTGATACGGCGGATAGGGCTGGCCCTGCTGCGGACCGGGAGGGGCCCACCCCTGCGGCGGCGGGTACCAGTAACCGCCCTGCGGCGGCGGTCCCCCTGGCGGCCAGCCGGGTGCATGCCAGCCGGCGGGTGCGCCGTAGTCGGGCTGAGTCGAGCCGGGCTGGCCGGCGGGCTGCGGCGCACCGTGTGCGCCGTTGCCGTTTCCGCCGTTGGGCTGCTGGGCCTGCGCCGCGGCGCTGGCCTGAGCGATCGCCTTCTTGAAGGCCGGTTCCGGCATCGGCTTGGGCCACGGCTCACCGCGTTCGATGGCCAGCTCGCCGGGCGTCTTGATCGGTGGCTTGTCCGAGGGGATGCGGCCGCCGAAATCGTCGAACACCGTCAGGCGCGGCCGCTTCTTCACGTCACCGAAGATCGCTTGGAGCTCCTTGCGGTGCAGCGTCTCCTTCTCCAGGAGCTCACCGGCCAAGGTGTCGAGCACGTCGCGGTACTCGGTGAGGATCGCCCACGCCTCGGTGTGGGCGGCCTCGATGAGCTTGCGGACCTCGTCGTCGATATCGCGGGCGACCTCGTGGGAGTAGTCCGACTGGGTGCCCATCGTGCGGCCCAGGAACGGATCGCCGTGCTCGGTGCCGTACTTGACGGCGCCCAGCTTGGAGCTCATGCCGTACTCGGTGACCATCGCACGGGCGATCTTGGTGGCCTGGTCGATATCGGACACCGCGCCGGTGGTCGGCTCACGGAACACCAGTTCCTCGGCGGCGCGGCCGCCCATCGCGAACACCAGCCGGGCGATCATCTCCGAGCGGGTCATCAGGCCCTTGTCGTCCTCGGGCACCGACACGGCGTGGCCACCGGTACGCCCGCGGGCCAGGATCGTCACCTTGTAGATCGGCTCGATATCGGGCATCGCCCAAGCCGCCAGGGTGTGGCCGCCCTCGTGGTAGGCGGTGATCTTCTTCTCCAGCTCACTGATCACGCGACCCTTGCGGCGCGGGCCGCCGATCACCCGGTCGACCGCTTCCTCAAGCGCAGCGGCGGTGATGATGGTGCCGTTCTCGCGGGCGGTGAGCAGCGCGGCTTCGTTGATGACGTTGGCCAGGTCGGCGCCGGACATGCCGACGGTGCGCTTGGCCAGGCCGTCAAGGTCGGCCTCGGGGGACATCGGCTTGCCCTGCGAGTGCACCCGCAGCACGGCCTTGCGGCCGGCCAGGTCCGGGCTGGACACCGGGATCTGGCGGTCGAAGCGGCCGGGGCGCAGCAGCGCGGGGTCGAGGATGTCGGGCCGGTTGGTGGCCGCGATCAGGATGACGCCCTGCCGGTCGCCGAAGCCGTCCATCTCGACGAGCAGCTGGTTGAGGGTCTGCTCGCGTTCGTCGTGGCCACCGCCCATACCGGCGCCGCGCTGGCGACCGACGGCGTCGATCTCGTCGACGAAGATGATGCACGGGCTGTTCTGCTTGGCCTGCTCGAACATGTCGCGCACACGTGAGGCGCCGACACCGACGAACATCTCGACGAAGTCAGAACCTGAAATCGTGAAGAACGGAACTCCGGCCTCACCGGCGACCGCGCGGGCCAGCAGCGTCTTACCGGTACCTGGCGGACCGTAGAGGAGCACGCCCTTGGGGATCTTGGCGCCCAACGCCTGATAGCGCGACGGGTTCTGCAGGAAGTCCTTGATCTCGTAAAGCTCTTCGACCGCCTCGTCGACGCCGGCCACGTCGGCAAACGTTGTCTTGGGCATGTCCTTGCCGAGCTGCTTGGCCTTGGACTTGCCGAAGCCGAAGCCCATCCGGCCGCCGGTCTGCATCCGGGAGAACAGTACGAACAAGCCGACAAGCAGCAGCAGCGGCAGCATGTAGACCAGCAGTGAACCCAGGACGCTGCCCTGGTTGACCGTGGTGTTGGTCTTGACGTTCTTGTCAGTCAGCGACTTGAACAGGTCAACCGCGTACCCGGTCGGGTACTTGGTGATGATCTTGTTCGAGTTCTCGGTGTCGCCGTTGCCGTTCTTCAGGTCGAGACGGAGCTGTTGTTCCCGGTCGTCGATCTGCGCGCTGTTGACGTTGTTGCTGTTGATCTGCGCAGTCGCCACCGACGTGTCGACGGGCTTGTAGCCCCGGGTGTCGTCACTGAAATAGATCCACGACCAGCCGAGCAGCAGCACAACGGCAATCACCGTGAGTGTGCGGATCACGTTTTTGCGGTTCATCAAGCATCGGCCTATGCGGCCCGGTCCTTCCGATATGCGCAGCTGGGATAGTTCAGGCTACCGCTAGACCAACGTGGGCAAGTGCCCCCAGGGTTTCCGCCAGCCATTAGTCGCCGTTCGCTGTGCTCCGAATGGGCCCTTTCCGGCGGTACGAAGCTGTGCTTGGCTGGCACGGTGCTCGCTCCGACCGAACAGTTAGTTGACGGCGACGGAGTTCGGCTGCGGGTCACCGAAGCCGGCGATCGCGGTGCGCCCGTGGTGATCCTGGCGCACGGCTTCCCCGAGCTGGCCTACTCGTGGCGACATCAGATCCCGGTGCTTGCTGCGGCCGGCTACCACGTGCTTGCTCCCGACCAGCGCGGCTACGGCGGATCGTCGGCACCGGACACGGTCGAGGCGTACGACATCCACGCGCTGACCGGCGACCTGGTCGGCCTGCTCGACTCGGAAGTTGGCGGAGGCGCCACGGATGCCGTGCTCATCGGCCACGACTGGGGCGCCATGGTGGTCTGGCACACCGCGCTGCTGCACCCCGACCGGGTCCGCGCGGTCGCGGGCCTTTCCGTCCCACCGATCCCCCGGGCCCGCACCCGCCCGACCGAGCGGTGGCGGGAGAAGTTCGGTGAGGACTTCTACATGCTGCGCTTCCAGGAGCCGGGCAGGGCCGACGCCGAGATGGCCGCCGACGTCGCCACGACGATGCGCGGCATGTTCGACAACCTGACGGGACCCGACGCACCACCGGGCTGGCTCAGCGAGGACGAGTTCGACCACTACGTGACCGAGTTCAGCAGAACGGGATTCACTCCAGCGCTGAACTGGTACCGGAACTACGACCGCAACTGGGAGTCGACCCCTGCGCTGGCCGACACCCGCATCCACGTGCCCGCGTTGTTCGTCGGCGGCACCGCCGACCCGATCGGGTCGACGATGAACCCCGCCCGCGCCCGCGAGGTGGTCGCAGGCCCGTACACCGAGACGTGGATCGAGGGCGCCGGACACTGGTTGCAGCAGGAGCGTCCCGACGACGTGAACCGGATCCTGCTGGAATTCCTCCGCGACGTCAGTTCCTAGACGGTATGGGGGCTGGGGCCTCCATACCGTCTAGACCTCGGTCGGCTCCCCCGGGCTGAGCCAGCGAACGTTGGAGTCCGAAAGTGTTTGACGCGCACTGCTTTCCGGGTCCCGAAAGTGGGTCCAGCCCTCGTAGTGCACCGGGACGGCGACCCGTGGCCGCAACAGGCGCAGAAACTCGGCGCCGTCGCGCGCGGTCATCGTGAAGCGGACCGGCCCGGTGAACCCGAACCGCACCCCGCCCAGGTGCAGCAGGGCGACGTCGACCGGTATTCGCCGCGCGACCTCGCGCAGGCCGTCGTAGAGCACGGTGTCCCCCGACATCCACAGCGCGGCGGTGTCCTCGCTATGGCGTTGCAGCGCAAAGCCGTTGACCTTCCCCGCGATCGGCCGGCTGAACTTCGGCCCGTGTCGGCCGGGGGTGGCGGTGACGGTCAGCGGTGCGCGGCCGGGCGCCTCGAGCGCCGTCGACTCCCAGTCCGCGAGGCCGCGGGTGTTCGGCAGAGCCAGCCGGCGGGCCGCAGGCACCGTGGTGATCACCGTGCCAGCCCGCGCGAGCAGTGCCCGGCCGGCGTCGTCCAGATTGTCGGCGTGCTGGTCGTGGCTGAGCAGTACCACATCGACCGGCGCCACGACCTCGGGCGGCTGAGCCGGACCGGCGATCTTGCGCGAGGACGTGCCCCAGCCGAACGTGTAGCGCCGGCCCGGCGCATCAAAGGTCGGGTCGGTCAGGATTCGCCACCCGTCGATTTCGATCAGGGTGGTGGGCCCGCCGAGATGGGTGAGCGCGATCTTCGCCATGTCAAAAATCTAGTGCTGCACGCTACGGTGGCAGGCATGCCGATCGCCGGACGTCGTGTCGTTGTTGCGCTGGCTGCGATGGGGACGGCCGCCGCAGTGCTCACGGGCTGCGATTCCGCACCCGCAGGCCCCGTCGGCGCCAACCCGCGGCAGGTCACTGTCGTCGGATCCGGCGAAGTCAAGGGCGTGCCCGACACCTTGACCGCCGATGTCAGCGTCGAGGCCGCCGCGAACGATGTCACGACGGCGATGAACCAGGCCAACGATCGCCAGAATTCGGTGCTCAACGCGCTCAACGCCAGTGGGATCGACAGCAAGGACATCGCCACCACGCAGGTCAGCCTGCAGCCGCAGTACACCGACAACTCGGTGATCACGGGCTACCGAGCCAGCAACTCGATCCAGATCAAGATCCGCAAGCTCGACACCGCCTCGCAGGTGCTGGCCAACGTCGTCAGCGCCGGCGGTGACGCCACCAGGATCAACTCGGTGAGCTACTCCATCGAAGACGACTCCAAGCTGGTCACCGACGCCAGGGCGCGGGCCTTCAACGATGCCAAGCAGCGTGCGCAGCAGTACGCCGAACTGTCCGGGCTGTCGCTGGGCAAGATCATCTCGATCTCGGAGGCGCCCGGTGGCTCCACACCGCCGCCCCCGCCGATGCCGATGCCGCGCGGCGCGATGGCCAGTTCCGTTCCGCTGTCGCCCGGGCAGCAGACGGTGGGCTTCTCGGTGACGGCAGTCTGGGAGCTCGGCTAGTCCGCGGACGCCGCCTTGGCTTCGGCAAAACCCTCGAAATCTTCCGGTGTGTACTCCCGGGTCTCGACGAGCACCATCCAGTTGCCGGAGTTGTCCCGCATCAGCGCCTCGACCCCGTACGGCCGCTCCTCGGGCGCTTGGAGGAATTCGACGCCCTTGGCTTTGAGCTGTTCGTAGGTCGCGCGGCAGTCGTCGACGGCGAGGCCGAGACCGGGCAGGCCACCGGCAGCCTGCGCGCGTTGGAACGCCGCGATCAAATCGTCGGACAGCGGCTTGCTCGGCGTGGTCAGGTGCACCTGCAGCTCAGGCTGATTCGGGTGAACCACTGTGCACCAACGGAAGTCGGGACCGAGCTGAAGATCGTCCTTCGCCTCGAAGCCGAGGATGTCGGTATAGAAGGCCAGCGATTCGTCGATGTCGCGCACGAAAACGGATACCAGCGAGATGTTTGTGATCATGCCAACGACGTTAAGCGGGGTCGCCGCCGCCCGGCTTCTCCTGGATTGCGGTGCCTGCGTCGGCGGGTGGATACCGCTCGGCGAGGCCCGCCATGAACAGGTAACAGCCCGGAATCCGCGGCGCGCCATCGGAATAGCGGCGGCGAAACTCGCTGGGGCTCACGCCGACCAGCTCGCGGAATCTCGTGGAGAACGATCCCAGGCTGGTGAAGCCGACCGTCATGCAGACCTCGGTGACGGTGAGATTGGTGGCGCGCAACAGATCCTGCGCTCGCTCCACCCGCCTGCGGGACAGATGCTCGGCCGGCGACATCCCGTACGTCGCGGTGAACAGCCGCTGAAAGTGGTACTTGCTGATGCCCGCCACCGCGGCGAGCTGCTCCAGATCGAGCGGCTGGTCATAGTGCCGGTCGGCGTGGTCACGAGCCCGGCACAGATGGCGCAACAGGTCATCCGAGGCACGCACCACTTCAGTTTGGCGCCGAGATCGACGTTATGCCGCGATCTACTCGCACTTCCTCAGCCAAACGTCGGTTTGGGCGAGGGGGAATCAGATCTGGTAGACCTTCGGGTCCAGCGTGCCGATGTAGGGCAGGTCGCGGTAGCGCTCGGCATAGTCCAGGCCGTAGCCGACGACGAACTCGTTCGGAATGTCGAAGCCGACGTAGGCGATCTCGACGTCGGCGCGCACGGCATCGGGCTTGCGCAACAGCGTGCACACCCGCAGCGACTTGGGATGGCGGGTGGCCAGGTTGCGCAGCAGCCAGGACAGCGTCAGCCCGGAGTCCACGATGTCCTCGACGATCAGCACGTCCCGGTCGTGGATATCGCGGTCGAGGTCCTTGAGGATGCGGACCACACCCGACGATGACGTCGACGACCCGTAGGAGCTGACCGCCATGAATTCCAGCTGTGTGGGCACCGGGAGCGCTCGGGCCAGGTCGGTGACGAACATCACCGCGCCCTTGAGCACGGTCACCAGGAGCAGATCCTGACCGTTGAGTGCGTCGGCGTAGTCCTTGGCGACGAGGTCAGCCAGTTCGGCGGTCCGGGCGTGAATCTGCTCTTGTGACAACAGGACCGATTTGATGTCCCCGGGGTACAGCTCGTGCGCCGACACGCCCACACTGTGCCATGACCGGGGCCTAACAACCAATCTCACACCGGCTGGCTGTACAGCATCAGCCTGCCGTCCCGTCGGCCCGCGAACAATCTTTGCTGCCGCAGATCCGAGCCGACCGCCACCCCGCCCTGGCCGTGCCAGGCGGTGACCAGCGCGTCCACCCCGCGGATCTGCTTGTCGGTCAGGTTCGCCGCCCCGCCGCGCAGCAGCCAGAGCCGGATCACCCGCCGCCGCACCGCGGTGGGCAATGCGGTCAGGGCGGCGACGGCGATCGTCTCGCCGTCGTCGGTCCGGCTCTCCATGGCCAACCTGGCCCATCCATCCAAGGCGTCGGTGTCCTCGCGCAGCGCGGCGGCGGTGCGCGCGAGCGCCTCGGCCACGCCGCCGCCGAGCACGTCCTCGAGTAGGGGCAGCACTTCGGTACGAAGGCGGACCCGGGTGAAGCGGGCGTCGTGGTTGTGCGGGTCGTCCCACGGGGTCAGGCCCAGCTCGGCGCACGCGTCGTGGGTGACGGCGCGGCGTACACCCAGCAGCGGGCGGTACCAGGGCGGGTCGGCCGCGCGCATCCCGGCGATCGAGCGGGCGCCGGAGCCGCGGCCGAGTCCGAGAAGCACGGTCTCGGCCTGGTCGTCGAGGGTGTGCGCCAGCAGCACCGGGGCAACGCCCCGGGCTGCGCCCAGTGCGGCGTAGCGGGCGGCGCGGGCGGCAGCCTCCGGGCCGCCGCCCGTGCCGACCGCTACCCGCAGCACCTGGGCGTCGACACAGCCGAGATCGTGCGCCTGGCGGCGCGCGATTTCGGCGACGTCTGCCGAGCCTGCCTGCAGACCGTGGTCGACGATCAGCGCGGTGGTCGGCAGCGCGGCGGCGGCCGCGGCCGTCAGCGCCAGCGAATCCGGACCACCGGACAGCGCCACACACCACGACGTGGCGCCGGGCAGGCAGTCCGTCGCGAAGCCGGCCACCGCGGCCCGCAGTGCGGCTACAGCACCCGGTCGATCCACCGCTGCGGATCTTCGATCTCGTCGGGCAACGGCAGCGTCTGCGCGCTGGTCCACACCGTGTTGAACCGGTCCATCCCGACCCGGTCCACCACGTGGTCGACGAAGGCCTTGCCGCGGGTGTACTGGCTGAGCTTGGCGTCCACGCCGAGCAGCGCCCGCAGCAGCCGCTGAAGCGGCGGCTGCTTGCGCTGGCGGCGTTGGTCGAACCGGTTGCGGATGCTCTGCACCGACGGCACGACGGCCGGGCCGACCGCGTCCATGACGTGGTCGGCATGGCCTTCGAGCAGTGTGCCCAACACCAGCAGCTGATCGAGTGCCTCCTGCTGCGGCTCAGACTGCACCGCGCGCATGAACCCGAGGATGCCCGACTCGTTGGGCCCCTGCGTACCTTCGCGGCGCTTCTTGACGAAGTCCGCCAGCCGCGCCACCACCTGCGTCACATCGTCGGCCGCATCGGAGGTCAGCACCCCGAGCGCTTGCGACATATGTTGTGCCAGCCAGGGATTGGCGGTGAACTGCACCCGGTGCGTCACCTCGTGCAGGCACACCCACAGCCGGAAGTCGGATGGTGAGACGCGCAGCTGGCGCTCGACGGCGATGACGTTCGGATAGACCAGCAGCAGCAGTCCGTCGTCGGCGTTCTCGGTATCGGCGAACGGGTCGTACTGGCCGAGAATGCCCGAGGAGATGAACGCCAGCACGGCGCCGGTCTGCGCTCCGGTGACCCGGCCGGTGACGGCGTTGGCAGGCGTCTGGGTGCCGCCGGTCATCACCCGCATCGAGTCCGAGGCCGCCCGGACCCAGCCCTGGCGGTCGACGATGCGCGCCTCGGGCACGGGGGCGTCGCCGCCCATCCGGGTGACCTCACGAACCGGGCCTTCGGCCTTGATCGCGGCAGCCGCCAGCTCGTCGACGACCTGGGTGCGGGTGTAGTCGGTGGACGCCGGGCCGGGCCGGGTCAGCCACGCGCCGACGTTCCCGGCGAACGCCCAATCGACGGCCCGTCCGACGGTCAATTGAGACGAACTGCTCATGAGCCACATCCACACGTGCGTAGGACGCCAGCAAGGGCGTCGAGGGCGACCCGGCCCATCGGACCGGCGTCGTTGGAGATGAACGCGAACGTCAGCACGCGGCCGCTGTCATCGGTGACGATTCCAGCCAGCGAGTTGATGGCGGTCAGCGACCCGGTCTTGGCGCGCAGCCAGCCCGCCGACGACGCCTTCGGATCGCCGCCGAGGAACCGGTCCGACAGGGTCCCGCTGCCGCCGGCGATCGGCAGCACGTCGAGCAGCGGACGCATCGATGGCTGATCGGGCCCGGCCGCGGCCTGGACCACCTCGTCGAGGGTCTTGGCGGTCAGCCGGTCCAGCACCGACAACCCGCTGGAGTCGAACAGCGCTGCGCCGGTCATGTCGACGCCGGCGCCGGCGAGTTTGGTGGTCACCGCGTCGACGGCTCCGGCGAAGCTCACCGGACGGCCGGTCGCCTTGGCCACCTCCCGGCCGATCGACTCGGCCATCACGTTGTCCGAGGCGTTCATCATCTGCCGCAACCGTTCGATCAGGGGTGCCGATTGCACCGACGCCAGCTGCCGGCCGGTCGGCGGATTCGGGGCCATGGTGACCTTCGCCGGATCCAGCCCGAGGGCACTGGCCAGGGCGCGCCCGGCGTCCAACGCGGGAGTCCGCGACCGCGCCGAGTCGACCGTCGTCGGCTGGATGCGGCCGGCGTCGATCATCACCGACTGCATCGGCGCGATGTCTCCGCCGTCGACGTCGGCGGGATCCCAGCCGGGCGCGAAATCCGGTCCACTGTATAGGGAGTCGTCGACCTGCACGGCCGTTGCGGAGACCCCGCTCTTGCGGATCTGGTCGGCGAGATCGCTGATCCGGGCCGCACCGCGATACCAGGTCTGCTGGCCGGCCGGGGCGGCCGACAGGATCGGATCGCCACCGCCTACGAGCACGACGACTCCGGGCTGGTCGGTCTGGTCGGCCGCGACGACCGTCGTGGTGACCCGTTCGTCGCGGTTCAGCGCCAGCAGCGCGGCACCGGTGGTGAGCGTCTTATTGGTCGACGCCGGCAACAGCGGCACATCGGAGCGGTACTCCCAGATCTGCGTGCCGGTCTTGGCGTCGGTAACCCGGCCGGACACGTTGCCGAGGTTCGGGTCGGCGACGGGAACCGCCAGCGCCGCGGTCATACCTGCCGCGGTGGGCACCCCCGCCGAGTCCGACACGGGGATGACGCCGGGGTTGGCGGTGACGAGTGCGTGCCCGGGCAGCGCCTGCGCGCTGCTGGTGTTGCCGCCTCGGGTCAGGACAGCGGCGACCGCCACGACGGCAGCGACCAGCGCGATCACTGCCACGGCGAGCACCACGTGGGCCCAGCGCCACCTCATCGCTCTCCTGACGTCTAGTTGGTCTCATTGTGCCGAACCACCCTGATGCGCAGGCTATCGCTGGCGTTAGTGTGGGCGCGTCGCCGTCCGGCGGGTTGGGGGTACCCCCAGCCGAAGGCGAGGGGGCGAGCGAAGCGACCCGGGGATCAGCCCGGCGATCACAAAGCGGAGAAGGAGTCGCACGGTGCAGTTCGACGTCACCATCGAGATCCCGAAGGGTCAGCGCAATAAGTACGAGGTCGACCACGAAACCGGGCGCGTGCGCCTGGATCGCTACCTGTACACCCCGATGGCCTACCCCGCCGATTACGGCTTCATCGAAGACACCCTGGGCGAGGACGGCGACCCGCTGGACGCGCTGGTGCTGCTGCCGCTGTCGGTGTTCCCCGGTGTGCTGATCGAGGTGCGCCCGGTCGGCATGTTCAAGATGGTTGACGAGGCCGGCGGCGACGACAAGGTGCTGTGTGTGCCCGCCGGGGACAACCGCTGGGATCACATCCAGGACCTGGGCGATGTGCCCAAGGAGGAACTGGATTCGATCCAGCACTTCTTCACCCATTACAAGGACCTCGAGCCGGGCAAGTTCGTCAAGGGCTCCGACTGGGTCGGCCGCGCCGAGGCCGAGGCCGAGGTGGAGCGTTCCCGTGAGCGGTTCGCCGCTGGAGAGCACTAAACGGCACTGCGGGGCTCGATTTCCCCGGCCAGAAATTAGCCTGGCCGTAACAATCAGTAACGCGGTTGTGGTTTGGCTTTTCGATGATGAGCGGGTGTTAATGCACCAGGGCATCGGTCTCGAGGCCTTCAACGAGCTGCCGGACAAGAAGGCTGTCCACGCGCTCTACGAGTGCTGCAACAGCGTGACGCTCGCCCGCGACCTGTCGCGCGGCCGCCCGTACGCCGATCACACCTCGCTATTCCGCCGGGCCGACGCCCTGCTGTTCTCCCTGTCGGAGTCCTCGATCGACGACATCCTGCAGGCCTATCCGCACGTCGGACGTCGGCCGGGCAGCACCAAGTCGCAGGCCGAGCAGTGCTCAGTGTGGGACGAATGCCCCGAGGTGATGGCCGAACTCGCGACGGCAGTCAAGGATTACGCCGACCAGTTCGGCTTCGACTTCGTCATGCACATCGGGGGTCTGCCCCGCGAGGTCTGCGCGACGACAGTTATCGCGGCGGTCCGCGACCGGATGCACCACGACCCCGAGACCGAACGCAAGGTCGTCTGCAACGAGCTGGCCCGGATCAATCGCAGTCGGCTCGAGCGGATGCTCGGCCCCGAAGGCGGCTACGACAACTGGGGCTGATTCGTCACATCGGCGCAGACCCCAGCGCCTAGGGTTGGCAGGCGTGACCCTGCCGATGGATCCCGAACTTCTCACCCTGATGGAACCGTTGATGGTCGCAGCCGCTGCACTCGAGCCGCCCGCCATCGGCGATGTCGCCACCCGCCGGGAACGGGCCACCCCGTTCTTCGAAGCCCTTGGCGCTATGCGGGGTTCGATCAGCGGTGCCGAGGTGAGCCGCCACACCGTGACCGCCGCCGACGGCACCGAACTCGATCTCGCCTGGTACTTCCCGACGTCCGAGCCCTCCGGCGGTGCGGTGCTCTACCTGCACGGCGGCGGCATGATCTACAGCCTGGCCGAGACCCGGCCGGGCTACGACGCGGTCCTGCGCATGTACGTCGCCGCCACCGGCACACCGATGCTGATGGTGGATTACCGTGTCGCACCGGAACATCCGGACCCCACCCCGGTCGAGGACTGCTATGCCGCACTGCGCTGGCTGGCAGACAACGCGGCCGCCCTCGGCGCCGACCCGGCCCGGCTGGCGGTGGCCGGTGACAGCGCCGGTGGCGGGCTGGCCGCGGGGGTCAGCCTGCTGGCCCGCGATCGCGGCGGGCCTGCGCTGACCGCGCAGCTGCTGATCTACCCAATGCTCGACGACCACACCATCAGCCTGGATCCGCGGCTGGCGCCCGAGCTGCTGACGTGGAATTACGAGGACAACATCACCGGCTGGGGCGCGTTGCTCGGCGATCGTGCCGGCGGTGACGACGTTTCGATCTATGCCGCGCCTGCGCGCGCGCAGGATCTGGCCGGACTACCGCCGACCTACATCGACGTCGGCGATCTGGACATCTTCCGCGACGAAGACATCGCCTATGCGGCAAGGCTTTCCGCCGCCGGGGTGCCGACCGAGCTGCACGTGCATCCCGGTTGCCCACACGCCTTTGAGGCGCTGGCACCGACGGCGGCGGTGTCGACGCGGGTGGTCGCCGATCGGATCCGGCGATTGCGGACGATCTAGCAGCGGTCGGCGTCGCGGCCGACAGCGTTTGTGGCCGTGACGAATTCGGCGATGAGGCTCGCCAGCACATCGGGGGCATCCAGCATCGAGAAGGTGCGCGCGTTGTCGATGTATTCCAGTCGCGACTGCGGCAGCGCGTCGGCGAGCCGTTGACCGTCGGACTGCGGGAAGAACGCGTCATCGGCCGACCACGCGATCAGCGCCGGCTTGGTGAACTCGGGCAACTTCGCCGCGGCGTCGAGGGTGGTTTGTTGGCTCAGCGTTGCAGTGAAGCGCCGCAGATTCTCGGCGATCGCAGGGTCGCGCACGGCGCGGTGGGTCCATTCGGCGGTCAGCACGTCGAGGTTGGTGTGGGCCAGTGCGCCGTATGCCCGCCTGCGCACCGTGCGCGAGCGCATCCCTTGCACGGCGATCCGGAAGGCCACCGGCACCTTCGCCGCGGCGATGAACGGGGCCAGGATCGGGGGCGGAAAGTGTTCGAACGCATCACAACTGGTGAGGACCAGGGCTCCGAGCCGGTCAGGGAACTCGGTGGCGACCACCTGGCAGACTGCCCCGCCGGTGTCGTTTCCGACCAGCACGACGTCGTCGAGGCCCAGCACGCCGAGGAACTCGTCGACCATCGACGCGACACCGCGCATGGTCATATCCGCGCTACTGTTCATCGCCTGCTGATGCGCACCCAGCGGCCAGGTCGGCACGATGCACCGCAGGCCGTGTGCTGCCAGCCGGGTGCTCAGCGGCCGCCACAGCGAGCCGCCCATCGCGTACCCGTGAACGAAGACGACCGGCCTTCCGGACGACGGTCCTGCCGTTTCGTAATGGATGGTTCCGCCGCTGAGATCTACGGTGTCCATGACAACCTCCCTTGGTAGTGACAAACAAACAGACAGTCTGCATGTAAGATACCGACAGGATGTATGGAAATACAAGACATGACTGCCAGACGTACCCAGGCCCAGCGGTCCGCCACGACTCAGGACGCGCTGCGCACCGCCGCGCGCGAGCTCTGGGGTGAGCGCGGCTACGCCGAGGTCGGGACGCCGGAGATCGCCCAACGTGCCGGGGTCACCAGGGGTGCGATGTATCACCAGTACGCCGACAAGGCGGCACTGTTCCTCGATGTGGTCGAGACCGTCGAAGCCGATGTGATGAACCGGCTGGCCGCAGCCACCCTCGCCCGAGGGCCCGCGACCCCGGCGGCCGCGCTCCATGCGGCGGTGGATGCCTGGCTGGACATCAGCGCCGAGCGGGAGATCCGTCAGCTGATTCTGCTCGATGCACCAAATGTGCTGGGCTGGGACGGCTTTCGCGATATCGCCGAGCGCTACAGCCTCGGAATGACCGAACAACTGCTGCAGGCCGCCATGGACTCCGGTGAACTCGAGACGCAACCGGCACGTCCGTTGGCGCACATCCTCATCGGGGCGCTCGACGCCGCGGCCATGACGATCGCCAATGCCGCCGAGCCCGCGGTCACCGGCGCCGAGGTGCGCAAGGCGCTGCACGGCATCGTCAACGGGATGCTCGCCAGCCGGCTGTGAATTGCGCGGTCAGACCGCAATCAGAGCGACAGATCCACCAAAACATCGCTCCCAGTGCGGTTTCAATGAGACCTAGCCGGCCGCCCACTGCTTGGCTTGTTCGAGATCGTCGAGGCCGAACACCACGACCTCACCGGGCATCAGCCAGCCCACCAAGTGAATGGTGTGGACGACCCACTCCTTGTCGGTCACCACCGCGATGCGCTTGAAGGCAGCGTGATGTGTGAAGACGGTGCCCAAGCCGAGTTTGAGATCCTGGACCAAACCGCCGGGACCGAATCCCTGGTAATCGGAGTTGATGACCTCGACGATTCTGATGTCCTTGCCGGTCTTCAGCAGGTTGTCCATCTCGGGCTTGAATTCCTTCAGGTCGTCGCCACTCACCCGACCCGATACCTGGATACCGGTCACGCCCTCGGGCATGTCGGCAAGTACTTCGATCATGGAACCGCCTCCTTTGTCGAGCACCCTGTTCCAGGGTAGAGGCGGGTACGTTCAGGCGGCCCGGATCCGCAATCGGTCCAGGATGCGGCTCAGCGCGGCGTACGCCCGGGGACGCAGATCGTCGGGTCCGACCGGGATCAGCGTGACCCCGTCGGCCACCCCGGCGACAACGAGGTCGGCGATCAGACCGGCCAGCCCGTCGACGGTTCCGGCGTACCGCACTCCGTCGTCGCCGGCGTGATCGGAGATCGCGGCCAGCGCCGTGCGTGGGTCGTCGGCCACCGATACGGCCAGGTCAAGCACGACGGCAACGTCGGCGGGCAGCTTGCGGCGACGTCGGGCGGCCTCTTGCAGGTTCGGGGCGCTCAGCCGCACCACCGGGCGCTCACCCTCGGTCAACTCGGTCAATTCCGTCCAGGCACCGTCGGTCTCTGCGATGAACACTCGCAACTCCGCCATGTCGGCCACGCTAAAGACACGAAGCACGACCGGCAATGGTTGCACTCAGGCGGACCCGAAGGGGATGGACTGCGTCATATCCCCGAGTCGCTACGCTCCCGCCCGCCGGGGTAGCGCTCAGCGTTTATCCACCACACGTGTCTTGATCAGGCTGGCGACCATCGTCAGGAACAGCGTGAGAATGATGACGGCCAGGCTCAGCAGCGTCGGAATCTCCGGGACGTGGACACTTTCGCCGCCATTGATGAACGGAAGTTCGTTCTCGTGCAGGGCATGCAACACCAGCTTGACGCCGATGAAGAACAGGATGAACGCCAGGCCCTGCGACAGGTAGACCAGCCGGTTGAGCAGATCACCGAGCAGGAAGTACAGCTGGCGCAACCCCATGAGCGCGAACAGGTTTGCGGTGAACACGATGTAGGGCTCGCGGGTCAGGCCGTAGATCGCCGGAATCGAGTCCAACGCGAACAACAGGTCGGTGGTGCCCAGCGCGACGATGACCAGAAACATCGGGGTCATCAGCCGCCGGTTGCCCTCCTTGAGGTAGAGCTTCAGGCCCTCCCACTTGTCGGTGGTCCGGAAGTACTTCCTGGCCAGCCGCACCACGGTGTTCTCGGCGTCGTCGCTGTGATCGGTATCGCGAACCAGCCTGATCGCGGTGTACACCAAGAACGCGCCGAAGACATAGAAGATCCACGAAAACTGTTCGATGGCAACGGCACCCAGTGCGATGAAGATGCCGCGGAAGATCAATGCCAGCACGATGCCGACGAGCAGCGCCTGCTGCTGATAGACCTTCGGGACCTTGAAGCTGGCCATGATGATGATGAAGATGAACAGGTTGTCGACCGACAGGCTGTATTCGGTGAGCCAGCCGGCGTAGAACTCGAGGCCGAACTGCGCGCCGTGGAAGTTCCAGACCCATAGGCCGAATGCCAGTGCCAGACCGACGTAGAACGACAAGTAGATGCCGCACTCACGCATCGTGGGTTCGTGCGGGCGGCGGGCGATGAAGACGATGTCGAACAGCAGCACCGCCACCGTCACACCGATGGTGATCAACCACTCGAGCGAGGACACATTCACTGACAAGAACCTCCGGGCGCCAAAAAACGTCCGAGGTCTCTTCCGCCGCCGAAGCGGCCCGCGGTACCGGACGGCCAACGTTGGCCGCCGTGGTGACGACACCGCGACGAAGGAATACTCCCCTCTTCACCGCAGTCTGTCAGGTGGACGCACCATGCAGCAAACCGAGCCGACTACCGGCCGCGTCCGGCGCCGCGATGTCAACTGCGCGGCCTAGGATCCAGTGTCGTGGCGACGCCGGAGATTCCCCCGCAGTACCTGCTGTCCGAGCAGGCGCCACCCCCGCGCACCCTCATCGACATCCTCTACGACACCGCCAATCGCTACCCGGAGGCGGCGGCGATCGACGACGGAACGGTGCAACTCACCTATGCCGAGCTGATCGCCGACATCGAGGAAAGCGTTGAGTGGCTGGCGGCGCGGGGTATCGGCCGCGGCGACCGGATCGGCATCCGGATGCCGTCGGGCAGTTATGCCCTGTACGTGGCGATCCTGTCGACGCTGGCGGCCGGCGCCGCCTACGTCCCGGTGGACGCCGACGACCCCGACGAGCGGGCCCAGCTGGTGTTCGGCGAAGCCGGCGTGGTCGCCATCATCACCGAGGCGGGCCTGATCCGGGGTCCGGGTTCCTCGCGCGGCTGGCCCGCCACCGCACCGCTGGGCCGCGACGACGCATGGATCATTTTCACCTCGGGATCGACGGGCACCCCCAAGGGCGTTGCTGTGACGCACCGCAACGCGGCGGCGTTTGTCGACGCCGAAGCGCGAATGTTCTTGCAGCGCAACCCGATCAGCCCGGGCGACCGGGTGCTGGCCGGTCTGTCGGTGGCGTTCGACGCCTCCTGCGAGGAGATGTGGCTGGCCTGGCGCTACGGTGCGTGCCTGGTGCCGGCCCCGCGCGCCCTGGTGCGCAGCGGCATGGACCTCGGGCCGTGGCTGGTGCAGCGGGACATCACCGTGGTGTCCACGGTGCCGACGCTGGCCTCGCTGTGGCCGGCTGAAGCGCTGGAAGCGGTGCGGCTGTTGATCTTTGGCGGCGAAGCCTGCCCACCCGAACTGGCCGAGCGACTGGCCGTCGAGGGCCGCGAAGTGTGGAACACCTATGGACCGACCGAGGCGACGGTGGTGGCCAGCGCGGCCCAGCTAGGCGGGCGTCCCGGCGGGCAGGAGCGCAGCGACCCGGGGTCAGGGCCGATTCCCGTGAGCATCGGCCGTCCGCTGCCCGGCTGGGATTTAGCCGTCGTCGACTCCGATGGTGCACCCGTCGGCCTCGGCGAGGTCGGCGAGCTGGTGATCGGCGGGGTCGGGCTGGCCCGCTACCTGGATCCGGAGAAGGACGCCGAAAAGTACGCACCGATGCCGTCGCTGGAGTGGGCCCGCGCGTACCGCAGCGGTGACCTGGTCCGGTTGGAGAACGACGGGCTGTATTTCCAGGGCCGCGCCGACGACCAGGTCAAGGTGGGCGGGCGCCGCATAGAACTCGGCGAGGTCGATTCCGCGCTGGTGCACCTGCCCGGCGTCAGCGGCGGCGCCGCGGCCGTCCGGCGCACCACCAGCGGTACCCCGATGCTGGTCGGCTATATCGCCAGCGCCGACCCGAATTTCGACCTGACCGCGGCCCGCGCCCACCTGGCCGAGAGTCTGCCCGCCGCCCTGGTGCCACGCCTGGTGCTGCTCGACGAGCTGCCCACCCGCACCTCCGGCAAGGTCGACCGCGATGCGCTGCCCTGGCCGCCGCCGGGCTACCAGGACTCCGAACCCGATCTGGGCGGCGCGATGGGCTGGCTGGCCGGGCTGTGGCGCGACGTCCTCGGTGCGGTGGTCGATGGTCCGGAGGCCGACTTCTTCGCCCTCGGCGGCGGCTCGTTGTCGGCCGCACAGCTGGTGGCCGCGCTGCGGGAGCGCTACCCGCAGCTGACCGTCGCCCAGCTCTACGACCATCCCCGGCTGGGGTCGCTGGCTGAGTTCCTCGAAGAGCTGGCCCCGCCGCCGGTGGTCACCCCGCGCCACGTCAAACCCACCCCGGTGTCGACCCAGGCCGCTCAGGTGCTGCTGTCGGTGCCGCTGGCGACCCTGACCGGCCTGCAGTGGGTGACCTGGCTGGCGCTGTTCAACAACATTGCCGCCGCCGTGCATCCGCTGCCGTGGCTGGCGACCATCAACTGGTGGTTGGTGGCAGTGGCCTTCATCTTGTTCATCAGCCCGTTCGGCCGGATGGGTATCGCCGTGCTGGGAGCGCGGACGTTGTTGTCCGGCCTGGAGCAGGGCACCTACCGCCGCGGCGGATCGGAACACCTGCGGGTGTGGCTCGCCGAACGGCTGGCCGACGCCAGCGGCGCGGAGAACCTCGCGGGTGCGCCGTGGCTGGTGTACTACGCACGGGCGCTGGGTAACAAGGTCGGCAAAGGCGTGGACCTGCACTCGGCGCCTCCGGTGACCGGGATGATGCAGCTCGGCCACCGGGTCTCCATCGAACCGGAGGTCGACCTGACCGGGCATTGGATCGACGGCGACCTCTTCCACGTCGGCCCGATCACCGTCGGCAACGACGCGTCGATCGGAGCCCGCACCACGCTGTTCCCCGGCGCGGTCATCGGCAAGAACGCCGACGTGGCACCCGGTTCGGGCGTCGTCGGCAAGGTCAAGAACGGGCAGTACTGGAAGGGTTCCCCGGCGGTGAAATCCGGCAAGGCCCGCCACCCATGGCCGGAACACCGGCCGGCGCGGGCCGCGCACTGGGTGGCCATGTACGGCGTGACGTCGGTCTTCCTCGGCGCGGTGCCCTTGGTGTCGCTGGGTGTCGGCCTGGCGGTGCTGGTGTGGCCCGCGCGGCACAGCGCCAGTCTGGTGTCGGCGATCGGCGCGGCCGCACCGTGGATTCCGGTGGCCGCCCTGGTGTCGCTCGTCGTCTACGCCGCCATCACCGTGCTCGGAGTGCGGATCCTGGCGATCGGCCTCGGCGAGGGCTACCACCCAGTGCGCAGCAGGGTGGGCTGGCAGCTGTGGGCCACCGAACGGCTGATGGACGCCGCCCGCAACTACCTGTTTCCCCTCTACGCCAGCCTGCTCACCCCGTGGTGGTTGCGGGTCCTCGGCGCGAAGGTCGGCCGCAACACCGAGATTTCGACCGCGCTGCTGACACCGAAGTTCACCGTCGTCGAAGACGGCGCGTTCCTGGCCGACGACACCATGGTCGCCTCCTACGAACTCGGCGGCGGCTGGATCCACGTGGCCAAGGCGACGGTCGGCAAGCGGGCGTTCCTGGGTAACTCCGGTATCACTCAGCCCGGCCGGCGGGTGCCCGACGACGGCCTGGTGGCCGTGCTGTCGGCCGCACCGCACAAGGCCAAGGCCGGCTCGTCCTGGCTCGGCAGCCCGCCAATCCGGTTGCGCCGCCATGCCGATCAGGCCGACGCCTCACTGACCTACAGCCCGCCGCTGCGGCTGAAGATCATGCGCGGAGGAGTCGAAACGTGCCGGCTGATCCCGGTGATCGTCACGTTCGCGATCGGCGTCGCCGTGCTGGCCGCGCTGCAGGCGCTGGCCGTCAAGTTCGGCTACGGCTGGGCTGCACTGGGCGGCGGCATCGTGCTGCTGATCGCCGGGGCGGTGGCGGGCGGCATCGCGGTTGGTGCCAAATGGCTTGTCGTGGGCCGGATTCGGACGGATGAACACCCACTGTGGTCGTCGTTCGTGTGGCGCAACGAGGTGTCGGACACGTTCGTCGAAACGGTGGCAGGCCCGTGGTTCGCCCGCGCGGCCAGCGGCACCCCGGTGATGAACCTGTGGCTGCGCGCACTGGGCGCCAAGATCGGTCGCGGCGTGTGGTGCGAGACGTACTGGCTGCCCGAAGCAGACCTGGTGACCCTGCAGCGCGCCAGCACGGTCAACCGCGGTTGCGTGGTGCAGACACATCTGTTCCATGATCGGATCATGCGGATGGACACGGTCGTGCTCGACGAGGGCGCCACTCTGGGACCGCACTGCGTCGCGTTGCCCGCCGCCAAGCTCGGCGCCGGCGCCACCGTCGGACCGGCGTCGCTGGTGATGCGCGGCGACGAGGTGCCGCCGTCGACGCGTTGGCAAGGCAATCCCATTGCCCCCTGGGTGATTTCGCGTAAGAAGTCACCAGACGAGAAGCCCGCGCGCGAACCCGAGGGCAGCGCCGCGTGAAACATCCCGCCAAGAAGGCCGCCAAGAAAGGCGGCCCTCCCGTCATCGACCCGTACCTGCCGAACAACGGCAACTTCGGCTACCGGGTGTCGCGCTACGAGCTGGAGCTGGAATACAAGGTCGCGATCAACCGGCTCACCGGCGCGGTCACCATCACCGCCGCGACGCTGGCCTCGCTGAAGACGTTCACCCTCGACCTGTCCGATGCGCTGGCGGTGACGAAGGTGACGGTCAACGGGCGTCGCCCGGCCAATTTCAGCACCTCGAACGGAAAGCTGCACATCACGCTGTCCACGCCATTGCCCGCCGGGGCGGCAATGTCGATCCATGTGCGCTACGGCGGGCACCCGCGTCCGATCCGAAGTCATTGGGGCGAAGTCGGTTTCGAGGAGCTCTCGAACGGGGCGCTGGTCGCCGGGCAGCCGAATGGAGCGGCATCGTGGTTTCCCTGCGACGACCACCCCAGCGCCAAGGCCAGCTACCGCATCCAGATCAGCACCGACAGCCCGTATCGCGCGGTGGCCAACGGCGAGCTGGTATCGCGTCGGGTGCGCGCCGCGCACACGGTGTGGACCTATGAGCAGCCGGAGCCGACGTCGACCTATCTGGCGACGTTGCAGATCGGCATGTACGGCGCCAACAAGATGCCCAAGGCTCAGGTTCCGATGCAGGCGGTGCTGCCAGATCGGTTGCGCACCAACTTCGCCCATGACTTCGGCCGCCAACCGCAGATGATGAAGTTGTTCATCAAGCTGTTCGGCCCCTACCCGCTGAGCAATGGCTACACCGTTGTGGTGACCGACGACGATCTCGAAATACCGCTGGAGGCCCAGGGCATTTCGATCTTCGGCGCCAACCACTGCGACGGCAAGCGCAGCTCCGAACGGCTGATCGCTCACGAACTGGCACACCAATGGTTCGGCAACAGTGTCACCGTGCGGCGCTGGCGCGATATCTGGCTGCACGAGGGATTCGCCTGCTACGCCGAATGGTTGTGGTCAGAGAACTCCGGCGGACAGAGTGCCGACAACTGGGCGCGGCACTACCACGCCAAGCTGGCTTCCTCACCGCAGAATCTGTTGCTGTCCGACCCCGGGCCGCGGGATATGTTCGACGACCGGGTCTACAAGCGCGGCGCTCTCACCCTGCACGTGCTGCGCAACACCATCGGTGACGAGAAATTCTTTGCGCTGCTCCAGGATTGGACCGGCCGCTACAAGCACAGCACGGTGGTTACCGACGATTTCAAGGGTCTTGCCGCCAACTACGCCGAGGTGTCACTGCGCCCACTGTGGGACGCCTGGCTGTACTCGACCGAGGTGCCGCGGCTGTGACCGACGCGGGCGCCTCCTTCGAGGCGCTGAGCGCCACCGGTGCCGACCAGATCAGCGGCACGGGGGCGATCACCCGCGGCAGCGTGGCCCGCGTGGGTGTGGCCACGGCGATCTCGGCGGTGTGCGGATACGCCGTGCTCTACCTCGCCGCGCGTGCACTGAACCCGGCCGGTTTCTCGGTATTCGGGGTGTTCTGGGGGGCGTTCGGGTTGGTCAACGGCGCGGCCTACGGGCTGCTGCAGGAGGCCACTCGCGAAGTGCGGTCGGCGAACCATGTCGAGATCGCCGACGGTCCGCGCACCCACCCGATGCGCGTCGCGACCGGTGTCGGTCTGGTGTCCGCCGTCGTCATGGCCGCCGCGTCGCCGCTGTGGGCACCCCACGTGTTCAGTGAATCCCGGCCGCTCTCGGTGGGGCTGCTCTGCGTGGGTCTGGCCGGATTCTGTATCCACGCAACACTTTTGGGATTACTTGCCGGCACCGGGCGCTGGGGTGGCTACGGCGTGCTCATGGTCATCGACGCCGTCATGCGGGTGGTGATCGCCGTCGTCGCGTTCGTCATGGGGTGGGGGCTGGGCGGCTTCCTCTGGGCCACCGTCGCCGGTGCGGTGGGCTGGCTGCTGCTATTGGCGGTCTCCCCGGGTGCCCGCACGGCGGCCGGGTTGCGCACGCCGGGTAGCACCGCAACATTCCTGCGCGGGGCCGGGCACTCCATCGCCGCCGCCGGTGCCAGCGCAATCCTCGTGATGGGCTTCCCGGTGCTACTCAAGGCGACCTCCGGCGGTGACCTCGGTGCGGCAGGCGGCGTGGTGATCCTGGCGGTGACGTTGACCCGGGCTCCGCTGCTGGTGCCGCTGACCGCGATGCAGGGCAATCTGATCGCCCACTTCGTGGACCACCGCGGGCATCGACTCAAGGCGCTGATCGCTCCCGCGGCCGTGGTGGTCGCGCTCGGCGCCGTCGGCGTGCTGGCGGCCGGGCTGCTCGGACCGTGGCTGATCCGGGAGGCATTCGGCGACGAGTACGGCCCCGGCGGGGTGCTGCTGGCCTGGCTGACCGCGGGTGCCGTGGCGATCGCACTGCTCACCGTCACCGGAGCCGCGACCGTCGCGGCAGCCCTGCACCGGGCCTACTCGATCGGCTGGGTCGGGGCCACCGTGGTCTCGACCGCGCTGCTGACCCTGCCGCTTCCCCTAACGGACCGCACCGTGGTGGCCCTGCTGTGCGGGCCGCTGGTCGGAATAGTCGTACACCTGGCAGCCCTGGGCCGCGCCGCACGCTGAAGCGACAGTGCGCGGCGTGTACTTTGTGGACATCGACACGGCCTACCCCGACGCCTGGATCATCGTGCCAGCGTTCAACGAAGCGAAGGTCATCGGCGACGTCATCGCCGACCTCCGCCACGTTTTCGACCATGTGGTGTGCGTCGACGACGGCAGCCGCGACGACACCGCCGATATCGCTCTGCGCGCGGGCGCCCACGTGGTGCGGCATCCGGTGAATCTCGGGCAGGGCGCGGCCATCCAAACCGGTGTGGAGTACGCCCGCGCCAAACCGGGCGCCGCGGTGTTCGTCACGTTCGACGCCGACGGGCAGCACCGCGTCAAGGACGTCCTGGTGATGATCGACCGGCTGACCAAGGGTGACGTCGACATCGTCATCGGCACCCGCTTCGCAGGTACCACCGTCAGCCAGACCCCGCCGCTGAAGCGGTTGATCCTGCGCACGGCAGCCTTGCTGAGCCCGAGCAGTCACCGGCTGCACCTGACCGATGCGCACAACGGGCTGCGGGTGTTCAACAAGACCGTGGCCGACAACCTCAGCCTCACGATGAACGGGATGAGCCACGCAGGAGAGTTCATCACCCTGATCGTCGAAAACCATTGGCGGGTGGCCGAAGAGCCCGTCGAGATCCTCTACACCGAGTACTCGATGTCCAAGGGCCAGCCGCTGCTGAACGGGGTGAACATCGTCTTCGACGGGTTCCTGCGAGGAAGGATGCGGCGATGAACTGGATCCAGGTGCTGCTGATCGCGGCGGTGATCGCGCTGCTGGTGTACCTGCTGCGCTCGCGCACCAACGCCAAGGCCAAGGCGTGGGTCAAGGTCGGCTACGTGCTGTTCGTGATCCTCGCGATCTATGCCATCCTGCGCCCGGACGACACCACCGTGCTGGCCAACTGGCTGGGTGTGCGACGCGGCGCGGACCTCATCACCTACGCGCTGATCATCGCGTTCGTGTTCACCACGATGAGCACCTATCTGCGGTTCAAGGAGCTCGAGCTGAAGTACGCCCGGCTGGCCCGCGCGGTCGCGTTGGACGGCGCGCGGGTTCCGGAGCGCTAGGTCCGGAAGTAGTCCACGGTCCGGGCGATCCCCTCTTCGAGGCGCACCTGCGGTTTCCAGCCGAGCACCATCTCCGCTTTGCGGACATCCAGGCACGACCGCTTCAGATCGCCGAGCCGCGCCGGCGCGAACTCCGGGTCGTCGGGCGCACCGACCACCTTGGCTACCACCGTGTGCAGGGCACGGTCGCTGGTCTCCACCCCGGTGCCGATGTTGAACCGCTGGCCGCACCCGCCGGCACCGGAGGCCCGGACGAAGGCGTCGACCACGTCGTCGACGAAGACGTAGTCGCGGGTGTTCGACCCGTCGCCGTAGACCTTGGTGGGGCGGCCGGCCAGCATCGCGTTGGCGAAGATCGCGACCACGCCGGCCTCGCCGTGCGGGTCCTGCCGCGGGCCGTACACGTTGGACGGTGCGATGAACGAGCAGTCCAGGTCGTAGAGGTGGCGGAAGGTGTTGAGGTAGATCTCCCCGGCGACCTTGCTGGCCGCATAGGGCGAGGCGGGATCGACCGGGGTGGTCTCGTTGGTCGGGTAGTCCTTCGGCACGCCGTAGATCGACCCGCCCGAGGAGGTGTGGACGATCTTGCGAACCCCGGCCCGCCGGGCCGCCTCGGCCAGCCGCACCGTGCCGATGATGTTGACCGCCGCGTCGAACTCGGGCTCCTCCACCGAGCACCGAACGTCGATCTGGGCGGCCAGGTGGTGGACGACCTCGGGCTTGTGCTTCTCGAGCAGGCCGATCAGATCGGCGCTGGCGATGTCCGCCTCGACGAACTCGAAGCCGTCGTTCGCGCTGGCCTCGACCAGGTTCTCGGTGCGGCCCCGGCTCAGATCGTCGAGCCCGACGACAGTGTGCCCGTCTGCGAGGAGGCGATCCACCAGCGTCGAACCGATGAAGCCGGCCGCCCCCGTGACCAGTACCTGCATGGCGGCCACCCTACCGTCGGCCCGTACAGTCGAGCCGATGGCAGTTCCGGCCCGTGTGGCGCGCATGCCACCGGTCGCGGTGGTGGCCCTCGTTCTCATCGCGGTCCAGCTGGTGGTCCGCGCGATTCTCGCGTTCGGCGGCTACTTCTACTGGGATGACCTGATCCTGGTCGGCCGGGCAGGCACCCAGGACCTGCTGTCGCCGTCGTATCTGTTCGATGACCACGACGGGCACGTCATGCCCGGCGCGTTCCTGGTGGCCGGCATCATCACCCGGTTAGCTCCGCTGGTCTGGGCCTGGCCCGCGGCCAGTCTGGTGGTCCTGCAGCTGCTGGTGTCGCTGGCGGTGCTGCGGGCCTTGTACGTGATCCTCGGCTGGCGACCGGTGCTGTTGATTCCGTTGTGCTTTGCCCTGTTCACCCCGCTGGGCGTGCCCGGATTCGCCTGGTGGGCAGCGGCTCTGAACTCGCTGCCGATGCTGGCCGCGATGGCCTGGGTGTGCGCAGACGCAATCCTGTTGGTGCGCACCGGGAATCAGCGCTACGCGATCACCGGGGTGCTGGTGTATCTGGGTGGACTGTTGTTCTTCGAGAAGTCCGGCGTCATCCCGTTCGTCGCGTTCGCCGTGGTCGCACTGCTCCTCTACATGCAGGGCGACAACGGCGCGATGCGCACGGCCTGGCGCCGCGGTCTGCGGTTGTGGGTGGCCACACTGGCGGTGACGGCGGCGTGGGTGGCGTTGTACCTACTGGTCGTCGACCACCGGCGGTGGAGCTCGGACCTGGCGATGACGTGGGATCTGTTGCGTCGCTCGGTCACTCACGGGATCGTGCCCGGGTTGGCCGGCGGCCCGTGGGAGTGGCAGCGGTGGGCGCCGGCCTCACCGTGGGGGGTCCCCCCGGTTTCGGTGATGATTCTGGGCTGGCTGGCATTGGCCGCGGTCCTGCTGGTGTCGCTGGTGCGCAAGCACCGCATCGGGGTGGTCTGGCTGGTGGCCGCGGGCTACGCGCTGGCCTGCCAGATCCCGATCTATCTGCTGCGCTCGTCGAAGTTCACCGCGCTGGAACTGGCCCAAACCCTGCGGTACTTCCCCGATTTGGTGATCGTGCTGACGCTGCTCGCCACGGTGGGATTCTGCGCGCCCAACCGCGCGACGTCGGGCTGGCTGGACGCATCCCGCGCCCGCACCGCGGTGGTGACGGCCGCGGTGGTGGCATTCTCGGCCAGCAGCCTGTTCTCGACGTCGACGTTCCTGACCAGTTGGCGCGACAACCCGGCACAGCCCTACCTGCAGAACGCAATTCGCGGGTTGGCTCAGGCCCGCGCGTCCTCGTCGGCCCCGCTATTGGACCAGGAGGTAGACCCCCTGGTGTTGCAACGGGTCGCCTACCCGGAGAACCTGGCCAGCCATATGTTCGCCCTGATCCGCGACCGGCCCGAATTCACCAAGTACACAACACAATTGCGTGTGCTCAACTCCAGCGGCCAGCTGGTGGACGCCAACGTCACCTGGACGCGCACGATCGTGGTGGGCCCGGTGCCGGGCTGTGGTTATTTCGTGCAGCCGGACGCCGCGGTGCGGATGCCACTGGACGGGCCGCTGCTGCCGGCGGACTGGACGGCCGAGATCAACTACCTGGCCAACAGCGAGGGCTCGATGCAGATGTCGCTGAACGAGGGTCCCGAAACCAAGGTGCCGGTGCACCCCGGGCTGAACCGGGTCTTCGTCCGGCTGCCGGGGGCGGGCGACGCGATCACGGTACGGGCCACCACCGCCGCACTGTCGTTGTGCCTGGCGTCCGGGCCGGTGGGGTATCTGGCGCCGCGACAGTAACGCCATGGTGGGCCTCGGGCGGCCGATTTTCCACCCTGGCGTTACGCTCGGCGGCCCCCGGTGTGCCAAAGTAGTTTGTATGTCTAACTTGCGTGAAGAGGGTCTGCGCGTATTCCGGGAGATGCTGCCCGGAACACTGCCCGACGGTGACGTCGAGTTCGGCGGCTTCGCCCCTGAACTGATGGATATCGGCGTCGAGAGCGTTTTCGGCAAGCTGTGGACCCGTGAGGGGCTCAGCCGCCGTGATCGAAGCCTGGTGACGCTGGGCATCTTGATTGCGCTGCGGGCCGGCGACGAAATGAAGGCGCACTTCCGGATCGCCAAGCAGAACGGGCTGACCGAGGACGAGATCGCCGAGGTCATCTATCACTCCAGCGGCTACGCCGGCTTCCCGGCGGCCGCCACCGCTCGCAATATCGCCGCCGAGGAACTCGGCAAGGCATAGCGAGCGCGGACCACTTTTTAGTTGAACTTACAGCTATGTAACTCAACTAATTTACCGATTATGTTGATCTTCCATCTGCTACGGAAAACTAAGTTGAACCTCCCGGGGGCAGGTTCAACTTAATTCGGGCTGCGCCTCGTTCCAGGAAGTGCTCGAGGCAGACTTTCTTCAAGACAGTCAGATGTCGTTCGAGCAACGCGAGATCCGCAACGACCTTCGTCCGCACGAGGTTGCGATCGGGCCCAAGGGCAGACCGATCAGCGAGGCACGGTTTGTCCCATGCCCAGCGGGCGACCAACTTGTCGCGGGCGTCGCAGCCTGGGAGGAATGGATCGCCACAAGCAGCGACCTCCTGATCGTCGCCAAAATGGCGATCGCCCACTACCAGTTCGAGACACTGCATCCATTCGGAGATGGCAACGGCCGCCTTGGACGGCTGATTGCTTTGTTGCAGATCATGCAGGCACGGGAGCTGCGTTGGTCTGTGCTCAACATTGCCCCCTGGTTCGAAACGCAAAGGGAGCGTTACCAAGACGGGCTGATGCAAGTCACGCTGTCCGGTGATTTCAATCCGTGGGTGGAGTTCTTCGCAGAAGCTGTAGAAGTTCAAGCCCGCGAGGGCTTGGCGACGATCAAGGAACTGCTCGGTATCCGCGAACGGATGGTGAGCGAACTCCGATCGAAAGGCATGCGGGGGTCGCCCATCGAAGTCGCCGAGGTATTGATCGGCTACCCGGTGAAACGAGGCGACGCGACGCGAGATCAAGCGCGCCCACAGCGGAGCCGCCTGGGGGAATCGAACCCCCGACCTTCTCATTACGAGTGAGATGCTCTACCGACTGAGCTAAGGCGGCGGTGGCTCTTGAACTGCTCAAGCCGAGGAGTGAGTCTACAGGTCCGAACGCAGTGCCTGGCCCACGGTCGCGACCAGCGCATCGACCGCGAACTTGGGCTTGACGTTCATCGCGAGCGCCTCGCGGCACTCGAGCACCGCCTCGATACAGCGCAGCAGTCGTTCCGGGGACGCGTGCGCGGCCATGGCCGCCACCCGCTCTTCCATATCGGGATGATTCGGCGCCACCGTGCCCGCGCCGCTGGCCACCACGAGCGCATCACGGAAGTACGTCGCCAAGTCGATCAGCGCGCGGTCGAGGGCGTCGCGCGAAGCCCGGGTCTGGCGGGACTTCTGCCGCTTCTCCAGGTCCCTGATCGCGCCGGTGGCCCCGCGCAGCGCGCCCGCGGTGCCCTTGCCGGTGCCGCCCGCGCCCAGCGCGGTGCGCAGCTCCTCGGACTCGGCCTCGTCGCGGCCGACGTTGAGCGCCTTGGCTTCGGCCTCCGCGGTGGCCACCAGCTCTTCAGCGGCCGCGTACGCCCGAGACGGGGTGGCGGCGTCTCGGGCCAGCCCGAGTGCCCGGGTGCGACGATCGCGGGCGTCCGGATCGGTGGCCAGCCGCCGCGCCCGGCCGACATGACCACCACTGACCGACGCCGCCCACTGCGCCTCCTGCGCGGACAGCCGGTCGTTGTCGATGAGCACCTGCGCGATCGCCGCCGTCGGCGGCGTCACCAGCGCCACGTGCCGGCACCGCGACCGCAGGGTGATCGCGATGTCCTCGGGGTCCACCGAGGGCGCACACAGCAGGAACACCGTCGACGGTGGCGGTTCCTCGACAACCTTGAGCAGTGCGTTGGCCGCGCCCTCGGTGAGACGGTCGGCGTCCTCGACCACCACGATCTGCCAGCGGCCGGTGCTGGGCCGGCGGGAGGCGATCTGCACGATGTTGCGCATCTCATCGACGCCGATCGACAGGCCCTCGGGGACGATGCGCCGCACGTCGCCGTGGGTGCCCGCCATCGCCGTCGTACAGGCCCGGCACTCCCCGCAGCCCGGCGTGCCGTCGGCGGTGCACTGCAGGGCGGCCGCAAAGCATTGCGCGGCCACCGAGCGCCCCGAGCCGGGCGGACCGGTGATCAGCCAGGCATGTGTCATGGTCCCGGTGGCGACCACATCGTGAGCGGAATCACCGCGGGCCGCCCGTGCGGCACCGACGAGCTCCGCTTCCACCGCGCTTTGGCCCACCAGCCGCGTGAAAACTCCGGACATCGCTTCAAACACTAGTGGTCAGCAACGACACAACCGCTGCCCACCGGGTTTCGAAGGTGCTGATCGGTCGCCCTGTACCGATACGGTGGGCTGGTGACCACCGCGCGGCTCAGCCCGGGGCGAATCAGTGGATTCGTCCGGTGGGTTGCGCGCACCCCGTGGCCGGTGTTTGCGCTGGGCATGCTGCAGGCCGACATCATCGGCGCCCTGCTGGTGTTGGGCTTCCTGCGGTTCGGGCTGCCGCCGTCGGATCGGGTCATGTTGCAGGATCTGCCGACGCTGAACCTGGTCATCTTCCTGAGTTACCTGTTCATCTCGTTCGCTGTCGGCGCGTTCGTCAGCCTCAAGCTGCTCGTTCCGGTGTTCCGCTGGCAACGTCGCGACGCGTTGTTGGCCGAGGACGACCCGGCGGCGACCGAAGCCGCCCGGTTGCGGGCGCTGCGGATGCCTGTCTACCGCTTGGTGATCAGCATGACCAACTGGGTGCTGGGGGCGGTGGTGTTCATCGCCGCCAGCTGGCCGGTGGCCAGCCATGCCGCGCCCGTGCTCGCGGTGTCCACGCTGCTCGGCGCCGCGGCCACCTCGATCATCGGCTACCTGCAGTCCGAGCGGGTGCTGCGACCGGTGGCGGTCGCCGCGCTGCGGGGCGGGGTACCGGAGAAGTTTCACCGCCCCGGCGTCATCCAGCGACTGGTGCTGACCTGGCTGCTGTCCACCGGGGTGCCGCTGCTGGCCATCGTGTTATCGATCGTGGCCAGCAAGTTCTCGCTCCTGGCGGCCTCTGCCGACGCGCTGTTCACCCCGATTCTGCTGATGGCAGTCGCCGCGCTGGTGATCGGGCTGGCCGGCAACGTGCTGGCGGCCATGTCGATCGCCGACCCGCTGCGCCAGCTGCGCTGGGCGCTCGGGGAGGTCCAGCGCGGCAACTACAACGCCCACATGCAGATCTACGACGCCAGCGAGCTGGGCTTGCTTCAGGCCGGCTTCAACGACATGGTTCGGGATCTGAGCGAACGGCAGCGGCTGCGCGACCTGTTCGGCCGCTACGTCGGCGAGGATGTTGCCCGCCGCGCCCTGGAACGCGGCACCGAGCTCGGCGGCCAGGAACGCGATGTCGCGGTGCTGTTCGTCGACCTGGTCGGCTCGACCCAGCTGGCCGCGTCTCGTCCCCCGAGCGAGGTCGTGAGCATGCTCAACGAGTTCTTCCGGGTGGTCGTCGACACCGTCAAGAAGCACGGCGGCTTCGTCAACAAGTTCCAGGGTGACGCCGCTCTATGCATCTTCGGAGCACCGATCGAGCACCCCGACGCCTCCGGTGCGGCGCTGGCCGCCTCCCGAGAACTGCACGACGAGCTCGTCAATGTCCTGGGCCAGACCGAATTCGGGATCGGGGTGTCGGCCGGGCGGGCGATCGCCGGGCACATCGGTGCCCAGGCCCGCTTCGAGTACACCGTGATCGGCGACCCGGTCAACGAAGCCGCCCGGCTGACCGAGTTGGCCAAGATCGAGGGCGGTCACGTGCTGGCGTCGGCCATCGCGGTCAGTGGCGCCCTGGATGCCGAGGCGTTGTGCTGGAACGTGGGCGAGATCGTCGAGCTGCGCGGCCGCCGGGCACCCACACAGCTGGCCCGCCCGGCGAACCTGGTGCTACCCAGCGATGCCAGCCAGGCCAGCGAGAGTGAAAGCGTCTAGATCAAGCTTTCTTGGCGGGAGCCTTCTTGCGCGTCGCCTTTTTCGCGGGAGCCTTCTTCTTGACCGGGCCACGAGCCCGCCGGTCGGCGAGCAGTTCCGAAGCCCGCTCGTCGGTGATGCTCAGGACGTCATCGCCCTTGCGCAGGCTGGCATTGGTCTCGCCGTCGGTGACGTACGGGCCGAACCGGCCGTCCTTGATCACCATCGGCTGACCCGACGCCGCATCGACACCCAGTTCCCGCAGTGGCGGCGCCGCAGCGCCTTGCCGACCACGCCGTTTGGGCTCGGCATAGATCTTCAGCGCCTCTTCGAGAGTGATGTCGAAGATCTGGTCCTCGGTGGCCAGCGAACGAGAGTCGGTGCCGCGCTTGAGGTATGGCCCGTAGCGGCCGTTCTGCGCGGTGATCTCCTCGCCGTTCTCGGGATCCACGCCGACAACCCGCGGCAGTGAGATCAGTTTGAGGGCATCCTCGAGCGTGACGGTCTGCAGATCCATCGACCGCAGCAGTGAGCCGGTGCGCGGCTTGGGGCCGGTCGGCTTCTTGCCTTTCTTGGCCGTGACTCCCGGGTCATCGTCTGGCGGCAGGGGCAGCACCTCGGTGACGTAGGGCCCGTATCGGCCGTCCCTGGCCACGATTTCGTGCCCGGACACCGGATCCACGCCGAGCGTCCGGCCCTCTTGCGGTGTCGCGAAAAGAGTTTCGGCCAATTCGAGGGTCAGCTCGTCAGGGGTGATCTCATCGTTGAGGTTGGCCCGCTGCGGTTTGGGCTCACCGTCCTCGCCGAGGATCATCCGCTCCAGGTACGGGCCGTTCTTGCCGACGCGCACCACGATCGTGCGGCCTTCTTCGTCGTCAAAGAGCTTGATGGAGTTGACCTCTCGAGCGTCGATGCCCTCGAGGTTGACGCCAACCAGCTTCTTCAGGCCACCGGCGCGGGCGATCGAGTCCGCGACGCCGTGCTCGCCGCCGAAGTAGAAGTTGGTCAGCCAGTTGGTGCGCCGTTCCTGGCCGCTGGCGATCTCGTCGAGCTCGTCCTCCATGGCGGCGGTGAAGTCGTAGTCCACCAGCCGGCCGAAGTGCTGCTCGAGCAACCCGGTGACCGCGAACGCCACCCAGGACGGCACCAGCGCGCTGCCCTTCTTGTGGACGTAGCCGCGGTCCTGGATCGTCTTGATGATCGAGGAATACGTTGAGGGACGGCCGATTCCGAGATCCTCGAGCGCCTTGATCAGCGACGCCTCGGTGTAGCGAGCCGGCGGATTGGTGGTGTGCCCGTCTGCGTTGAGCCGGGTCGCGTCCACGCGCTGACCCTGGCGCAGCTGCGGCAGCCGGCTCTCGGCATCGTCGGCCTCACCCCCGGCCTGCTCGTCGACGGTCTCGACGTAGGCCTTGAGGAAGCCGGCGAAAGTGATCGTGCGGCCGCTGGCGGCGAAGGTGACCTCGCGGCCGTCGGCGGAGGTGCCGTTGATCCGCAGGCTCAGCGTGGTCCCGCGGGCGTCGGCCATCTGCGAGGCGACCGTACGCTGCCAGATCAGCTCGTAGAGCCGGAACTCGTCGGTGTCGAGCTCGCGGTGCAGCGCGCCGGGGGTGGCGAAGACGTCACCGGCGGGCCGGATGGCCTCGTGCGCCTCCTGGGCGTTCTTGACCTTGCGGGTGTACTGGCGCGGCGACGGGTGGACGTACTCGTCGCCATAGAGCTGACGCGCCTGGTTGCGGGCGGCATCGATCGCCGACTGCGACAGCGTCGTCGAGTCGGTACGCATATAGGTGATGTAGCCGTTCTCGTAGAGCCGCTGCGCGATGCTCATCGTCCGTTCGGCGGAGAACCGCAGCTTGCGGCCGGCCTCCTGCTGCAACGTGGAGGTCATGAAAGGCGGATACGGCTTGCGGGTGTACGGCTTCTCCTCCACCGACGCAACGGCGAGGCTGGAGGCCTGTAAACCGGTGGCCAGCGAGCCCGCGGCGGCCTCATCGAGCACCACGACCTCGTCGGGCTTGCGAACCACGCCCAGGGAGTCGAAGTCGCGGCCGGTCGCCACCCGCTTGTTGTCGACGTTGACCAGCCGGGCGGTGAAGCGGGGCGGGGTCGCGTTCGGGTCCGAGACGCTGGCGTCGAGCT
The DNA here is from genome assembly GCA_023264735.1 of Mycobacterium sp. GTDB lineage: Bacteria > Actinomycetota > Actinomycetes > Mycobacteriales > Mycobacteriaceae > Mycobacterium. Next base: position 96,120 of record JAHFVD010000016.1, on the reverse strand, counting down.
CGGCGATGATGTCCCAGTAAGACGCGCTGCGGAAGGCCATCCGGTCGCGTTCGCGCTGCACGATGATCCGGGTGGCCACCGACTGCACCCGGCCGGCCGACAGCTTCGGGGCGACCTTCTTCCACAGAACCGGGCTGACCTCGTAGCCATACAGCCGGTCGAGGATGCGTCGGGTCTCCTGGGCGTCGACCAGATCGTTGTCCAGGTCGCGGGGATTATCGGCGGCCGCACGGATGGCGGGTTCGGTGATCTCGTGGAACACCATGCGCTTGACCGGCACGCTGGGCTTGAGCGTCTCCAGCAGGTGCCAGGCGATGGCCTCACCCTCGCGGTCACCGTCCGTGGCCAGATAGAGCTCGTCTACATCTTTCAACAAGCCCTTCAGCTCCGAAACGGTGCTCTTCTTATCGGGGCTGATGATGTAGAGCGGCTCGAAGTTGTCCTCGACGTTGACGCCGAGGCGCGCCCAGGGCTCGGATTTGTACTTGGCCGGCACGTCGGCGGCGTTGCGAGGCAGGTCACGGATGTGGCCGCGGGACGACTCGACAATGTAATTGGAGCCGAGGTAGCCGGCGATCTTGCGCGCTTTGGTGGGCGACTCGACGATCACGAGCCGCCGGACGTTGCCGTTACTACTTCGGTTGCCGCTACCGCGGCCGTCGTCAGCCAACTGCGCTTACGCTCCACTTCTGTCTTGCCCACAGGTACCCCCGACCCGCGGGCAACTGACAATTTCGCACTCCGGAGCGGTCAACGCAAACCGACCCCCGCAGGGGAATGTCTCAGATTCGGGGCCACGCTGACAACGCCTCAATCAGATCAGGCGGCTCCCCCACCGTCTCTACCAGGCGTGATAGCCGTCGGCGACCACTTATTCTCAGGGCCGGACGGGCTCCCCGAGTGCCAATCAGAGTCGGTGCGATTCCCACCCGCATCAATGCCGATGCTAGCGGCGAATGCGTGTCGGGTGCGTGCGGATCCAATCCGAGCAGATATCGGTCGGCTTCCGGGACGCCGGCGGCCAGCGTCCAGGCCCGCAGTTCGCGGGCCCCCGGCAGCCATTGGGGCGGCACCGTCTTGACCGCTCCCCTGGTCCAGTCGGTGGCGATCCCCACCAACCGCACGTCCACGGCGGTGCGCACCAGAGGATTGTCTTCGTCGGTGCGGGTGATCTCGGCTTCCAGCCCCGCGTCGATGATCATGTCGGCGAGCGCCTGCGCCCGCCACCGCTCGTCGACCACCACTGACAGCCGCGCCCCGCCGCCGACCATCACCACCTGTCCGGCCGCCGCGAGCAACCCGGTGAGGTCGGCGACCGCAGGGGGCACCGACTCAGCCGAGAAGAAGGACAGCTGGCTCACGATTCGACAGTAAGGCAGTCAGCGGGTAGCGGCCGCCCAGCTCTCAACGGGCGTGGCGAGTTCCCCAGAAGAAAGCCTCCCGTGGGACAGCCACGAACGAAAGCACCCCCGGCGATACCCGTCACCGGGACGCTCGGGGGTGTTTCGTGATGTCGTTGTTGATCAGATGGAGCGCACGCCAGTGGCTTGCGGTCCCTTGGGGCTCTGACCGACCTCGAACTCGACCCGTTGATTCTCCTCAAGGGTGCGGAAGCCCGACCCCTGAATTTCCGTGTAGTGGACGAACACGTCGGCAGAGCCGTCCTCGGGTGCGATGAACCCGAAACCCTTCTCGGCGTTGAACCACTTCACAGTTCCCTGTGGCATCTTTCGTACTTTCCTTCTCTTCCAACCGGGAGCGGCCGACCGAGTTTTCGGCAGACCGGGCCCGTTCCGACCGCCATCCTTCGTGGAGTCGTCGGAACTCACCCGACCTACAGACCCTCGCAGGAACCGCGACCGCAACGTCGATCCTGCGAGTGCTGACACACGAACACAGAAGCTGCGACCGCACTTATCCAATCATGTCCGAGGCTCTTGCGACAGTCTCGGTGCTACTAACTGATGAACAATTCGATACGGGGCTGTAGATATTTTTCGAAAGGGCTGATTTCAAATGGTGAGTTTCGGCAGCGAGCTGCTTAGCGCGGCCGTCGCGGGTGCCGAATCATCGCCTGAGGCATTGCGCCACGTCGCCGAGCTTCCCGCTCGCCAGGCCGACGGCGCGGACTGGCCTGCCTGGGCTGATCCAGATGTGCTCCGCGCGTTCCATGATCACGGAATCGCCCGCCCGTGGTCGCATCAGGTGCGTGCCGCCGACCTCGCCCATGATGGACATCATGTCGTGATAAGCACCGGCACGGCATCGGGAAAGTCGCTGGCGTTTCAATTGCCGATCATGGATGTGCTGGCTCGTGATCCGCGCGCCAGGGCGCTCTATTTGTCCCCAACGAAAGCGCTCGGCCACGACCAATTGCGCGCCGCCCATTCATTGACCACATCGGTGGCCGCACTGGCCGATGTCGCACCGACGTCCTATGACGGCGACACCCCCACCGAGGTACGCAGATTCGCCCGTGAACGCTCGCGGTGGCTGTTCTCCAACCCGGACATGATCCACCTGTCGCTGCTGCGCAACCACGCCCGCTGGGCGGTGTTCCTGCGCGGTCTGCGCTACATCGTGGTCGACGAATGCCATTACTACCGTGGGATTTTCGGCTCGAATGTGGCGATGGTGTTGCGCCGGTTGCTGCGGCTGTGCGAACGCTACGCGCCGGCGTCGGCGCCGGGGCCCACGGTCATCTTCGCCAGCGCGACCACCGCCGCACCCGGCGAGACCGCCGCCGAATTGATCGGTCACACCGTCGCGGCGGTGACCGAAGACGGGTCACCGCAAGGTGCACGAACAGTGGCGCTGTGGGAGCCCGATTTGCGCACTGACCTGCTGGGCGAGAACGGCGCGCCGGTGCGGCATTCGGCGGGCTCCGAGGCCGCCCGCATGATGGCCGATTTGGTTGCTGAAGGTGCACGGACGTTGACATTTGTGCGGTCCCGGCGCGGTGCGGAGCTGACGGCGCTGGGCGCGCGTGCCCGTCTCGAGCAGATCGCGCCGCAACTTTCACACACGGTCGCGTCCTACCGGGCGGGCTACCTCGCCGAGGACCGACGGGAACTGGAACGGGCGCTGTCAGACGGTGAACTGCGCGGGCTGGCGACGACGAACGCGCTCGAATTGGGCATCGACATCGCCGGGCTGGATGCGGTGCTGCTGGCCGGGTTCCCGGGGACGGTCGCGTCGTTTTGGCAGCAGGCCGGCCGGTCCGGCAGGCGCGGCCAGGGCGCGCTCGTGGTCCTCATCGCGCGCGACGACCCGTTGGACACCTATTTGGTGCACCACCCTGAGGCGCTGCTCGACAAGCCGGTCGAGCGCGTCGTGATCGATCCGGGGAACCCCTACGTACTGGGTCCACAGCTGCTGTGCGCGGCTACCGAACTTCCGCTGGACGAGGCCGAGGTGCGCCGCTGGGAGGCCGACGCGGTGGCCACCGAGCTGGTCGAGGACGGGTTGCTGCGCCGGCGCGGCGGCAAGTACTTCCCCGCCGCCGGGCTGGATCCGCATCCGGCTGTCGATATCCGGGGTTCGGCCGGTGGCCAGATCGCGATTGTCGAGGCCGGTACCGGGCGGATGCTGGGCAGCACCGGCGCGGGTCAGGCCCCGGCGACGGTTCACCCCGGGGCGGTGTATCTGCACCAGGGCGAGAGTTACCTCGTCGACTCACTGAGCTTCGAAGACGGAGTGGCGTTCGTCCACGCCGAGGATCCCGGCTACACCACGTTCGCCCGGGAGGTCACCGATATCGCGATTACCGGAAACGGCGAACGTGCCCACTACGACGCGGTGACGCTGGGACTGGTCCCGGTCTCGGTGACCCACCGGGTGATCGGCTACCTGCGCAGGCGGTTGTCCGGGGAGGTCATCGATTTCGTCGAACTCGACATGCCCGAGCACTGCCTGCCCACGACCGCGGTGATGTATACGATCACCCCGGAAGCAATGTCGGACAGCGGAATTGATCCGTTGCGAGTGCCCGGATCGCTGCATGCGGCCGAGCATGCCGCGATCGGCTTGTTGCCGCTGGTGGCCAGTTGCGACCGCGGCGATATCGGTGGTCTGTCCACGACCGTCGGCGCCGACGGATTGCCCACCGTGTTCGTCTATGACGGGCACCCCGGCGGGGCCGGCTTCGCCGAACGCGGCTATAGATTGGCCAGCACCTGGCTGGGCGCCACCGCGGCGGCGATCGAGGCGTGTGAATGCCCGCAGGGCTGCCCGTCATGCGTGCAGTCACCGAAGTGCGGCAACGGGAATGACCCGTTGGACAAAGCCGGCGCGGTCCGAGTCCTCAGACTCGTTCTGGCGCAATTGGCCGGCGGCAATGCCTGATCGCCGTGCCGACAGGACCCCTCGAACGGTCGACTCCCACGATGCGAACACACCCGCTGGCAGGTGCCCGGCACCTGCTGGAGGCGTAGCGAAAAATACCGAACGACCACTTTGCGCGCAAGGAAATCGACAACGTGGCGGTTTGCTGGACAAGGTTGCCGCGGCTCACCTGCGGATTCCCCGGGGGTCGCATCCCAAGGTGGACGCAAGGTGGCGCCGTTAAACTGCGACGATGACCCACGATTGGCTGCTCGTGGAGACCCTCGGCACCGAACCCGTGGTGGTTGCGCAGGGCCGGCAGATGAAGAACCTGGTTCCGCTGGCGATCTACGTGCGCCGCAGTCCCTACCTGGCGGCGATCCAAACCGCTATCGCCGAAACCGTGGCGACCGGTAACAGCCTGGCCAGCATCACCCCGAAGAGCGATCGGGTGATCCGAACCGAACCGGTGCAGATGTCCGACGGCCGGATGCACGGTGTCCACACCTGGATCGGGCCCGCCGATACGCAGCCCCCGGAACGGCCGATACCCGGGCCGCTCAAGTGGGACATCACCCTTGGCGTCGCCACCGACACCGTCGAATCGCTGGTCAACGCGGGCAGGGATCCCACGCAGGCACCGACGCACGATATTGCGTTCGCCGAGGATCTCCCCGACCGAAGCTTCAACAGTGACGAGGCCAACGTGCTGGCCTTGGCCAAGGGTGAGGCTCCTGCCCGAACATATTGCACCACTTGGACTTTCACCGACGGTAACGAGGTCGTCCAGACGGGGTTCGTGGCGCGCACGGCCATTGAGGAAGCCGCGGACGGTACCGAGCATCTGATCGCCCGCGCGATGAACCTGCGTTGCGACGTCGACGAGGGCGGTCTGCCCCCCGACCAGGTAACGCAACGGGTTCTCGACGGCCTCGCACAGACGGGGGTGCACCGCGCACTTGTGGATCTCAGTAACTGGCAGCTGCTGAAGTGGCTGGACGACCCGTGCCCGTATTACGACTGGCGCCACAGCATCCAGTTCCATCCCGACGACCGCGGCGAGCTGATCCCGATGGCCGAGGAGTTCGAAACCGGCAGCACGAGCCGAGTATTGCGGCTGCCTGGGGTCGGCAGCGGTTGGGTGCCGATACATGTCACGGTCAACCGCATGGAGGTCGACAACGATGTGTTCGCCGGGCTGATCACCCTGCGACTGCCGACTGACGCGGAATTGGCCGAGGCCAAACTGACGAACGCCTAATCGGCGGGTCCGGCCCGCGCCGTGGCGCGGGCCGTCCCGCCGAGTAGGCGGCCGGTCGCCACGTCGACCGCGACGACAACGTCTAGCTCGTCGACCTTGCAGCCGCGCAGAGCCGCGCCCATGGCGCGGCTCACCGCGGCTGCTTGTCGGCACGCGCTGTCGGCACCCTGCGGCAGCCACATGGCCGCGGCCAGCGCGGCCATGTCCGCACCCGCCTGCGCCCGGTGTCGCGCCACCACAGCACTGCCGATCTGGATACCGGCCACGGCGATCGACACCAACGCGGCGATCAGGATCGCGGCCAATACCGTCGCGGCGCCGCGGTCGTCACGAGCCAGGCTCGGCGGCCGCGACGGCGTCGGCTCGGATGGTGACGCCCGGCAGCAGCCGGGAGTGGCCGCTGACTGTCGCGACGACGAAGCCGCCGTCGCGACGGAGCTGCAGCGTCGCCCCGGCAGGTCCGACCCCGCGGGCCGCGGCCACCGCGCTCGTCTCGTCGCCGCGGGCCGCCAGCCGCGCCGCCTCCCGGGCAGCGTCGATGCAGCGGACCTGCATCGCCACCGCGGTGAGGCCGCCGGCGCAGACAACGAGCACCGCCACCAGCGCGGCGATGGCAATCGCCGCTTCGACGGTGGCGAAACCGGCGTCACCGCTTAGACGTTCGTGTTGAGCGCGCGGTTGATGATGTTGGTCAGTGCGCCGACGATCGAGTCGCCGGTGACCACGCTGTACAGGATCGCACCGAACGCGGCGGCGGCGATCGTCCCGATTGCGTACTCGACCGTGGACATGCCGGCATCGTCGACCGCCGCGATCGCCATTCGTGTCTTCAACTGCCGAATCATATTGGTGAACAACACTTTTCCTCTCTCTCACAGGATCCCTGACGTGAACACGTCGCCGGCCAACCCCGCCACCACGGGCACGATGCCCAGGCAGACGAATGCGGGCAGGAAGCACAGCCCCAGCGGTCCGGCGACCAGCACCGATGCCCGCTCGGCGGCGGCCGACGCCGCGTGGCCGGCATCCTGGCGGGATTGTTCGGCGAGTTCGGCCACGCCCTGGGCCAGGGCACTGCCCGAGGCGGCTGACCGGCGCGCCAGCCGAGCCAGCGCATCACCACCCTCGGCTGCCTCCGCGGGCGCCGACCAGGCGGTGTCCGGGTCAGCTCCCAGCGCCAGCAGGTCGGCCGCCCGACGCAACAGCGCACCAAGCCGATCCGGGGCCGACGGTGCCGTCGCGGCCGCGGCCGCGGACACCGACATCCCGGCGGACAGGCATACCGCGAACACGTCGAGCGCAGACGCCGTGGCCAGCGGATCTTCTCGGCGCCGGCGACGGACCTGCGCGGCGCGAACCCGCCCCAATCCGATGCGACGCCGCACGGCAAGAGGGCCCGGCGCAACTAGCAGCGCGACGGCCAATAGCACTGCGGCGACTGTCATATCAGGAGTCGATCCGTGATGCGGTCGGCCCATACCAGCCCCGCACAGACCAGGACGGTGCCCGCGATCAGCAACCCGCCGCCGACACCGCTACCAAGCAGGAACCGGACGGGATGCGCCCCGATCAACTCCCCGAGCAGCACACCGAGCAGTGGCAGGCCCGCGAGGATGGCGGCGGTGGCTCGCGCCCCGGCCAGGCCGGCCTCGACCCGAGCGGTGAATCGTTGGCGTTCGACCACATCGCGCTGGGCCGCGCGCAGCAGCGCCGCCATCGCCAGACCGTGGTCGGCGGCCAGCTGCCAACACACCGCCAGCCGATCCCATTGCGCGGGAACCGATGTCGAGGAGGACACGGCTCGCAGTCCGGCGCCGACGTCGGCGCCCAACCCGGCACGCGCGGCAACCGCACGCAGTGCGGTGCCGATCGCGCCTTGTGACTCGCCGGCGGCAATGCTGAAGGCCCGCACCGGATGTGCGCCGACCCGCAACTCGCCGACCAGAGTCTCCAGCGCACCCGCCAGCGTCTGGCCGGCGCGGGCGCAGTCCTGGGCGCGGTGACGACGACGTCGGCGTGCGATCAGCGTCGCACCGAGGACAACCGAGGCCAGCAGCACCGCGGGTGGCAAGACGACTGCGACGACGGCGGCGCCGGCAACCAGTGCCGGGCCACGCGCACCGATCCGCGGAGTCGCCAGGCCCAGCCGCCACCGCGGCGGCGGGGGTGCTGCCAGGACGGCGATCGCCAAAAGCACTGCGGCCAGCGGTATCCCGGTCATGGCCGCCGCGCTTCGATCAGCATCTCCAACTGCGGGCGACCGTGCTGCCAGCCGCGGTCGGCGTGCCACGCGGTCACCGCGTGCACCGCGCCGGTGTCCGCACGGCACAGCACCGCAACCTCACTGAGCCGGCGCGACCCGTCTCGGCCACGGCCCACGTGAACCACGACCTGAACCGCCGCGGCCAGTTGACTGTGCAGCGCAGCGCGGTCGAGCCCGCCGAGGGCGGCGAGCGCCTCCAACCGTGCCGGCACCTCGGCCGGGCTGTTGGCGTGCACCGTCCCGGCTCCGCCGTCGTGCCCGGTGTTCAGCGCGGTCAGCAGATCGACGACCTCGGCGCCCCGCACCTCGCCCACCACAATCCGGTCCGGCCGCATGCGCAGGGCCTGGCGGACCAGCTGCCGCATCGTGACTTCACCCGCGCCTTCGACATTGGCGGCACGGGCCACCAACCGCACGAGGTGCGGATGCGGCGGCGCGAGTTCGGGAGCGTCTTCCACACACACGATCCGCTCATCGCATGACACCGCGCCCAGCGCAGCCGCCAGCAGCGTTGTCTTACCTGCGCCGGTGCCGCCAGAGATGAGGAAGGCCAACCGGGCATCGATGATGCCGGAGAGCAGCGCAGCGGCCTCCGGTCCGATCGCACCGGCTGCACTCAACGCCGCGAGGTCTTGGGTCGCCGGCCGAAGAACCCGCAGCGACAGGCAGGTTCCGGCAGCGGCGACCGGCGGCAGCACGGCATGCAATCGAACGGAGAACTCCCCGGTGCCCAGCCCGCTCAGCTGTCCGTCGACCCACGGTTGCGCGTCGTCCAAGCGGCGCCCTGCGGCCACCGCAAGACGTTGTGCCAGGCGGCGCACCGCGGCTTCGTCGGCGAATCGCACCGAGGTGGGCCGCAGTCCGTTGCCATCGTCGACCCAAACCGCATCGGGGGCGGTGACCAGTACATCGGTGGTTCCCGGCGCACGCAGCAATGGCTCGAGCAAGCCGGCTCCAGTCAGCTCGGTCTGCAGCACCCGCAGATTGGTCAGTACCTCGGTGTCCCCCAGCACTCCCCCGGACTCGGCCCGGATCGCGGCGGCAACGGCCGCGGGCCGCAACGAGGACGACTCGGCGGCCAGCCGCTCGCGGACCCGCTCGACCAGCGACGCGCTCATGCCGCGCGAACCTGGGAACCGGCCGGCAACACACTGAGTACCGCACGGGCTGCCGCGCCCAGCGGAGAGCGACGCCGCAGCCGCAGACCGCCGCGCTCGAGCTGTTCGGCGAGCATCGGCTCGGGACGCATGGCCGCCAGTAGCGGTAGCCCCGCGACCTCGGCCGCCTCGGCGGCCCGCAACCCGCCCGGGGTTGGGCCGCGCACCACCAGGCCGACGTTCGGGTTGACGCCGCGCAGCACCGGGGCCGAAGCCGAGGCGGCCGCGACGCCACGAACGTCGCATGTGGTGATCACGACAACCAGGTCGGCGGAGGCGAGGGTGCCCGCGACAGCCGAAGTCATTCGCCGCGGTAGATCGCAGATCACAAGCATGCCGCCCCGACGCCCCGCGTCGATGACCGCTCCGGCCGCCTCGGCGTCCATCTCGTGACCGTGCCGCGCGCCCGAGAGCACGCTCACCCCGCGATGGTTCGGCAGTGCGTCCCGGACGGCGGCCCACGCCAACCGACCGCCGCGCAGACTCAGGTCGGGCCAGCGCAGGCCCGGCACCGACTCACTTCCCAGGAGCAGGTCGATCCCGCCGCTCCAGGGATCGACGTCGATGAGCAGCGCTGCCGACGCGATCTGCGCGAGGGCGGTCGCGAACGTCGAGGCGCCCGCACCACCGCGACCTCCGGTCACGGCGATGACCCGGCCGGTGCGTGGACCTTCCCGCGCTATCTCTGCAGCGTCGGCGAGATGCCGAACCAGCTCGCCGTCGTGGGCTGGGAGTGTACAAACGTGCTGCGCGCCTACGGCCATCGCGGCCGCCCAGGTCGGCGCCTCGGGTTCAGTCGAGGCGATGAGGATCACCCCGTCGCGCCGGGGAAGCCCGTCGTGTTCACACCGCCGGGCCGTTTCGTCGTCGAGCAGAATTGCGGCCGCGGCCGACCACGCCTTGCGGCTCAGCGGCGCTGAGGCTGTCAGCGGGCGCAACCCAGCGGCCGCGACCACCCGATCAGCCTGCTCACGTAATTCAGATTCGGCGACGAGGATCAGGACGACGCCCGAGTTGGTGCTCACCAACGCAGCCTCGGATGCCCGGGCTCAGGGCGCCAGGGGCCTCATGCGCGATTGTGGACGAAAGCCGGTCTGGGGATGAGTGGCAGCACCCGCGGGTGGCGGCGGACCGGAAAATGGGGAGGCAAAATGTGATCCCGGCAACGTTTCTCAAGTTTGCCGGGACCTACGGGATTTCTTACTGGAGAAAAGGGACGACCCCCGCCAGGGGGGGAGGAGGCGAGGGTCGTCGTGTATCAGCCCCGGGGGGTCGGGCTGATACACACCCGGCATAAGCCGAGTCATACCTACTATACACACGACAATGTGGAGTCGCGCAAGTGTTGCTACCACTTCGAAACCATGTATTCGCTGTGAAAATGCCGGGTGCGACACGTGGCTTGGCCTGCCACTTTGTGGTCGCCCTCAGACCCGAGACGGCACCGGCCCTATCCTGAGGGCGTGACCGTCCCTGTCCCGGACGCCGACCAGCTAATCGATCCTCAGCCCAGGCCGGTAGCCGGCACCCCATCACGTACCGCAGCGTTCTTCGACCTCGACAAGACCGTCATTGCCAAGTCAAGCACGCTCGCTTTCAGCAAACCCTTCTTCGACCAAGGGCTGCTCAACCGACGAGCCGTACTGAAGTCCAGCTACGCCCAGTTCCTCTTTCTGATGTCCGGTGCCGATCACGACCAGATGGACCGGATGCGCTCCTACGTCACCGCGATGTGCGCTGGCTGGGACGTCGAACAGGTGAGGGCCATCGTCACCGAGACGCTGCACGACATCGTCGACCCGCTGGTCTTTGCCGAAGCTGCCGAGCTGATCGCCGACCACCGACTCTGCGGTCGTGACGTGGTGATCGTCTCGGCATCCGGGGAGGAGATCGTCGCCCCGATCGCCCGCGCGTTGGGCGCCACCCACGCGATGGGCACCAGGATGGTCAGCGAGGACGGCAAGTACACCGGCGAGGTTGCCTTCTATTGCTACGGCGAGGCGAAGGGTGCTGCCATCCGCGAACTGGCCGCGCTGGAGGGCTACTCGCTCGAACACTGCTACGCCTACTCCGATTCGATCACCGACCTGCCGATGTTGCAGTCCGTCGGCCACCCGAGCGTGGTCAACCCCGATCGGGCGTTGCGCAAGGAAGCCGCAGCACAGGGTTGGCCGGTGCTGACATTCTTGCGGCCGGTGCCGTTGCGGGACCGGATTCCGGCGCCGTCGGGGGCGGCGGTGGCCACCACCGCGGCGTTGGGGATCAGCGCGCTGGCCGCTGGAGCCTTGACGTACTCGGTGTTACGGCGATTGTCCTTCTAACGCGACCAATCCGTTGCCTACGAACCCCTTGCTGTGATGGGGGTCACGGAGTACAAAGGAAGCACGGACGTCTGGGAAGGCCAAGATAGCGCCGGAAGAGAAGGCACTACCTCCCGACTCAAGCGTTCCAGCACGGTTCCCGGCACCCACGCGGAGCACGCCGCGATAATGGCAGAAGTGTTGCGGGCCTGCGTAATTGCGAAAAGCGAACGGACATAACGTCCCCTTGGGTGGGGATGTCAACGAAGCGCATCGCAAAACCGCCGAGGCCAACCCACGCAGCCCACCTGGCACGCTTGGTAACCAGGAAACCGTGCTAGCGGGCGGCGAGCTGAAGAGATTCGGATCGCCGCCCGCTTCGCTGCGTACAGCTCATTTCGAAGCGGCCTCCGCGATCGACATCGCCTCTCGCGCACCGTCTTCCAAGGCCCGACAACACAGCAGCAGCCAGGCGCCGACCGCCTCCGGCACGCCCGTCGCGAACGCACGCGCGCTCGACTGGTATTCCTCGGCGCGGCGCATCCAGTACACCTCCGGCACCCCGAGCCCGTGTGGGTCGAGACCGGTCGCCATGGTGACGAGGCGCGACACCGCGCGGGCCACCACGCCATCGCCGGCACCGAACGGCGCCAAGGTCAGCAGTTCACCGTGCGCGACGGCAGCCAGCACCGGTGCCGGAGCCGTACTGGCGCCGGTCACCAGCCGGGTGACCAGGTCCAGACGCGCGGCCACCTCCGGATCCTGGCGCGGCCGGCCCAGCAAGTCCTCGTCGTCGATCAAGTCGGCCGCCGCCAGCGCATGCAATCGGGCCAGAGCCTGCAGGGGTGCGCGCTGCCACACCCCGAGGAGGTTGGTGGTGCCCCCCTCGAGCGCCTGACCGACGCGCAATGCACCCGCCAGGATCGGATCGTTCGGCTCGACGCCGGAGCCATCCAGTTGTACGGCGCCGCCGTCGATGGCTGATGACGACCTCGCCCCGCGGACCGCGGACTCGGCCGCGGTGACGGGCCAGTTCCGCAGATTGGTGCGATGCCGGTGGGCCTTGGCCAAGGCATCCCGCGCCGCCTCGGCGGCATCGGCCACCCCGGGCAGATCCAGGAGCGGAGCCAGGAGATCACTCACGTTCGATCACGCTATCGGCGGCGATGAGCTCACCAGTAACCGGGTCTTCGCATGCCGTTCGGCGCGCGGCAGGAACCGCCCGCCGATGAATGTGACGTGCCAACGCCGATGCAACGTTCGGTGACTACGCTCACAGGCATGACAGAGGCGCACACCGAAGTTCCGTCATGTTATCCACCGTCGGCGGATTTCGCCGCGGCCGCCAACGCGACCGCGGCCCTGTACGACGAGGCCGAGGCCGACCGGTTGGCGTTCTGGGCCAAACAGGCCAATCGGTTGTCGTGGGAGACACCGTTCACCGAGGTGCTCGACTGGTCGCAGGCCCCGTTCGCGAAGTGGTTTGTCGGCGGCAAGCTGAACGTCGCCTACAACTGTGTCGACCGGCATGTCGAGGCGGGCAACGGCGATCGGGTCGCAATCCACTGGGAGGGTGAACCACTCGGCGATTCGCGGGTGCTCACCTACGCCCAGCTCAAAGACGAAGTCTGCAAGGCCGCCAACGTATTGACCGAGCTGGGTCTGACCGCCGGCGACCGGGTGGCCATCTACATGCCGATGGTTCCCGAGGCCATCGTGGCGATGCTGGCCTGTGCGCGACTGGGCGTGATGCACAGCGTGGTCTTCGCGGGATTCTCGGCCGCCGCGCTTCGGGCCCGCATCGAGGACGCCGAGGCCAAGCTGGTGATCACCACCGACGGACAGTACCGGCGCGGAAACGCGGTGTCGCTCAAGGAAGCTGTCGACGAGGCCGTACAAGGGCTCACAGCGGCCGAAAATGGCCCTGTGCAGCACGTTCTGGTGGTGCGCCGCACCGGAATCGACATCGACTGGACCGACGGGCGCGACCTGTGGTGGCACGAAACGGTGGACGCGGCGTCCACCGAGCACACGCCCGAGGCGTTCGACGCCGAACAGCCGCTGTTCCTGCTGTACACGTCCGGGACCACCGGCAAGCCCAAGGGCATCATCCACACCTCCGGCGGCTATCTCACCCAGGCGTCCTACACCCACTCATGCGTCTTCGACATCAAGCCGGACAAGGACATCTATTGGTGCACAGCCGATATCGGCTGGGTCACCGGGCACACGTACATCGTCTACGGGCCACTGTCCAACGGCGCGACCCAGGTGGTCTACGAGGGCACCCCGGCATCCCCTGACGAGCACCGGCACTTTCAGGTCATCGAAAAGTACGGTGTGACAATCTATTACACCGCGCCCACGCTGATCCGGACGTTCATGAAGTGGGGCCGCGAGATCGCGTTCGCCCACGACCTGTCGAGCCTCCGGTTGCTCGGGTCGGTCGGCGAGCCGATCAACCCGGAAGCCTGGCGGTGGTACCGCCTGGTGTTCGGCGCCGATGCCATTCCGATCGTGGACACCTGGTGGCAGACCGAAACCGGCGCCATCATGATCTCGCCGCTGCCGGGCGTGACGGATTGCAAGCCGGGTTCGGCCATGCGCGCGCTGCCCGGCATCTCGGCGAAGATCGTCGACGACGACGGAAATGAGTTGCAGGCCAGCCCCGATCACGGTGAACACATCACCGGCTATCTCGTACTCGACAAACCGTGGCCGTCGATGTTGCGAGGCATCTGGGGCGATCCCGAACGGTTCCGGGAAACGTACTGGGCGCGTTTTGCCGAGCAGGGCTGGTACTTCGCCGGTGACGGCGCGCGGTACGGCAGCGACGGCGAGGTGTGGGTGCTCGGTCGCGTCGATGACGTGATGAACGTGTCGGGACACCGGATTTCGACCGCCGAGGTGGAGTCCGCACTCGTCGGGCATGCCGGTGTCGCCGAGGCCGCCGTCGTCGGCGCCACCGACGACACCACCGGCCAGGCGATCTGCGCCTTCGTGATCCTGAAGGCCCATCACGCCGAGATGTCGAGCGAGCAGATGGTCGATGAGTTGCGCGCCGAAGTGGCCCGCGAGATCTCCCCGATCGCCAAGCCGCGCGAAATCCACGTCGTGCCAGAGCTTCCCAAGACTCGCAGCGGCAAGATCATGCGCAGGCTGTTGCGTGACGTCGCGGAGGGCCGCGAGCTCGGTGACACCTCGACGCTGGTGGATCCGACGGTGTTCGAAGCGATCCGGGCCAGCAAGAGCGAGGGCTAGGAAGGAAGCGCGTCCGTCGTCGGGACGAACCCGGTGCCGGGGCGGTTCTTGCCGGCGACGTCGCCGAGGATCGCATTGATCGACATCGTCACCGCGGGCGTGTGCAGCGGGATGAACTTGACGACGCATGTCGGCAAGTCTTCGCTGAACGCGCCGTGAATCATGCCGACCAGCTTGTTGTTGACCGTCACCGGCGCGCCGGAATCACCCGGCTGGCCGCACACCTGATTGACGATGGTGCCCGGGTCCTGGCCCGGACCCCAGGTGACCCCGCACGAGTAGCCGGTGGTGCGGCCCAGTTTGCAGGCGATCTGCCCGAAGGTCGGATCCGGACCGATGCCGTCGATCACGAAGCCCTTGTAGTTCGAGACCGGCTGTACCTTGGCGGGATCGAAGCGGATCACCGCGTAGTCGAGGTTGTCATTACCGGCGACCATCGTGCCGATCACGCCGTCGTCCGGCCGGTCCTCAGACCCGACCTGGGCGCCCGGGCCACCGCAGTGCGCGGAGGTGAACCCGATGAGCGCACCGGTGTTGTCGGTGCCGATAGACGTCAGCGTGCAGTAGGTGTCGCCGTTGACGACGATG
Source organism: Mycobacterium sp. (assembly GCA_023264735.1). Classification (GTDB taxonomy): domain Bacteria; phylum Actinomycetota; class Actinomycetes; order Mycobacteriales; family Mycobacteriaceae; genus Mycobacterium. Next base: position 80,967 of record JAHFVD010000016.1, on the reverse strand, counting down.
CCCGCCCCGCCGCCCATCGGCACCTTGCCGTCGGCCGCGGCGGCCGGAGCCAGGGCGACAAGCGCGCTGAAGGCCACCACAACAGCCCCCGCCTTGCGCCGAACACGCTGCGCGGTCGTCACTGGCAACCTCCAATATTGTCCGCCCCGACAGGGCGAGTCTAGCGTGGTCACACCCGTAACTTGCGTAACAGCTCAGTGGGTATCCGGCTGCGAGCCCGGCATGGCAACATGAACCGCGACGACAGCGAACAGTTGGAGGACAGCCGTGAGCAATGGTGATCGCACGAACGGGGTACCCACCACCGTTACCTCGATCCCGCTGGTGGACCCGAACGCGGTACCCGCCGATCCCTCCATCGGCGACTTGGTCAAGGACGCCACCGCGCAGGTCTCCACTCTGGTGCGCGCCGAGGTCGAGCTGGCCAAGGCCGAGATCACCCGCGATGTGAAGAAGGGGCTGACCGGCAGCGTCTTCTTCATCCTCGCGCTGGTCGTGCTGTTCTACTCGACGTTCTTCCTGTTCTTCTTCCTCGCCGAGCTGCTCGACACCTGGCTGTGGCGGTGGGTGGCCTTCCTGATCGTCTTCCTGCTGATGGTGGTCACGACCGCGGTGTTCGCCCTGCTGGGTTATCTCAAGGTGCGCCGGATCCGTGGCCCGCAGCAGACCATCGAATCGGTGGGTGAGCTCCGCGACGCGTTCACACCCGGCCATGACAAGGCGGCCGACAAGGCCATCGCCGCCGGCGGCACACCCCCCAAAGACCCGTCGGGCTGGTAATGACTCAACCGGATCCGTCGGTCACCCGCATCGCGGGACCGTGGCGCCATTTCGACGTCCACGCCAACGGAATTCGGTTCCATTGCGTCGAGGCGCCGGGCGGCGCCGAATCGGCGGCCGGCGCGTCGCGACCGCTGGTGATCCTGCTGCACGGTTTCGGTTCGTTCTGGTGGTCCTGGCGCCACCAATTGCGCGGCCTGTCCGGTGTGCGGGTGGTGGCCGTCGACCTGCGCGGCTACGGCGGCAGCGACAAACCGCCCCGCGGGTATGACGGCTGGACGCTGGCCGGCGACACCGCGGGGCTGATCCGCGCGCTCGGCCACGGCTCGGCCACCCTGGTGGGCCACGCCGACGGCGGGCTGGTCTGCTGGGCGACGTCGGTATTGCACTCACGGATGGTGCGAGGCATCGCGCTGGTGAGCTCACCGCACCCGGCGGCGCTGCGAGCGTCGGCGCTGACTCGGCGCGACCAGGGCCGTGCACTGCTACCGACACTGCTGCGCTACCAGCTGCCGACGTTTCCCGAGCGGGCGCTCACCCGACACAATGCCGAGGCACTCGAGCATCTGGTGCGCAGCCGCGCGTCGGGAAAATGGCTTGCCTCCGAGGACTTTTCAGAGACCATCTCGCACATGCGACAGGCGATTCAGATTCCTTCGGCGGCGCATTCCGCACTCGAATACCAGCGTTGGGCCGTGCGCAGCCAATTACGCAGTGAGGGTTGGCGTTTCATGAAGTCGATGGACCGCCAGCTCGATGTTCCACTTCTGCATCTGCGCGGAGACGCCGACCCGTACGTGCTCGCCGACGCGGTGGACCGGACTCAGCACTACGCACCGCGGGGGCGGTTCGTCTCCGTGGCGGGTATCGGCCACTTCGCCCACGAGGAAGCCCCCGACGAGGTCAACGAACACCTGCGGCGGTTCCTGCACCAGGTGTACGACCCGATCAGGTGACGCAGGCCCCGGTCGGCACCTTCGCGGTATTGCCGATCTTGGCCAGCTGACGCGACACCTCGTTGGCGGTCATCACAAACCCGGTGTCGTTGTCGTCGACCGCCGCACCGAACACCACACCGAGCACCTGTCCGGCCCGGTTGATCATCGGTCCACCCGAATTTCCTTGGCGCACAGTTCCTCTGATGGTGTACACCTCGCGGTTGACCGTGGTGGTGCGATAGATGTCCGGCCCGTTGAGCTCGATCGTCTCGCGTACCCGCGCGGGTGTGGCCGCGAACTCTCCGCCACCGGGGTAGCCCAGCACCACCGCGTCGGTGCCGGACTTGGCCGGCTGGTCGGCGAACACCAGCGGGCGCTGCGGTAGGTTCGGCACATCCAGGATCGAGATGTCCTCGTTGGGGTCATAAGAGACGACGGTCGCGTCGTACGTTTGGCCCTCGGCTTCCACCGTGACGCTGTCGGAGCCGGCGACCACGTGCGCATTGGACATCACCCGGTTCGGGGCGATCACGAAACCGGTGCCCTCCAAGACCTTTTGGCACCCCGGCGCGACACCGCGGATCTTCACCACGCTGGGCTTGGCGTTGGCAACAACCAGACTGTCGGCCAACGACGCATCCGGGGCGTCGACCGCCTGGATAGGTGTGCGGCCGAAGGGCTGCAGAACATCCGGCAGCCCCGAGGTGCGCAGTAGCGCGGACATCCGCTTGGGCACCGTCTTGAGCCACTCGGGCGCGAACTTGTCCACCTCGGCAAGCACTTTGGAGCCGCGGGTGGCGGCGGCCAGATTGGGCTGATCCGACGATGTCAGCGGGCTGGCCAGCAGCCATGCCGCGACCATCACCACCACCAGCTGCAGCCCCACACCGATCACCGAGTCGACGGTGCGCACCGCCTTGTTGCGGATCGCGCCGCGCACCGCGCGGCCCAGCACAACGCCTGCCACCTCGCCGACCACCACGAGAGCCAGGATCAAGAACAGTGCGGCAAACAACTTGCCGCGCGGTGAACTGATGTGGCTGACGATATGCGGGGCAAGCATCACGCCGGCGATGGCACCGAGGATCACGCCGACGAACGACATCAATGAGCCCAACGCGCCGGACCGCCAACCCGAGATGGCCGCGACGAACGCTACGGCCAGAACGGCGATGTCCAGCCATTGTGAACTCGTCACAGAGGCTCCTCACTGCTACCCACGAGCGCCATCGCCTCGTCCAACTCCCGGACGTCCTCGGTGTTCCACGGTTGTGACCAGCCGGCCACGTCGAGCATCGCAGAGATTACGTGACCGGTGAATCCCCACACCAACATCTGGTTGAGCAGAAATGCCGGGCCGGCGAAACCGGGACCGGTGCCCGTGCGGTACACCATCAGCCGGTTGTCAGGATTCACGAAGGCACGCACAGGAACCCGCGCGACGATCGCAGTCTCGGCCTGATCGACGACGGCCACCGGCCCGGGATCCGGCGAGTAGGCCAGCACTGGTACCACATGAAAACCCGAGGGCGGTATGAACATTCGCTCAAGTATGGCCAGCGGATGCAGGCGGCCCGGGTCAATCCCGGTCTCCTCCCAGGCTTCTCGCAGAGCGGTGGCGACCGGCCCGGAATCCTCGGGGTCTGCTGCCCCACCGGGGAACGCGGCCTGGCCTGCGTGGTGGCGAAGGGTGCCGGCCCGCACGGTCAGCAGCAGGTCGGCATCGTCGGGCAGTCGCCCGCGTGCGCTCTCCGAACTCGGCCCGGAGAACAACACGAGGACTGCCGCGTCACGCCCGCCGCCAGCGTCGCGTGCCTTGGTGACCGCGGCCAGGAAATCCGGCGGCACCTTGCGCCGATACGCCTGCGGCACCCGGTCGACGTTGTCGACCAGCGGTGCCAGCCAGGGCGGCCGGAATTCCGGGGTGAGCGCGACCGATCCCGCCGAGCGGGAGGAGCCCTGCGTCACCGGCGCGTCTCTTTCATCTGTTGTCACTGCAATGCATTCTTCACCGCGGCGGCGATCTCGTCGGCACTGGTGAACGCTTGCGGCAGGATTCTGGCAACGCTACCGTCCGGGCGCAGTACCACCGTCGCGGGCATCACGTTGGGTACGCCCAGGGCCGCAGCGATCCGTCGCTGACCGTCCTGCAGCGTGGGTAGCTGCACGCCCAACTCGGCCAGCCGCAGCAACGCCGCCGTCTCGTTCTCGTCCTGATGCACCGTCACCACCGAGACGTCCGAACCTACTCGGCGCTGGTAGTCCGCCATCGCGGGCAATTCCTCGGCGCACGGCCCGCACCAATAGGCCCACAGGTTCAGCACCACGGGACGCCCGGCCAGTGCGCGGGCCACATCCACGTTGGCGCCGTCGGCGGCACACTCGACGACGATGCCGCGCAGTTCTTTCGGGCCGGGATTGTCGGCTGCCGCCGGACAGGGTGGCAGGTCGGCCCGCTGCCGCGGCCCGGCCAGCGCCTCGGGCGTGTCGGCCTCGCGGTGCGTCCGGGCGGTCTGGGTGCTCGGCGCGCCCCCGGTTCCCGGCGGGGTGTCATCGAGGGAGAAGACCAGCGCCGTGGTCAGCGCCGCCATCACGGCGAGCACCAGCAGCGTCCAGCGGGTCGATGTCGTCATCTATGCAGTGCCGGCCGAAGGGTCAGAGCCCGGCCAGCGAAAGCAGGTGGTCGGTCTCGGGTCCCTTCACCAGCGGTGCGGCAACCAATGGATCGGTGGGCCCGAGGCCGAACGACGGGCAATCCTTGGCTAGCACACACACACCGCACGCGGGCTTGCGGGCGTGGCAGACACGGCGGCCGTGGAAGATCACGCGGTGGCTCAACAACGTCCACTCGTTGCGCTCGATCAGCTCGCCGACGATGTGTTCGACCTTGACCGGGTCTTCTTCGGCGGTCCAGCGCCAGCGGCGCACGAGCCGGCCGAAGTGGGTGTCCACGGTGATGCCGGGAATGTCGAACGCATTGCCCAGCACCACGTTGGCGGTCTTGCGGCCGATGCCAGGCAGCGTCACCAACTCGTCCAACGTCGCGGGCACCTCGCCGTCGAAGCGCGCCTCAAGCTCTTGGCCCAGCCTGATCAGCGAATTGGCCTTGTTGCGGTAGAAGCCGGTCGGACGGATCAGTTCCTCGAGCTCGGTCCGGTCGGCCTGCGCGTAATCCCGGGCGGTGCGGTACTTCTTGAACAGCGCCGGGGTGGTGAGGTTGACCCGCTTGTCAGTGGACTGCGCCGACAGGATGGTGGCGACGGTCAGCTCCAGCGGGTTGGTGAAGTCGAGCTCGCAGTAGACGTGCGGAAACGCCACGGCGAGCAACCGGTTCATCCGCCGGGCGCGCCGAACCAGGCCCAGGTGAGTCTCCGAATTCCACTTCTTTGCCTCAGCCGTTGTCGGCACTGGCGTCTTGGCCGCGCCGCGGGCTGTTTTGCGCCTGGTCGGCGGGCTGTCGGTGGTCACGTTGCAAGGGTACTGAGGGGGTCCGTCAAGCCGCGGGCTGACCGGTGACAATTCGTAATCCCGCTGAGACCTTGCGCGTGTTTACTAACCCCCGTGACCTGGTTGCTCGCGGTGTGTGTCCCCGGGCTGTTGATGCTTTCGACCTTCGGTCTGCAACGCCTCGAGGAGGCCTTGCAGACCGACCGAACCGCCGCCGACGACGTGACCGAGTATCTGGCGCGGGCCGCCAAGGCGGCACCCGCGCAGGCCCCGACCAGAGCCGAAACCGAGCATCGACAGGCCGAGGTGCACTCCCTCCTGAGCGACGATGAGCCCGGATTGCCGACACATCCATTCGCGCATGCACGGCCGAATACGCAGTTTCACCGGACTCAGTACGCGAATCGTGTGTAGCGTTGGCACGTCGCAAGACCGGCTACGACTAGACTGATATTGCCCAGCAATACAGCTGGCCTGCGTATTTCACATCATCGAAGAGTTTAAGAGGGGCGACGTGGACGAGATCCTGGCGAGGGCCGGAATCTTCCAGGGAGTTGAACCCAGCGCGGTCTCCGCGCTGACCAAGCAGCTGCAGCCGGTGGACTTCCCGCGGGGACACACCGTCTTCGCCGAAGGCGAGCCTGGCGATCGGCTGTACATCATCATCTCCGGCAAGGTGAAGATCGGCCGCCGTTCCCCGGACGGGCGGGAAAACCTGCTGACGATCATGGGTCCGTCGGACATGTTCGGCGAGTTGTCGATCTTCGACCCGGGCCCACGGACCTCCAGCGCCACCACCATCACCGAGGTGCGCGCCGTCTCGATGGACCGTGACGCGCTGCGGGCGTGGATCGCTGATCGCCCCGAGATCGCCGAGCAGTTGCTGCGGGTGCTGGCACGCCGGCTCCGTCGTACCAACAACAACCTCGCCGACCTGATCTTCACCGACGTGCCCGGTCGTGTCGCCAAGCAGCTGCTGCAGCTGGCTCAGCGCTTCGGCACCCAGGAGGGCGGCGCCCTGCGCGTCACGCACGACCTCACCCAAGAGGAGATCGCCCAGCTGGTGGGGGCGTCTCGCGAGACGGTCAACAAGGCGCTGGCCGATTTCGCCCATCGCGGGTGGATTCGCCTCGAGGGCAAGAGCGTGCTGATCAGCGACAGCGAGCGGCTCGCTAGGCGCGCCCGCTAGCTGCGCAGGTAGTCCAACTGGGCGCGCACCGATTTTTCGGCGGCATCCCACAGTTCCTGGTCGACGTCGGTGTAGACGTGCTCGACGACTTGGCGTGCGGTGGCGTCGTCGCCGAGCGCCCGCAGAGCCTGCCGCACCTGATCGAGCCGTTCCTCCCGGTGCGCCAGGTACACAGCGGTGACGGCCTGCAGATCATCGAGGTCGGGCCCGTGTCCGGGCAGGACCGTCCGGCGGCCCAACCCCTGCAGCCGGCGCAATGAATCCAGGTACTGGGTCAGGCTGCCATCTTCGTCGTCGATGACGGTGGTGCCGCGGCCGAGTACGGTGTCGGCGGTCAGGACGGCATCGTCCATCAGGAACGACAGCGAGTCTGCGGTGTGCCCAGGAGTGGCCATCACCGTGATCCGCAGTCCCGCCGCGTCGATGACCTCGCCGTCGGTCAGCGGCCCGCCGAGGCCGCGCAGGAATCCGCTGCCCACCGAGCGGACGACGGCGCCCGTCAAATCCACGATCTTGTCGATGCCGCCGGTGTGGTCCTCATGCTTGTGACTGATCAGCACCAGCGGGATCTTGCCGAGTTCGGCCAGCCGGCCGATGTGTTCGTCGTCGTCGGGACCCGGGTCGACGATCACCGACTCGTCGCTGCCCGGCCCGCACAGCACCCAGGTGTTCGTGCCGTCCAGCGTCATGATGTTCGGGTTGTTGCAGAGTAGGACGGAGGCCGTCGCGGTCACCGGCCTCAGCACGCCATAGGCGGGATGTTCGATCACGCCACCTCGACGATGAGCTCAACCTCCACCGGTGCGTTCAGTGGCAACTCCGACACCCCGACGGCCGAGCGGGCGTGCGCGCCGGCGTCGCCGAACACCTCGCCGAGGAACTCCGAGGCCCCGTTGATCACGCCGGGCTGACCAGTGAAGCCGGGCGCCGACGCGACGAAGCCGACGACCTTGACCACCTTGGTCACGTTGTCCAGCCCCACCAGGGCGTCGATGGCGGCCAGGGCGTTCAGCGCGCACAGCCGGGCGGCGTCTCGGGCTTGTTCCGGGGTCACGTCGGCGTCGACCTTGCCGGTGTGGATCAGGCTGCCTGCGTCGATCGGCAGCTGTCCGGCGGTGTAGACGAGGTTGCCGGTGCGGACTGCCGGGACGTAGGCAGCCAGCGGCTTGACGACGGTCGGCAGTGTCAGCCCGAGGTCGGCAAGACGTTGAGAAGCACTCACTTAGGCCGCTTCAGGTAGGCGACGTGTTGCTCCCCGGTGGGACCGGGCAGGACCGCGACGAGTTCCCAGCCGTCGGCGCCCCATTGGTCGAGGATTTGCTTGGTCGCGTGGGTCAGCAGCGGGACCGTGGCGTATTCCCATGTCATCGGTTGGCTCATGGCCGAAGCTTATCGTCGGCACCAAAGCCACAGGGGGCCGCGGGGGCTTGGCTAGCATGCTCTGATGGCGACCACAACGAGCGATGGCAGCTCTCCAGCCTGGCCTTCCCGGCTGACAAAGGCCCGCTTGCACTTTGTGACCGGCAAGGGCGGCACCGGCAAGACCACGGTTGCGGCCGCCCTTGCGCTGACGCTGGCCGCCGGGGGGCGCCGGGTCCTCCTCGTGGAAGTCGAAGGGCGCCAAGGCATTGCGCAGTTGTTCGACGTGCCGCCGCTGCCCTACGAGGAGCTGAAGATCGCCACCGCCGAGGGTGGCGGCCACGTGAACGCACTGGCCGTCGATATCGAGGCGGCGTTCATGGAGTACCTCGACATGTTCTACAACCTGGGCCTGGCCGGCCGGGCTATGCGCCGCATCGGCGCCATCGAGTTCGCGACGACGATCGCTCCCGGCCTGCGGGACGTCTTGCTCACCGGCAAGATCAAGGAGTCGGTGGTCCGCCAGGACGGCAATAAGAAGCCGGCCTACGACGCGATCGTCGTCGACTCTCCCCCGACCGGGCGGATCGCCCGCTTCCTCGACGTCACCAAGGCCGTCTCAGATCTGGCCAAGGGCGGCCCGGTGCACTCCCAGGCCGACGGCGTCGTCAAGCTGCTGCACTCCGATCAGACCGCGATCCATCTGGTCACCCTGCTCGAGGCGCTGCCCATCCAGGAGACCATCGAGGCCATCGAAGAGCTCAAGGAGTTGGGTCTGCCGATCGGCAGCGTGATCGTCAACCGCAACATCCCGCCATTCCTGCCCCCCGCCGACCTCGCCAAGGCCGCCGAGGGAGACATCGACGCCGACGCGGTGCGTGCCGGGCTCGACAAGGTGGGAATCACGCTGTCGGATGCCGACTTCGCCGGACTGCTGACCGAGTCGATCGAGCATGCCAGCCGCATCAAGGCCCGCGCCGAGAGCGCCGAGCAACTGGACCGTTTGAAGGTGGCACGCCTCGAGCTGCCGACCATTCCCGACGGCGTTGATCTGGGAAGCTTGTACGAACTTGCGGAAACGCTTGCACAGCAGGGCGTCCGATGAGCCGTCGGATGAGCGAAGCGAAGACGACAGATCTGGCGGAAGCGAAGACGACCATGAAACGGAGCCGGTAAATGAGCGGCACACCTCCAGCACTCGACATGAAGTCGATCCTGGAAGACAAGTCCAACCGGGTCGTAGTGTGCTGCGGCGCAGGCGGAGTCGGGAAGACCACCACCGCTGCGGCGATGGCACTGCGGGCCGCCGAGTACGGCCGCGCCGTCGTGGTGCTGACGATCGATCCCGCCAAACGGTTGGCACAGGCGTTGGGAATCAAGGAACTCGGCAACACCCCGCAGCGGGTGCCGCTGGCTCCCGAGGTGTCCGGCGAACTGCACGCGATGATGCTCGACATGCGCCGCACGTTCGACGAGATGGTCATCGAATACTCGGGAACCGATCGCGCGCAAGCGATTCTGGATAACCAGTTCTATCAGACGGTGGCCACGTCGCTGGCCGGCACGCAGGAATACATGGCCATGGAGAAGCTCGGCCAGCTGCTCGCCCAGGACCGCTGGGACCTGGTCGTGGTGGACACCCCGCCGTCGCGCAACGCGCTGGACTTCCTCGACGCCCCCAAGCGGCTTGGCAGTTTCATGGACGGCAGACTCTGGCGGCTGCTGCTGGCCCCCGGGCGGGGCTTCGGTCGCCTGGTGACCGGTGTCGTCGGCCTGGCGATGAAGGCCATGTCGACCATCCTGGGTTCGCAGATGTTGTCCGATGCCTCGGCGTTCGTCCAATCACTGGATTCGACGTTCGGCGGCTTTCGGGAGAAGGCCGACCGTACCTACGAGCTGCTCAAGCGGCGCAGCACCCAGTTCGTGGTGGTCTCGGCGGCCGAGCCCGACGCACTTCGAGAGGCGTCGTTCTTCGTCGATCGGCTCTCCCAGGAGGGCATGCCGCTGGCCGGGCTGATCCTCAACCGGACCCATCCGACGCTGTGCGCACTGACAGTGGAGCGAGCCGTGGATGGCGTCGCGGAATTGGACGCCGTCGCCTCAGACAACAATGGCGATCAGCTTGCCGCGGCGGTACTGCGGATTCACGCCGACCGGGCGCAGACCGCAAAGCGGGAAGTTCGGTTGCTGTCGCGATTCACCGGAGCAAACCCGCACGTGGCGGTGGTTGGCGTCCCGTCCCTGCCCTTTGACGTGTCCGATCTGGACGCCTTACAGGCGATTGCCGATCAGATCACTGGCGAGACCGCGTAACGACTGCGGTCAAAAGTTAGCTGACGCTGCGGTGCTTGCGCTGCGCGGCGAAGAATTCCGACCACGACACCACTTCTGGGTGCTGCTTGAGCAAGGCGCGGCGCTGACGCTCGGTCATGCCGCCCCACACACCGAACTCCACGCGGTTGTCCAGTGCATCCGCACCGCACTCGGCCATCACCGGGCAGTGACGGCAGATCACTGCGGCTTTACGCTGCGCTGCGCCACGAACAAACAGCTCGTCAGGATCGGTTGACCGGCACAAAGCCTGCGACACCCACGCGATCCGAGCCTCCGCCTCAACTCCTTGGACGGAACCGTTCAACAGCGCTGCGCTTGGCTTGCGACAAGCGGTCCGAATACCTGACACCGACGATCCCCTTCGTCCGGCCGCTCACGCGGCTAAACAATCTTCTGGTGTAGGCCGCGTATGCGATCTACGCCACATCACGACTCGGAGTGTTACCTGAATCGCACTGTCTGTTTAAGTTAGGTGGTCAGGTATCTTTTGCGCAACAGTTAGATCTCAGGTTTTTTGGGACGACCGTCCAGACCGATCATGAACTGGCGTTTTCTGACTCCTTCGTAAATACCTTTCGATATGATCTGCCCCGCAGGGGACGCTCGGCAAGACCTCGGGAGCCGTAGTTACTCTGTTACTCATGTCGGAACGCCCTCCGGCCGGCGCGACCATAATCAAGCTGGCTTGGTGCTGCCTGTTGGCCAGCGTGATACTCGCGGCGCTCCTGTTCCCGGTGGTCGGCGGGGTGGGGCTGATGTCGAACCGTGCGTCCGACGTCGTCGCTAACGGCTCTGCCCAGTTGGTCGAGGGTGAAGTGCCCGCGGTGACGACCATGGTGGACGCCAAGGGCAACCCCATCGCATGGCTGTATTCGCAGCGCCGCTTCGAGGTCCCCAGCGACAAGATCGCCGACACGATGAAGCTGGCAATCGTTTCGATTGAGGACAAGCGGTTTGCCGAACACAACGGTGTCGACTGGAAGGGCACGCTGACCGGCCTGGCCGGCTACGCCTCCGGCGACGTCGACACCCGCGGCGGATCGACCATCGAACAGCAGTACGTGAAGAACTACCAGCTGCTGGTGATCGCGCAGACCGACGCCGAGAAGCGCGCAGCGGTGGAAACCACGCCCGCACGCAAGCTCCGCGAGATCCGGATGGCGCTGACGCTCGACAAGACGTTCACCAAGCCGGAGATCCTGACCCGGTATCTGAACCTGGTCAGCTTCGGCAATGGTGCCTTCGGCATCCAGGACGCCGCGCAGACCTACTTCGGCGTCGACGCCTCGCAGCTGAACTGGCAGCAGGCCGCACTGCTGGCCGGCATGGTGCAGTCGACCAGCACGCTGAACCCGTACACCAACCCCGATGGCGCGCTGGCCCGCCGCAACCTCGTGCTCGACACGTTGATCGACAACGAGCCGAAGTTCGCCGACGAGCTGCGCGCCGCCAAGCAGCAGCCGCTGGGCATCCTGCCGCAACCCAACGGGGTGCCGCGGGGTTGCATCGCCGCCGGCGACCGGGCCTTCTTCTGCGACTACGTGCAGGAATATCTGGCCCGGGCGGGCATTACCAAGGACCAGCTCTCCCGCGGTGGCTACCTGATCAAGACGACGCTGGATCCCGACGTCCAGAACTCGGTCAAGTCGGCCGTCGACTCGATCGCCGCCCCCGACATCCACGGCATCGCGAGCGTGATGAGCGTCGTGCTGCCCGGCAAGACCGCCCACCCGGTGGTCGCAATGGTCAGCAACCGGACCTACGGCCTGGACTCGGCGCTCGGCGAAACCATGCAGCCACAACCGTTTTCACTCGCTGGCGACGGCGCGGGATCGGTCTTCAAGATCTTCACCACGGCCGCGGCCCTGGAGATGGGTCTAGGCATCAACGCCAATCTGGACGCCCCGGTGCGGTTCGAGGCCAAGGGCCTCGGCAGCGGCGGGGCGAGGGGCTGCCCGAGTAACACCTGGTGCGTGCAGAACGCGGGCAACTACCGCGGCTCGATGAGCGTCACCGACGCGTTGGCGCAATCGCCCAATACCGCCTTCGCCAAGCTCATCTCCCAAGTGGGCGTGCAGCGCACGGTCGACATGGCGGTCAAGCTGGGTCTGCGCTCCTACGCCGAGCCGGGCACCGCGCGGCCCTATGACCCCAACACCAACGAGAGCCTGGCCGACTTCATCAAGCGCCAGAACCTCGGGTCCTTCACGCTGGGCCCGATCGAGGTGAATGCCCTCGAGCTGTCCAATGTGGCCGCCACCCTGGCCTCCGGTGGCGCGTGGTGCCCACCGAGCCCGATCGACAAGCTGTACGACCGCAACGGCAACGAGGTGTCCGTCACCACCGAGACCTGCGACCAGGTGGTGCCCGAGGGGCTGGCCAACACCCTGTCCAACGCCTTGAGCAAGGATGACACCGGCGGCACCGCGGCCGGCTCGGCCGGTTCGGTGGGCTGGAACCTGCCGATGTCGGGCAAGACCGGCACCACCGAGGCGCATCGGTCCTCGGCGTTCCTCGGGTACACCAACCACTACGGGGCGGCCGCCTATGTCTATGACGACTCGCCCAATCCGTCGGACCTGTGCTCGTGGCCGTTGCGACAGTGCGGTGACGGCAACCTCTACGGCGGCAACGAACCCGCCAAAACGTGGTTCACCGCGCTGAAACCGATCGCCCAGAGCTTCGGTGACATCGCGCTACCGCCGACCGATCCGCGCTACGTCGACGGCGCCCCGGGCTCGCGGGTGCCCAGCGTCTCGGGCCTGCCCCAGGGCTCCGCGCGGGACCGCCTCAAGGACGCCGGATTCCAGGTCGCCGACCAGGCCACCCCGGTCAATAGCGTGGCGCCCGCCGGCGAGGTGGTCGGCACGTCGCCCAGCGGGCAGACCGTGCCCGGCTCGATCGTGACCATCCAGGTCAGCAACGGCATCCCGCCGGCACCGCCGCCGCCCCCGCCGGGCGGACTCCCGATACCCGGTCTGGACGGCGCTCCGTTCGGTCAGACCGTCATCGAGATCCCCGGATTGCCGCCGATCACGGTCCCGCTGCTGGCCCCGCCACCGCCGCCGCCGTAACGCGGCGGACGCTTTCGCAATTTTCACCGGCAGCTCGACCCAATGAACCTCAGCGGGGGGAAGTATTCTGGCCGGTATGGCTGTGCCGTCCGCAGTGAAGTCGTCCGCCCTCGCCGCCGCTGGCTCGGCCGCGCTCGCGCTCGGGTACGCCACCGTGATCGAGCGCAACGCGTTCGTCGTCCGCGAAGTGACCATGCCGGTGCTCTCCCCGGGCTCCACTCCCCTGCGGGTGCTACACCTCAGTGACATCCATATGCGCCCGGCGCAGCGGCACAAGCAGGCCTGGCTGCGCGAGCTGGCACGCTGGGAGCCTGACCTGGTGGTCAACACCGGCGACAACCTCTCGCACCCCAAGGCGGTGCCGGCCGTGGTGCAGGCCGTCGGTGACCTGTTGTCGGTGCCGGGCGTCTTCGTGTTCGGCAGCAACGACTACTTCGCCCCGAAGCTGAAGAACCCGGCCAAGTACCTGTACGACAGCGACAGCCGCATCCACGGCAAGCCGCTGCCGTGGCAGGACTTGCGGGCGGCATTCACCGAACGCGGCTGGCTGGACCTGACCCACACCCGGCGGGACGTCGAGGTCGCCGGGCTGACGATCGCGGCCGCCGGCGTCGACGACCCTCATCTGGGTCGGGACCGCTACGACACCATCGCCGGTCCGCCCAATCCGACCGCCAACCTGTCCCTCGGCGTCACCCACGCGCCGTACACCCGGGTGCTGGACCGCTTCGCCGCCGACGGCTATCAGCTGATCATGGCCGGGCACACCCACGGCGGACAGCTGTGCCTGCCCTTCTACGGTGCGATCGTGACCAACTGCGACCTGGACCGCTCCCGCGCCAAGGGGGCCTCCCGCTGGGGTGCGGACACCGCACTGCACGTGTCGGCGGGCATCGGCACCGGGCCGTTCGCGCCGTTCCGATTCTGCTGCCGCCCGGAGGCCACCCTGCTGACCTTGGTCGGCGCGCCGACCGGCGGCCACGACGAAACGCGAAGCGTAGTGCGATCCAGCCCTACCGCTTCCGTCCGGTGAGCCCCGCCTGCTGTAGTCACCGGCGATGACGACCGTCGTCGCTCACACCCGCCCCCGCGGCTGGGTGGACAACGCCATTCGGCTGATCGAGGCCGATAGCCGCCGTAGCGCCGACACTCACCTGCTGCGCTACCCGCTGCCGATGTCGTGGTGCGGAAGCGCGGATATCGCGCTGTACCTCAAAGATGAGTCGACGCACATCACCGGCAGCCTCAAGCACCGGCTGGCGCGCTCACTTTTCCTGTACGGGCTGTGCAACGGCTGGATCGACGAACACACCACCATCGTCGAGGCGTCGTCGGGCTCGACGGCGGTGTCGGAGGCGTATTTCGCCGCGCTGCTAGGCCTGCCGTTCGTCGCGGTGATGACGGCCTCCACGAGCGCTTCGAAGGTCAGGCTGATCGAGGCCCAGGGCGGGCGGTGCCACTTCGTCGAGCAGCCCGCTGACCTCTACACCGCGGCGCAGCGGATCGCCGACGAGACTGGCGGGCATTACCTGGATCAGTTCACCAACGCCGAGCGGGCCACCGACTGGCGAGGCAACAACAACATCGCCGAGTCGATCTATCGGCAGATGGGCAACGAACGGCATCCGATTCCGGACTGGATCGTGGTGGGCGCGGGCACCGGGGGTACCAGCGCCACGATCGGGCGCTACATCCGCTACCGGCGTCACGACACCAAGCTGTGCGTGGTCGACCCGGAGAACTCGGCGTTCTTCCCGTCCTACGCACAAGGTCGGAGCGACATCGTCACCGGCTCGCCGTCGCGGATCGAAGGCATCGGCCGCCCGCGGGTGGAGCCGTCATTTCTGCCCGACATCGTCGACCGGATGGTCAGTGTTCCCGATGCCGCGTCGATCGCGGCGGCCCATCACGTGTCGCGGGTACTGGGACGGCGGGTGGGCCCGTCGACCGGGACCAATGTCTGGGGTGCGTTCGGCTTACTGGCCGAGATGGTCGCCGCCGGGGTGGGCGGCTCGGTGGTCACCCTGATCGCCGATAGCGGCGACCGCTACGCCGACACCTACTACGACCCCACCTGGCTAGCGGCTCACGACCTCGACCCGAGCGTGTATGCCGGCGCACTGGCCGAATTCGAACGCTCCTGCGGTTGGGTCGGGTCCGGGTCGTCGACCGCGTCGTAATCGCCGGTCACGACCAACCACAGCGCAGCTAGCAGGAAAAATCCCCCGTATACAACGGCCCCCAAAGCGGTCATCATCCGCTCCACCTTTCGCTGCTCGGCGTATCTGTCTCGCCGTCAGTGTCCATAACGCCACCGACAAGCAGAATCCATCCCGCGACACGCCGCGAGTTGGTCACCGGGGCCGACAAGGCGTTTGGCTTCTCACCGGGCACGTGCGATACGCTGTCGTGGCTTCACGCGGGGTGTGGCGCAGCTTGGTAGCGCGCTTCGTTCGGGACGAAGAGGTCGTGGGTTCGAATCCCGCCACCCCGACTCGCGTTTTCGCAGAAGGGCCTTGATCGAGTAATCGGTCGAGGCCTTTTACTTGTCCGCGCATCCGCGCGTCAGAGTCCGAGTGCCTGATAAATCCCGGGTCGCTCCCGGTAGGCGTCGGGCATCGCGAAGATCGTCCAGTCGTGGAACTGGCCTTCCCTCAGCACGAACGTGAAGTTGGCGCCCGACGCGATCGCCTTGTCTCTCAGCTGCAGCGCTTGTTGGGTGAGCAGATCGTTGGAGCTCGAGTACACGGTGGTCGGCGGCAGGCCCGCCAACGAGCCGTAGATCGGGCTGACGAGTGGATCGCTCGGTTCTAGATCGCCCGCCCAGGTCAGCAGCTTGTTGTCGTGCGAATCAGCGGGATTACCCAATAGCGGGTCATCCACCGGGTTCTCAAACGTGTCGCTCAAGTCGAGCGCCGGTGCCAGCAGGAGCAGCCGATGGGGTTGGGTGCCGTTGCGCTTGACGATCTCCTGCAGCGCGGCCAACGCAATGGTGCCGCCGGCCGAGTCGCCGTCCACGCTGACATTGTCCGAGCCGTGCGCCGCGACTTGCGCGCTGATGAAGTCAGCCATCACCGGAATATCGGTTGCCGCATTGCCAACTGGCGCAAGGGTATAGAGCGGTACGACGATGGTTGCGCCGGTGTCACGCGCCATGTCGGCGTAAGTCATCCAGTGGAAGATGCTGATCTGGCCGACGAAGGAGCCGCCATGGATGGCCACGACGTACTGGCCGCTCGGATCGCGCGGCGTCAGGGTCCAGACGGCCATGCCCTTGTATTCAGTCTTCTCCGCCTTGATTCCGGCCAGCAGGAAGGCGTCAGGCACACCGTCGGTGAAGAACGGGATTTGCGCGCTGGTGCCGGTGAGACTGATCGGCGAATTGAGTGCCATTGTCACAAAGTTGATGAAGCGCAATGCCACGACTACCGCACGCTGAATAGGCGTCGGCGGCGGACCGCTGTAGAGGCTCTCGTCGACCGGCGGCGTGGCAGCTGCCGCTTGCGCCTCCAGTTTCGCGGTCACTCTCGCCGATGTGGCCTGCCTGACTAAAGATGTTGTGGCAGCGGGCTTTGCGGTGGATACACCAGACGATGCGGTGGTCTCATCGTCGCGCCGAGCAACACCCAGTGCCGACAGCGCCAAGGCGACGACGTTCGGCGCCTTGGGGATTTGATTGGCGGCCGCGCCACTCGGCGGCTTCGAAATCGATGTCACCGCTTGCCCATTGACCAACGTGTGCGCCTTGTGCCGCGCACCCGACGCTGCCGGCGCCTTGGCCGCCGACGATGACGCCGCGCCAGCCGACGAGGATCCGCTATCTGCCCACGAAACACCCTGGGCGGCAACGAAAAGACCCGCTCCCACACCAAGGGCGGCGGCAAGCCCCCCGATTCGACCGACGAACGCTGATGCAGCCATGGCGTGAACGTAGCATCGGCGGTCTGCCCCTGACTGCGCTTTCTATTTTGATAGAAACTCCGGCTACATTGGTGGCCGATGCGACGTAAGCCCGACGGAGACCAACGGCGCCGCGACCTCTGCAACGCAGCCATCACGGTGCTGGCCGAGCAGGGCGCCAAGGGCCAGAGCCACATCAAGGTCGACCGGGCCGCGGGCGTCGCGGAAGGAACAACCTCCGCTTACTTCCGCACGCGGTCGGCGCTGCTTGTCGCGACGGCGCAGCGCGCCGTCGAACTCGACCTCGGCAGCTTTCACGAGGCACAAAACGAGGCGGCGGGCCAGGGACAGTAGTCAATCCGGTTGGCCGACGACCTGAGTGCCAGCACCCAGACGTTTATCGCTGGACTGCTGGGACGCTACGCAATCGGCGACTTCAGCATCAGCGACCCAGATGACATCGACCGGCTCATTCAAAGACTGCTTGCGTCTATTAGAAGGACACGTTGAGTTCGGTCAGCGCGACGCCTCCGCAATGGTCGATGGCGACAATGGGGATAACTTGTGCTCATCCAACGCCTTGGCCATTGCAGTCAATGTCGCAGCGCGTTCACCGGCAGTGAAACCCGCCCGGACCAGACGCGAAATCTCGCCTCAGCGTCACCACGCCGGGAAAGCGAATGGGACAGCCGGGCCTGAACTTAGCGCCCGTCCCCGCGTCGTCGACGATCGACGGCACGAGGGTGAATCAAGTCCGCGTCAGAAAATGCCGAAGAACAATTTGGGCAGCGGCAACGGCGGTGGCAACGGCAACGGCGGCGGCGGTGGGGGCAGAGCCGGCAGCCCGATCGCGGGCGGCGGCGGCAACGCCGGCAACCCGATCGCCGGAGGCGGCGGCAAGGCGGGCAGACCAAACGCGGGCGGCGGCGGCAACGCCGGCAACCCGATCGCAGGCGGCGGCGGCAACGCGGGCAGACCAAACGCGAACGCAGGAGGCGGCGGCAACGCCGGTAGACCAAATGCAGGAGGCGGCGGCAACGCGGGAGCGGCCGGCAAGCTGAACGCCGGCAATGACGCCGCCGGCAAAGCGGGGGCGGCCGCCAAGACGGGAGCCGCCGGCAAAGCGGGAGCGGCCGGCAAAGCGGGAGCGGCCGGCAAAGCGGGAGCGGCCGGCAAGCTGAACGCCGGCAATGACGCCGCTGATAGCGCAGCCGGAGCCACCGAGGCAGCCGACGAGGACGGATTGATCGCGTTTTGGATAAGGGAATACGCGACTGCGGATGTCGCGGCGC
>JAHFVD010000016.1:0-62554 GCA_023264735.1 Mycobacterium sp. | reverse complement strand
GGCAAGCTGAACGCCGGCAATGACGCCGCTGATAGCGCAGCCGGAGCCACCGAGGCAGCCGACGAGGACGGATTGATCGCGTTTTGGATAAGGGAATACGCGACTGCGGATGTCGCGGCGCCAGCAACCGCGGTCACACCCCCGATTGCACCATTGGCGATCGGAACCCCGATCGCCAGGCCTACGTTCTGCGCCGCCTGGTCCTGGGCCGTCTGACGGGCCTCGTCCACCGAACGACCGATGGTGTTGTTGTACGAGGTCGTCAAACTGTCGAGGTACGTCTGCAGATCCGACCCTTGGTCAGCCGGCTTAGGCGCGGCTGACGCCGTTGTACCTGCCGCAAACAAAGCTCCCAGCGACAACGAGGTCGCGACCACCGCTCGGAGCGATGTGTGTCGAAGGCTCATGTCGGCCCCTTCCTGATGGAGCCATAGTATCGGCCTAAGCCACAAATCGACACTTATGATTTTCTAAGGTTCGAGAATTCCGCTCAGCAACCGTAAAGGCTCAGGTCAGGTAGTCGAACGTCGACATCATGCCCGCTTCTGCGTGGTAGGTGTTGTGGCAGTGCAGCGGCCAATACCCCGGGTTATCGGCCAGGATGGCGATCCGGACCGACTGCCTGGGAAGCACGATCACGGTGTCCTTGCGCGCACCCAACTCCCCATTGGCGTTCAGCATCGCGAAGGTATGCCCGTGCAGGTGCATCGGATGCCACATGGTGGTCTTGTTGGCGAACGTCATCGTCGCCTGCTGACCCTGCTTGATCGTGAACGGCTTGTTCTTCGGGTACGACCCGTTGACTCCCCATTGGTAGGTCATCATGTCGCCGCTGAGTTCAGCCGTCAGCTCCGCGTCGGCCTTGGTGAACGCCAGCCGTGCCTCGGGGGTGGCGGTGAACATGTCCACTGTGCCGATCCGCCCGTTCAGTTCCGGTGGCTGGAATCCCGGCTCCGGCGTCGAACCGGCCCCTGTGGTCAGCAGCGCGCGCGCCAGCGCGTTCTTCCCCTCGGCCAGCGCCACCAACGGGAACACACCGTCACCGGCGGTGACGATCACGTCGTAGCGTTCCGCCATCCCCAGCAGCAGGGCATCGACCTCGACGGGCACGACCGGAAATCCGTCGGTGTGGGTGACGGTCATCCGATGCCCCGCCAGCGCAACGCGGAACGCGGTGTCCGCACCGGCGTTGATGATCCGCAACCGGATGCGTTGCCCAGGTTTGGTGGTGAAAGTTGTTGGCGCTTCCGGAATTCTGCCGTTGACCAGATAGTAGGGATAGATCACATCGCCGGGATCGCCGCCGAGGAGTTGGCTGGTGCCGCCGCCCATATTCATCACACCCTTGCGCAGATCGTCGTAGATCTGCTCGGGCGACTTCCCGACGCCGTCGGTCCAATCGTCAAGCACCACAATCCACTCGGCGTCGTAGTCGGCGGGCGCCTTCGGGTCGTCGACGATCAACGGCAGGTACAGCCCGGTGTCCGCGTTGACGCCGGTGTGGGGATGCGCCCAATAGGTGCCGGCGTCGGGAACCGAGAATTTGTAGGTGAAGGTGTCGCCGGGCGGGATGTCCGCGGTGGCGGGTTCGACCCCGTCCATGTTGTTCCGCAGCGCGATCCCATGCCAATGCACGGATGTCGGCCCGTCCAGCTTGTTGGTCACGGTGGCTTCGATCTGGTCGCCGACATTCGCCCGGATCAGCGGGCCGGGGACGGTGTCGGCGTAGCCCCGTGTGTGGACCACGCGTCCGCCAAGGTCGACGGTGACCGGCCGCGGGTTCAGCGCGACAGTCACGGTCTTGCCGGTGTGCGGGCGTGCCGCCTCGGCAGCATCGATCGCGGCAGTCAGCCCCGTCGGTACGACGGTCGGTTGGGTCTGCAACGGTGCCGCCGGCACGCTGCTGTGTCCGCACGCCGCCAATGCCACACCGGCTCCAGCCGCCGCACTTGACGCCAGAAACGATCGTCGGCTCAATTGCCAACGCGAAGAACCAGATTCGCCCACGTCGCCTCGCTATCTACAGTGCCACTGCTGCTGCCCTACCCGCGGCGCGACCCGAGAACAGGCAGCCACCGAGGAACGTTCCCTCCAATGCGTTGTAACCGTGCACGCCACCACCGCCGAAACCGGCCACCTCGCCCGCAGCGTACAGGCCGTCAATCGGATTGCCGTCACTACCGATCGCCCGCGACGATAGATCAGTCTGAATACCGCCGAGGGTTTTTCGGGTCAGGATGTGCAGCTTGACCCCGATCAGCGGCCCGGCCGCCGGGTCCAGGATGCGATGCGGCGCTGCGGTGCGGCCGATCCGATCACCGATGTATCGCCGCGAGTTGCGGATCCCTTGTACCTGAGCGTCTTTGGCGTACGGGTTGGCCATTTGCAGATCGCGAGCCTCGAGCTGTGCCCGGATGCGCCCGGCGTCCAGCAGCGGCTCGTCGGTCAGAGCATTCATCTTCGCCACCAACTCGTCGAGGCTGTCGGCGACTACGAAGTCCGCACCGTGGCGCTTGAAGGCCTCCACCGGCGCGGGTGCGCCCTTGCTCAGCAATCGCTCCTTGAGAAACCCGGCGCGGTCCTTGCTGGTGATATCGGGATTCTGTTCAGATCCCGACAGTGCGAACTCCCGCTCGATGATCTTCTGGGTGAGGATGAACCAGCTGTGGTCGTAGCCGGCGATCTCCGGGGTGGTCCGCAGGTAGCGCAACGTTCCCAGAGTGTCGTAGCCGGGCAGGTACGGCTCGGGCAGCCGCCGACCCAACGCGTCGAACCACATCGACGACGGCCCCGGCAGGATCCGGATGGCATGGGCCGGCCAGATCGGGTCCCAGTTCTGCACGCCCTCGGTGTAGTGCCACATTCGGTCCCGGTTGACCGTGCGCACCCCGGAATCGGCGGCGATGTCGAGCATCCTGCCGTCGACGTAAGCCGGCACGCCGGTGATCATCTCCCGTGGCGGGCTACCCATGCGCTGGGGCCAGTTCCGTCGCACGACGTCATGGTTCCCTCCGATGCCACCGGTGGTGAGAATGACTGTCTGAGAACTAAATTCGAATTCTCCAACGGACTCGCGGTTGGACGGCGCGCCACGGGGAGCGTCGTCGGGCGCCAGCACCGTGCCCCGCACGCCGGTGACGGCACCGTCGGCGATCACCAGTTCGTCGACGCGGTGCCGGTGCCGGAATGTCACAAGGCCGCGGTCGGCGGCGGCCAGTGCGGACTTGACGAACGGCTCCACCACCCCGGTGCCGGTGCCCCAGGCGACATGGAAGCGTGGCACCGAATTACCGTGTCCATCGGCGCGCAGATCGCCGCGTTCGGCCCAGCCGACGGTGGGCAGAAACTTGATCCCATGGCCGAGCAGCCAGGACCGCTTCTCCCCCGCGGCGAACTCAACGTAAGCGCGGGCCCAGCGCACTGCCCAGCTGTCCTCGTCATCGATCCGGTCGAACTGGGCGCTGCCGGACCAGTCGTTCCAAGCCAGCTCGAAGCTGTCTTTGACACCCAGGCGCCGCTGTTCGGGGCTGTCGACCAGGAACAGCCCGCCGAACGACCAGAACGCCTGCCCGCCGAGGTTCGCCTCGTTCTCCTGGTCGATCAGCACGACCTTTTTACCGCGGCTGGTCAGTTCGTGGGTGGCGACGAGACCGGCAAGCCCGGCCCCGACCACGATGACATCTGCGTCCATGGATGAGCGCCCTTCGGTATCGAGAAAGCCCACGCTACAACTTGGTACTTGTGCCTATCGCGCCGCTGATCGGGGCACTATCGTCGCCACCATGACGGAGATCCGTTTCGACAGTTGGTACCGCCCGCTGGCTACACCGCTGGGCCTCGGCCCCGGCCGAAGCGACGTGACGGTCGCCGACGGCACCCTGCATGTGTCGATGGGCTGGGGCTTCTCGGCCGACATTCCGTTGGCGTCCATCACCGAGGCCAAGCCGGCCAAGGGGCCGTTTCTGGGCTGGGGTGTGCACGGCTTTCGCGGCCGATGGCTCGTCAATGGCTCCTCGAAGGGCGTCGTCGAGCTGACGATCGACCCGCCGGTGCAGGCCAAGATCGTGGGCGTCTCGACGACACTGCGCACCCTGCTGGTCAGCGTCACCGACCCCGACGCCCTCATCGCCGCTTGCGGCCGCAACTAATGTGACGCACGGGGTTTAGCTCCGCCCGGGTTCCGGGAACAAGCCATGGGTGACACTGGCCCCCATTGCCCTCGAACCCCGCCTTCCGGAAGCTCGAGGTCCCCTCTCGCTGGCTGTCCTCGACCTTCTTGCCGAGCGTGCGCCGCGAAACTATCTGCATCGGGTCGAAGCCCCGGTGCGCGAAGCCGACCCCTACGGCATCGACCTGCAGCTTGCCCTGTACGTCTGCTACGAGCTGCACTACCGCGGATTTGCCGGCGTCGATCCGGCGTGGGAGTGGAACCCCGGGTTGCTGTATCTACGTGGCCAGCTCGAGGAATCGTTTCTGAGCGCCGTGCAGCGCGATGTCGCCGATATCGGCCCCGAAGACTCCGCTGCCGCCGAGATGGCGCGGTTGTCGGTCGAGCCCGTCGACGGCACCGGACCGTCGTACTTTTTGCGCGACAGCGGAACCTGGGAGCAGATGCAGGAGTATTTCGTGCACCGCTCGATGTATCACCTCAAGGAGGGCGACCCGCACGCGTGGGCCATCCCCCGCCTGACGGGCCAGGCCAAAGCAGCGTTCGTAGCCATCGAGTTCGACGAATTCGGTGGTGGTAGAGGCGATCTCGTGCATCAGCAGCTGTTCGCCAATCTGATGGTCGCGGCAGGCCTTGACGCCTCGTACCTGGGCTATATCGACGCCGTGCCCGCCATATCACTGGCCTTGGTGAACTTGATGTCCCTGTTCGGCCTGCATCGCGCGCATCGTGGTGCAGCGATCGGACATTTCGCTTCGACCGAGATCACCTCGTCGCCGGGATCGCGCCGACTCGCCGACGCCCTGGATCGCCTGTGCGCCCCGGATACCTGCACGCGGTTCTATCGCGAACATGTCGAGGCCGATGCCGTGCACGAGCAAGTGGTCCGCACCGATGTCGTCGGCGACCTGGTGAGCAGGGAGCCGACTCTGGACCGCGATGTCGTGTTCGGTATCCGGGCGCACGAACTGTTGGAGGATCGGCTGGCCGATCACCTGATGCAGAGCTGGACCAGCGGGCGGAGTTCCCTACGCCGGCCGCTGGACTGACGGCTCGGTACGCTCGCGGCGCCGGTGGCTGGTGTCGCACAGCGGATAAGTCTTGCTGCGCCGGCACATACAGATGGCGACCATGAACCGGTCGGATTCGACGACGGTGCCGTCAGGCATTTCGATGCAGACCGGACCCGGCACCATCATCGGCCCACCGGAGACGATCCGAACGTGGCGGGGTACGTCCCCGCTCACCGTTTCTCCGCCCGGATGACCACGATTTCCTCTTCCCGCCGTCCGACGGGCAACATGCCGATGCTCTCCATCCATTTCGCCCGCGCTCTCAGCACCGGACCAAATGGAATTAGTTGGCTGAGAACAACTTCGGCGCGTAAGCCGCCGCTACGCAACCGGCGTAACGATTGGTCGGTGTCAGCGAGCTCCGATTGCACGATCAAGATCGTGCCGCCTGCGGTGAGCAGTTCCTGAGCGTTGTCGCACAGCGGGTTCAACACCTCACGGCCGTCGAGGCCGGCGTTCCACGCCGTCGGGGGACCGACTTCAAGGGGAATACTCTCCAGATCGGCATCGGGACCCGTTGGAACATAAGGGGGATTCGAGACCACCACGTCGTAGGGGCCGGCCACGAACGCATCGACCCACATTCCCACCCGCGCGTCGATGCGGGCGCCGGCTTGAGCCGCGTTGCTCGTTGCGTATTCGACGGCCTGCGGGCAGATGTCGAATGCGGTGACGTCGCGCGCACCCAACTGCGCGGCCGCGATCGCCACGGCCCCACTTCCCGTGCACAGATCGAGCACCTTGCGCCCGGTGACGGCACCGCTGCGTGTCATCGCCTCGATCAGCAACTGCGAATCATGTTGCGGCGCATACACGCCTGTGGCACTTACCGCGTCCTGGACGTCGGGATAAAGAATGGTCAACGTTGGCCTTTCGACAGTTGGTCGGGCGCACTGTTGTTGTCAAGGCGCTGCGAGATAAATGCCCGCTTACTGCCTCGTTAAAACCCGAGGCGCGGTGGAAGAACACCTATTTCAGGCGTTAATCGGGAGGTTCGTGGTCAGGCGGGTCAGCCACGTCAGGAGCAATCTGGCGGATGTCATCACCGGCGTGTGGCCTGACCCGGGAACGGTCAATTGTGCGCTGCTCTTGGTGATCGTCCGTGTAGTCGGCGTGGTCTTCGTCGTCGGAGGTCCCGTCAGTCATTACCGTCCGGAATACCCTGCGAAGTTGGTTTCAACCCCGCAGTGGTGGGTATCACGGCTCGACTCGCCGCTTCGCGGAGTTTGTCCGTCAGCCTCGACCCGCGAAACGGGGCACGACTACAAGCGCGCCTTCACCGCCGCGGACAGGCGCGACCCGTCGGCCTTGCCTGCGGCGATCGCGGTGGCCGCCTTCATCACCAGACCCATGTTCTTGGTCGACGGCCGTTCGCCGAGTTCCTCGGCCACCTGGGCGATCGCCGTGTCCGCCACGTCGGCGACCTCGGCGTCGGTCAGCGGGGTCGGCAGGTACTCGTCGATGATCCGGGCCTCGGCGTGCTCCTCGGCGGCCAGCTCACCGCGACCGTTCTGGGTGTAGATCTCGGCGGACTCGCTGCGCTTCTTGGACTCCCTGGCGAGCACCTTGAGCACCTCGTCGTCGGAGAGATCGCGGGCCTGTTTGCCCGAGACCTCCTCGGTCTGGACCGCCGCGAGCAGCAGTCGCAGCGTCGCGGTGCGCAACTTGTCCTGGGCCTTCATCGCATCGGTGAGGTCTGATCTCAGCCGGTCTTTGAGCTCCGCCATGAGGCAAACGCTACGCGACCGAGATGGGCTGGACGTTGAGAAATACCCCGGCTGTCGACAGGATGGGCTCATGAGCAACGACGTCGGGGGCGTTGACAGGTGACGACACCGCCTGCCGGACCACCTGGACCACCGCCGGGATGGCCTGACCAACCCTCATTTCCCCCGCCGGGGTATCCACCGCCCGAGCCGGCTTCCGGCTATCCGCCGCCGGGGTACCCGCCCCCGGGCTACGGCCCGCCCGGCTATCCACCCCCGGGGTACGGCCCGCCCGGCTATCCGCCGCCCGGCTATGGCCCGCCCGGCTATGGCCCGCCCGGCTATGGCCCGCCCGGCTACGGCCCGCCCGGCTACCCGCCCCCGCTTCCCATGCCGCCGAAGCCGGGCATCATCCCGCTGCGGCCGCTGTCGCTCGGCGATCTCTTCAACGGTGCCGTCGGGTATATCCGGGCCAACCCGAAGGCATCGCTGGGTCTGACCACCGTCGTCGTGGTGATCACCCAGATCCTGGCGCTGATTCTGCAGCTGGGTCCCATCATCTCGATGGGCGGAAAGGTGGGCGCCCAGACCGGCGAGGAGATGTCCACACCGGTACTGGTGGGGTCCGTCCTATCCACCGCCACCGGCGCGGTGGCCACCTTTCTGGGCGGGATCCTGCTGTCCGGCATGCTCACCGTCGTGGTCGCGCGGGCGGTGTTCGGTTCCAAGATCACCGTCGGCGAAGCCTGGCAGCGGGTGCGCGGCCGATTGCTTGCCCTGCTTGGTTTCAGCGCACTGGAAATCCTGGCTGTACTGCTGATGGCCGGGGTCGTCGTGGGTGTCATCGCCGCACTCGCGGCGACAGGCGACGGCACCGCCGCGGTGATCGTCGGCATCCCACTGGTGCTGGTGTTCATCGCCGCCATGGTCTACCTGTACACCGTCCTGTCGTTCGCGCCGGTGGCGGTTGTGCTGGAGCGAAAGCCGATCATGGAATCGATCCGTCGCTCGTTTGGCTTGGTGCGCAACCACTTCTGGCGCGTGTTCGGTATCCGGCTGCTCGCCGGGGTGGTCGCATCGGTGATCGCCGGAGCGGTGTCGGTTCCGTTCAGCATCGCTGGACAGGTGCTGCTGCTCGGGGAGACATCCTCGGGGCCCATCATCCTGTCGACCACGCTGATTGCCATCGGCGGCGCGATCGGCCAGATCGTCACCGCGCCGTTCACCGCCGGTGTGGCGGTGTTGCTCTACACCGACACCCGCATCCGCGCCGAGGCTTTCGATCTGGTGCTGCGAACCGGGGCCAACGCCGGGCCTACCGACACCGTGACCGCCGACAATCTGTGGCTCACCCCGCCGCGGTAGCGTCGGATCAGCATGCCCACCATCGACATCGACCGGGAAACCGCCCACGAGGCGGCCCAGCGCGAGCTGGCCAAGCCGATCTATCCCAAGTCGTCGTTGATGGACAGGCTCGGCGATTGGATCGAGGAGATGCTCTACCGGCTGATCCTCAAGGGGTCGACGATCCCGGGCGGCTGGCTGACCATCGCGGTGCTGGCGATCGTGGTGCTGGTGGCGTTCATCGTGGCGGTGCGGATCGCCAGGCGCACGATGCGGACCAACCGGGGAGGCGACGCCGGGCTATTCGGCACCCGCGAGCTCAGCGCGGCCGAGCACCGGGCGACAGCCGAAGCATATGCGGCACAGGCTAACTGGGCCGCAGCGATCCGGCACCGTCTTCGAGCGGTGGGCCGCCAACTCGAGGAAACCGGGATGCTCAACCCGGTTCCCGGCCGTACCGCCAATGAGCTCGCCCACGACGCGGGTGAGCTGTTACCCGCGTTCGACGGTGAGTTGCGGCGCGCGGCAACGGTGTTCAATGACGTCACCTATGGCGAGCAGCCAGGCACCGAACCCAACTACCGCATGGTCGCCGACCTCGACGAGGCACTACGGCGGCACGCCGCCCCGAGCGGCACCGACGCGACGGCACCTGCCGTCCCCGACACCTGGGCTCCGCTGCGGTGAGCACCACCATCAGCCAGCGTTGGCGCACCGGACGCTGGATTGCCTTGGCGCTGATCGCGATAACGGCCATCGCCGCCATCGGAGCGTACTTCACCGCCCCACGCCCTGGTGGGCGGATGGATCCGGAATCCACCAGCCCTGACGGCGCACACGCACTGGTCGCTCTGCTTCGGGACCGCGGGGTCGAGGTCGTCGTCGCCACCACCGTGGCTGACGTGGAGCGGGAGGCCCGACCGGACACGCTGCTACTGGCGGCCGAAACCTACTACACCCGGGGAACGGATCTGCTGGACCGGCTGGCCGAAGTTCCCGGCGACCGGCTGCTGCTGGAACCGACCTCGCGCGCACGGCAGGCGTTGGCCCCCGACATCCGGCTGGGCGGGGCCAGCATGCTGACCATGAAGCCCGATTGCGACCTGCCGGAAGCCAATCGGGCCGGGACGGTGGAACTGGGCTCCCCCGACACCTATGAGAAGGTCGGCGACACCGAGCTGACGCGGTGCTACGGCGGGGCGCTGGTGCGCTACCACGCCGACGGCCGCACAGTCACCGTCGTCGGCAGCGCGGACTTCATGACCAACGGCGGGTTACTCCAAGAGGGCAATGCCGCGCTGGCGATGAACCTTGCCGGCAACCGGTCGCGACTCATCTGGTACGCCCCACAGCATGCCGAAGGTGAAAGCGGCGCGGAGGGAACGACACTCACCGACCTGATGCCCGACGCAGTGACCTGGATCGTCTGGCAGCTGTGTCTGACCGTCCTGCTGCTGGCCGTGTGGCAGGGCCGCCGGCTCGGTCCGCTGGTCGCCGAGAAGCTGCCCGTGGTGGTGCGCGCCTCGGAAACGGTCGAGGGACGCGCCCGGCTCTACCGGTCCCGCCGGGCCCGCGACCAAGCGGCAGAAGCACTTCGCACCGCGACACTGCAGCGACTGTCACCACGACTGGGGCTGGGCCCCAGCGCGTCTCCCACCGCGGTGCTGGATGCCGTCGCAGCGCGCTACACCGGAGATGCCAACACCGTCCGCCACCTACTGTTCGGCCCGGCACCGTCCACCGACTCCGACCTGCTCCACCTGGCCCATGCACTAGACGACATCGAAAGGCAGGTCACGAAGTCGTGACGCACATTGCCCCACCTCCCCCCTCCACCGCCGAGAGCGACGCGGCGCGCGCGGCGCTCCTGGCCCTGCGCACTGAAATCGGCAAAGCCGTCGTCGGCCAGGACGCCGTGGTCAGCGGGCTGGTGATCGCCCTGCTGTGCCGCGGTCATGTTCTGCTGGAAGGCGTTCCGGGCGTGGCCAAGACGCTGCTGGTGCGGGCGATGTCCGCCGCGCTGCAGCTGGAGTTCAAGCGGGTGCAGTTCACGCCCGACCTGATGCCCGGCGACGTGACGGGGTCACTGGTCTACGACGCCAAGACGGCCGCGTTCGTCTTCCGTGAGGGACCGGTGTTCACCAACCTCATGCTGGCCGACGAGATCAACCGCACGCCACCGAAAACCCAAGCGGCCCTGCTCGAAGCGATGGAGGAACGCCAGGTCAGCGTCGACGGTCAGCCAAAGCTACTCCCGGATCCGTTCATCGTGGCCGCAACCCAGAACCCGATCGAGTACGAGGGCACCTATCAGCTGCCGGAGGCGCAGCTGGACCGGTTCCTGCTGAAGCTGAATGTTCCCCTGCCGCCGCGTGATCAGGAGATCGCGATCCTGTCTCGGCATGCCGGCGGGTTTGATCCGCGCGACCTGAGTGCGATCCGCCCGGTGGCCGGCCCCGCCGAACTTGCCGCAGGCCGCGCGGCGGTGAAGCAGGTACTGGTCGCCGAAGAGGTTCTCGGCTACATCGTCGATATCGTCGGTGCGACAAGGAGTTCTCCGTCCCTGCAGCTCGGGGTGTCACCGCGTGGCGCGACCGCACTGCTGGGCACGGCACGGTCGTGGGCGTGGCTGTCGGGCCGCGGCTACGTCACCCCGGACGACGTCAAGGCAATGGCGCGGCCGACACTGCGCCACCGGATCGGGCTGCGTCCGGAGGCCGAACTCGAAGGAGCCACCCCCGACGGCGTGCTCGACGGCATCCTGGCCGCGGTGCCGGTGCCAAGATAGTGGTCCTCACCGGGCGCGCCGGGCTCATCGCCCTGTTGGGCGTGCTGCCGATCGTGCTGTCACCCTGGCCTGCAACGACTTTCGTTGTGGCGCTACTGGCGTTACTGGCGGTGGTGGTCCTCGACATAGCGTTGGCGGGGAGCGCGGGTGCGCTGCGGCTCAGCCGGGCCGGCGACACGTCTGCGCGGCTCGGTCAGCCTGTGGGCGCCGTCCTCCATGTCCACAATGCCGGGTCCCGCCGGTTCCGCGGTGCACTTCGGGACGCCTGGCCGCCGAGCGCCTGCGCCGAACCGCGGGCGCACAACCTCGGTGTTCGTCCCGCTGAAACCGTCACTCTCACAACGCAGTTGCGCCCGGTACGCCGCGGCGACCTGCGTTCAGAGGGCGTCACCGTCCGTTCGATCGGGCCGCTCGGCCTGGCCGGCCGGCAGCGGTCGCACCGCGTGGAGGGACAGGTGCGCATCCTGCCGCCGTTCCTGTCGCGTAAGCATCTGCCGTCCCGGCTGGCTCGGCTGCGTGAGATCGACGGGCTGCTGCCGGTGCTGATCCGCGGTCAGGGCACCGAATTCGACTCGCTGCGGGAGTATGTCGTAGGCGATGACGTCCGCTCGATCGACTGGCGGGCCACCGCGCGCCGCGCCGACGTGGTTGTCCGCACCTGGCGACCCGAACGCGACCGGCGGGTGGTGATCGTGCTGGACACCGGCCGCACTTCGGCGGGCCGGGTCGGCGTGGATCCCACCGCCCGCGACCCCGGTGGCTGGCCGCGGCTGGACTGGTCGATGGATGCCGCGCTGCTGCTGGCTGCGCTGGCCGTACGGGCCGGTGACCACGTCGACTTCCTCGCCCACGACCGGCTCACCCGCGCCGCGGTGTTCGGCGCCTCCCGGACCGAGCTGCTCGCCCAGCTCGTCGAGGCGATGGCGCCCCTGGAGCCCGCGTTGATCGAATCGGATGCGACCGCGATGGTGGCCGCTGTGCAGCGCAGGGTGCGCCGCACAGCGCTGGTGGTGCTGCTGACCGACCTCAACGCCTCGGCTCTCGACGAGGGTCTGCTGCCGGTCTTGCCGCAGCTGTCGGCCAAACACAAGGTGATCGTGGCGGCGGTGTCCGATCCGCGCATCGACGAACTCGCGGCCGGCCGCGCCGATGCCGCCCAGGTCTACGACGCGGCGGCCGCCGAGCGCGCACGCAATGACCGCCGGACCATCGCCAGCCGGCTGCGGCACAAGGGCGTCGAGGTGGTCGATGCCCTGCCCGAGGACCTGGCGCCGGCCCTAGCCGACCGCTACTTGGCGATGAAGGCCACCGGCCGGCTGTAGGTTCCACCGCGAGCAATAGCTCAGCCCGTCGGGACGACGTCGGGGGCGTCCTCGACGTCCCCGGTCTCTCCCGCCCGGATGGCCTTGCGGCCGAAATGGACGACGTAGGACAGGAACGCGACCTCGGCGGCCACTCCGATGGCGATACGAAGGAAGGTCGGCAGCGGCGATGGTGTCACCAACGCCTCGAGCAACCCGGACACCAGCAGCACACCTGTCAGCCCGACCGCCGCGGCGACCACCGCCCGGCCCTGCTCGGCCAGAACCTGGCCGCGAGGCCGATCGCCGGGGGAGATCACCGTCCAGCCCAGCCGCATGCCGACCGCCCCGGCCAGGAACACCGCCGTCAACTCCAGCAGACCGTGCGGAATCAGCAGCCCGAACAGCACATCGGCCTTGCCGGCATCGACCATCAGCCCGCCGATGACACCGAGGTTGGCGGCATTCTGGAACAGCACCCACGGGATCGGAATGCCCAGCAGGATCGCGTACGCGATGCACTGTGCGGCCACCCACGAGTTGTTCACCCATACCCGCAACGCGAACGACCCGGCCGGGTTCTCGCTGTAGTACGACGCGAAGTCGTGGTTGACGAGGTGCTCGATTTCCTCGGGCGTACTCATCGCCGACTGCACCTCGTGGCTGCCACCGACCCAGATCCCGATCACGACCACCACCACGAAGAACAGGACGGCCGTTGCCAGCCACCACCGCCACGCCCGGTAGGCCACCACCGGGAACGAGACCGTCCAGAATCGGGCGAACTCGTGCCACATCGGGGCATGGGCGCCGGTCACGGCGGCCCGGGCGCGGGCCACCAGGCTGGACAGCCGCCCGACCAGAACGGAGTCCGACGAGGCCGAGCGGACCATCGACAGGTGGGTGGAGACCCGCTGGTAGAGCTCGACGAGTTCGTCCACCTCGGCGCCGGACAGCCGGCGGCGCCGCTTCACCAGCTCCTCGAGCCGCTTCCAGGTGTCCTGGTGAGCCAGCACGAAAGCGTCGACGTCCATCCGGCCGATGCTAGTAGCGTTGGTCGGCATGGTGCCGGAGACCGTGGTGACCGGGGACGCGGTCGTCCTCGATGTTCAGATCGCCCAGCTGCCGGTGCGGGCCGTCGGCGCGATGATCGACATCGCCGTCATCATGATCGGCTACATCATCGGCGTGATCCTGTGGGCGACCACGATCACGCAGTTCGACGAGGCGCTGTCCGCCGCGGTCCTGATCATCTTCACACTGCTGGTGATCATCGGCTATCCCGTCGTGTTCGAATCCGCCACCCGCGGAAGGACGCTGGGCAAGATGGCGATGGGCCTACGCGTGGTGTCCGACGACGGCGGCCCGGAACGGTTCCGGCAGGCCCTGTTTCGTGCACTGGCCGGGTTCGTGGAGATCTGGATGTTCATGGGCGGTCCCGCGGTGATCTGCAGCCTCATCTCGCCGCGCGGCAAGCGCATCGGTGACGTGTTCGCGGGCACCGTCGTGATCAGTGAACGGGGCCCCAAGCTGCCGCCTCCACCAGTGATGCCGCCCGCCCTGACGTGGTGGGCCTCCTCGCTGGAGCTGTCCGCGCTCACGCCTGACCAGGCCGAGCTGGCGCGCCAATTCCTCGCTCGGGCACCGCAATTGACACCCGAGGTGCGTAACGATATGGCCTATCGCATCGCCAGTGATATCGCCAGCCGGATCTCACCACCGCCGCCGCCCGGCGTCCCGCCGCAATACGTTCTCGCCGCCGTGCTCGCCGAACGACACCGCCGCGAACTGGCCCGGCTGCGCCCGTCCGGTCCGCCTGCGCCGCCGACCTATTCGGTCCCCCCACCGTCGTATCCGGCAACCCCGCCGCCGTCCTACTCACCGCCCCCGCCGCCCACGCCCGTCGCACCCCCGCCCCCTACGGACGGATTCGTGCCACCGAGCTAGTGCAACCGCAACCCGATCACCATCAGCACCGAACCGATCAGCGGCGCCACGGTGCGCACGTGGTTCCAGAGGGTCCAGACGCGGAAGTAGTCCGGCCACGGCACTGCGCCGCCGGCAAGCCGGTCGTTGAGCGGGATGTTGAAGGCGACGGTGACGACCAGCGGCACCAGCGCCAGCACCGCGATGCCCAGCACAAGGGCGACCAACGCCGACCCGAGGAACAGCGTCAGAAAAGGCGCATTGGCCTGGGCCTCGGCGTTGATGCCACGCATCGCGGTGACCGCGTCCTCAGGACCGGTTCGTCCAGGCCAAGAGCCAGTTGACCCACAGCCGCGCCCGGGGTGCCTTATCGGGGTGAGTCTCGGTGGCGTTCGATGCGGTCATAGACGTCGGCTACCCGCAGCGGGCCCCGGCACACGTCTCGAGTCAAGCCATCGGCGGCGCCGGCTGCTCCCGCTGGCGACGAGCCGCGATCACGCTGGCCACCGAGGTGACGCCGATCGTCAGCAGCGCACCGAGCATGAGCGCCGATGGTTCGCCCGCCGAGAGCAGATGCTTCTGAGTGCCCAGGGTGGCCGCAGCGACAGGAACCCCGAGTTGAGCGGCGGCCAGGGCCGCCAGCGCCAGGGGTTGACCGGTCAGCCGGCCGACGCAGTGCGCCAGCACCGCACCCACCCCAAGCCCGATGCCGAGCAGGATGTAGGCGGGGTGGTCGCCGAGTTCGCGCACTTGCAGCGAGGCACCGAGCCAGACGAAGAACAGCGGACCGAACAGGCCCTCGGTGATACCGAACAGCTGGCGTGCCAACCGCCGTGGCTCCCCCGCAGCCTTGACCGCCAGGCCGAGCGCGAAGCCGGCCAACATGATCGACACATGCGTGGAGACCGCGAGCGCGGCGAGCGCGAACAGAATGATCAGATTGATCCGTAGTTCCAGCGCGAATCCGTGGCGCTGAGAATAGCGGTGCAACCGCTTGCGCAACCCACGGCGGTCGAACCACCACAACACGACGAACAGCGCAGCAGCGGCCATCGCGATCAGCACCGCACCCACCGCCGCGGTCACCGCACGGTCCGGATCGATCACCAAGGGCAGCAAGATGATCGAGGTCGCGTCGGCGATCGCGATCTGGGCGGTGACGCCCTGCACGGACGGCCCGTCGATGCCGAGCGCCTGAATGACCGGCAACGCCAGCGCCGCCGACGACGACGCCATCAACACCGCGTAGACGGCGGCATGGCCGGTGTGGAACACACCTGCCAACCCGACCGCGAACACCGTCGCCACCGCGCCCACGAGGACAGCCCGCATCACCGCGCCAGGAATCGAGGATCGCAGGGTGACATCGCGGATCGGGACGTGGGTGCCCACCACGAACATCACCAACGCGAACCCGATGTCGGCCAGCAGGCCGAAGGTCGGATCGGCGGCGTCGACGAGGCCTAATCCGGTTCTGCCGATGAGCAATCCCACCGCGAGCTCCCCGATGACGACCGGGATGCGCAGCCTCGGCACGGACGCGAGCAGCGGTCCGGCCATGCCGACGACCGCCACGAGTGCCAGCGTGGTGAAGCCGAAACTCACGTCTTGGGCACCCACGACGCGAGTCGGCACGGTATCGGGGTGTTCTCGTCGGTGAGGTAACTCGCACAGACGCGGTGATACCCGTCAGCGATCTGCAGAGCATCGGCCGGGGTGCCGCGCACCAGCAGAATCGGTGACAGCTTCTTGCCGTGGCCGATCTTGTCCATGTCCGCGCGCACGTGCGGGTTGTCGGGGGGCAACAGGGTCAGCCGCGCCGCACGCAGGATGTCTTTGGCCTTGCGATACACGGGCTTCGCCGACTTCAGCGCGTTCACTGTCGCGGCCACGGCGGCATCCTCGGCGAGCATGCTCAGATAGTCCGCCGCCGCGTCGTAGTCGTGGTCTTCAGGCTCGTCGAACCATTTCACCGCCATGGTGTGGTGAGGGTACTCGCACTACCTACAGGCCAAAGCGTTTCAGGAGGACGGACAGCGGATCGTCAGCGTCGCGCCGGCCACGTGGGCCGGGACGTTCGGGGGCGACGAACGCATCGGGACGGGTCCATTCGCGTACGGCCCAGCGTTCGGCGATTGCCCATCGGCCGCCTCGCCGCTCCATGAGGTCGACGTAGCGGGCGCCGGTAGTGAAGTTCGTCTTCTCCTGCTCGGGTTTGCCCCAATGCGTTGCCATCAGGTAGGTCTCGCTGATCGCGACGTCGTCGCCGACGAAGTCGACGTGATGATTTCCGATGAAATGCATTGTCCCGAAGAGGAACTCGAGGCTCTTGGCCAGCCACGGCACGAACTCGTCGACAGTCCCGTCGAAACCGGTGTGGTGGTCGATGCCGTCGGAGTGGTAGGCCTGTCGCACCAGGTCGAGGTCGAGCCGGTCGACACCACGGCAGTACAGTGCGACCACATCGCGGATCGCGTGGATATCTGCCAGCCGATCAGACACCGTAACCTCCATCTACATCGAGCTTTTGGCCGGTGATGAACCCCGCCCGCGGGGAGGCGAGAAAGCACACCGCCTCGGCGACATCGGTGGCAGAGCCGAAGCGTCCCAACGGGGTGTTGCGGCGTGCAGCCTCGAGGGCCTGCTCATCGAGATCGCCGTCGGCGATCAGCCGCTGCGCGTTGCCGTCGACCAGCATGCCGGGCCCGACGCAGTTGGCGCGCACCCCGAATCTGCCTTCCTCGGCTGCGATGCCCCGGATGAGCGCCTCGATCGCGGCCTTGGGGGCGACCGACAGTCCGTCCCGGACGGCAAACCGGCGCGTCGCCGCGGTCGTCACCGCCACCAGACTGCCGCGCGAGCCGCGCAGGTGCGGGAGAGCCGCGGCCACGATGTTGAAGAAGCCGCCGGTATCGGTGCCGAGTTGTTGATCGAAGCGTTCGGTCTCGACGGTGCTGAGGTGCCGCATCGGCACATGGGCGCCGGCGGCGTGGACCACGGTGTGCACGCCACCCGGTTGCGCGAAGGCATCGATCACACGCCGGACCTCGGCGGCATCGGTGATGTCGAGCTGCTCAGCGCTGACGGCCTCGGTGACGAGTTCGGCTGCCTTGCTTGCATTGCCGTGGTAGGTGAAGGCCACCCGCGACCCGCGCGCGGCCAGCATCGCGACGATCTGTGTCCCGATCCCGCCGGTGCCGCCGACGACGATCGCCGTGCCGGGCAGACCGCTGAAGTCACCCATAGGGTCACATCGTCCCAACAGCGGGCTGGTTGTGGGCGCCGGGGTACCGCTGTCCGAGAATCGTCGCGGGCGACGCGCCCGCACCAGGCATGGGGTGAATGCGTGCGGCGCGGATGGCGTTGAGGATGACGAGCACTTCGGCGAACTCATGGATGAAGACCACGGTCGCCAGCCCCAGCACTCCGAACGCGGCCAGCGGTATCAGGATCGCGATGATGGCCAGTGAGAACACGATGTTCTGCACCATGATCCGCCGGGCACGCCGGGAGTGCGCGAGCACCTGAGGCAGGTGGCGAAGGTCTTCGCCCATGAGGGCGACGTCGGCGGTCTCGATGGCGACGTCAGTGCCCATGGCGCCCATGGCGATTCCGATATCGGCGGTGGCCAACGCGGGTGCATCGTTGACCCCATCACCGACCATGGCGATCGGGCGGCCCTTCGCCAGCGATCCCAACAAGGCAGCCTTGTCCTCGGGCAGTAACTCGGCATGCACGGTGGTGATGCCGGCTTCGGCGGCCATTGCGTGCGCGGTGCGGCGGTTATCGCCGGTGAGCATCGCCACCGCAACCCCCAGCCGCCGCAACAGCTCAACTGCCTCGGCCGCTTCAGGCCGCAGTTCGTCGCGCACCGCGATCGCGGCCAGCGGCACATCATCTCGGGCCAGAACGACGACGGTGGCACCCGCGGCCTGCAACCGCTCGACATCGTCGGCGAGGCCTCCGGGCGACACCCATGAGGGTTTTCCGAGGCGGAGCTCGTGGCCGCCGGAGCGGCCGTGCAGGCCGTAGCCGGGCACCGCAATCACATCGGTGGCGGGAGGCGCTTCATCAGCGGCGGCCAGGACCGCTTGTGCCAGTGGGTGTTCGCTGCGGGCTTCCAGTGCCGCGGCGAGGTTCAACGCGTCAGCCTCGCTTGTGCCGTCGGCGGTGACGACCTCGACGACCCGCGGCCGATTGCGGGTCAGGGTGCCGGTTTTGTCCAGGGCGATGACGTTGATGCGGCCGAGTTCTTCGACCCCTGCGCCGCCCTTGACAAGGGCGCCCTGACGGCTGGCTGCTCCGACGGCCGCGACCACTGTCAGCGGCACGGCGATCGCCAGCGCGCACGGTGAGGCGGCCACGAGCACCACCAGTGCCCGCTCCAGCCACAGCATCGGGTCGCCCGACACGGCGCCCACTGCGGCGACGAGCGCGGCCAGCGCCATGATCGACGGAACCAGCGGACGGGCTATCCGATCCGCCAGCCGTTGGCCTGCGCCCTTGCGTTCTTGGGCTTCTTCGACAATGTGGACGATCCGCGCCAGCGAGCTGTCGGCAGCCATGGCGGTGACGTCGACCTCGATGGCACCGCCGCCGTTGATCGCACCCGCATACACCGGGCTGCCTGGCCCAGCCTCGACCGGAACCGATTCGCCCGTGATCGCCGACAGATCCAGGCTGGTCTGGCCGGCTCGAATGGTTCCATCGGTGGCGGCCCGCTCACCTGGACGGATCACCATCAGATCGCCGATAACGAGATCATCTGGTGCCACACTGATTTCGGCACCGTTCCGCAGCACCGACGCCTTCGGCGGCACCAGTGAGAGCAGGGAACGCAGGCCGCGGCGAGTTCGGCTGACCGCGTAATGTTCGAGCCCCTCGGCGATCGAGAACAAGATGCCCAGCAGGGCGGCCTCGGCGAATTGACCCAGCGCTACCGCGCCGATCGCGGCGATCGTCATCAACGTGCCCACACCGATGCGGCGGTGCCACAGATTGCGCACCGCATCGGGCATAAACGTGAATGCGGCGGCGCCGGCGGCGGTCAACTCGATGGCCAGCGCGACGCCCTCGTAGCCGACACGTGCGACCAGCCACCCCGCGGCCAGCAGTGCCGCGGCCAGCAGAGCGAGCTGCAGTTCCCTTACCTGCCAAAGCTTTTCCGGGCCCGCGTCGGGCTCGGCGGCATGCTGCGCTTCGCAGCACGCATCAGACACGGCGAACCTCCGTGCCGGCGCTGGTCAAAACCGCGGCGGTCAACTGACATCCACGCTCGGTCAGCCGGTACATCACCAACTTGCCCTGACGGCGCGAGGACACCAGCGACGCATTCTTGAGCTGCCGCAGATGGTGCGACACCAGCCCCTGGGACAACCCGACGACCCACGCCATATCGCACACACATAGTTCGCCACCAGCGGCCAACGCGGTCGCAATCGACAAGCGGGTGGCGTCCCCCAAACCACGAGCCGCATCAGCGGCCGCCCGCACGGAGGTGCTGTCAGGCACCGTGGCCCGAATGGCCTCCGCGTGGGGCAGGTCCAAACAGAGAAGGTCGCACGCATCCACCGGCTCGGTCATATCGACATACTAATGTACGTTGATATGAATCGGGCTCCGGCCGACTAGGCAGGAATCCAGTTGCCGTGGAAGCCATACGGAACCCGGCGCGGCAGCTGGATCCGGGCCACCGGCTTACCGCCGAAGTCGGACGCATCCAGGATCACCAGATCGCTGCCGTCGCGGGCGGCGTCGTAGACGTAGCCGAGGTACCAGCCGTTGCTCTCATCAGCGGGTCCCGATGCCGACGGAACGAAGACGGCCTCCCCCGGTCCACCCGGCACCAAGCCGGTGGCGAAGCGGTGTTCGACCGCACTGCCGGTGGTCAGGTCGTGGCGCACCAGGCTGGCGTCGCCGACCGAGACCGAGTAGCGGGCCGGCAGACCGGCCACCCGGTCGTCGATCCGCGGGAACTCGATGGCCCGGTCGTCGAGCTGGCGCTCGCTGACGGTGCCGTTCTGCAGGTCGATCGTCCAGCTCCACAGCACCGCGTTGGCGTCGAACCCACCGTTGTCACGCCACAGCTCGGAATACCGAACCGCTTGCAGGACAATCGATTTACCGTCGGACGTTTCGTGGGCGTTGGCGACATGGAAGACATAGCACGGGTCGATCTCGAACCAGCGGATCTCGCCGAACGGGTCATCGCGGCGCAGCACCCCCAGCCGGGCGCCGTAGTTGTCATCCCAGCGGTAGGGCATATCGCCCTCGCCCGTGAGCGCGATGTCGAGATTGAACACGATCGGCAGGTCCATGAAGATCACGTGCTTCGCGGTCAGGGCGAAGTCGTGCATCATCGTCAGCGCCTTGACGTCGACCGGGCGATTGATCGTCAGCTCGCCGTTGGCATCGGCACGGTGATAGGTGACGTGCGGGGCGAAAATGCTGCCGTAGCCGAAGAAATGAAGCTCGCCGGTGGTCGGGCAGATCTTGGGGTGCGCGGTCATCGAGTCGACCAGCTTGCCGCCGAAGTCGTAGCAGCCCACCGTTTCCAGATCGTTGGTGACCTCGTAGGGCAGTGACGATTCGACCAGCGCCAGGGTCTTGCCTGCATGGTTGACGACGTGGGTGTTGGCTACCGCGGCCCGCAGGTCGCGCGTTCCATCCTCGCGGTAGAGCGGGAACGGGTCGGCGAAGCTGTCCGTGCGCACCCAGCGGTTGCGGTACCACTTGGCCGCGCCGCCCTCGATCCGAACGCCGTGGATCATCCCGTCGCCGGTGAACCAGTGGCCGGTGGCCTCGCGCGGGTTCGGCCCGTTGCGCAGGTACCAGCCGTCGAGCTCGGGCGGGATGGCGCCCTCCACGGGCAGGTCGTATTCGGTGAGTTCATCCGGCACCGGCGCGTAGTTGCCGCGCTGGAAGAACTGGCCCTCGGTGGGCAAGTTGGCTGATTCGGTGGTGATGTCCGTCATGCCGACAACTGTGACACTCCACTGATGACATGTCAATAGTGAACCGTCAGATATTCCACAACTGACATGTGGAGCTCTACGATGGACGGGTGAGTCTTCGGTACGCGGCGCTCGGGCTTCTTGCTCAACAGCCCGGCAGCGGGTACGACCTGCTCAAACGGTTCGATATCTCGATGGCCAACGTCTGGCCCGCGACCCAGAGCCAGCTCTACGGAGAGCTCAACAAGCTGGCCAACGCGGGCCTGATCGAGGTCACCGATGTCGGTCCGCGCGGCCGCAAGGAGTATCGCGTCACCGATGCCGGCCGCGAAGACCTGTTGCGCTGGATGACCAATCCACAGGACGACCCGCCCTACCGCAGCGCCGAACTGCTGCGGGTGTTCCTGCTCAGCGAGATGACTCCCGAGCAGGCCCGGGCCTACATGGTGTCGGTCGCCGAGCATGCCGAAGCCGAGCTCAACCGCTACGAGCAGGTGCGCGACGCGATCTGCTGGGACGACAACCCCGCCGATTTCTACGGTCGCGCAGCCCTGGAATTCGGCCTGCGCATCCAGGCAATGGAGGCCGATTGGGCCCGCTGGGTGATCGAGGAAATCGACCGAAGATCACATTGATCGTTGCATCGCGATAGTTTCCGATATATCGTCAACGTATCGGAAGCGCATTCGGCGTTTCCTGACCAGAAACGAGAACTTCTATGAACACCCCATTTCCCCAGTTCGGCGGCCCTGACGCGGGTCGCCCAAGCTTCGGCCCCGGCTTCGGTCCCGGTTTCGGGTTCGCCCCCACCGGCCGCGACCGTCGCGGTGACCGCCACGGCCGTCGCGAGCACCGCGACCAACTGCGTGAGCAGTTCCGCGAGCACGGCGATCGCCACGACGGTCCCCCAGCATTCGGCCCCCGCGGCGGCTTCGGTCCGGGCTTCGGCCCCGGCTTCGGTGGCCCCGGCTTCGGTCCCGGTGGTGGACGCGGCGGTCGCCGCGGACACGGCCGCGGACGCGGCAAGCGCGGCGACGTGCGCGCCGCCATCCTCAAGCTGCTGGCCGAGCGGCCGATGCACGGCTACGAGATGATCCAGGAAGTCGCCGAACGCACCCAGGATCTGTGGAAGCCGAGCCCCGGCTCGGTCTACCCGACCCTGCAGCTGCTGGTCGACGAAGGCCTGTTGGTGGCAACCGAATCAGAAGGCAGCAAGAAGCTTTTCGAGCTGACCGACGAAGGCCGCGCCGCCGCCGAGAAGATCGAGACCGCACCGTGGGACGAGATCACCGAAGGCGCCGACCCCGGCCAGATCAACATCCGTGCCGCCGTCGGCCAGTTGTTCGGCGCCGTACGGCAAGCGGCTTTCGCCGCCAATGCCGAACAGCAGCAGCGCATCGTCGACATCGTCAACAACGCGCGCCGCGAGATCTACCAGATCCTCGGCGAATCCGAGTAACCCGAGCCCGCGCGAGCGGGCTTACACCTCGACCCAGTCCAGCGTGCGCTGGACTGCCTTGCGCCAGCCCGCGTAACCGGCCTCGCGCTGCTCGGAGTTCCACGCCGGTGACCACCGGCGGCCCTCCTGCCAATTGGCCCGCAGGTCATCGGGATCCGCCCAGAAGCCGACCGCCAGCCCGGCGGCGTAGGCCGCGCCCAGTGCCGTCGTCTCGGCGACCACCGGACGCACGACGTCCACCCCGAGCACATCGGCCTGGATCTGCATGCACAATTCGTTCTGGGTGACACCGCCGTCGACCTTCAGAACCTCAAGGTGCACACCGGAATCGGCTTCCATCGCATCGACCACGTCGCGGCTCTGATAGCAGATCGCCTCCAACGTCGCCCGCGCCACATGCGCGTTGGAGTTGTAGCGGGACAATCCGACGATCGCCCCGCGCGCATCCGAGCGCCAATACGGCGCAAACAGGCCCGAGAACGCCGGCACGAAGTAGACGCCGCCGTTGTCCTCGACCTGCGCGGCGAGCGTCTCGCTCTGTGAGGCACCGCTGATGATGCCGAGCTGATCGCGCAGCCACTGCACCGCCGATCCGGTCACTGCGATCGAACCCTCAAGGGCGTAAACGGGTTTGGCGTCCCCGAACTGATAGCACACGGTGGTCAGCAGCCCGTTTTCGCTTCGCACGATCTTCTCGCCGGTATTGAGCAGCAGGAAGTTACCGGTGCCGTAGGTGTTCTTGGCCTCCCCGGGGGTCAGGCACACCTGCCCGACCATCGCGGCCTGCTGATCGCCGAGGCTGGCGGTCAGCGGTACCTCACCGCCGACCGGGCCACCGGCCAGTGTCGTTCCGTAAGGCTCCGGCGAGGAGGACGGCCGGATCTCGGGCAGCATCGCACGCGGAATTCCGAAGAGCCCCAACAGTTCGTCGTCCCAGTCG
Organism: Mycobacterium sp.; assembly: GCA_023264735.1. Lineage (GTDB taxonomy): Bacteria > Actinomycetota > Actinomycetes > Mycobacteriales > Mycobacteriaceae > Mycobacterium. Next base: position 38,896 of record JAHFVD010000016.1, on the reverse strand, counting down.
AGGGTCTCCAGGTTCATCAGCATGGTGCGGCTGGCGTTCGTCACGTCGGTGACGTGTACGCCACCCTTCGTCCCCCCGGTCAGGTTCCACAGCACCCAGGTGTCGGGTGTGCCGAACAGCGCATCACCACGTTCGGCGTCGGCGCGCACCCCGTCGACGTTGTCCAGGATCCACTGCAGCTTGCCGCCCGAGAAGTAGGTGGCCGGGGGCAGGCCGGCCTTGCGCCGGATGATGTCTCCGCGACCGTCGCGATCCAGCGCGGCCGCGATCCGATCGGTGCGGGTGTCCTGCCAGACGATCGCGTTGTAGTACGGCCTGCCGGTCTTGCGGTTCCAGACCAGGGTGGTCTCCCGCTGATTGGTGATGCCCAACGCGGCAAGATCGCCCGCGGTCAGCTTCGTGGTGTTCAACGCCGAGCTCACCACCGTCTGGGTGCGCTCCCAGATCTCCACCGGGTTGTGCTCGACCCATCCGGACTGCGGCAGGATCTGCTCGTGTTCGAGCTGGTGCCGACCGACCTCGGTGCCCTTGTGATCGAAGATCATGCAGCGGGTGCTGGTGGTGCCCTGGTCAATAGAGGCGACGAAGTCGGCCAACGGTGCTCCTTTGACGTGCGACGCTGCCGCTACGGCGGCCCTTTCGTCCATGATGGCCTACATGGCAGAGCAGATCACCGACATCGCCGACATGCCCCGCGGCGGCCCGGATGCTTCCTGCCTGGATCGACTGCTGGAGACCGACCGCCAGGAATACCTCGACCGCGACGACATCGACGCCGACGTCAAGCGCGGCATCGTGACGGCACTGGACCGGATCGGCACCCTGTTCCGCGAGCATGACCGCAACGCCGAACTGGTGCTGCGCGAAGTCGCCGACATCGCCGACCCGACGATCCTCGAACTCGGTGCGGGCCATGGCGCGCTGTCACGCAAAGTGCTCGAACAACATCCGACCGCCCACCTCACCGTCTCCGACGTGAATCCCGAATCAGTAGCGGCGATGGCGGCCTCCGACCTCGGCGACCACCCCCGTGCGACCGTCGGCCTGATCGACGCGACCACGATCGATGCTGCCGACGGCGAGTTCGACCTCGCCGTCTTCGCACTGTCGTTTCATCATCTTCCGCCCGCGCAGGCCGCACAGGCCCTTGCCGAAGGCACCCGGGTGGCCCGCGAGATGCTGGTCATCGATCTGCCCCGCATGCCGTCGCTGCTGCACATCGCGAAGCTGGCGGTGATGGCGCCGCTGGTGTGGTGGCCCTTTGCCCACGACGGGTTGATCAGCTCGCTGCGCTCGTACAGCCCCTCGGCACTGCGAGCGCTGGGGGCCCACGCCGGTCTCGACGTCGACGTCAGGACCAACCTGTTCGACCGGCAGGTCGTGATCGCCCGCCGACGCTGACTCAGATGTGGTTGCATCGACGGCGTGGGGGAAGAAGTCAAGCACGCCAACTTCAACCGGGCGCATCGGCAGCAGTACCGCCGCAAGGTGCAGCTGTGCCTCGACGTGTTCGAAACCATGCTGGCGCAGTCCAGTTTCGAGTTCGACCGTCCGCTGACCGGTATGGAGATCGAGTGCAACCTGGTCAACGGTGACTACCAGCCCGCGATGTCCAACCAGGAGGTCCTGGCCGCGATCGCAGATCCGGCCTACCAGACCGAATTAGGCTCCTACAACATCGAATTCAACGTTCCGCCACGCCCACTCCCCGGCCGCACCGCGCTGGAGCTGGAGGACGAGATCCGCGCCAGCCTGAATGCCGCCGAGATCAAGGCCAACACCGATGATGCACACATCGTGATGATCGGCATCCTGCCGACGCTGATGCCGCAGCATCTGGCCGGCAGCTGGATGAGCCCGTCCCTGCGCTACCAGGCGCTCAACGACTCGATCTTCACCGCCCGCGGCGAGGACATCCTCATCGACATCACCGGACCCGAGCGGCTGAGCCTGCACGCGGAGTCCATCGCTCCCGAATCCGCCTGCACCAGTATGCAATTGCATCTGCAGGTTTCGCCGGCCAGTTTCGCCGCCAACTGGAACGCCGCGCAGGTGCTGGCGGGCCCGCAACTGGCGCTCGGCGCGAACTCGCCGTATTTCTTCGGCCACCAGTTGTGGGCCGAGACGCGCATCGAGCTGTTCGCCCAGGCCACCGACACCCGTCCCGACGAGCTCAAGGCCCAGGGGGTGCGTCCGCGAGTGTGGTTCGGGGAGCGCTGGATCACCTCGATATTCGATCTGTTCGAAGAGAATGTCCGCTACTTCCCGTCGCTGCTGCCCGAACTGTCCGACGAGGATCCGGTGGCCGAGCTGGCGGCCGGCCGCACGCCGCGGCTGCCCGAACTCCGGTTGCACAACGGCACCGTGTACCGCTGGAACCGGCCGGTCTACGACGTCGTGAACGGCAGGCCACATCTGCGGGTGGAGAACCGGGTGTTACCCGCCGGGCCGACGGTCGTCGACATGATGGCCAATTCGGCGTTCTACTACGGCGCGCTGCGGGTCCTGTCCGAAGAGGACCGCCCACTCTGGACGAAGATGAGTTTCACTGCGGCACACGATAATTTCATCGAAGCCGCCAAGCACGGGATGGAGGCCCGGCTGTACTGGCCCGGCCTCGGCGAGATCACCCCCGACGAGCTGGTGCTGCGCACCCTGCTGCCGATGGCCGACGAGGGCCTGCGGCGCTGGGGGGTGGCCACCGAGGTGCGCGACCGCTATCTCGGGGTGATCGAGGGCCGGGCCAAGACCGGGCGCACCGGGTCGGCATGGCAGGTCGCGACGGTACAGGCGCTGCAGAGCCAGGGCATGGCCCGCCCGCACGCGCTGGCCGAAATGCTGCGCCGGTACTGCGAGCTGATGCACAGCAACGAACCGGTCCACACCTGGGACGTCATCATCGCGGAGTAGGTTGGGGGCCATGGATTCTGAGGTGATGGATTGGGACAGCGTCTACAAAGAGGAAGGTGGGTTCGACGGCCCGCCACCGTGGAACATCGGTGAGCCGCAGCCCGAACTGGCCGCGTTGATCAGGGACGGAAAAGTTACCGGAGACGTGCTCGACGCCGGTTGCGGGCACGCCGAACTGTCGTTAGCCCTAGCGGCCGCGGGCACCACCGTCGTGGGCATCGATCTCTCCCCCACGGCCATCGCGGCGGCGACCGAGGCCGCACGTGAGCGGGGCCTGAACAACGCAACGTACGTGTGCGCCGATATCACCTCGTTCACCGGCTACGACGAGCGCTTCTCCACGATCATCGACAGCACCCTCTTCCACTCGCTGCCGGTTGACCGCCGTGACGCCTACCTGCAGTCGATTCACCGCGCCGCAGCACCCGGAGCGCGGCTGTACGTGCTGGTGTTCGCCAAGGGCGCCTTCCCGCCGCACCTGGAGACCAAGCCCAACGAGGTCGACGAAGACGAGCTGCGCGCAGCCGTGTCCAAGCACTTCGTGATCGACGAGATCCAGCAGGCGAAGATCCACGCACACCAGCCGGAGATGCCAGGCGTCGAGATGACCTTCGAGGTGGACGAGACGGGCCGGGTGAAGATGCCTGCCTTCCTGCTCAGCGCGCACAAAGACGGCTGAACCTGTGGATTGCGCTGGGGAGTAGCGCAATCCAGACAGTTGAGTTTCACCGGCTGGGCGCCGCTCAGCGTCGGACTGCAGAGCGGTCGTATTGGCACTACGCTCGGCTGATGCGTGACCGTGCCATCGAGCGCCACATCGTGTGTGAATCCTGCACTGCATCAATCGATCTGACCGTCCTGGCTGCCGACAGGGTGGCCTTCGAGATCCACGCGACCGAGGAACTACTTGTCGATTACGGCTGGCTGCCTACATCGCGCGGGGCGTACTGCCCGGAACACGCCGCACGTCTGCGCGGAATCGGAACCTGAAACTCACAGTTTCACCGGAAGAACGTGAGCCAGAAAGGGTTCCGCCAGCGCGAGGAACTTCCGCGGCTGTGAGGAGAACGGCAGGTGGCCTGTCGCAAGAACTTCCAGGCGTGCACCGGGAATGAGGCGCTGGGTGGCAAGACCGAACCGCAGCGGGATCGCGGTGTCACGCGCTCCCCAGACGATCAGGGTCGGCACACTGATCAGCCCCGCGCGTCCACGCAGGTCGGCATCCGCGGCCGCGAAGCTCCGCCACAACGCGGCAGTCAGTTCGACTCCCTCAGCAGTGCCGGCCCGGTCGGTGACGCGCTGCAGGACAGCCTCATCGTTGTCACTCTGTGCCTGCACGTAGCTGCGAACGAAGCGCGGAAGCACCCTGCGCATCACCGCCGGCGTCCCCAGAACTCGGCAGTAGGCCTTGGCCACGGGGCCGCCGAGGAATCCGCCAGTGTCGACCAACACCAGACCGGCGACCCGCTCCGGGTCCGTGATGGCCAGCCGCGAGGCGCAGTAGCCGCCCACCGAGCTTCCGACGAACACTGCCGGCGGGAGATCGAGCGTGGCCACCAGGTCGTCGAGAACATCGGCATAGAGGGCCGCACTCGCAGTACCGGCCGGCGCTGGCGACTCGCCGTGACCTGGCCAGTCGACGGCGATCACCCGATAGCGTCGGGCCAGGTCGGGTTTGATCGCATCGAAATCGTGACGGTCGTGCAGCGCGGCGTGCAGCAGGACGACGACGGGTCCGGTGCCGTCATCGGAGTAGGCCACCGGGCCGACCCGGGTTGCGACTGTGGGCATCGTTCTTCCTTTCATTGACCGGCCGGTCGGTCAACGTAATGCTAGGCTCATCTCTGTGCCACCACAACAGGCAGCCAGCCGCAAGGCCGCCGCCGCGGCGACCCGGACCAAGCTGATCGAGTCGGGGCTGCGCCTTGCCGAGCGCACGGGGCTCACCGGGCTGAGCGTGAACCTCCTCGTTGACGAGGCGGGTGTGTCGAAGGGCAGCTTCTTCCATCATTTCGGCGATCGGGCGACCTACCTCCTGGCCCTGCACCGGGAATTCCACGATCGCATCGCCGAGCAGATCGACCGGGCGCTGGTCGATCTCCCACCGGGCCGCGAACGCCTGATCACCGGGGCTCGCGTCTACCTCGACATCTGCTTGCAGCAGCGAGGAATCCGAGCGTTACTGCTGGAGGCCCGCGCGGAACCCGCTGTGGCACAGGAGATCAGCCGGCGCAACGCCGACTTCGCCAGGAAATTCAAACCGGACTTCGAGGCACTGGGCCGCCAGCATCCCTTGGAGAGCGCACAATTACTGGCCGCCACGACCGCCGAGGCGGCGCTGATCGAACTGGCGCAAGGGGCCGCGGTGACTGCGGTCCGTGCCGCGCTCGAGGAGTTCTTGGTCTGAGCCGCTTCAGGTTACGGCGCGCAGCGCCGTAACGAATGCCTCGATGTCCTCGGCGTAGGCGTCGACGTGCGGTGAGACCCGCAGCACCGGCGTCCTCATCTCCAGCGGTGCCCGCTCAATGCCGGCCGCGGTCGTGACGATGCCGTGCTCGGCAATCAACCGGGCCCGAACCTGCACCGGATCCGCACCCTCAGTCGGCGCCAACGTGGTGATCGCGGTGGGCTCGTCGACGGGTTCCACCACCCGCCAGCCGGGAACGTCGGCGAGCAGGGTGCGGGTGAGTTTACCAAGCGAGGCCAAACGTTGCCGTACCGCCTCCGGGCCGGCCGCGAGGTGAAGTCCGACTGCCACCGAAAATCCCACCCGCGCAGCAATATTGGCCTCGCCGAACTCCAGGCATTGCAGCGCCGACAGCGGGCCCGCCCAGTCCGGGGACTGCAGAAGATCAGCCAGCGCCGGGCGCACGGCCAACACACCGACCCCGCGTGGTCCGGCCAGCCACTTGCGTGACGAGGAGTAGACGGCGTCGGCGTCGGCGACGCAATCGATGTGCGCCAAGGCCTGGGCGGCGTCGACGACGAGCGGGACGCCGATCTCCCGGCACACCGCGGCGATCGCGGCGACCGGTTGCACGACACCGCGGTGGCTGGCGACCGCGGTCAGGTGGACCATCGCCGGCGGATCGTCCGCCAGCACCATGCGCGTCGCATCGGGATCGACCCGGCCGAGGTCGTCGACCGGCAATGCCCGCCAGCTGAAGCCACGGGAGGCGAACTCGGCGAGGTTGGGCCCGTACTCGCCGGGCAGGCACGCCACCGTGCGCTCCATCGGCCATACACCGAGTAGCAGCTGCAGGGCGTTACCCGAGCCCGTGGTGAAAACCACGTCGTCGGCTGACATTCCGGTCAGCGCCGCGACACCGGCGCGGCCCGCGTCGAGCACCGACGTGGCCGCCTGCGCGGCGACGTAGCCGCCGACCTCGGACTCGTGGCGGGCGTGGGCGGCGGCCGCGTCGATCGCCGCCAGGGTCTGCCGCGAACACGCGGCACTGTCCAGATGGACACCGGCAGCGGGCAGCCGAGCGTCACGCCAGCCCTGCGCCAGGGTCTCGGGTGTGCTCACTTCACCGCCAGCGACAGGCCGAAGTCGCCTGCCGGGTCGGTCCACCAGTGCGTGCGTCGCAGCCCGGCTTCGGCGAGTTCCTGCGTGACGGCGTCCGGGCGGAACTTGCACGACACCTCGGTGAGCATCTCCTCCCCCGCCGCGAAGTCGACGCGCAATCCGAGCGCCCCGACACTCACCTGCTGCGGAGTCGTTGCCCGCAGCCACATTTCGATGCGCTCCTCGTCCGGATTCCAGCGGGCGATGTGCTCGAAGGCGGCCAGGTCGAAGTCCGCGTCCAGTTCGCGGTTCACCACCGCCAGCACGTTGAGGTTGAACCGCGCGGTGACACCGGCGCTGTCGTCATACGCGCGGACCAGCCGGCCGGCGTCCTTGACCAGATCGGTACCCAGCAGCAGGCTGTCCCCAGGATCGAGCACATCGGCCAGCGCGGCCAAAAACTGCTTGCGCGGACCTGGCGTGAGATTGCCGATGGTCGATCCCAGGAAGACGAACAGCCGTCGCCCGCCGACGGGAATCTTGGCCAGGTGTTCCTCGAAATCGCCGCACACAGCGTCGATCTCGAGATCGGGATACTCGGTTCCCACTGCCGCGCCCGCCAATTCCAGCACGGACGAATCGACGTCGAAGGGGACGAAGCGTCGCAGTGATCCGTTGTCGCGCAGGGCGGTCAGCAGTTGCCTGGTCTTCTCCGACGTGCCGCTGCCGAGCTCGACCAGGGTGTCGGCTCCACTCGCTGCGGCGATCGCCGGGGACTGGGCGCGCAGGATCTGCGCCTCGGCCCGGGTCGGGTAGTACTCCGGCAGGCGGGTGATCTGGTCGAACAGGTCGCTACCGGCGGCATCGTAGAACCACTTGGGCGGCAATGACTTCGGATTCTGTCTGAGCCCGTTCAGCACATCGCTGCGCAGCGCATGGGCAGCGGAGTCGGCGGCCAGATAGTTCGACAGCGTGAACGTCACGATGGTCCTTTCAGCGGCGTCAGCGACACCTGTGCCCCACTCACCTCGACCAGGTGCCGGTCGGGAATGTCCTGCCAATCTGGATGGTCGTCATAGGGTTCACTGGCCAGGACCACCCCGTCCTCGCGGCGCAGCACCGACAGGGTGTCGCCCCATGTGGTGGCCAACAGACGAGATCCGTTGGCCGCCAAGATGTTCAGTCGCGCGCCTGGATCCGCGGTACCGACCTCGACGATGGTGTCACCGAGGTTGTCCAGGCCGCGGTCGAAAATCAGCGCGGCCAGCACAGCGCTGTCGACCGTCGATTCAGCGGCGCGGCTGACCGGCAGCACCCCGCGGTCGACGACCCCGTTGTGCGACAGCAGCCAGCTGCCGTCGCTGAACGGCGCCGTCGCGCTCGCCTCGATGGGCATACCGACAGTCGCCGAGCGCACCGCAGCGATCACACACCCGCTGCGCAGCGCCGGTGCCACCGAGGCGAACGACACGTCACCCCACAGCGGTGCGGCATTGCGCCACCGCCTTAGTTCGTCACCATCGAAAAACCCCACACCCCAGCCGTCGGCGTTGAACAGTCCGTGCTTCTGCCGGCGCGGGGCATAGGACTGCACCCGCAGGCCGCACGGTGGATCGAGGACCAGCGAGGCGACCGATACGGGCTCACCCAGCCACCCAAGATGACGGCACATCAGACATCCCACGCCAGGCGCACACCGGAGAAAATCTGCCGGCGGATCGGGTGATCCCAGTTGCGAAAGCTCGGCCGCAGCGTGTCAGCGGCCACCGCCCACGACCCTCCGCGCAGCACGTGAAAGTCCCCGTCGAAGAACGGCTCCGAGTAGCGCTGATAGATCATCGGGGTGAACCCGGGCCACGGCCGCAGTGGCGAGGTGGTCCACTCCCACACATCGCCGAGCATCTGCTCGGCACCGTAGGCCGAAGCGCCGGCCGGATACGCGCCGACGGGCGCGGGCCGCAGCGCCTCACCGCCGAGATTGGCCAGCCGCGCGCTCGGCTCATCGGAGCCCCACGGATAGCGGCGCCGCACACCGGCAGCGGGATCCCAGGCGGCGGCCTTCTCCCACTCGATCTCGGTGGGCAGGCGGGCACCCGCCCACGCCGCATAGGCCTCGGCCTCGAAGAAGCTGACGTGCTGCACGGGTTCGTCGCCGGGGATCTCCTCGACGTGGCCGAACCGGGTTCGGCTGCCGTCGCGATTCCAGAATTCCGGTGCGGTCAGGTCGGCCTGGACCCGATGCTCCCAGCCGCGCGGTGACCACCACCGCTGCTGGAGGTAGCCGCCGTCGTCGACGAACTGTCGCCACTCGGCGTTGGTCACCGGCACCCGGCCGATCCGGAAGGCCGGAACGTCGATCACGTGGGCAGGACGCTCGTTGTCCAGCGAGAGCGGTTCGTCCTGCGCATCGACACCGAGAACGAACGGGCCACCAGCGACCAGCGCCGAGGTACCCGCCACACCGGGCCGCCCGTCGGGCAAGGCACTCCGCTGCGCCAGGATCGGCGCGCCACTGCGCAGGTTGAGCGCCTGCAACATGGTCTCGTCGTGCTGGTTCTCATGGCTGATCACCAGGCCGAACCGGAACGCGACCTCGGCGTCGTCATCGCGGTCGGGCAAGGTGTCCAGCACCTCGAGCACGGCCGCCCGCACGCTGCGGCAGTAGGCGCGTGACTGCGCGGGCGACAGCAGTGGCAGGTCGACGCGACTGGCGCGGGAGTGCACGAATGCGTCGTAGAGGCCTTCGATATTGGCGGGCAGCATGCCGGGGCGATGCGAGTCACCGTCGCGCAGCAGCCACAGTTCTTCCTGCTGCCCGATGTGGGCGAGGTCCCACACCAGCGGGCTCATCAGCGGGTTGTACTGGCGATGCAGCTCAGCGTCGTCGAAGTCCGTGAGGGCCAGGGTGCGCTGGCGGGCCCGGTCGAGATCGCGGGCCAGGGTATCCCGCCCGATCACGCCGTCGCCCTGGCCACCTGCAGCACGGCGCCCTCGATACCGTTGCTGATGGCGTTGTCGGCGAAATCGTCGGCGGGGCTGCGGCCGTTCTCCACGCTCTGCACCAACCGTTGCATCGACTCGGATAATTCCGCGGGTGCGCGTTCGGCGGCCACGGCCACGCAGCGGTTGGCGGCCACGTAGAGCCGGTCTTCCTTCAACCCGACTCGGGCGGCCAGGTCCCACGCCGTGGCGACCGGTTCGACGGCTTCGGCGGCCAGCTCGGCAGCAACCGGATCGTCGAGCAGCGTCACCATCAGGAACACCACCGCCGGCAACAGTTCGTCGGGCACGCTGTCGAGATAGCGGATCTCCAGCCAGCGCCGCGGGCGGACCGGCGGGAACAGCGTGGTCAGGTGGTAATCGAGGTCGGCGGTGGTGGGCCTGCGGTCACCCAGGAGGACGAGCCCGTCGGCCCAGTGGGCGAATGGGACATGCTCGGTGACCGCGACCGCCTCCGGGGCGTGCACCAGCATCACCGGCGCTTTCAGCGCGTAGCGGGCCCAGTCGGTGCACGGGTCGTCGCCGCTGGCGCCGAGGATCGGTCCGCAGCGTGCCGAATCCAGCTGGCTCCACACCCGCTGGCGGCTGGAGACCCAGCCGGTGAAGCGCCCGGCGAGCAGCGGTGAATTGGCGGCGATCGCGATCATCGTCGGGCCGAGCGCATGCGCGAGCCGCACCCGGTCAGCCCAGCCGTCGCGGGGACCGGCGTCGAGGTTGATCTGGATCGAGGCGGTCGACGTCATCATCGCCGCACCCGCGCGCCCGGTACGCGAGGCGGTGAAGAAACGTTCCATGGCCTGATAGCGAGCGCCGGGATTGACCCGGTGCGGGCTCCGCAGCGGGTCGGCGCCCAACAGGGCCAGGCCGAGGCCCGCTTCGGCGAACGTTGACCGTAGAGCCGCCCGGTCGGCGACCAACGCGGCGATCGCGGCCACCGGCCCGTCCTCCGGTGGGCCGGACAGTTCAACGGCACCGCCGGGCTCCACAGTGACGGCACTGCCACCGGGCAGCGGCCCCGCCGTGGCGATCACGTCCTTGAGTTCCGACCACTCCGGCCGACGGCGCGGATCATGCAGGTCGAAGCAGTGCGCCTCGAGTTCCAGCCCCACCCGGCCGATCGGGCCGTGCTCCAGGGAAGCGCCGGCGATGTGCAACGCGGCCGAGGATGAGCTGGCCAGAACGCGCTCGCCGGCGGCCGGGCCGCTGCGTGCTCGACCCGGCTCAGACGTGACGACGAACGTCATGGCATCCATCTTCGGTGACCGCACCGACAAATTTCTTCGCTCCAGGCTTACGCATCTGTGACCTGGCTATTGGCCCAGCGTGTTCTGCATGGCACCGGCCAGCACGTTGACCGCGGGGCCGCCGTTGCCGGACTGACAGACCTTGGCCTGGAGCAGCACGTTCTCCCGCAGCCGGGTCTGGGTGAAGCACCGACGATCAGTACCCACTTCTTGCTTGACCCACACCGCATCGGTGGCCGTTGGCGCCACCCCGCCGAACGACCACACCTGCGTGGTTCCGTCCTCCAGGTGCATGGCCGTGGTCTGGCCGGGGCAGCCGACGGTGCGATCGGTGACGCGGTGGAATGCGCGGGCGGCGGCATCGGCGGTGGCGAACACCCCGATGGCCTGCTTGACCAGATGGTTCTGGTCGGTCGCGGAGGTCTGGGTCACCGCACTGTTGAACGACGCGAGGTCGGGATCGAGGTACACCTCGGGCAGCCCGATATCGGCCCAGTTATTGCAGACCGGAAGGTCCACCCAGTACGTCTGCACCGGGTCGGTGTTCACCGCTTCCCAGGTCATCGGGGCGCCAACGATATTGCCGACCGAACCCCTGCCCAGCACGGCGTAGGACACCACGCCCGGATCCGACGGACGGGCCTGCGCCGGTCCGGCAGTGGCGAAGCCGGTGACACCGGCGGCCAACGCGGCGACCGCCGCGACAATGGGTCGCATCGGCTCAGACCTCGGCGGTCAGCGTGACGTCGATGTTGCCGCGGGTGGCCTTGGAGTACGGACACACCTGGTGCGCCTTGTTCATCAGCTCCTCGGGATTCGTGCCCTCACCGCCGCCACCGGCCGCCTTCGGCGGCCTGGTGTCCAGATCGATGCGATTGTCCGAAGACTTCACATGTCCGTCGCGTCCCCCGCCGCTGGCCGTCGACTCCGCGGTGTAGATGACATCGATACTCATGGAATCGATCATGCCAGCTCGGCCCACCGTTTTAATTGGCCGCGAGATCGACATGAGGGTCGTGAAAATTCAGCAATCACAACCCCCATGTCGATTTCGGCGCTATTGATCGGCTTTGCCGCGCACTCCTTCTTCGACTTTCTTGCCGAGCTCGGCGTCGACGTTGCTCCAATACGCGAACACCCTGGACAGCACGGGCTCCCTCACGCCGTCGGAAACATGCCCAATAATGTTGTGCGCAAGGCGGTCTCGGGCCTCGTCGTCCAAGACATCCCGGACCAACGTGCCGGCTTGGCCCCAGTCGTCGTCATCGGGGCGAAGCGTGTACGCGGTGCGGACCATGTCTCCGTCGGAGGTCCAGTGCGCTTCGGCGACCCGCCGCGGATCGTCGGCGACCGGCCCGCCCATCGAGTTGGGTGCGTACACCGGATCGGTCGTGTTGCGGATACGCATCGCCCCATCTTTGGAGTAGGCGTTCACCTCGACCTTGGGCTCGTTGACCGGGATCTGCTTGTAGTTCACGCCGAGTCGGTGACGGTGGGCGTCGGCGTAGGAGAACCCGCGCGCCAACAGCATCTTGTCCGGGGACAACCCGGTCCCGGGCACGATGTTGTTGGGTTCGAAGGCCGCCTGCTCGATCTGGGCGTGATAGTCGACGACATTGCGGTTCAACGTCATTGTGCCGACGTCGATTAGCGGGTAATCGGCATGCGGCCAGATCTTGGTCAGGTCGAACGGGTTGATCCGGTAGGTCTTCGCGTTCTCGAACGGCATGACCTGCACCTTGAGCGTCCAGGTCGGGTAGTCGCCGGCCGCGATGGTGTTGAAGAGGTCGCGCTGGTGGTAGTCACCGTCCTCGCCCGCGATGCGATCGGCATCTTCCTGACTGAGGAACTCGACACCCTGATCGGTCTTGAAGTGGTACTTCACCCAGAACAGTTCGCCGCCGGCGTTGATCCAGCTGTAGGTGTGGCTGGAGTAGCCATTCATGTGCCGCCATGTCTTCGGGATGCCGCGGTCCCCCATCAGATAGGTCACCTGATGCGCGGACTCGGGCACCAGCGTCCAGAAGTCCCACTGCATGTTGTGGTCGCGAAGGTTGTTGGCGGCCATACGTTTCTGGCTACGGATGAAGTTCTGGAACTTCATCGGGTCGCGCACGAAGAACACCGGGGTGTTGTTGCCGACCATGTCGAAGTTGCCTTCGGAGGTGTAGAACTTCAGCGCGAAGCCACGCGGGTCACGCCAGGTATCTGGGCTGCCGCGCTCGCCGGCGACGGTCGAGAACCTCGCCACCATCTCGGTCTTGGTGCCCGGCTGCAGGAACGCCGCCTTGGTGTACTGGCTGACGTCGTTGGTCACCTCGAAATGGCCGAACGCACCGCCGCCCTTGGCATGCGGCTGACGCTCCGGGATCCGCTCCCGGTTGAAGTTGGCCATCTGCTCGATCAGGTAGTGGTCCTGCAGCAGGATCGGACCGTCGGGTCCGACGGTCAGGGAATGCTCGACACTCGGGACCGGCGCACCGGCGTCGGTCGTTGCGTACTTCTCTGTCATTTTTGGTGCCCCTCTCAGGCTGTGGGCCATTCGAGGAGCGGGTACCCGCGAAGCACGGTCGCATCACAACCGAAAGCCCAGCGCCCTCCGGGGGGTGAGGGCGCTGGGCAGCTCGGTCGCTACGTCAGGGACGCGGCGTGGGTGTGGCCGTAGCACCGGGGCCGGTGCTACCCGGTCCGCCGGGGGCGAATCCGGGACCGGCGTTGGGGCCACCGGGTCCGCCAGGACCCATTGGACCCCAGGGTCCCATGCCCGGCATCATCCCGGGTCCGCCTCGGTGGTGAAACTCCTGTGAATCTCCGCCACCTTGGTGGTGGTGATGCCAGCCGCCGCCGGTGCCGCTGTGACGTCCGAGGGCGAAGCCTGTGAAGAAAACGGCGCCGACGATGAAAATTGTTCCCGCGACGATGGCCACCCACGCAACGGCCTGGTAGAGCCGGTTGGGACCGGGGGCAACCGGGACCGGCGCGACGTACGCGGGGGGAGGCGGTGGCGGCGGCAAAGTGGCGACAGGGCTAGTGGCGGGCTCTTCGGCCTGCTCAGGTGTTTCGGTCATGAATTGATCATGCGAGCCTGCTACCCAGCGGGGGCTATGTCGCGCCTTTGAGTTGGCTATGAATGGTGTTGCCGGGCTGTGGGGTGGCTGGGTCACGCTTGCAGGTTGTAGAACTGGACAGCATCAGCGAATTTTGCGACGATGTTGCTGGGGTTGCTTAGAAGGAGAGTGAACGGTGCCGTTCTACCTTTATGTCACCGGCATACCGCTGTTCACCTTCCTGGCATGGGTGTTCTCTGACGCTTGTCATGCAGGTGAGGCCGTTCGTGATCGGGTTCGCATCCCCCTCGCCCTCGCGTCAGGGTTGCTGTGGCCGGTGTTGCTCTTGGGAGTTGCCCAAATTCAAGCAGTGCGCATACGGGCGAAGCTCATGAACCCTGTCACCACGGTTTGAACGGGTTCACCGCGAACTGCAGCACTCGGTAGGGCGCCCGATCGCGCGGGGCGGTATTCCACTGACTGATGAACACCCGCACCTCGTCGAGCGTCGAGCCCGGCGAAATGTAGCCGCCGTACGGTTGCGCGAGCCTGTTGTCATCGGGTGACGGCAGGCTCTCCACCGGGTCGGGCCAAGTGCCTGCCTGCACCACCGTCGTCACCGGGGCGGTGCCCAACCCGGTCGGGTCGTAGGCCACCCGCATCTCCATGTTGCCGGTACTGGCATTGAAGTACGACAGCACCGGCTTGCCGTCGACCTCACGCAGGCTCATCTCCCCGACGCGGTCGGGCCACAACGGGGTCGGCGTCTTGTTCCAGCCGCCACCGGGACCACCGGCCCAGCCCTGCCATCGGGAACGATCGGTGAATGTCTCCGGGGTGGCGCGGTAGAGCACCACCGGCCCGGACCGGTCGAAGTTGTTGGCCACGATGTACACCCAGCCGGTTTGCGAGTCGAACGTGGGAATCGGGCTGTAGTAGCCGCTGATCTGCGTCTGCCGTCCACCCGCATAGGCCGCGGGGCGCTGCGAACCGGCAATGGTCTGCCAACCACCCTGTCCGGCTTGAGCTTTCACCAGTCGCGACGTCTGTGGCACCAGGTCCTTGGTGGTAGTCACCAACAAGTAGTTCTGCCGGTTGATCTGCACGACGCCGGCCGGCAGCTGAGAGGAGCCGGCCGGGGTGGCATCGGCCAGCAGCGGCTTGTCGACGCCGGTGACCCCGGTGTAGCGCACTCCGCCGGGGTCGTCGACCGAGTCGCCGGAGACGCGGAGCGCGACTGGCGACAACCAGCCGCCAAATCCGACGCCCTGCCCGGCAAAGCTGTCACCGCAGATCTGCAGCAATTCGGTTGGGAATTCCATGAATTCGCACAGATCGGTGGCGCCGATGCCATAGTCGCGGGTCGGAGTGCCGGTGCCCGCGATCGGCCCGATGCGCACCACCTGGCCCGGCGCCAGCGGCGACAGGATCGGATCGGGCGCCGGGTTGGGCGGGTCAGCGGCCGCAGCCGGAGTCAGCACCAGCGTCGAGATCGACGAAATGGCGCAAACTACTCGCAGTTTCGCGCCCAAACGTCGGTTTCGGCGCAAGGGGAATCGGCCTCAGAGCTCGGCGGCCAGCAGTTCGGCGATCTGAATAGTGTTGAGTGCAGCGCCTTTTCGCAGGTTGTCCCCTGAGAGGAACAGCGCAAGGCCGCGACCGTCCGGCACGCCCGGATCCTGGCGGATCCGACCGACCAGGGTCTCGTCCACCCCGGCGGCGGCCAGCGGCGTTGGCACGTCGACCAGCTTCACGCCCGGCGCACCGGCGAGCAGCTCGGCGGCACGTGCGGGCGAAATCGGTTGGGCGAATTCGGCATTGATCGACAGCGAGTGACCGGTGAACACCGGCACCCGCACGCAGGTCCCGGAAACCGCCAGATCGGGGATGCCGAGGATCTTGCGGCTTTCGTTGCGCAGCTTCTGATCCTCGTCGGTCTCACCCGAGCCGTCGTCGACCAGCGACCCGGCCAGCGGAACCACGTTGAAGGCAATGGGCGCAACGTATTTCACCGGCGCCGGGTACTCCAGCGCGGAGCCGTCGTGCACCAATTCCTCGGCACGAGAGATCACCGCGCGCGCCTGGGTGGCCAGCTCGTCAACCCCGGCCAGGCCACTGCCGGAAACCGCCTGATACGTCGAGGCGATCATCCGCACCAACTGCGCCTCGTCGTGCAGCACCTTGAGCACCGGCATCGCGGCCATGGTGGTGCAGTTCGGGTTGGCGATAATGCCTTTCGGGCGGTTGCGCCCGTCACGCTCGAAGTTGACCTCCGACACCACCAGCGGAACCTCGGGGTCCTTGCGCCAGGCCGACGAGTTGTCGATGACGACCACGCCGGCGGCGGCGAACCGCGGCGCCTGCACCCGCGACATCGTCGCGCCCGCCGAGAACAACGCGATGTCCAGGCCCGAGGGATCGGCCGTCTCGGCATCCTCGACCTCGATTTCCTGACCGCGGAACGGCAGTTTCTTGCCCGCCGAGCGGGCGGAGGCGAAGAACCGCACGCTGGTGACCGGGAAGTCACGCTCTTCCAGCAGGGTGCGCATCACTTGACCGACCTGGCCGGTGGCTCCTACAACGCCGAGGCTGATTCCCCGGTCGCTTCGCTCCTGCCCTCCGTCCGCAACCATGACTACCGCCCCGTCCCGGCGTACACGACGGCCTCTTCCTCGCCGCCGAGGCCGAACGCCTCGTGCAGGGTGGCGACTGCCTTATCCAGCTCAGTGTCCTTGACCAGCACCGAGATTCGGATCTCGGAGGTCGAGATCAGTTCGATGTTCACCCCGACGCGGGCCAGCGCCTCGCAGAACGTGGCGGTCACTCCGGGATGGCTGCGCATGCCCGCACCCACCAGCGACACCTTGCCGATGTGGTCGTCGTACAGCACCTTGGTGAAGCCGATCTCGCCCTGCAGTGCGGCGAGCTTCTCGACCGCGGTCGGGCCGATGTCACGCGGGCAGGTGAACGTGATGTCGGTCTTGCCGTCTTCGATCTTCGAGATGTTCTGCAGCACCATGTCGATGTTGATGTCGGCGTCGGCGACGGCCCGGAACACCTTGGCGGCGTAGCCGGGTACGTCAGGCAGGCCGACAACGGTGACCTTGGCCTCGCTGCGGTCGTGAGCAACTCCGGTCAGGATGGCGTCTTCCATGGGGATGTCCTCGATAGATCCAGTGACGATCGTGCCGGGCTTGTCGGTGTACGAAGACCGGACGTGAATCGGAACGTTGTAGCGGCGGGCGTATTCCACGCAGCGAAGCATCAGCACCTTGGCACCGCAGGCCGCCATCTCGAGCATCTCCTCGAAGCTGACCGTGTCCAGGCGGTGCGCATTGGGCACGATCCGCGGGTCGGCGGTGAAGATGCCGTCGACATCGGTGTAGATCTCGCACACGTCGGCGTGCAGGGCGGCGGCCAGCGCGACGGCGGTGGTGTCCGAGCCGCCGCGGCCAAGGGTGGTGACGTCCTTGGTGTCCTGGCTGACGCCCTGGAACCCGGCGACCAGCACGATCTGGCCCTCGTCGAGCGCCGACCGCAGCCGGGTGGGCGTGACGTCGATGATCTTGGCGTTGCCGTGGGTGCCGGTGGTGACGACGCCGGCCTGCGAGCCGGTGAAGCTGCGGGCCTCGGCACCCAGCGACTCGATCGCCATCGCGACCAGCGCGTTCGAGATCCGCTCACCGGCGGTCAGCAGCATGTCGAGCTCGCGCGCGGGTGGCGCCGGGCAGACCTGCTTGGCCAGGTCCAGCAGTTCGTCGGTGGTGTCCCCCATCGCGGAGACGACGACGACGACGTCGTTGCCGGCCTTCTTGGTTTCGACGATGCGCTCGGCGACGCGCCGGATCCGGTCGGCGTCCGACACCGAGGATCCGCCGTACTTCTGCACGACGAGCGCCACTGTCTGCCCTTTCGAAAGAGTGGGATGTCGGCTACAAGGATAAGGGGTCGAAGCACCTGCTTTTCCCGGCCGGATCGGCGGTAACGTCGCGGCCGTGGCTGACCAACCCGGCGACCGTCGCGCCCGGACCCGCGTGCCGATCCACCCGCCGATCGCCGCGAGGTGGAGTCCGCGGGCCTTCGACCCCGACGCGGTGGTCACGTCCGAGCAGCTGACCGCCCTGCTGGAGGCGGCTCGCTGGGCCGCGACCTGGGGGCATCGGCAGCCGGTGCGGTATGTAGTGGGGCTGCGTGGCACTGAGGCGTTCAAAACGATCGCCGGGCTGCTGAGGCGTGGCAACAGCTACGCCCACGCCGCGAGCGCACTGATCCTGGTGTGCGCTGACCAGGGCGAAGACGATCGCACCGCGCTCTACTCCGCGGTCGACGCGGGTGCGGCGATCGCGAACCTCTCCGTCGAGGCGGTCGCCCAGGGCCTGATCGCGCATCCGATGGCCGGCTTTGACGTCGACGGTGCGCGCGCCGCGTTCGAGCTGCCCGAGGGGGTGCGCCCGCTGGCCGTGGTCGCCGCCGGATGCCAGGGCGACTACGCGCGGGTGGCCCCGGAGATCGCCGAACGCGACAGCAGGCCGCGGGAGCGGCTGCCGCTGGACCAGATCGTCCTCAACTGGTCAGGAGCATGGCCATCGTTAGGAGCAGGTGTGCCGCATGTCCCCGAGCTTGGCGACGATCCTGTCGTTGAGTAGTGACATCTCGTAGACCTGGGGCGGCGCCGGCGCACCGGGTGCCCGCGCTTGGGTCTGGGCGCGCAGCGTCGGCAGCCCGGAGACGAACTGGTTGGCCAGCTGCGCGACCTCGGTGGCCTGCGCCGCGAGCCCGGGATCGGTCACCTTCTGCGCCCGCTCGGCCAGCCCGTCGGCCCAATCCTTGTAGTTGGCATCTTCGGCGACCGTCGGCACGCCTTCATTGCCTTTGGAGTCGATCTTTGCCGCCTGCGACCGGCTGAAGTCCAAGAAGTCGATCACCGGTTTGCACTTCTCCGGCGGGCCGTCGAAATACTTCGACCACACGGCGACACCAATCGCGATGACCACCACCGTGATCGTGAGGACCCAGCGCGGTCGTCGTTGCATGATCAGCCAGCGTAGCCGTGCAGGCCGACGTTTAACGCGGCGGCAACACCGCGAGGTCGTCTACGTAACAGAAACAACGTTCACTGCCGGTGAACGGCCCAACCGTCTAGGGCCACCCACCTCGCAGGAGATTAGATGGATACAGGGACCACAGCCTTCATGCTGTGTTGCATCATCGGGCTGACGATGATGATCCCGGGCCTCGCGCTGTTCTACGGCGGCATGGTCTCGGTCAAGAGCTCGACCAACATGATGATGATGACGTTCGGCGCAGTTGCCATCGTCGGCGTGCTGTGGATCCTGTTCGGATTCTCCATGACATTCGGCACCTCCTACGGCGGATTCGTCGGCAGTTTCACCGAATTCGCCGGGATGAAGAACCTGTTGGAGTCGCAGACCACCATCTCCGGTCTGCCGGTCAGTTTGTTCGCGTTGTTCCAGGCGCTGTTCGCCGCGATCACCGTGGCGCTGATCTCCGGCGCAGCGGCCGACCGGATGAAGTTCGCCGCCTGGATGGTCTTCGCGACACTGTGGGCAGTTCTGGTCTACTTCCCCGTCGCGCACTGGGTGTTCGCCTTCAACGGTGTCGTCACCCCCGACTCGGTCGGCGGCTGGATTGCCAACAACCTCAAGGCAATTGACTTCGCGGGTGGTACCGCGGTGCATATCAACGCCGGCGCGGCCGCACTTGCGGTGGCCATCGTGCTCGGGAAGGGCGCTAGCTGGGGCAAGCTGCGTAAGCCGCACAACGTCCCGCTGACCCTGCTCGGCGCCGGCCTGCTGTGGGCCGGCTGGTATGCGTTCAACGGCGGTTCGGCACTGGCCGCGGGCAACTCGGCAGCCATCGTCATGGTCACCACGTTCGTCGCCACCTGCGCGGCCACCCTGGCCTGGCTGGCGGTGGAGAAGATCAAGGACGGCCACGTCACCGGCGTCGGTGCGGCCGCGGGTGCCATCACCGGCCTGGTCGCGATCACCCCGGCCTGTGGTTCGGTGACGCCGGTCGGCGCCATCATCCTCGGCCTGGTCGCAGGCGCCATCTGCCCTTACGCCGTGGGACTCAAGGAGAAGTTCGGCTACGACGATTCGCTCGACGTCGTCGGCGTCCACCTCGTCGGTGGTGTCATCGGCACCCTGCTGATCGGCTTCCTGGCCAGCGACACCATGCCGAACAAGGTCAACGGCGTGTTCTACGGCGGCGGTTTCGACCAGCTATGGCGGCAGGCGGTCGCCGCCGGTGCGGTGATGGTCTATTCGTTCGTGATTGCGTTCGTCATCGCATTCGCCATCAAGAAGACGATGGGCATCCGGATCCCCACCGAGGTGGAGGAGAAGGGTATCGACGCCCACGTGCACCGCGACCTGGCGTACGAGCTCGAGTACGCCTGATGAGGACCCGAGCCGGGCGTGGCCTCCTTCCCACGCCCGGCTCGACCCACCGTCTTCTCGTCGACGTCACGAAAGAGTGTGTTAGAGAACATGTCCGCCACCCTCGCCGAGCTGGCTGAGAAGTCCGCCACCAAATTCATCCTCGCGCTGTTCGTCGATCTCCGTGGAAAGCCTTGCGCCAAGCTGGTTCCCGTTGAAGCCATCGACCTACTGGCCACCGAGGGAGTCGGATTCGCGGGCTACGCCGTGGGCGCCATGGGCCAGGAGCCCAAAGACCCCGACCTGATGGCGATCCCCGACCCTGCGTCGTTCACCCCGGTCCCGTTCATCAAAGAGGGCCTGGCGATCGTGCACTGCGACCCGCATGTCGAGGGCCAACCGTGGCCGTACGCGCCGCGGGTCATCCTCAAGTCGCTGATCCAGCGGGCCGCCGATGCCGGCTTCGAACCCTGGGTCGGCGCCGAGGTCGAGTACTTCCTGCTGACCCGCGCCGCCGATGGCAGCCTGGCCACCGCCGACACGGCCGACACCGCAGCCCAACCCTGTTACGACGCACGCGGTGTCACCCGCATGTACGACCATCTCACCGCGATCTCGACGGCGATGAACACCCTCGGCTGGTCGAACTACGCCAACGACCACGAGGACGGCAACGGCCAGTTCGAGCAGAACTTTCAGTTCGCCGACGCGCTCACCACGGCCGACCGGGTGATCACGCTGCGCTACCTGCTGTCGATGATCGCCGCCGAACGCGGCATGGTCGCCACCTTCATGCCCAAGCCGTTCGCCGACCGCACCGGCAGCGGTCTGCACCTGCACCTGTCGCTGACCAGTGGCGGCACCGCGGTGTTCCCCGAAGAGTCCGACGACCGTGGGCTGGGCCTGTCGGCGACCGCATACGCGTTCATCGGCGGCATCCTCGATCACGCCTGCGCTCTGCAGGCCGTCGTCGGCCCAACCGTGAACTCCTACAAGCGAACAGGTGCGCTCACCACTGCCTCGGGAGCGTCCTGGGCGCCGAAACTGCCGACCTACGGGGGCAACGACCGCACGCACTACATCCGCGTCCCGGACTCCCAGAGGGTTGAGCTGCGCGGCGGCGACGGATCGGCCAACCCGTACCTGGCCATCGCCGCGGCACTGGGCGCGGGCATCGACGGTATCAAGCGCAGCCTCGACCCCGGGGCGATCGGCGGCGCCGAAGGCCGCACGGCCTTGCCGCCGACCCTGCTGCACGCCGTCGACGAGTTCGAGGGCGACGCGGTCATCACCGGTGTACTCGACGCCGTCGGGGACGGGGTGGCCGCCTACTTCGCCGGGATCAAACGCGACGAATTCTTCGCCTACCACAGCGCGGTCAGCCCGTGGGAGGTCGACCAGTACCTGACCGCATTCTGACTTCCGAGGAAGGAACACTATGTGCGGGATCGTGGGTCTGCACCTGCGCAACCCCGAGCTCTACCCCCGGCTCGGCGAACTGCTGACCGGCATGCTCTGTGAAATGTCCAACCGCGGAAGCGATTCCGCCGGGGTAGCGGTCTACGGCGACCCACACTGGTCACCGCCCGGGAAAGGCACCGTCTCGGTGCTCGACGTCGATGACAGTCCCGAACAGGTGGCCGCGGCGCTACACGCGGCGCTCGGCGAGGTGTCGGTGCACCGTGTCGACGAGACGCTGCTGGCGTCGGCCGATGCCACACCAGAGGCACTGCACGCCGCGATCACTGCGCACTACCCGCACGCGCTGATCGCCGGCTTCGGCGCAAATGTGGCGGTGCTCAAGGGTGTCGGCCATCCGAAGGCACTCACCGAGGCGTGGCGACTGGCGAATGCTCAAGGCTGGCAGGGCGTGGGCCACACCAGGATGGCCACCGAGTCGGCGGTGATCCCGGCGGGCGCCCACCCGTATGCGGTGGGTCCGGATCAGTGCCTGGTGCACAACGGTTCGTTCGCCAACCACGCCACCATCCGCCGCGACCTTCGGGCCGCCGGCATCGCATTCGACAGCGAGAACGACACCGAGGTCGGCGCGCGTTTCGTCGCCGACCAGCTGGCCCACGGCCGGGATGTGGAATCGGCGTTGAAGGAACTGTGCGCCACGTTCGACGGCTTCTACACGCTGCTCGTGTCCAACCACGACTCGTTCGCCGTCGTCCGCGACGCGATCGCCTGCAAGCCTGCCGTGATCGCCGAAACCGACGACTGGGTGGCGATGGGTAGTGAATACCGTGCGCTGGCAGGACTTCCCGGCGTCGAGAAGGCTGCCATCTGGGAGCCCGAGCCCGAGGTGGTCTACGCATGGACGCGCTAGCCACGTTCGATCTCAGCAGCACGCCGCTGCGGGAGGTCAACGCCGCCCTGCACGCCCCGGGCTTGTGTGGCGAGTTCCGGATCACCAATCCCGCGGGCACCCACAACGTTGCGGTGGGCCTCGACGCCCCGGTGCGCGTCGGAATCGGCGGCCACGTCGGGTATTACGCCGCCGGGATGAACAAGCAGGCCGAGGTCATCATCGACGGCAACGCCGGCACCGGGGTGGCCGAGAACATGATGAGCGGCACCGTCTGGGTCAAGGGCAACGCCTCCCAGTCGGCCGGCGCCACCGCACACGGCGGGCTGCTCGTCATCGAAGGCAACGCCGCGGCACGCTGCGGTATCTCCATGAAGGGAGTCGACATCGTCGTTGGCGGGAGCGTCGGGCACATGAGTGCGTTCATGGCTCAGGCCGGCCGGCTGGTGATTCGCGGTGATGCCGGTGAGGCACTGGGTGATTCGATCTATGAGGCGCGCCTGTACGTCCGCGGCGAGGTGGCCTCGCTCGGGGCGGACTGCATCGCCAAAGAGATGCGCGCCGAACACCACGAGGAGCTCGGCCGCCTACTCAAGGCCGCCGGCTTCGAGGACGACGACACCAGCACCTACACCCGCTACGGCTCCGCCCGACAGCTCTACCACTTCCACATCGACAACAGCTCGGTTTATTAGATGACATACACCCACGACGAACGCGCCCGCCTCGGCCTGCGCGAATCAGCCACCTTCGACCGTGCCACCATCGCCGGCATCCAGCGGGCCGCCGAAACCGGCATCTACGACATCCGCGGCTGGGGCGCCAAACGTCCTCTCCCCCACTTCGACGACCTGCTGTTCCTGGGTGCGTCGATGTCGCGCTACCCATTGGAGGGCTATCGCGAGCGCTGCGGCACCGATGTCGTGCTCGGCGACCGGCACGCCAAACATCCTCTGCATCTGGAGACTCCGGTCACCATCGCCGGCATGTCGTTCGGCGCGCTGTCGGGCCCGGCCAAGGAGGCACTGGGCCGCGGCGCCAGCGAGGTCGGCACGTCGACCACCACCGGCGACGGCGGGATGACCCCGGAGGAACGCGGGCAGTCCAAATACCTGGTTTACCAGTACCTTCCGTCACGTTACGGGATGAACCCCGACGACCTGCGTAAGGCCGACGCCATCGAGGTCGTCCTCGGCCAGGGCGCCAAGCCGGGCGGTGGCGGAATGCTGCTGGGGCAGAAGATCTCCGAACGGGTCGCAGGGATGCGCACCTTGCCCGAAGGGATCGATCAGCGCTCAGCCTGCCGGCATCCCGACTGGACCGGCCCCGACGATCTGACCATCAAAATCAACGAGCTGCGCGAGCTCACCGACTGGGAGAAGCCGATCTACGTCAAGGTCGGTGCCACCCGCACCTATTACGACGTGAAGCTGGCCGTGGCCGCCGGTGCCGATGTGGTGGTCGTCGACGGAATGCAGGGCGGCACCGCCGCCACCCAGGACGTCTTCATCGAGCACGTCGGCATCCCGACGCTGGCCGCAGTTCCCCAAGCGGTGCAGGCGCTCTCGGAACTGGGAGTGCATCGCAAGGTTCAGTTGATCGTGTCCGGTGGCATCCGCACCGGCGCGGACGTCGCCAAGGCCATGGCGTTGGGCGCCGACGCCGTGGCGATCGGCACCGCCGCGCTGATCGCACTGGGTGACAACAATCCCAAGTACGCCGCTGAGTACGAAAAGCTGGGCAGCGCAGCCGGTTTCTACGACGATTTCCAGGACGGCCGCGACCCGGCCGGCATCAGCACCCAGGACCCGGAACTGGCGGCCCGGCTGGATCCGGTGGACGCCGGCAGGCGGCTGGCCAACTATCTGCGGGTGCTCACCATGGAGGCCCAGACGATCGCGCGCGCGTGCGGCAAGGCCCATCTGCTGCACCTTGAACCGGAGGACCTGGTTGCGGTCACAATCGAGGCCGCGGCGATGGCCCGGGTTCCGCTGGCGGGCACCTCCTGGATACCCGGGGCAGGCCTGTGACCGAGACGGCCGATGTCGTCATCGTCGGCGGCGGGATCGAGGGATGCGCCGCCGCCTGGGCATTGAGCCAACGCGGTGTCACCGATGTGGTTGTCGCCGAGCGCAATACCGTGGCATCGGGAATGACCGGTAAATCCAGCGGGATCGTGCGCTGTCACTACGGAGTGAGCTCGCTGGCGGCGATGGCGACCGTCGGCCTGGAGGTGTTCGAGAAGCCTCAGCAGTTTCTCGGGGATCACGCGATCGATATCGGCTTCCGGCAGACCGGATACGTCGTCGGTGTCGGCGAACCCAACGTCGACTCCTTACGCAAAAGCATGGCTGCACAACGCGCCGTCGGTGTGCAGACCGAGGAGATCGACGCCGACGAGGTGGCCCGGCTGTGGCCGTTCGCCGACCTGACACCGTTCGCCGCCTTCGGCTGGGAATCTCGCGGCGGCTACGGCGACGCCTACCAGACCGCTCAAGCGTTCGCCGTCGCTGCCCGCGCCGCCGGTGTGCGAATCCGCCAGGGCGCCACAGTAACCGGTCTACTCACCGACGGTGACGCCGTCACCGGTGTGCGACTGGCCGACGGCACCGAGATCAGCGCGGGCAGCGTCGTCATTGCGACCGGGGTGTGGACGAGTGCGTTCCTGGCGCCCTACGGCATCGAAGTGCCGATCCGAGTGGTGCGCGAGCAGATCGTCATGATCTCACCCGGCGTCGAGCTGGGACCGGTGCCGGTGTTCTCCGACTTGGTGTCGCTGCAATATGTGCGCCCCGAAGTCGGCGGTGACGTGCTCTTCGGCAACAGCGATCTGTCCGACGTCATGACCGCCGATCCCGACGACTACCTGAACCGCGCCACCGAGGATTTCATCGACCTCACCGTCGACAAGGTGGGCACCCGCTTCCCCGGCTTCACCGGTGCGGCGATCACCACCAGCTATGCAGGCTGCTACGACGTCACACCGGATTGGAACCCGGTGATCTCGGCCAGCGGTCGCGACGGACTGTTCGTCGCCGCCGGCTTCAGCGGCCACGGGTTCAAGATCGCACCGGCGGTCGGCCGGCTGGTTGCCGACCTGGTCGTCGATGGCCGCAGCAGCGATCCGCGGATACCGGAGACCGACTTCCGGTTGTCCCGCTTCGCTGAGGGTGAGCTGTTGAAGAGCCCGTATCCCTATGTCGGCGCCGGGCAGATGAGATAGACACTCAGCTTGTGACCGATCTGCTGCGCAACCAATCGGGTACGGCCCGCGATCGCGAACCGCACGAGCCGGTTGCGGAGCTGGAGTTCGAGGCCGCGATCGCGCACAACGTGCGTCTGCTGCGTCAGCAGCTGGGCTTGTCGGTGGCCGACATGGCCGCCCGGGTCGGTATCTCCAAGGCGATGATGAGCAAGATCGAGAACGCCCAGACCTCGCCGAGCCTGTCCACGCTGGCGTTGTTGGCCAAAGGTTTCGACGTTCCGGTGACCACGCTGTTCCGTGGTGCCGACGTCGAGCGTCCCGCCGCCTTCGTGAAGTCC
The DNA here is from genome assembly GCA_023264735.1 of Mycobacterium sp. Lineage (GTDB taxonomy): Bacteria > Actinomycetota > Actinomycetes > Mycobacteriales > Mycobacteriaceae > Mycobacterium. The sequence goes on along the minus strand of JAHFVD010000016.1, from coordinate 12,932 downwards.
GGCACCGGTGCGCGGATCGTGCGCACCGGGACCCGGGAGGGCCACGAGTACGAACTGCTGGGCTCACTGCGCGGCGAACACAAGCGGCTGGAATGCCTGCTGGTCACGCTGTCGGAGAAGAGTAAGACCTACCCCCTGTTCCAGCACCCGGGCACCGAGTTCATCTACGTGCTCGAAGGCGTTATGGACTACGCGCACAGCCGCTCGGTCTACCGACTACACCCTGGCGACTCGCTGCAGATCGACGGCGAGGGTGCACACGGCCCCGCAGACCTGATCGAAGTGCCGATCCGGTTCCTGTCGGTTATCGCGTTCCCGGATTCGCAGGTCTAGCTGACTGCCCCGTGCCGCTGGACGTCGCCTGCCGTGCGTCGGCGGTCTTACGCGTCGCGCTGGGCCGCTTGGCACCGCGCGCGGCGACGGGCTTCTGTGCGGCGGTGATCGACACCGATCGACGGCTCTGACCGACACCGGGAGCCACTTTCGGCGAAGCGGCGGCCGGCCCAGCCGGATCGTCGGTCTGCTTTGTCGCGCTCGCGGACGCCGTGGTCGTCGGAGGCGGTGTTATCTCCAGCGCTTTCGCGATCGCCGGCCCGATCGACAGGAGGTAGCCGAGCGGGCCCGGGTTCAGCAAGCCGAAGGCCAGCTGAAACAGCGCCGTGGAGCAGCAGTTCAGAGAGGTGTTGAGGAAGACGGCCGGTGCGTCGATGAACGCCTGTAGCACGGTCTGCGGGGTGGACGGGTATTTGGCGGTGTCGGCGATCAATTGCGCGATCATGACCCCGGGAGCGATGAACGACCCGATGAAGCTGAGCGGCACCATCAGCCCCATGGTGACCACCACGCCGGCGACCGTCGAAGCGTGGTCAGCCATCGTCTGCACGATCATCAACGGGGTGCCCCCGTCCTGGCCGACAAGCCAGTGCGAATACGTAGTGAGGTTCTTCGCCACCTGAGTCAGGATCGGCGCGGGCGGATAGTTGACGATCAACGACGTCAGATTGGCCAGATCTGCCTGAACATTCGCCTGCAGCTCCTGCCAGGCGCCAGTGAGCACCACCGGCGCGGCGTGCGTCGACGGCAACGGATCCGCAGGCAGCGGCGCGAGGGCGATGGTGGCGGCGGCAGTCACCGAGACCCCGGTCGCGAGCACGCAGCGAACGCTCAGTTGCACGAAATAACCCCCGATCACGGCTTGCGACGCCGTCAATTTACCCTGCTGGCGAACCGTTGGGTCCCGTATTGAACGGGGACTTTGGCCTGGTGAGGCAATCGGAGTACAGTACCGACTTGTGCAGCGGGTGCTCCTTCTCGGACGCCGCGACGGGGTCTGATCCAGACTGGCCTCCCGTCGCGGGTTTTCGCGATGCGCCGGTCTGAAGTCCACCCAAGACCCCCGGAGCCAAATCGTGACCACTCAAAAGCCGTCCTTCGAATCCGTGGACGCCTACGTATCTGCCCGCACCATCAAGACCCCCGCCGGCCCGCAACGCGACGGCCAGCCCTCCTGGAACACCCAGCGCACGTCCTCGATGCCGGTCGACCGGTACCGGTCGTTCGCTGCCGAGGTCGAGCCGGTCACCCTGCCTGACCGCACCTGGCCGGACAAGGTCATTGAGCACGCACCGATGTGGTGCGCGGTCGACCTGCGCGACGGCAACCAGGCCCTGATCGACCCGATGAGCCCGGCCCGTAAACGCCGCATGTTCGAGCTGCTGGTCAACATGGGCTACAAGGAGATTGAGGTCGGCTTCCCGTCGGCCAGCCAGACCGATTTCGACTTCGTCCGCGAGATCATCGAGCAGGGCGCCATCCCCGACGACGTCACCATCCAGGTGCTGACGCAGTGCCGCCCCGAGTTGATCACCCGCACCTTCGAGGCGTGTGCCGGAGCGCCCCGCGCGATCGTGCACTTCTACAACTCGACGTCGATCCTGCAGCGCCGGGTCGTATTCCGTGCCGGCCGTGAGGAAGTCAAGAAGATCGCCACCGATGGCGCCCGCATGTGCGTCGAGGAGGCGGCGAAGTATCCCGGCACCCAGTGGCGCTTCGAGTACTCCCCCGAGTCCTACACCGGCACCGAACTGGAGTACGCCGTCGAGGTGTGCAACGCCGTCGCCGACATCGTGAAGCCCACCCCCGAGGTGCCGCTGATCGTCAACCTGCCCGCTACCGTGGAGATGGCCACTCCCAACGTCTACGCCGACTCGATCGAGTGGATGCACCGGCACCTGATCCCGCGCGACTCGATCATCTTGAGCCTGCATCCGCACAACGACCGCGGAACCGCTGTTGCGGCAGCCGAATTGGGCTACCAGGCCGGCGCCGACCGCATCGAGGGCTGTCTGTTCGGCAACGGTGAGCGCACCGGCAACGTGTGTCTGGTGACGCTGGGGCTCAACCAGTTCTCCCGCGGGGTGGATCCACAGATCGACTTCTCCAACATCGACGAGATCCGCCGCACCGTCGAGTACTGCAACCAGCTGCCCGTGCACGAACGCCATCCCTACGGTGGCGATCTGGTCTACACCGCGTTCTCGGGCAGCCACCAGGACGCCATCAACAAGGGCCTGGATGCGATGAAAGTCGCTGCCGACGAAGCGGATTCGGATGTCGACGACATCCTGTGGCAAGTGCCGTATCTGCCGATCGACCCCAAGGATGTCGGCCGCACCTACGAGGCCGTGATCCGAGTCAACTCGCAGTCCGGTAAGGGCGGGGTGGCCTACATCATGAAGGCCGATCACGGCCTGGCGCTGCCGCGTCGGCTGCAGATCGAGTTCTCCCAAGCCATCCAAGCCATCACCGACGGCGAGGGCGGCGAGGTGTCGCCCAAGGAGATGTGGGACGCGTTCGCCGACGAATACCTCTCGCCCATCCGGCCTTTGGAGCGTATCCGCCAGAAGGTGGTCGGCGCGGAGGTCGACGGCGGCACCGACGTCATCGAGGCTGTCGTGAAGATCGACGGGGTCGAGACCGAGATCAGCGGCCAGGGCAACGGGCCGTTGGCCGCGTTCGTCGACGCGCTGGGCACCGTCGGCTTCGACATCAGCGTGCTGGACTACTCCGAGCACGCGATGTCGGCCGGAGAGGAAGCTGCCGCAGCGGCCTACGTCGAAGCGTCCATCGGTGGACGCACGGTATGGGGCGTCGGCATCGCGACATCAATCACCACAGCGTCACTGCGGGCTGTCGTGTCGGCCGTGAACCGCGCTGCGCGAATCGGCGTTATCCCAACAACATAAGGAGCAGGCCGTGGACTGGGGTTCAACATGGGATTTCCTCTGGCACTTCCTGATCATCTTCGCCTGGATCGCGTACTTGCTGGTGTTGTTCCAGATCCTGGTGGACCTGTTCTGGCGTGATCACACGACGTCGGGCTGGATCAAGGCCGTCTGGGTGATCTTCCTGATCGTGTTCCCATGGCTGACCGCGCTGATCTACCTGATCGCGCGCGGGCAGGGCATGGCCCAACGCGCGCGCGCCGCCGCGCTGGCCGCCAAACAGGAGACCGACGACTACATCAGGGATGCTGCCGGGCGCTCGCCCGCGCAGGAGATCGAGCACGCCAAGCAGCTCTTGGATGCGGGAACGATCTCGCAGCAGGAGTTCGAGTCGCTGAAGGCCAAGGCGCTGAGCTAGGTCCGGCGGGCAGGAGCGAAGCGACCCGGGGAACTAGGTCCGGCGGGCAGGAGCGAAGCGACCCGGGGAACTAGTCCGACAACACCGAATCGAGCACACGGTCGATCAGCCCGGCTGGGTCATGCCCGTCGGGCTGATCGATCGTGAGGTTGCTGAACGTCAGCCCGTTGAGCAACCGGGTCAGTTGGTCGATCTGCTCGGGTGAGGCATCGATGCCGGCGGAGGCCAAAATCAGTCCGGCCGTTTTCATGGCGGCGTGCTGCAGTTCGTAGATGAACGGCTGCAATTCGGGCCGTCGGATCGCCTCGATGAAGAACTCGAACCGGGCCAGGGTTCGCCGCTTGGCCGCTTCGTCGGGATCGGCCACCATCCGCGTCAGTAGCGCCGCGAGGCTCGCGCGGTTCATCGGCGAAGGCAGTGCGGACTGCAGCGCGTCGACGTGCCGCCAGTGCAGGTCGACGACATGCGCGGCGGTGGCTTCCAACAGCGCCAGCCGGGTCCGGAAGTAGTTCGACGTGGTCCCTGCCGGCAGACCCGCACGATCGTCGACCTGGCGGTGGGTAAGCCCGCCGATGCCCACGTCGACGGCGATGTCGATCGCGGCGTCGAGGATCGCGGTGCGGCGTTCGGGATTCGGTGGCATCAGGCACGCCAGCGTACTACTCCCGTAGTGGCTACTAGACCTCAGCGAGCGTTAATGGATCGACGGAGCGGTCGTGGTCACGGCCCCCGACACCATGGCAGGAGACGGTGGTGTGGGTGTGGGGAGTTTCCGACTCCTGCCCCGAATCAGCGGAGGCGCGGTTGAACGTGGAACCGCTGATCGCGGCGGTGACGGCGAGTACTTTCTTCATGTCAAAGCTGCCTTCTGTCAACAACAAATTGTCATTGGGCCCAACTTCAAGCTACGCCAACACATTTCGATCTCAATAAGCCTCAGGGTGTTGGCCAGAGACACGCAGGAGGCTCTGAGGGTCAGCCTTCAACGCAGCTAAGAGCGTTGCGGCGCTTGCTGAGCCACCAAGCCAGGGATCTCGGCAGCAGGGACGGGCCGACCGAAATAGTAGCCCTGACCGATGTCACAGGCATGCTCGCGCAGCCATGTCGCCGTCTCGGCGTCTTCGACACCTTCGGCGACCGCGCTGACCACCGCGGCAGCCCTGTCGTCGGTGGCAACCGACGCGATGAAATGGCGGTCGAATTTCACTTCGTCGATCGGAAGATCACGCAGGTAGCTCAAAGCTGAATAGCCACTGCCGAAGTCGTCGATGGCGATCCGGATGCCGTCGTCGCGCAGTTGTTTCAGCACCCCGGTAGCCCGGCCCACCTCGTCGAGGACCAGATCCTCGGTGATCTCGATGGTCAGTAGCCGGGGCGGGAGATCACGTTCCCGCAGAACGTTACTCACCGCCTCGGGCAGTTGCAGGTCGCGGAGCAGTGGTGCGAACAGGTTCACCGCGATAGGGACGTCCAGCCCCATCGCCATCCATCGCGCAGCATCATCGAGCGCCTTCTTGAAGACCAGATCGGTCACCGGACGCATCAAACCGTGGCGCAGGATCAGGGGTAAAAATGCCCCTGGCCGAAGAACTTTCAGCCGCGGATGAGGCCACCGCAGTAGTGCCTCAACACCAGCGATGCGGCCGGTTCTCAGGTCGATCTTGGGTTGATACACCATCTCGAGGCCGCCGCGGTCGATGGTGCGCCGTAGTTCGCCCAGTAGCCGCACCTGCGCCGCACCACTTCCGACCGAACGATTCTCGCCGGTGTTCGTCACTTCCTCGATGCCCGGATCGAGCAGCGTCATGTCCGAGCTGAAGGTATGCACCGTCGAATTCCGGGTGCGTTTGGCAAAATACATCGCGATATCGGCACGCTTCACCAATTCCTCTGGTGCGAGGTCGGTTTCGGCCTGCAATGTGACCGCCATTCCGGCGCTCGGGCGCATCAGCACTTCGTGCCCGTCGATGATGAACGGGGTGTCGAATGATGCGATCACGCGCTCGCATACCAGGTGCGCCTCATCGACTCCGCCCTCGAGCAGCAGGGCGAATTCATCGCCGCCGAGCCGCGCGACGGTATCGCCGGGCCGCACGCTTTCGGCGATGCGCCCGCCGACGCGGACCAGAAGAGTATCTGCGGCAGGATGTCCCATGCTGTCGTTGATCAACTTGAAGTCATCGAGGTCCAGTGACACCACCGCGACCACACGATCGTCGCGGCGGCGCAGTGCCATGGCGTGTGCCAGCCGGTCCTGGAACAGGGTGCGGTTGGCCAGCCCGGTCAACGGATCGCGCAATGCCTGATCGGCTGCGGCCGTGAGCAATCGGCGATTCTCCCACCCCGAGAGCACCTGCCGGACGCAGAGGAACGCCATCAACACCGGGACCCCGATCCGCAGGACACCGGTCATGGCGAGGGCCGGCCCGATGGTGCCGGCAAGCAGCAGCGGCACGTAGGGCAACCACAGGACGGTCGAGGATTGCGGTGAGCTTGGCGGCACAGGTACCCGCGGCCGGCGACTCAGCAGGGCGGCTGCACCGAAACACGACATCGCAAGCACCCAGCCGATACTCGTGAGATGCCCGGGGTGATAGCGATTGGCGCCTTGCAGGAATGCGAATGTGATCCCAGAGAACGCCATCAGGGTGACGGCGCCGAAGAGTAGCCACATCACCACTCGGTTGCCGGGACCGGATCGGGCGACAAACACCACCGCGGCAACGAAGATGAACAGGACGAACAGCGGGTAGAGCAGAGCACGCCCCTGTATGACGCTGTCCACCTGCCTGGCCTGGTACACGTTGCCGAGCACCACCACCCACAACACGATGAACGACGACATGGCGACGATCAACGCATCGAAGAGCACCCGCGTCCGCGAGCCCTGGGCCGGTTCGGCGGGAAACAGCACGAACGCGACGCAGACCAGCACGACGAATGCCAGGTAGAGAAAGTCCCAAGGCGACGGGAACACCGACCGGTGCAAGACGAGCGTGAACAGCGCCCTGGTGAGCTCACCCGCCGCCCACAGGTAGAACGCAACCGCCATGGTGGTCCACGCGGTGCGGTTTCGGCCCTGGGCAGCCCGGGCCGCGAGCGTCAAGCACACTGCCGCGTACAGGCCGAACGCGGCGAAGGCGAGCCCGTCGACGATCCGAACGGTGTTGTCGCCACCCCATTTGAAGGCGAAACCGAGCGCGAGGAGCAGACAGCTGACCGCCGAGGACAGGATCGGCAAAGCGGACCGCGGCAAGCCCTTGCGATCGTTCACCTACATCACCACCCCGGTGGCGATGCTAGCGAAGCGAAGTCTCAGAACAGCGCGAACTGCTGACCCTGGTCGACCGAGGGAGCGAACTCGTCGATCCCGGTGCCATTGGCCACCGAAGCGACCGAGTCCATGAACTGCCGGTCGGACACCACCGGAACCCCCAGCTCACGCGCCAGATAGCCCTTGCCCTGCTCTGGGGTCCGCTCGTTGCAGATCACCAATGAGGTCTGCGGGTCGACGGCGTCGGCGTAGGCCAACCCGGCGTGAATGATCCGCTCGACCAGCTCCTCGTGCGTGCGGTTCACCTCGGCCGACAATGCGACGCGCATGCCCTGCACCAGCGGTCCACCGCGCCGGTACGGCCCCGGGTTCAGGTAGGGGCACGGCATCCGGGAGGCCAGCATCTTCAGCGGTCGCAGCTCGTCGTGGGTGACCCGTCCGTTGGGCCAGCGGCGCCGGGTCGCGGGCCGTACCGGCAACCAGACCTCACGCTCGCGGGCCCGCTGCAGGGCGGGAGCAAGCACCCGGGACAACACCAGGGCGTCGTCGAACGCATCGTGGGCGCGGGTCTGCGGCACCGCCCAGTGCCGGGCCAGGGTCTCCAGCCGCAGGTTCTCCAGTCCGAGGTCCAGGCGGCGGGCCAGCTCGACGGTGCACATGACGGTGTCGACCGGCAGGGCGGTCTGGGCCAGCTCGGCCTCACTGGCCAGGAATGCGTAGTCGAACGCCACATTGTGGGCGACCAGGGTGCGACCGTGCAGCAGCTCGATGACATCGGGGGCGATATCGGCGAACGTCGGCTGGTCCTCCAGCATCTCGGCGGTCAGGCCGTGGATGTGGGTGGGACCGGGATCGACACCGGGATTGAGCAGGCTGACCACGGAATGTTCGACGCGCCCCTCGGGATCCAGCGCCAGGGCGGCCAGGCTGATGACGCGGGCGTGGCCAGGCCGAAAACCCGTGGTCTCGACGTCGACGACCACCCAGCCATCGCCCGACTCGCGGGCGGGTCGACCCCAGGTGTGGCTCACACAGTCAGGATGGCACGCAGGTCCGACAGTGCCCGGGACATCGAATCCGTGTCGAGGACCATTGCTGGCCGACATTCCCCTCGGGGCGACTGCCGGTACCGGATCGCTGACAACCACGGCTTTGCCGTGCGGCCGGTTCGCGCTTGTCGAGGCGATCGACAAGTTGCTGAGAATTAGCTGCAAATCCCCTGTGCACACTCGCACACCTGTGGTAGGCCAGAGCCTATCGCCGACGCATGTCACGGCTGTTAGCTCCCGTGGAGAGGCTTCCGTCATGAGCAAACCTTCACCAGCTACGCCGCGCAATGTGCGACTACTCGCCTCGACCGTGACGGTCAGCGCGGTGGCGGCTGCGGGGACAGCGCTGCTCGCTGGGCACACCGGCACACCAACACCGCCGCCAACGATGTCGATGACGGTCGCCCTCGCCGATCATTCAGTGCCGCTGCCCATCAACACTGGCTCGTGCACCGTGAGTGAAGTCACGTGCGCTCTGGGGGCAGGCGCAGGGGGTGTTGGGACGTCGCTCGCAGCGCCGGCACTTCGCCTGATCACGCCGAGGCCCGTCGACATCGACCCGATCGTGGCCCGCCTGCTGGACGCACCGGCTCAGATCGCGGCCAACCCGTTGAACGTGATCGGGCCCGGCGGTTGGCTCATCGGTGATGCGGTCAGGCCGGGCACCAACGGCGGAATCCTCATCGGCAATGGCGCCGACGGCACGCTGAAGGGCCAAAAGGGTGGTGCCGGAGGCATTTTCGTCGGTAACGGCGGAAACGGCGCGAACGGCGGAATCGGTCAGGACGGCGGCGCCGGCGGGGCGGCTGGCCTGATCGGTCACGGCGGGAATGGCGGAAACGGCGGCGACGCGGACCGTGCGACCGGCATTGGCGGAAACGGCGGAAACGGCGGGAATGGCATCTTCGGCAAGGGAGGTCACGGCGGGAATGGCGGAAACGCCGGCACGGCCGCCTACGTCGATCTTGACGTCGTTGCGCAGCCTCTTGGGGTACCCGCAACCGGCGGCAACGGTGGCAACGGCGGCAGAAGCTGGCGCGGCAGCGGCGGCGACGGTGGAAACGGCGGTAGCGCCGCGACCACCGACGGTGACGCCAAGGCCGGCGACGGTGGAAACGGCGGCAACGCCGGCAAGGTGGGCATCATGCCCTACAGCAGCGGCGGGAACGGTGGCAACGGTGGCAACGGCGGTGCCGGTGCATATACCTCCGCCACCGGGGGCACCGCTACCGGTGGCAACGGCGGGGACGGCGGCACCGGGGGACGCGTCGGGCGCACCGGAGGCGACGGCGGCGATGCCAGCGAGGGCGTCTTCAGCCTTGCCGGCGACGCGATCGGCGGACATGGCGGGAATGGCGGCAACGGCAGCGATGGCACCGGCGGTGGTTCGGGCGGCAGCGGTGGCGACGGCGGCGACGGCGGGACCTACGTCTTCGCAGCGGGCAACGCGACCGGCGGCGACGGTGGCGCCGGCGGCAACGGCGGTAGCCCCGGCGGCGACGGCGGTTACGGCGGCAGCGGCACCTCGGAGGCCGCGAGTGTCGCCGGCGTCGAAGGCTTTGCCACCATCGACGGCGCCGTCGCCGTCGGCGGCAACGGGGGACGAGGCGGCAACGGTAACGGAAGCGGCAGTGGCAATGACGGCGGCGGCGGCGGGTTCGCCGTCAGCAATCATGGCGACGCAACGGGTGGCAGGGGCGGCGACGGGGGCACCGGCGGCGGCAGCGGTCCGCTGAGCAGGGGCGGGGATGCCGGCAACGGCGGTGACGCCCAGACTCCGACGAACGCCAAAGCCACCGGTGGCGACGGGGGCACCGGTGGCTCGAGCGCACCCACTGGCACCGGGGGCAGCGGAGGCAGCGGGGGTACCGGCACCGGTGGGCCCGGAAGCGCCAATGGCGGCCACGGCGCGGCAGGCTAGCCGCCAACCATTGCGACTCGCACCCTGAGCCTTAATCGGCGGCCGAATTAGACTGCGCGGATGATCACAGCCCGCGGCCGCGCCGCGCTGGCCGCCGGCTCCGCCGCGCGTTGGGCGTCCCGGGTCACCGGCCGTGGTGCCGGCGCCATGATCGGTGGCCTGGTCGCGATGACCCTGGATCGCTCGATCCTGGGGCAACTCGGCACCGGCCGGCGCACCGTGGTCGTGACCGGCACGAACGGCAAGTCCACCACCACCCGGATGACGGCGGCCGCACTGGCCACCCTCGGCCCTGTGGCCACCAATGCCGAGGGCGCCAACATGGACGCCGGGCTGGTGGCCGCGCTGGCCGGATCCCGTGACGCGTCGCTGGCCGCGCTCGAGGTCGACGAGATGCACGTCCCGCACGTCGCCGATGCGGTCAACCCCGCGGTGATCGTGCTGCTGAATCTCTCGCGCGATCAGCTGGACCGGGTGGGTGAGATCAACCACATCGAACGCACCCTGCGCGGCGGACTCGCCCGCCACCCCGACGCGATCGTCGTCGCCAACTGTGACGACGTGCTGATGACGTCCGCGGCCTACGACTGCCCCCGCGTGGTGTGGGTGGCCGCCGGCGGTGGCTGGGCCAACGACTCGGTCAGCTGCCCGCGCAGCGGCGAGGTCATCGTGCGCGACCACTCGCACTGGTACTCGACGGGAACGGATTTCAAGCGGCCAAGCCCGCAGTGGTGGTACGACGACGCGAAGATCTACGGGCCCGACGGTCTCGAGCTCCCGATGCGGCTGTCGCTACCGGGAAAGGTCAACCGGGGCAACGCCACTCAGGCAGTGGCGGCCGCGGTAGCGCTGGGAGCAGATCCCGCCGCCGCGGCGGCAGCCGTCTCCGCGGTGGACGAGGTCGCCGGTCGCTACCAGACCGTGCCGATGGGCGAGCACACGGCGCGCATCCTGCTGGCGAAGAACCCGGCCGGGTGGCAGGAGGCGCTGTCGATGGTCGACACAACCGCGCAGGGCGTGGTGATTTCGGTCAACGGCCAGGTGCCCGACGGTGAAGATCTGTCGTGGCTGTGGGACGTCAACTTCGAGCACTTCGAGGGTGTGCCCGTCGTCGCCGCCGGCGAGCGAGGAACCGACCTGGCGGTGCGGCTAGGCTACGCCGGAGTGCCGCATACGCTGGTGCACAACACCATTGATGCGATCGTGTCATGCCCGAAGGGGCACGTCGAGGTGGTGGCGAACTACACCGCGTTTTTGCAGCTGACTCGCACGTTGGGGCGGATGCATGGCTAGTGTGCAGATCGGGCTGGTGCTGCCCGACGTGATGGGCACCTACGGTGACGGCGGAAACGCCGTCGTGCTGCGACAGCGGCTGCGGCTGCGCGGAATTGCCGCCGAGATCGTCGAGATCACGCTGGCCGACCCGGTGCCCGACTCGCTGGACCTGTACACCCTCGGTGGCGCCGAAGACTACGCACAGCGCCTGGCCACCAAACACCTTCTGGCACATCAGGGATTGCAGCGCGCTGCGGCCCGCGGCGCTCCGGTGCTGGCGATCTGCGCAGCGATCCAGGTGCTGGGCCATTGGTATGAGACGTCGGCCGGTGAGCGGGTCGAGGGTGTCGGCCTGCTGGACGTGACGACGTCGCCGCAACCCAGCCGCACCATCGGCGAAGTGGTGTCCACCCCGTTGATCGACGGTATGACGCTTCCGCTGACGGGATTCGAAAACCACCGCGGTGGAACCGTTTTAGGTCCCGATGCGCGGCCGTTGGCGGCAGTGGTCAAAGGCGCGGGCAACCGCGCGGGCGACGGCTACGACGGTGCGGTGCAGGGCAGCGTGGTCGCGACCTATTTGCACGGCCCGTGCCTGGCGCGCAATCCCGAGCTGGCAGACCTGCTGCTGTCGCGGGTCGTCGGTCCGCTGGAGCCGCTGGAGCTGACCGAGGTCGAGCGGCTGCGCCGCGAGCGACTGGCCGCCCCCCGCCGCGCCTGAGCTTTCTGTCTCTTTACGCCCAAACCGACATTACGCAGCGAAAGTGCGAGTAGGTTGCGACATTTCGTCGATCTCGGCACCACCTCGGCGAAGAAATGCCTCCTTCGCCCGCCACAGCACCTCGGCGTGTCTGTCTTCCGCGATGACCCGAATGACTTCCCACCCGTGCCGTTCGACCATTGGTAGACGTCGAACGTCTCGTACGTATTGACGACGGTCGCTGCGGTGTTGGTCGCCGTCGTATTCGAAGGCCAGCTTGATGTCGGGATATCCCATGTCGAGAAAGGCAACCGGAACGCCGCCTTCGAAGATCGGAATCTGGGTCTCAGGTGCCGGTAGCCCGCCGTCGATCAGGAGCAAGCGCAGCCAGCTTTCCTTGGGCGACTCCGCGCCAGCATCAACTAGCGGTAGCAAGTCCCGCAGCTGACGCACCCCTCTGACAGCCCCGTACCGGTGCATCAGCATCTCCACGTCCTCGGCTGCGAATGGCGCTGCTCGCATCAGCGCGTCCAAGCGCGCCAACGCCGTTGCGCGCTTGAGATATCGCCCCATGTCGAAAGCGGTGCGCGACGGTGTTGTGACGAGAAGGTCGTCGTCACTTTCGACTTCGTCGTCGGCGAGGCGATCCATTCGAACGGTCAGTCCGGGCTGTCGGCGTCGCTCATCGACGAGGACTTCCACCGGTTCATCGTCGTCGACCCACTGCGCGCCATGCAGCGCAGACGCCGCCACACCGCCAATAACGCCCGTTCGGTTCGTATACAGCCAAGCCCCATACGCGTAATCACGCAACGATGGTGAGGCGTACTTCGGGACGTAAACGCCGCGGTACATCCGCCGATACCAGCGCTGGAGGTCGTGGCGGGACAGGCCATCGGCCAGCGCTTCCCTACCTAGAAATACTTCAGTCATGTCGGCATCGTCGCTGCGGGGTCCGACATTGATGATGGAAGAGCGTTACCGCACAGGTCGTGACTCTGGGTCTGACTGACGCTCTGCTGGGTTGTCTTCCATTTGATTTGTCCGGCCTGTGTGGTGCGTGCCTTGAGC
>JAHFVD010000091.1 GCA_023264735.1 Mycobacterium sp. | reverse complement strand
CTCGGCGACGAACGGCGACGGCAGCGCAGCGTCGTCGCCGGCGTCGCTGTCGACGGCGGTGATCAACAGCCCGCGCCGCGCGCGTCCCATCGCGGCGATGAGCAGTCTGCGCTCCTCGGCCAGCAGCGGAGCCCGCGCCGACACGTCATCACCCAGGCCGTCGAGCACGTCGAGCAACCGCTGGGTGCCCAACACCCCACCTCGCGGTGTGGTGTTGGGCCACAAGCCGTCCTGCAGTCCGGCGATGATCACCAGGCCCCAGTCCCGGTCCAGCGCCGCGTGCGGGCTCAGCACGGCCACCGTCTCGACGGCCGACCGGCTATCGGAGGTGACCGGTGGAAGTTGCAGGCCCGCAACATGATCGAGCAGTCCGGGCAGTGACGCGCCGGTGGTGCGGGACACGTAGTCATCGGCGATGTCGAACAGCGCGGTGACGGCCTCCAGGTTGCGGTCGGCCAGTGCTCCCTCGGTGCCGCCGCGCTCGGCCACCGTCAGCCAGCGCCGCTGCAATCCGCTGCGCTCCCAGGCCTGCCACAGGGTGTAGCGGGGGTCGCGGTGCTGCCGGTGCCCGCGGCCGGCCGCCGTCAGCACCGCGCGCACCCGATTGACCGGGCGGGCCAGCGTCGCGGGCAGGTCGACCCGGCCGGTGGTGAGTGCCGTGACGAGTTGGTCGCCGAAGTCGCCGGAGCCGTTGCGGCGCAATGCCCGACGCAGCTGGCGCAGCGTCACCGGGTCGACCCGGCCGATCGGCCCGGTCAGCAGCGACACCGCCTGGTCGCGGTCGAGGCCGTTGGCGGTCGCGGCCAGCACCAGCAACAGCGCTTGTGCCGCGGGCTGATCGGCGACAGGCCCGGCCAGTTGCGCCGCGACGACCGGGACACCGGCACCGGCGAGCGCCCTGGGCAGCGCCGCGACGGCCGACGGTGAGCGGACGATGACGGCCAGCTGCGACCACGGCACCCCGTCGACGAGGTGCGCGCGGCGCAGGGTGTCGGCGATCAACGCCGCCTCGGCGTGCGCCGAGCTCGCCACCCGCACGCGCACCGATCCACCGTCATCGGAGTTGCCGTCCAGGCTGCGCCACGCACTGTTGCCCGGCAGCCCAGCGGCGATTCCGCTGATCGCACGGGCCACCGCGGGCGCGCACCGGTGTGAGCGGCTCAATTCGACCACCGGGGTGTCGGCGGCGGTCAGCACAGCCGGGTCGGCGCCGCGGAAGCCGAACACCGCCTGATTGGGGTCACCGGCCAGCAGCGTCAGCTCGGCACCGGCGGCCAGCACCCGGACCAGCCGGGCGGCCTGCGGATCGAGGTGTTGGGCGTCGTCGACGAGCAGCAGCCGGATCCGCGACCGTTCGGCCGCAAGCAGCTCGGCGTCGGCGGCCAGTGCCTCCAGCGCAGCGCCCACCAGTTCGGCCGCGCCGAGCGCAGGCACCGTCGCCTGCGGTGCGGCGGTCCCGACGGCCGCGCGCAGCAGCATCACCTGTTCGTACTGCTGGGCAAACCGGCCCGCGGCCGCCCACTCGGGCCGCCCGGACAACCGGCCGATGCGTTGCAGCTGCAGCGGGTCCACACCGCGTTCGGCGCAGCGGGCCAGCAGGTCACGCAGTTCGGTGGCGAACCCGGCGGTGGTCAGCGCGGGGCGCAGCACCTGCGGCCACCGGGATGCCGACGCATCGCCGTCCTCGAGATCGCCGGCGAGCAATTCTCGGATGATGCCGTCCTGCTCGGCCCCGGTGACCAGGCGCGGCGGCGGATCGCCCGCGCGGGCGGCGGCCTGGCGCAGCACCGCGAACGCGTAACTATGCACCGACCGGACCAGCGGTTCGCGCACCACCGCGCGGCACGGCTCGGTCGAGCGGGCGGCGAGCAACTCGGCGGTGAGCGCGCTGCGGGTGGCAGCCGCCAGCCGGCCCGAACCCGTCAGTAGCAGAACCGATTCCGGATCGGTCCCGGCGGCGATGTGCGCGGCGGCGGCGGACACCAGCAGTCTGGTCTTCCCCGTACCCGGACCGCCGACGACCCGGACCGTGCCCCGCAACCCCGGGCGCAGCACATCGGCCGGCTCGGTCACCTCGGCAACAAGCACGGGCGTCGTCATGCAGACATGCCACCATGCACCCCCGACAAAAAACCGAACTGGCAGCATGAAGCCCGTGACCCACGCTCTTCACGTCCACCGCTTCGGCCCGGCCGGACCCATTCAGGTGCTGGCCATCCACGGCTTGACCGGCCACGGGTACCGCTGGCGCAGGCTGGCAGAAGGCCACCTGCCCGAAATCGCGATGGCCGCACCCGATCTGATCGGGCACGGCCGCTCGTCGTACTCGGCGCCGTGGACGATCGAGGCCAATATCGCCGCGCTGGCCACGTTGATCGAGAACGACGCCGACGGCCCAGTCCTGGTGGTGGGGCACTCCTTCGGCGGCGCGGTCGCGCTGAATCTGGCCGCAGCATGCCCCGACCTGGTCTCCGGGCTGGTGCTACTGGATCCGGCGATCGGCCTCGACGGAGAGTGGATGCACGAGATCTCCGAATCCATGCTGGCATCACCGGACTACCCCGACCGGGACGAGGCTCGCACCGAGAAGTTCACCGGCTCGTGGGCCGATGTCGATCCGGCCGAACTCGACGAGGATCTCGACGAGCACCTCATCGCGCTGCCCAATGGCCGCTTCGGCTGGCGGATCTGCGTGCCCGCGATGATGTCCTACTGGAGCGAGTTGGCCCGCGATATCGTGCTGCCGCACATCGGAACTCCGACAACCCTGGTCCGCGCGCAGTGGACGGACCCGCCGTACGTCAGCGAAGAACTGCTCGACGGCCTGTCGGACCGGCTCGGCGCGGACTTCACCCTGGTCGACGTCGCCTGCCAGCACATGGTCCCCAATGCCAAGCCCGAGGAGACCGCCAAGGTCATCCGGGACCTGCTGGAGCGTTAGCGATGGCTGCGGTCACCGACGAGCAGGTCGAGCTGGTACGCAGACTGGTGGCGTCGATACCCGCGGGCCGAGTCGCCACCTACGGTGACATCGCGTCGGCCGCAAGCCTTTCCAGCCCGCGCATCGTCGGCTGGATCATGCGCACAGATTCCTCGGACCTGCCGTGGCATCGGGTGATCACCGCGTCCGGCCGCCCGGCCGCTCACCTCGTGACGCGTCAACTGGAGCTGCTTCGAGCCGAGGGCGTGCTGGCCAACGACGGCCGGGTGAATCTGGCGCACGCCCGTCACGAGTTCTAGAGAACCAGCCTGATCAACGCGGCGGTGCGGGCCAAACCGGGGAACGCAGCCGCCGTCGAACGCGGATGCAGGGCATGCACGGCCAGCCGGAACATCAAGGCGCGCAACAACATCTGCGGCCACTCCGGTAACGCGTCCCACCGCTCGATCAGGCCGTCGTCGGCCTCGCCCCAGGCCAGTGCGTCGACGACGACCACCCCGGCCGCCCATGACGCCGGCCGCCAGTACGGGGTGATGTCGGTGATGCCCGGCGCGGCCGTGCCGGCGAACAGGACGGTGCCGTACAGGTCCCCGTGCACCAGTTGATTGGGGCTCTTGGTCGGCTTGCGCAACCCGGCCAGCTGATTGATCAGGTCCACCGACCGCTCGCCGTCGGCCGTGCCGGGTGCCACCACCGCGCCGGGCGGCAGCGAGTGCAGCGGACGCTCTTCCCAAGCCGCGCGATCGGCGGCGATGAACACGTCGACATCGCTCCACGGCGCCACCGGCGCCTGGGTCAGGAATCGCGGGCGCTCCAGCTTGGCGGTGGCCTCATGCAGGCGCACGCCGGCCGAGACGACTTCGTCGTGGCGGGGTTCGGGAGTACCGGCGACGAATGTGTCTGCCCGCCAACCCGACACCACATAGCGGCCGTCAGTCGAGCGCACCGGCCGGGCCAGCCGGACCCCGTCGATGAACAACGTCTCACGGGCCTTCGCCGACCAGGCAGCCCTGGCGTGGTCGGCGATCACCGACAGCACTACCTCGCCGCACTTGAAGCCGCCCTCCCAACCCGCACCGAGCGGTTCGGGTTCCTGGCCTTTCAGACCGAACGTCGCCAGGACATGATCAGGCGGGCGCTCATCAGTCACCCCGTCCACCCCGACAGCCTAAGTTGTCGGGACGCAAAGTAGCTGTCAGTAGATCACCATGTCGGGATCGATTTGCTTTGCCCAGGCGACGATGCCGCCTTGCAGATGCAGGGCATCGGCGAATCCGGCCTTCTTCACCACGGCCAGCGCCTCGGCCGAGCGCACCCCGGTCTTGCAGTAGAGCACCGGAACGCGGTCCTGCGGCAGCTTGCTCAGGCCTTCCCCGGACTCGATCACCGACTTCGGGATCAGCTCGGCACCGGTGATGTGGTTGATCTCCCACTCCACCGGCTCGCGCACGTCGATCAGGGCCAGCTTTTTGCCGGAATCGAGCAGGTCACGTAGCTCCCGAGGGGTGACCGTGGAATTCTGCGCGGCGTCGACCGCATCCTCGGACACCACACCGCAGAACGACTCGTAGTCGATCAGCCCGGTGATCTTCGGCGTCTCAGGATCTTTGCGGATCCGAATCGTCCGATACGTCATGTCCAGCGCGTCGTAGACCATCAGCCGGCCCAACAAGGTGTCCCCGATTCCGGTGATCAGCTTGATGGCCTCGGTGCCCATGATCGACGCGATCGACGCGCACAGGATGCCGAGAACGCCACCTTCGGCGCAGGACGGGACCATGCCGGGCGGCGGTGGCTCCGGGTAGAGGTCGCGATAGTTGAGGCCGCGCTCATTGCCGGCCTCATCGGCCGGAGCGTCCTCCCAGAACACCGAGGCCTGCCCCTCGAAGCGGTAGATCGAGCCCCACACATAGGGCTTGCGTGCCAGCACCGCGGCGTCGTTGACCAGGTAGCGGGTGGCGAAGTTGTCGGTGCCGTCGAGGATGAGGTCGTACTGCTCGAACAGCTGCACCGCGTTGTCGGGTTCCAGCCGCAACTCGTGCAGGTGCACGGTGACCAGCGGGTTGACTTCGAGAACGGAGTCGCGCGCGCTCTCGGCCTTGGACCGGCCGATATCGGATTGGCCGTGGATGATCTGGCGCTGCAGGTTGGACTCGTCGACCACGTCGAACTCGACGATGCCGATCGTTCCGACGCCGGCCGCGGCCAGGTACAGCAGGGTGGGTGAGCCCAGTCCGCCGGCGCCGATCACCAGCACCTTGGCGTTCTTCAAACGTTTCTGCCCGTCCACGCCCAGGTCCGGAATGATCAGGTGGCGGCTGTAGCGCGCGACCTCTTCACGGGTGAGCTCAGCAGCTGGCTCGACCAGCGGCGGCAACGGAGACACCGGCTACTCCTCGATTCCTCTCGGGCCCGACGGACGTTCACCATCCATCTCAGCAGGTGGCCAGAGCAACGGCAAACAGCGGTGAAAGCTTCCCGCAGTTAAGCGATCGGATACGGCCACGGGTTGAACCGGCACGTCTTCCCGTCGGCCTTGACGTACTCCGGGTCGAACCGGGAGGCGTCGTTGTCATTGGTGGAGAAGGTCTGCTGCATCATGATCGGGGCCAGGCCGCCGTTCTCGTCGCACGGCTCGTGGGTGGTGTAGCCGATCGCGTGGCCCACCTCGTGGTTGACCAGGTATTGCCGGTAGGAGCCGATGTCACCCTGGAACGGCACCGCGCCGCGCACCCAGCGGGCCTCGTTGATGAACACCCGCGGCTGAGCGTCGAGCCCGTAGGCCGGGTTGTAGCAGGACGACTCCAGCGGAATCTCGTAGCCGCACCCTTCGCGCACCGTCATCGGCGACGTCAGCGACACCCGGAAATCCGGCTTGCCGCCCGCACCGGCATCGACGCGCTCGAAGGCGAACTGCGGATTGTGGATCCAGCTCTTCGGGTTGCTCAGCGTCTCGGTGACCATCCGCGCGAATCCCTCGTCACCGCCGAACGACGCGGTGTCGACCCCGTCCTCGATCTCCACGGTGTAGGTGAAGGTCTTCGCGGTGCCTTCGCCGACCTTCGGCGTGGTGCCCGGCACGATGTGCCACGTCTTGGCTCCCGCTTCGGCGAACGCCCCGCCCTCGGGCAAAATCCCGGTCGGCAGGTTGGCGTCGAACTCGGTCAGCCCACGGGGCGGCGCGCCGATGATCGCGGTGCCACTCGACCCGATCGTCGGCGGGCCCTCGACGACGCCGTGAGCGGTGGGCTCGGTGGCCGGAGCGGCCGTTCCGGTGATGGTTTGATACAGCACCACTCCGGTCACGACGACCAGCACCGGCAGTGCATACGCGCGCCAGCCGTACATCGAGATAAACCGGCCCAACCACGACTGTTTGCGCCATTGACGACGCTGATCCCGGTTGGATCTGACCCGGCCCCGCTCGTCGGCCAACGGGTCCCGCAGCGCGCGCAGCGGCTCACGCCACTCGTTGCGCAGCACGGGCACACGACCGCCGCCGCGGTGCCCCGGGTCGTAGGTCACCGACCCAGGATGGCACAACAGCCGAACCCGGGACTCCCGGCGCGCCCGTACCACCGCCCGAGCGCGTACGGGCGAGTAACCAGGCCCGGGTAGTAATGTCAGTTCGATGGGGCTGGCAGCGCGGGGGCAAAGCCGCCCAGCCACACACAGATTGAGGACTCGATGAGCGAACTCGCCGATACGGCCGAGCGGAAACCCAACCGACCGGCCAATGGCGACCGTGCCGCCACCACCCCCCGCCGGGGCAGCCGCCTGCCGCGTGATGAGCGACGGGGCCAGCTCCTGGAAGCAGCCAGCGAAGTCTTCGTCGACCGCGGTTACCACGCCGCAGGCATGGACGAGATCGCCGATCGCGCAGGCGTGAGCAAACCCGTTCTGTACCAACACTTCTCAAGCAAGCTTGAGCTGTATCTGGCCGTGCTGAACCGGCACGTCGAAAATCTGGTGTCCGGGGTGCGGCAGGCCTTGCGCACCACCACCGATAACCGGCAGCGGCTGCGCGCGGCGGTGCAGGCCTTCTTCGATTTCATCGAGCACGACGGCCAGGGCTACCGGCTGATCTTCGAGAACGACTACATCACCGAGCCGCAGGTCGCCGTTCAGGTGAAGGTAGCCACCGAGTCGTGCACCGACGCGGTGTTCGACCTGATCAGCCGGGATTCCGGGCTCGATCCGCACCGGGCCAGAATGATCGCGGTCGGGCTGGTTGCCATGAGTGTCGACAGCGCGCGGTACTGGTTGAACGCTGACCGCCCGGTCTCCAAAGAGGCAGCGGTCGACGGGACGGTGCAGTTCGCCTGGGGCGGACTGTCACACGTCCCGCTGACTCGCGGCTGACGCGGGCTAGGCGCCCGCTGCTCCCGCGGCGATCCCGAAGCCGACCCTGCGCACGTCGGCAACACCGATCTCGACGTAGGTGATCCTGGCCGTCTGCACCAGGAAGCGGCGTCCCTTGTCGTCGGTCAGTCTCAGAACGTCCGAGCCACCCTTCGAGAACGCTGAGGTCACGAGCTCTTCGACCTCTGCAGGCGTCTGCGAGCTGGTGAACACGAGCTCACGCGGGCTGTCCGTGACGCCGATCTTGACCTCCACACTGGCCCCTTCTGTCGTATCTACGTCGCGTACGCGACTACCCCAGAAGGCTAGTGGACGCCCGGGTGCGTGGTTGAGGCCAGCCGTTCGCGGTGAGCGAATAGGGCGTCAAGCTGCGATAACAGCATGGCAACGGACAGGCGCGGCGCGTCGGAATGCGGCGTGTGCGTCCATAACCTTGCCTCGTGAGCGACAAGAAACGTCGACAGCGGCTGGTCCAGTGGCCCCGGGTGGCGCTGACCACCGCGGGCGTGCTGGTGGCCGCATCGGCGACGACGTTGGTCGTGCGGACCGGCGACGCCGCCACCACCACGCCGGAATTCGGCGACGCCACCCCCACCCGCACGGTGGTGGCCATCCCCGGCCCCCGGACCTCGACCCCGGCACCCGCGCCGGTCACCGTCACCGTCCCTGGTCTACCGGTGGAAACTCCGGTGATGGTTCCCCCGCCGACCGCCCCGGCGGCCGCACCGCTGGCGCAGACGTCGGTTGATTCCGGCGAGATCGTGTACACCGTCGCCGGTAACCAGCGGCCCGACGATCCGGTGACCATCACCTACGCCGATGAGACGGGGGCGTTGCGCACGTCTGAAAACGTCTCGCTGCCCTGGCGGATGACGGTGATTCCGACCGTGCCGGTCAACTACGTCACCGCCAGCAGCAACGGAAGTCAGCTGAACTGCTGGATCACCGACGCTCGCGGAGTCACCGTCGCCGCACAGACCGATAACACGATCTCCGCGACCTGCAACCGCTAAGCCAGGCCGAGCTGGCGCATCCGGTCGTCGTGCGTGCGCTGTAGCCGGTCGAAGAAATCGGCAACCTGGCCCAGCCCGCCCGGCCCGGCCAACACCAGATCGACGAGTTCGTCGTGGTCGGCCAGCACGTATTGGGCCTGGGTGATCGCCTCACCGAGCAGCCGACGCGACCACAGCGCCAGCCGGCTGCGCTGCCGTCCGCTGGTGGTCACCGCGTCGCGAACCTCGGCGACCACGAACTGCGAGTGACCCGTCTCCGAGAGCACTCCGCGCACCACGGCAGCCACCTCGTCGGGCAGCACATCGGCGATCTCGAGGTAGAAGTCAGCCGCCAGCGCATCGCCGACATACGTCTTGACCAGGGCCTCCAGCCACGTGCTCGGGGTGGTCAGACGGTGATAGTTCTCCAGCGCCGAGGCGTACCGCGACATCGCCGGGACGACATCGACGCCACGCGCCGTCAACGCATCGCGCAGCAGGTCGTAGTGGGCCATCTCGGCGGCGGCCATGCTGGCCATATTGATCCGGCCCCGCAGGTCCGGAGCCATCCGCGCCTCGTCGGTCAGCCGATAGAACGCCGCAACCTCGCCGTAGGCCAGTAGTGCGAACAGCTCGTTGACGCCGGGATGATCAGCGGAGATGCTCGCCGCTGACTCGGCGGCGGGTTGCGGGGCTGTCATGGCCGTCACTGTAGTCGCGGCTGGGGCTGTGATCAGTCCCAGCAAGCGCGACCAGCTACAATGGCAGCTGACAAGCGCCGTGAGGCGCGGTCAAGGAAATGTGCGTGCACGCAGTGGGCCCGCCTCCCTCAGTGCAGGGCCCGGCGAATCGGCATCGAATCTCTTGAAGCCGACTCCATTCCGACAGTCAGAACTCGTGCGCGCTGGAAGCCACATCGAGGAAACGACATCGGAAGGCGAAACGCCACCAGCATGACACCACTGACAACACATCCCCAGATCTCATTTGCCCAGCTCGGAGTGCGTGACGAGATCGTCCGCGCCCTCGCAGAAGATGGCAAGGAATACGCATTCGCCATCCAGGAACTGACCCTGCCGATGGCCCTGGCCGGCGATGACCTCATCGGCCAGGCCCGCACCGGCATGGGCAAGACCCTGGCCTTCGGCGTGCCGATGCTTCAGCGCATCACCACCGACACCGACCGCGAACTCAGCGGCATCCCGCGCGGGCTCGTCGTCGTACCGACCCGTGAGCTGTGCCTGCAGGTGTACGAAGACATCGCGAGCGCTGCTCGGTATTTGAGGGCGGATGTTGCGGGCCATGGCGACCGCAAGCTGTCCGTCACCTCCATCTACGGCGGCCGGCCCTACGAGGCGCAGATCGCGGCCCTGCAGAAGGGTGTCGACGTCGTGATCGGCACCCCAGGCCGGCTCCTCGATCTGGCCCAGCAGGGTCACCTGCAGCTCGGCGGTTTGAGCATGTTGGTTCTCGACGAAGCCGACGAGATGCTCGACCTGGGCTTCCTGCCCGATATCGAGCGCATCCTCAAGCAGATCCCCGACAAGCGGCAGGCCATGCTGTTCTCGGCGACGATGCCCGACCCGATCATCACGCTGGCCCGCACGTTCATGAACCAGCCGACCCACATCCGCGCCGAGGGCGTGCAAGGGGCGGCCACCCACGACACCACCGAGCAGTTCGTCTACCGCGCGCATGCGCTGGACAAGGTCGAGATGGTCAGCCGCATCCTGCAGGCCGAGGGCCGCGGCGCGACGATGATCTTCACCCGCACCAAGCGCACCGCGCAGAAGGTGGCCGACGAGCTCGCCGAGCGCGGGTTCAAGGTCGGCGCCGTGCACGGCGATCTCGGCCAGATCGCCAGGGAGAAGGCGCTCAAGGCATTCCGCACCGGTGACGTCGACGTGCTGGTGGCCACCGATGTCGCGGCTCGTGGCATTGATATCGACGACATCACGCACGTCATCAATTACCAGATCCCCGAAGACGAGCAGGCCTACGTGCACCGCATCGGCCGCACCGGGCGGGCCGGCAAGACCGGCATCGCCATCACCCTCGTCGACTGGGATGAGCTCGACCGTTGGGCGATGATCAACACCGCGCTCAAGCTCGATTGCGCCGACCCCGCGGAGACGTACTCCAATTCGCCGCACTTCTACGAAGAACTCGGCATCCCCTCCGGCGCCGGCGGCACCGTCGGCGGCCCGCGCAAGTCGGCACAGGCCGCCAAGACTGACGGCGGAACCCGGATCAGCTCCAAGGACAAGGACTCAAGCCGAGAGCGGCCCAGCCGCAACCGATCCCGTCGTCGCACCCGCGGCGGCGAGGGAGCCACCGGGCACGTCGAGACCGCGACGGACGCCGCTGCCCCCGCCTCCGGGGACAAGGCCACGGCGACCGACGGCGGCGACGACAGCCCGGCTCGTAAGCGCCGGCGCCGGCGTCGGCCGCGCAACGCCGCCGAGGCCCCCGCAACAGCAAGCTGACGACCGCTATCGTCGCCTAG
The DNA here is from genome assembly GCA_023264735.1 of Mycobacterium sp. Taxonomy (GTDB): domain Bacteria; phylum Actinomycetota; class Actinomycetes; order Mycobacteriales; family Mycobacteriaceae; genus Mycobacterium. The sequence goes on along the minus strand of JAHFVD010000091.1, from coordinate 18,879 downwards.
ATGGTCAGACCTGAGCGCCGCACCAAGGGCGATCTCATCGCCGCGGCGACGATCGCGCTTGTCGTGGCCGTCGTCGCCGCGCTGTTCTGGTGGAACAGCTCGGCGCGGGCCACGATCAGCAGGCCCGCCACCTCGCCGGCACCCAATCCGGTTCCGGCGCGGGTGGTTCCCGACACGCTGCACCAGCTGTGGACGGCGGCCAGCCCGCGCACGCTGAGCCCGCTCGTGGTCGGCGGCACCGTGGTGACCGGCGACGGCACGACTGTCGAGGGCCGCGATCCGCAGACCGGTCAGAACCGGTGGACCTTCGCCCGCGACACCAGCCTGTGCGGGGTGTCCTACGTCTACGATCTCGTCGTCGCGGTGTACCCCGACGTCCGCGGCTGCGGGCAAGTCAGCGGTATCAACGGCGGCACCGGACAGCGTGGCGCCACGCGCACCTCGTATGCCGGCAAGCACGTGGTGCTCAGCTCAAACGGCAGCGCCGTCCTCTCGGCCGGTCCCACCCGGCTGGAGCTGTGGCGCTCGGATCTGGTGCGGATGCTGTCGTACGGCGAGATCGACGCCCGAGTCAAGCCGGTCAACCAGGGCCTCGGCGCCGGCTGCACGCTGATGTCGGCGGCCGCCAGCGATGAAGCCGTGTCGGTACTGGAAGCCTGCCGGGACCAGAAGGACCTGCGCCTGACACTGCTCAAGCCGGCGAAAGAGGAAGACGAACCCGACACCAAGAACGTGCCGCTGCCCGGCGTCGCCCCCGATTCCGAGGCGCGCGTGCTGGCGGTGTCGGGTACCACCACACTGGTGTACCTGCCCACGCCGCAACCCGAGATGGCCGTCTACGACGACACCGGCACCATGGTCGCCAGTTGGCTGCTGAAAAAGGCTCCGGTGCTGGCGAATCCGGCCCAGGCCGTCACCCGCGCCGGCGACCTGTTCACCTGGTGGACCGGCGACAGCGTCGAGGTTTTCGACAGCCGGCTGTCCCAGCGCTACAAGATCGAGGCATCCGGCGCCGGGGTCCCGCTGGGTCCGGGCGCGATGATGGCCGGCAAGCTGCTGATCCCGCTGACCACCGGTATCGGGGTGTACGACCCGGCCAACGACACCTTGGAGCGCACCATCGCCGTCACGCATCCGGACGGCTCCGGCCCGGTGGTGCCCACCGTCACCGACTCGAAGGTGATCGAGCAGCGCGGGGCCGCGCTGGTCGCCTTCGGAACGAACCCCTAGACGTCAGGGGTGAACGTCGGCAGCGCCTTGCCGGACTTCCAGTGTTTCAGCAACGAGCTGGCCAGATCGCGATAAGCCGTGCCGCCCTTGCTCTTTCGCCCCGCGAGCACCGACGAGCCGGACGCACTGGCCTCGGCGAAGCGCACGGTTCGCGGGATCGGCGGAGCCAGCACCGGCAGGTCGTAACGGTCGGCGACGTCGAGCAGCACGTCGCGGCTGTGCGTGGTACGCGAGTCGTACAACGTCGGCAGTGCACCCAGCAGCTTGAGGTTCGGGTTGGTGATCTGCTGCACGTCATCCACCGTGCGCAGGAACTGGCCCACGCCGCGGTGCGCCAGCGTCTCGCACTGCAGCGGCACGATCACCTCGTCGGCCGCGGTCAGCCCGTTGAGGGTGAGCACACCCAGCGATGGCGGGCAGTCGATGATCACCACGTCGAACTGGTCGTCGAGCTTGTCCAGCGCACGTTTGAGCGCGTACTCGCGGCCGGCCCGCATCAGCAGCATGGCCTCCGCGCCGGCCAGGTCGATGTTGGCAGGCAGCAGCGTCATGCCTTCTGCCGTTTCCACCAGGGTGGCGCTGGGCTCGACGTCGCCGAGTAGCACCTCGTGCACCGACACCGGCAGCTTGTCGGGGTCGGTACCCAGGGAGAACGTCAGACAGCCCTGCGGGTCGAGGTCGATGAGCAAGACACGCTTGCCCGCATCTACGAAAGCCGCACCCAGAGACGCGACCGTGGTCGTTTTGGCTACCCCACCCTTTTGGTTGGCAACCGCCAATACTCGGGTCACGGGGACCATCCTTGCAGGTTCTGAGCAGTTGCGTCCCGGCTGCCACGGTGCGCCTGGTCATCGGGCAGAATCAGTGAGCGTGAGCGTCGGTACACATCGGTTGGTCCTGCTTCGGCACGGCGAAACCGAATGGTCCAAGAGCGGCCAGCACACCAGTACCACCGACCTCGACCTCACCGAGTACGGGCGCGAGCAGGCCAAACTGGCCGCTCTGACGCTGGCCCATCTTGGCCTGGACAACCCGCTGGTGATCAGCAGCCCGCGCAAGCGCGCGCTGGCCACCGCGGAGCTGGCCGGCCTGACCGTCGACGAGGTGTCCCCGCTGCTGGTGGAGTGGAACTACGGCGACTACGAGGGCCTGACCACCCGCCAGATCCGCACCGATACCCCCGGCTGGCTGCTGTGGACGTACGGCTGCCCCGGCGGCGAGAGCGTCGACCAGGTGAGCATGCGGGCCGACCAGGCGGTGTCCTACGCCCTGGACAACATGGTCGATCGCGACGTGGTGTTCGTCGGCCACGGCCACTTCTCCCGCTCGGTGGCCACCCGCTGGGTGGAGCAGCCGCTGCGTGAAGGCGCGCGCTACGGGTTCGGCCCGGCCTCGGTCGCGGTGGGCGGTTTCGAGTACGGCTTGCGGCAGCTCTCGGCGCTGGGCCTGACCAGCCACCGCGAGCCGGTCACCGGGACGTGATGGCGCAGCCGTCCTTTGTGCTGAGCGGGCCCGCCGGGACGGTCGTCGCCGAGGGGATCCAGACGGGGTACGACGACGTCGCCGCCGCGTCGGCCGCGCTGGCCGCCGGATCCGCCGAGCTGGTGGTCGGCGCACTTCCGTTCGACATCAGGAGCAAGGCGGCGCTGCTGTCGCCGGCGTCGGTGACGTTCACCGACGCGTTGCCGGTGTGGCTGGCGACGGCGCTGCCCACGGTTCGGATCGCCGCGACGCTGCCCTCGCCCGACGAGCACCGCGCCCGCATCCGGACCGCACTGGACTGCCTCACCAAGCCCGAAAGTGCTTTGCAGAAGGTCGTTTTGGCGCGCGCCCTGAGCCTTGTCGCCGACGGCCCGTTGGACGAGCGGGCGATCCTGCGCCGGCTGGTGACCGACGACGCCGAGGCATGCGCGTACCTGGCCGACCTGTCCCCGGCCGGCGGCGACTACACCGGCACCGCGTTGGTCGGCGCCAGCCCTGAGTTGCTGGTGGCCCGCTCCGGTGATCTGGTGACCTGCCAGCCGTTCGCCGGGTCGGCGCCGCGCTCGGCGGATCCGGAGACCGACGCCGCCAACGGCGCCGCGCTGGCCGAGTCGGGCAAGAACCGTCACGAGCACCAGCTGGTCGTCGACACCATGCGCGCCGCGCTCGAGCCGCTGTGCGCCGAGCTCGATGTGGCCGCCCAACCGCAGCTGAGCCACACCGCCGCACTGTGGCATTTGTCCACCCCGATCCGCGGCCGGCTGCGCGACACCGCCCTCACCGCAATCGATTTGGCGCTCGCACTGCATCCCACCCCGGCAGTGGGCGGCGTGCCAACACAGGACGCCGTCGATCTGATCGCACAGCTGGAAGGCGACCGCGGCTTCTATGCCGGCGCGGTCGGTTGGTGCGACGCCCGCGGCGACGGCCGCTGGGTGGTGGCGATCCGCGGCGCCCAGCTGTCCGCCGACCGGCGCGGGGCACTCGCCCAAGCCGGCGGCGGTATCGTCGCAGAATCCGATCCTGACGACGAAGTCGCGGAAACCACAACGAAATTCAGGACCATCCTGTCGGCACTGGGGGTACAGCAATGACCGAGATCCGTCTGGCCCGACCCGGGGACGAGGCCGAGATCGTCGCGATGATCCGCGAGCTCGCGGAGTTCGAGCACGCGCTCGATCAGTGCACGGTGACCGAAAGCCAGATCACCGCGGCACTTTTCGCCGACAATCCGGTCGGGTTCTGCCATATCGCCGAGGTCGACGGCGAAGCCGCCGCGGTGGCCCTGTGGTTCCGCACCTTTTCCACCTGGGACGGCGTGGCCGGAATCTACTTGGAAGACTTGTTCGTTCGCGACAAGTTCCGCCGGCGCGGCCTGGCCCGTGTACTGCTGGCGACCCTGGCCAAAGAGTGCGTCGACAACGGCTACACCCGCCTGGCGTGGGAGGTGCTGGACTGGAACGTCAATGCGATCGCGCTCTACGACGCCGTCGGCGGTAAGCAGATGTCGGAGTGGATCAACTACCGGGTGAGCGGCCCGGAGCTGGATGCGTTGGCAGCCGAGATTTAGTCCTGCGCCCCTGACGCCCAGCGCAGTGCGGGCGGGCTGAACAACAGCGCGAGTATGGCGATGGCCACCCCGCCGAGCGCGACCGCGTAGACAGGCTGGTGTGCGGCAACGATGTACCAGGCCACCGGCAACAGCAGCAGGTTGGCGAATATCGCGATGCCCCTGCCCCACCGCCGCCCGGTGATCAGCGCCCAGCCGGCGGCCGCCACCGCGGCGCCCATCACGGCGAACCAGCCGGCCGTGCCGTACCCGTTGACGATGTGTTGGTCGGCGCCGGAGACCGCGCGCACGACCAGCACCACGGCCACGATGATCGCCACGAAACCTTCGGCGGCCGCCACGAAACCGGCGTAGCGAACCACGGGCGGGAGAGCAGGTTGGGTCACCCCCGTAAGGTAACCCGTTGCACTGTGCCGAGCCCGGCCGCGGCCGATGCCGGTTCCGGTCGAGCCGCGCGAAACCAGCCCAGGGGGCTGAGCCCCCGATAGGGATCGGTCTCCCGCAGCACCAAGAGGTCGTCCAGAATCTGTTCGAGCTGCGCCTGCGTGCGCCGCTTCACGTCGTCGGCCCAGCCCGTGGCGTCGACGCCGACCGGCGTGGTGGTGTCGATGGGGGTGCCGAACCGCAGATACATCCGCTCCCGAGCACCATCGGATGGTCGCGTGGGCCCATCTCGAGGGGCTCACGATCGCCGAAGCTCAGGCCGCCGGGTACGTCGATCCGTCCTGGGATCCCCGCGACCTTCTCGTCACCCTGTTCGGCATCGCATTGGCATGGGCGCACTGGCCCGACCCCGCGGCCGCGAGCACCTCGGCGGCGGTCCTGGCGCACCGGCGGGCCGCGGCGATCGAGGCGGCAGCCCGTGTCGTCTCCCCCGCCGCGCGCCTCAGCGCCGGAACACCACCCACCGCATAGCGCAGTACATGTAGATCCCCTCGCACCCGCCTGCCGCTATCCGGGCCAGGTGGTACTCGACACCGAGGGCGCGCAGCGCAGTGGAGATGCCGAGGATGAAGGCCAGGTAGTTGATCACGACGACGACGACGTAGACGGCCACCTGCGGCCCGACGGCACCGTGAGATCCGAAGTTCACCACCCGATTGAGGACGTAGCTCGCGGCGAAGGCACATGCGTAGGCCAGCGTCACCGCGAGGCCGAACGGCGCATGCAACAGCCCGTGCAGCACCGTGAGCACCACCAAATCCAGCGCGAAGGTGCCGGAGTTGATCACCACGAAACCCAAAAAGGTCGGCGCCACAACGGAATTCAGACCGAGGGGCAGGCGCGCGACGACCGCCTCGCAGGCCCGGTGGAACCAGCCGACGGCACTGGCCGAACCCGGCTCCGACCCCACAATCACGCCGCGAGCATGCCACCGGCAGCTGACCCGTTAGTGATGAGCAGGCAAACACTTCGAATTCCGGTCCGCGACGCGATTAGGCTCATGGCTCGTGCGTGCCGTCCTGATCGTGAACCCGAACGCCACCTCCACCACCGCGGCCGGCCGCGATCTGCTCGCCCACGCGCTGGAGAGTCGGGTGGAGCTGGAGGTCGTGCACACCGATCACCGGGGCCACGCCATCGAGATCGCCGACGCCGCCAAGCACAACGGCACCGACGTGATCATCGTCCACGGCGGCGACGGCACGGTGAACGAGGTGGTCAACGGGCTGATGGGCCGGCCTGGCAGAAGCCTCCTGCCGGACACCATGCCCGCAGTGGCCGTGGTGCCCGGCGGGTCGGCGAACGTCTTCGCCCGGGCACTGGGCATCAGCCCGGACCCGATCGCCGCCACCAATCAGCTGGTCGACCTGCTCACCGCGCGCCGCAACGGCGCAGCGTGGCGACGGATCGGGCTGATGGACTGCGGCGAGCGCTGGGCGGTGTTCACCGCGGGCATGGGCGTCGACGGCGATGTCGTGGCGGCGGTGGAAGCACAGCGCGCCAAGGGCCGCAAGGTAACTGCGGGCCGCTACATCCGGGTGGCGATACGGGAGATGCTGGCCAGCGCCCGCAAAGAACCCCTGCTGACGCTGGAACTCCCCGACCAGGCACCGCTGACCGGCGTCTACTTCGCGTTCATCTCGAACTCGACCCCGTGGACCTACGCCAACACGACGCCGGTGTGGACCAACCCGGACACCACATTCGAGACCGGCCTGGGTATTTTCGCCGTGACCAGCATGAACGTCTGGAAAAACCTGATGCTGGTGCGACGCATGGTGTCCCAGAAGCACAACATCAAGGCCAAGCACCTGATCCGGGACGACAACGTGGCCTGGGTACGGATCACCAGCTCCGAACCCGTCGCCAGCCAGATCGACGGAGATTTTCTCGGGCTGCGCGAAGAAATGACGTTCCGGTCGGTTCCGGAGGTGTTGAGCGTGGTCGCTCCCCCTAAAGCCACCCCCTCTGACCAGCGGTAATAACTTCACGCTGTCTGCCTGAGGGCGCAGATGGATTGAGTGTAGTACAAACGGGTAGAGGGTTAGTTGACCCACCCCCGTAGTGACATTGCCCACGTGTTAACTGAGTCCTATTGACATCCGTCGAGGCTGTGAAACGATCGGATGCAACAGCACAGAAACATTCGTGTGCACGCGTTAACAGCCGAAGAAAAAGCCAGCGCGCTCAGTCGCGCACTTAGTAAGGAGTAGCGACAAATGGATTGGCGCCACAAGGCGGTCTGTCGGGACGAGGATCCGGAACTGTTCTTCCCTGTCGGGAACAGCGGTCCGGCGCTTGCCCAGATCGCCGACGCGAAGCTCGTATGCAACCGTTGTCCGGTGACGACGGAGTGCCTGAGCTGGGCTTTGGATTCCGGCCAGGATGCCGGCGTCTGGGGCGGCATGAGCGAGGACGAGCGTCGCGCGCTCAAGCGTCGCAACGCCAGGACCCGCGCTCGCACAAGCGTCTAAGTCTCTTTCATAGTTCGAAAAATCGCGGTCCCGGCAAATGCCGGGAGCCGCGATTTTTTATATTCCAATGTCATGTCCGTCACATTTGCTATTGCGGAACTCGCGCGCTCGTACGTCGCCCAAGTGGCACCCGCAACACGACATCGGTCCCGCCACCGGCAACCTCATGCATTCCCAGCGAGCCGTCGAGCTCCGCGGTCACCAGAGTCCGCACGATCTGCAGACCCAGCCGGTCGGACTTCTCCAGGCTGAAACCGTCGGGCAGTCCGCGCCCGTCGTCGTGCACAACGACGTCCAGCCACCGCGCCGAGCGCTCGGCCCTGATCGTCACGCAGCCCTGTTTGGCTGACGGCTCGAAGGCGTGCTCGATGGCGTTCTGCACCAGCTCGGTCACCACCATCACCAAGGCGGTGGCCCGGTCGGCGTCCAGCACGCCCAGCGCGCCGTCCCGGTTGATGCGGATGGGCGTGTCGACGCGGGCCACGTCGTTCATGATCGGCAGGATCCGGTCGATCACCTCGTCGAGGTTGACCTCCTCGTCCACCGACATCGACAACGCCTCGTGCACCTGGGCGATCGAGGCCACCCGGCGCACCGACTCCATCAGCGCCTCGCGGGCCTCTTCATTACTGGTGCGGCGGGACTGAAGGCGCAGCAGCGCGGCGACGGTCTGCAGGTTGTTCTTGACCCGATGGTGGATCTCGCGGATGGTCGCGTCCTTGGACAGCAGCGCCCTGTCGCGACGCTTGACCTCGGTGACGTCCCGGATGAGCACCGCCGCCCCGGCAGCGGCGCCGTGGACCACCAGGGGCAGTGTGCGCATGAGTACCGCGGCACCGCCGGCGTCGACCTCCAGCCGCATGCTCGACCCTCCGGCCAGCGAGTCCCGCACGTGCTCGGCCAGTTCCAGGGCCTCGAAGGGGTCGGAGATCAGCGGCCGGGTGATCGCCACCAGGTTGTGGCCCTCGAGCTCGGCCGCCAGCCCCATCCGGTGGTAGGCCGACAACGCGTTGGGGCTGGCGTAGGCGACGACGCCGTCGACGTCGAGTCGGATGAAACCGTCACCGACCCGGGGGCTCGACCGGGACAGCGCCAGGTCGCCGACGTTGGGGAACGTGCCTTCGGACAGCATGTGCAGCAGGTTGCCCGCACAGTCCAGGTAGGCACGCTCCAGTGGCGAGGAGGTGCGCCGCTCGGCCAGCGCGGTCTGGTGGGTCAGGACGGCCACCACGTTGTTGCTGTAGCTGACCGGAACGGCTTCGACGTCGATATCGGGTTCGCGCAGTTTCGGATCGCTGTCACCACGGCCGATCGCACCCGAGTCGAACGCCGAGGTCACCAGCGGCAACTCCCCCTCGGCGACGACGGTGCCGACGGCGTCCTTGAGCAGGACGGTCGGGGCGGTGTTCGGCCGGCACTGGGCCACGCAGACCAGCGCGCCGTCGTCGCGGCGCACCCACATCAGATAGTCGGCGAACGAGAGGTCCGCAAGAAGTTGCCATTCGCCGACCACTGCATGCAGGTGGTCCACAGCGCTGCCCGGGAGCACCGTGTGCTCGGCGAGCAGGTCACCGAGGGTGGACACGGAGCTAGTCGATCACGGCAATGAGGTCGCCGGCCTGGATGACGTCGCCCACCGACACGCTGACCTCAGTGACGGTGCCGCCGACTTCGGCCAGCACCGGGATCTCCATCTTCATCGACTCCAGAAGCACCAGGGTGTCACCCGCGCCGATCTGGTCTCCCTTGCTGACCACGACCTCGAGCACACTGGCCACGATCTCGGCGCGAACATCCTCGGCCATCTTCACCCTCACTCTTGGTGCTGCTCAAACTCTTGATGCGGCTCTATCGAACCACAACACCGGGTGGTCAGAGGTTGGATGGGGCCGTGAGACACTGTATGCAGCGTCAAGATCACATGGAGGTACATCATGGCCAAGCGTGGCCGCAAGAAGCGGGACCGCAAGCACAGCAAAGCCAACCACGGCAGGCGTCCCAACGCCTGATAACACTCACACCTACGAACAAGGGCCCGGCATAACGCCGGGCCCTTGTTCGTTGGAGCTATCCGCGCCGGATGATCGTGGTCTGGCTGATCTGCAGGCGCACCCGCTCCAACAAGTGCCTGGGAGCCGTCTCTCCGCTGCACCGGGACGCGACCAGCTTCTTGATGCGCTCCTCGACCCCGTAGTACTGCAGGCACGTCGGGCACTCTTCGAGGTGATGGCGCAGCCGGTCTTTCGTCTCGGCCGTGCACTCACCGTCGAGCAGCGTCCACACCTCCGCGATCACCGCAGCGCACTCGGGATGAGCCGGGTCCACCGGTCCGACCGGCGGACGCCAGTCCATATCGCCCGATACGTTCTCGTCGCTCATGAGACGACCTCCTCCGGCGTGTCCTCCGTCTGGCCGCGGTTAAAACCGCGTTCCTTGGCGACGTCGGCCAGCAGGGTGCGCAACTGGCGCCTGCCTCGGTGCAGCCGGGACATCACCGTCCCGATCGGGGTATCCATGATTTCGGCGATCTCCTTGTACGGGAAGCCCTCGACGTCGGCGTAGTACACCGCCATCCGAAACTCCTCCGGCAATGCCTGCAGAGCTTCCTTGATTTCGGTGTCAGGCAGCAGTTCGAGTGCCTCGACCTCGGCCGAGCGCAGTCCAGTGGAGGTGTGCTCGGCGTTGGCCGCCAACTGCCAGTCGGTGATCTCCTCGGTCGGATACTCAGCCGGCTGGCGCTGCTTCTTGCGGTAGCTGTTGATGTAGGTGTTCGTCAGAATCCGGTACAGCCACGCCTTGAGGTTGGTGCCCTCGCGGAAAGACCGGAAGCCGGAGTAGGCCTTGACCATGGTTTCTTGCAGCAGGTCCTCGGCATCGGCCGGATTGCGCGTCATGCGGAGCGCACCGCCGTAGAGCTGATCCAGCAGCGGGATCGCGTCGCGCTCGAAGCGCGCGGTCAACTCCGCGTCGGACTCCTCGCGGGCGGGAGCCTCGGTGTCGATATCGGTCATCGTGGGTGACACAGTCCCTTCTGCCGCGGTGCTCAAGATGAGCTCCGGCAGCGGTATCGGACGGATGAGAAATGCGGGTGCCTGCTCTTGCGCCATCATGCACACTGCAGCTGACATCGGACTTCTCTCCTTCCGATCCTAAGGCTGTGACCAACAGCTTTTCCGGGGACACCGCCGATTGCGGGCCTGGATAGCTGCGAACACTGTCCACAACAGGATTTCTCACCAGGCTATTTCCCACGGTTAACTGGGCCGGTGAGTCGTGCAGCAACTCCGGCGATCGCAGCCCTGGTAGCGGCCGGTGCACCCCATGAGGTGTTGCGCTACCACCACGACCCCCGGTCGCAGTCGTATGGCGAGGAGGCCGTCACCGCCCTGGCAGGCGATTCCCTGGTGCCTGAGCAGATCTTCAAGACGCTGATCATCGCGGCCGGATCGGTGCTGGCGGTGGCCGTGCTGCCGGTGCCGTGGAAGTTGTCGCTGAAGGCCGCCGCGGCGGCACTGGGGCTGTCCAAGGTGACGATGGCCGATCAGGCCGCCGCCGAACGCGCCACCGGATACGTGCTGGGCGGCATCTCGCCCCTGGGCCAACGCAAGCGGCTGCCGACGGTGGTCGACGCCTCCGCGCTGAGCTTCGAGCGGGTGCTGTGCAGCGCGGGTAAGCGCGGCTGGGATGTGGCGCTGGCCCCGCAGGATCTGGTGCGGTTGACGCAGGCGGTGACCGCCGACATCCGCGCGGTCTAGGGTGGCACGGGTGGCAAGTATTTTCTCGGGCAAAACCATGTTCATCTCCGGCGCCAGCCGCGGCATCGGCCTGGCCATCGCCAAGCGCGTCGCGGCCGACGGGGCCAACGTCGCACTGGTGGCCAAGACCACCGAGCCCCACCCCAAACTGCCGGGCACCATCTACACCGCCGCCAAGGAGATCGAGGACGTCGGCGGCCAGGCCCTGCCGATCGTCGGCGACGTCCGCGACGGCGACTCGGTGGCCGAAGCTGTCGCCAGGGCTGTCGAGCAGTTCGGCGGCATCGACATCTGCGTCAACAACGCCTCAGCGATCAACCTCGGCTCGATCGAAGAGGTGCCGCTGAAACGCTTCGACCTGATGAACGGCATCCAGGTTCGCGGCACCTACACCGTCTCGCAGGCATGCATCCCGCACATGAAGGGCCGGGAGAACCCGCACATCCTCACGCTCTCGCCGCCGATCCGCCTGGAGTCGCAGTGGCTCAAGCCCACCCCGTACATGATGGCGAAGTTCGGAATGACATTGTGCGCCTTGGGAATAGCTGAGGAGATGCGTGCCGCAGGCATCGCATCCAACACGCTGTGGCCGCGCACCATGGTCGCCACCGCTGCCGTGCAGAACCTGCTGGGCGGCGACGAGGCGATGGCCCGCTCGCGCAAGCCCGAGGTCTACGCCGACGCCGCCTACGCGGTGTTGAGCAGGCCCGCCGGCGAATACACCGGGCAGACGCTGCTGTGCGAGGACGTCCTGCTGGATTCCGGCGTCACCGATCTGTCGGTCTACGACTGCATTCCGGGCTCCGAGTTGGGTGTGGACCTGTGGGTCGACACCCCCAACCCGCCCGGCTACCGCAACCCCTAGACCTGCACGACGGTGTTGCGGCCGGTCTCCTTGGCCCGGTACATCGCCTCGTCGGCGCGCGCTGTCGCCGTGGTGGCGTCCTCACCGGGAACGGCGAGGGTGGCGCCAATACTCAAGGTGGCGTTGATGATTCCGCCGGGATACTCGATCGGTTCGGCCGCACGACCGCGAATGGCTTCCGCGACCTTCGCGACCTCGTCGAGGCTGCGGACATCTGGCAACAGCACCAGAATCTCGTCGCCGCCGGTGCGTCCGACCGTGTCTCTGTGGCGCACGCACTCCCGGATCCGCGCCGCCAGCGCCGCGAGCACAATGTCGCCGACCACGTGCCCGTGGGTGTCATTGATGCGTTTGAATCCGTCGACATCGCAAAAAAGGATGCCGAGGTGCCGGCCGTCGACGCGGGGACCTGCCAGTGCAGATTCCATGCGGTCAATGGCCTCGGCGCGGTTCACCAAACCGGTGAGCGTGTCGAACCGGGCCAGCTGTTCGAGGCGCCGCTCGAACTCGACCTGGTCATCGACCACCCGTAGCGCCGCGATTAGGCCGTCGGTGTCTCCGTCTGCATCGACGTAGGGCTTCGAGCGGCAATCGACCCAGTGGAAGCCGCCATCTGCCCGGTTGATCCGGAATCTCTCGACCGGGGGTTCGCCTGTGGTGCTTCGCTGTTCGCCGAGATTCACGAAGTCCACGTCGTCGGCGTGGACGTGGCTGTTGAAGTCCGAGCCGATCCACGATTCCAGTGCGTCGCCGAATGTTGTCTGTACCGAAGGCGAGATCCACACGACCTGCGTGCCCCGTAAGTGAACGACGGCGTCCACCGCGTTTTCGGCGAGGATGCGATAGCGCGCCTCGGCGTCCTCGCGCTCGCGGATCAGGTGTGCCTTGTCGATCAGCAGCCGCTGTTCGCGCTGACTCAAATAGAAGACCGCCACTCCGATGATGACGGCGCTCAGCGATATCGACAGCGCCCACACCGCATCCTCGTGCACGCCAAGCGCCAGGAAGGCCAGGCGGGACAGACCGATGGAGATCGGCAGGGCCGCGAACAACAGCCCCATCCGCACCAGCGCCCGGCCATCGGGTCGGGCCAGCAGCCAGGCCACCGGATTCCAGTCGGGCCGCGCCGTAAGGGCGGCCGCAATCAGGAGCAGCAGCATGACGGCGGTCGCGATCCCCATACCATTCGAGGGCGATATCACGATCACCGAAAGCGTCTGCATGGTGTAGCCCGTTATTACGAAGAACGGCACTGCGAGAGCCGGCGCCAGGGATAAGGTCCGGGCCGCCCGAGCCGATCGGCGATCCACGCGCGTGAGCCCGACCGCGATCGCCAGCAGCAGAACCGTCAACGCCGTCTGCGGGCTCGGACGGCCGGGCCAGGTTCGCTGCAGGGCGCTAACCCCATCGGAGAACCACAGTTGATCCAGGCCGAACGACCGTTTCGTTGTGTACTCGGCGAGGATGGTCACCACGACCACGCCGGCCGCCAGTGCCAAGCCGCGCCCCGCCCACACGTGAGCACGGGACGGGGTACCCGACTGCACCAAAATCGCAGTGGCGAGGGTGGCCAGCAGCAGGGCCGTCCACGGTGTCATCTGCGGCCAGGAAGGAAAGAACCGCGTCAAGCGCTCGGTCCCCGTCGCCCAGCCGAGCCAGTTCGACCCGGCGCCGACGAACACCACCGCCAGAGCCACCTGACCGCCTCGGCGCACCAGCGCTTCTAGCTGCGCATCAGGCTCGGCCTTGGCCATCGGTTTCTCCCCCCACAACAGAATCTGACCGTATTCTGCCGTACCGACGCGCGCTACCTGCGCGAGAGCCCGAAGCCGGTGACCCCTTACTTGTGCGGGCGAAGCCCACTGCGCCTATTTGCCCGGGCGAATACCGAAGCGGCGCACACCGTTTGCGGCGAACGCCCGCATCATCGCCAGCGCAACCCTGCCCTGCCGCCTCGACGACGAGTACCAGACCAGCTCGGACTTCTGGGTCGGGATGCGCGGGGCGGTGATCGCCTGCTGACGGCAGAACTTGATCAGACCGCTGGGCCCGCCGGCCCGGTAGCCGATGCCGGAGTCCTTCCAGCCGCCCATCGGAAGCGACGGGCAGAACACATTGGTCAGCGCATCGTTGATGTTGACCGCGCCGCACTCCAGCCGCCGGGCCACCCGCTCGCCGCGTTCGGTGTCCCCGGTCCAGACCGTGGCCGACAGTCCGTACGTGGAATCGTTGGCCAACCGGATGGCCTCTTCCTCGTCGGCGACCTTGACCACCGGCAGCGTCGGGCCAAAGGTCTCCTCGGCGATGCAGGACATCGTCGGGGTGACGTCGGCCAGCACGGTCGGCTGGAAGAACGTGCCGACTCCGGTGGCCTTACCGCCGGTGAGCACCCGCGCCCCGGCGTCAACGGCGTCCTGCACGTGGCGGCCGACGATATCGCGCTGGGCCGCGGTGGCCATCGCGCCGGTGTCGTACTTGTAGCCCGAATCCTCTTGCCCCTGAGAAATATTGCGGACATTCTCGGTGAGCTTGCCGACGAACTCGTCATAGACCGGGGCCTCGACGTAGACCCGCTCCACCGAGATGCATACCTGGCCGGAGTTGAACATCCCACCCCAGGCGATGCCGTTGGCCGCGCGCTCGATATCGGCGTCGGCCAGCACGATCGCCGGGTCCTTGCCGCCGAGTTCCAGGCTGTACGGGATCAGCCGTTCAGCACAGGCCACCGCGACCTTGCGGCCGGTGGCGGTCGATCCGGTGAAGTGGACGTAGTCGGCGTTCTCGATCACCGCGCTGCCGGTCGCGCCGTACCCGGTGGCCAGCGCGAGCACTGGCGGCGCCCCGACCTCGGTCCAGCCGCGGGCAAACTCGACGGCCGAAAGTGGCGTCACCTCAGACGGTTTCACCAGCACCGCGGCGCCGGCGGCCAGGGCGGGCACCACGTCGAGGGCCAGCATCGCCAGCGGGAAGTTCCACGGCTCGATGATCCCGACCAGCTGGTACGGGCGGTACACCGTGGTCAGCTTCTTCATCCGGTACGCCAGGCTGTGCGGCTTTGGGTGCGCGTCGGCCAAGAAGACTTCGGCGTTGCCTGCCCAGTATTTGATGGAGTCGGCGAGTGCCACCGGTTCGAGGCTTGCATCGTTGCGCGATTTGCCGGTCTCCGACATCAGCACCTCGGTGAGGTGGTCGGCGTTGTCCAGGATCCAGTCCTGCCACTTGTACATCCAGACCTTGCGCCCGCGAGGCCCGATCGCTTCCCACTCGGCTTGGAACAGCCGCAGCTCCCTGGCCTTGGCGGCCACCGTCCCCGCGCTGTCGATCGGCACGGTGCCGGCGACGCGACCGTCGGCGGGGTTGTGCACGGTGATGGTGGCCTGATCGGCCTTGGGCTCGACCGCGGTCATGGCGGTTCCTCTCGCTGGTCGGATCTCGCCAGTGAGCCTAACCGCAGCCGAGTCGCTAGAACAGGCCAACCGGTTGGTTGCCTGGACCGACCGGCTCGAGGAGCTCCGGCCCGTTGTTGCGGACGCTGTTGACCAGGGTTGAGACCTCCCGCACGTCGATCCCGGCGATATCCGGCGGCGCACTCAGCAGGTCGGTATCGGCGGGCTGATCGGGATCCAGCCAGCGGTCCCAATCGCGCTCGTCGACGATCAGCGGCATCCGGTCGTGAATCTCAGCGAGCTCCCCCACCGCGTCGGTGGTGATGATCGTGCACGTCAGCAACGGCACAGTGTCATCAGTCGCGTTCCTCGGTCTCCACACCGACCACAGACCGGCCATGAACAGCGGCTCGTCATCGGCCCGGTGCAGGTAGAACGGCGTCTTGCGGGCCTTCTTGCCGGCCGGGGTGTCCGGGTTGGGTTTCCACTCGTAGTAGCCGTCCATCGGCACCAAGCAGCGCTTGCTCTTCGCCGACGCCCGAAACGCCGGTGAGCTGGTGATCTTTTCGGCACGCGCGTTGATCAGCAGCGGGCCCTTGGTCTCCGGGGTGCCGTCGGCGGTCGCCTTCACCCAGGGCGGCACCAGACCCCAGCGCATCAGCCGGACCCGCCTGGTCGGGGTGTCGTCGGGTTCGGTGTGCCGGCTCACCACGGTGGCGACGGTGGCCGTCGGGGCGACGTTGTAGTTAGGCCCTCTGGCCTCCTTTGCCGCCTCGGTTGCTTGATCGATGGCCTGGATCTTCTCGGCCAGCAGGGCCGGATCGGTGGTTACCGCGAATCGTCCGCACATACCTCCATCGTGACGCAGTGCCAATCGGTGGCCTCTTCGAGGCCGGGCAACCGACAAGGCAGGATGTATAGACGTGAGCACCGAGTTGTGGACGGCACCAGCGACAGCGACTGCCGTCGACGCCACGGTCACGGTGCCCGGCTCGAAATCGCAAACCAACCGCACCCTGGTGCTGGCGGCGCTGGCCGCCGCTCAGGGGCGGGGCGGCTCCACGATCAGCGGCGCTCTGCGCAGCCGCGACACCAACCTGATGATCGGCGCGCTGCAGACACTCGGCATCGAGGTCACCGGCACCGACGCCGACCTGGTGGTCGGCGGGACACTCGCGCCAGGGCCGCAGGCGCGCATCGACTGCGGGCTGGCAGGCACGGTGCTGCGGTTCGTGCCGCCGCTGGCCGCGCTGAGCACCTCGGTCGTCGAATTCGACGGTGACGAGCAGGCCCGAATCCGGCCGATCGCCCCCCTGCTCGATGGGCTGCGCGGACTCGGTGTCGACATCGACGGCGCCGGGCTGCCGTTTCTGGTTCGCGGCCGCGGCGCGGTCGAGGGCGGCACCGTCCACATCGACGCGTCGGGCTCCTCGCAGTTCGTCTCGGGCCTGCTACTCTCCGGCGCCGCCTTCACCGAAGGTCTGACCATCGTGCACACCGGCACGTCGGTCCCGTCGGCACCGCATATCGCGATGACCGTCGCGATGCTGCGCGAGGCCGGTGTCGCCGTCGATGATGGAGGCGCCAATCGGTGGCGAGTGGCGCCAGGACCGATCGCAGCACGGCACTGGGATGTCGAGCCGGACCTGTCCAACTCGGTGCCGTTTTTGGCTGCGGCCGTGGTGACGGGCGGCGCGGTGCGCATCACCGGCTGGCCGGCGGCCAGCGTGCAACCCGCCGACACCATTTTAGGCATCCTGAAGCTGCTCGGATCGACTGTGCACCAGGCAGATTCACACCTGGAAGTACACGGGCCCGGCGGCTACCAAGGCTTTGACGTGGACCTGCACGACGTGGGCGAACTCGCCCCCGCAGTCGCCGCGCTGGCCGCACTGGCCGCCCCGGGTTCAGTGTCGCGACTGTCCGGCATCGCGCATCTGCGTGGCCACGAGACCGACCGGCTGGCCGCGCTGCGCACCGAAATCAGCGCGCTCGGCGGCAACTGCACCGAAACCGACGACGGCCTGGTGATCACCGCTGTACCCCTGCACGCCGGCACCTGGCATTCCTACGCCGATCACCGGATGGCGATGGCCGGGGCGATCGTCGGGCTGCGGGTCCCCGGCGTGACGGTCGAGGACATCGCGACCACCGCCAAGACGCTGCCCACGTTTCCGCAGCTGTGGACCGAAATGGTGGGCCGCGGTTGAGCCCTCGCGAGTACGACGAGTCCGATGTCAAGATCCGGTCGGGCCGTGGCTCGCGGCCCCGCACCAAGACCCGTCCCGAGCACGCCGACGCCGTGCCGGCCATGGTGGTCACCGTCGACCGCGGCCGGTGGGGCTGCGTTCTGGAGGGTGATCCGGACCGGCAGGTCACCGCGATGCGCGCCCGCGAACTGGGCCGCACCCCGATCGTCGTCGGCGACCAGGTCGACGTCGTCGGTGACCTGTCCGGGCGGCCCGACACCCTGGCCCGGATCGTGCGCCGTGGTGAACGTCGAACAGTGTTGCGCCGCACCGCCGATGACACCGATCCCACCGAGCGCGTGGTCGTCGCCAACGCCGACCAGTTGCTCATGGTGATCGCCCTGGCCGATCCCCCGCCGCGGACCGGACTGGTGGACCGGGCGCTGATCGCGGCCTACGCCGGCGGGCTCCGCCCGATTCTGTGCCTGACGAAGACCGATCTGGCGCCTGCCGAACCGTTCGCCGAGCACTTCGCCGATCTGGAGCTCACCGTTCTCACCGCGGGCCGTGGCGATCCGATCGACGAGGTGGAGCGGCTGCTGGCCGGGAAGGTCACCGTGCTGCTCGGCCATTCCGGCGTCGGCAAATCCACACTGGTGAATCGCCTTGTGCCACACGCGGACCGCGCCACCGGCGAGGTGTCGGGGGTGGGCAAGGGCAAACACACGTCGACGCAGTCGGTGGCGCTGCCGCTGCCTGGCGGCGGTGGCTGGGTGGTCGACACCCCGGGCATCCGCTCGTTCGGTCTGGCCCACATCGAGCCCGTCGACGTGCTGCGGTCGTTTTCGGATCTGGCTGAGGTAATCGCAAACTGCCCCCGCGGCTGCGGTCACATGGGACCACCGGCGGACCCGGAATGCGCGCTCGACGCCCTGACGGGTGCACCCGCGCGACGCGTCGCCGCAGCCCGGCGGCTGCTGTCCGCGTTGTCAGAAGGCGCAGCGTATTGATAATTGTTACCCAACACCGATCGAGAGGGCACGCCGCACCTATGAGCACCATTCCGAACCTGACGCTGAACGACGGCACATCGATCCCCCAGCTCGGGTTCGGTGTCTTCCAGATCGCCCCTGCCGAGACCGCGGCGGCGGTGCGCACCGCGCTGGAGATCGGCTACCGGCATATCGACACCGCCGAGATGTACCAGAACGAAAAGGGTGTCGGCGAAGGTATCCGGGATTCCGGGATCGACCGCAGCGAGGTGTACATCACCAGCAAGCTCAACAACGGATTCCACAAGCCCGACGATGCGCGGCGCGCTTTCGACGGCACGATCGAGGCGCTGGGCTTCGACTACGTCGACTTGTTCCTGATCCACTGGCCGCTGCCGGGGCTCTACGACGGCGATTTCGTCTCCACGTGGAAGACGTTGGAGGAGTTCAAGAAAGACGGCCGGGCCCGCAGCATCGGGGTGTCCAACTTCG
>JAHFVD010000090.1 GCA_023264735.1 Mycobacterium sp. | reverse complement strand
TTTTCGATGAGCGGCGCTCCGGCCGTTGGCGCGGTGTACGCCGGCGGTGCGGCCATGCTCTCGGGGTGGATAGGGGCCTGCGGCTGCATGGCGTGGGCCGTGCTGCTGGACAGTCCTTCGGCGCCGGACGACACCGGATTACCTGCCTGCGCACCGGAATTGAAGTTCTGGGCGAACCCTTCGGGGGAGAGTGCGTTTGTGGGGGCGGATGTGGAGGGGATATTTCCTGCCGCACTCGGCATCGAAGACTGCGAAATACCTTGACTGGCGAACGGAGTTGATCCTGCTGGTGTGGACGTACCGGTAAAAGGTGCTGTCCCTCCTGGACCGCCTGATGCAACTGGCTGATTGGCGGTTCCGAGCAAGGGCGGTGTCTGCCCTCCTTGGACAGCTGTGCCCCAGTCAGGGTCGAGGCCGTTCGGCGGAGTAGATCCGGCTCCGACAGTCGAATTTCCCGCAGGCGCCGGATTCGAGAATGGAGTGGTGGTATCAACACCAGCGTCTGTTAGAGGCGCATGCCCCGCCGACTCGCCACCGCTCGCTGCGCCCGAGAACGGGTTGGAATCCTCGTTAAGGAGATTGCTTCCCGACTGGCCTGGAGCGAGAGGAGGCTTATTGAGCAGAGTTGAAACTTGCTCGCGAACAGCGTCTTTGGAGAGGGGTTGGTTTGTCGATGATCGGTCGAATCCGTTTTGTGCCGCAAACTTTCGTGCTGAAGTATCGAAACCTGAAGTTCGCAATACCTGCTGGACCGAATTGAAAACATTGTCGCAGTGGGTGGCAGCCTTCGTGCTCGCATCACGTTGTGCATTCACAATGACGTCGACGATCTTGCCCACTTTGATGGGTAGTGGGTCCTTTGACGATTCGATCTGCTGAATCTGAGATTTTCCTTGTTGGGCAATCGAACTCAGAGCGCTGCGGAGTTCGCTGGCGGACCGCAAGGCACCCTCGTAAGCCGTTCTCTTTGAGCCGTTCTTCTCCGATAAATCCAGCGCACTGTCTCTCCCACGTTGAAATGCGTCGAGTGCGTCTTCCGCCGTGACGCCCCGTTGTTCCGAAAGGGGCCCTGAACGAATCGATTGAAGCACTTCTGCGTAGTTTTCAAAGGCCGTCGCAATGGCGCCTCTACTCGCCGCGGCAGCCGATATGGTGCTGAGCGAGGTTGAAGCCGGCCACTGATGACCGACCAACAGAAAGCCCCATCCGTCGAGTTCCGCGCCGGTCATCCGCAGGCCTGTTTGATTTTGTTTGTTGTCTCGTCGCCGGATTTGTACATCGGGTCTAGTTCGTCTTGCGATGCCTCGCCGAGTTGAGCTACTGCAACCTTTCGGTATGTGCCAGCCAGTTCTTCAACGGCAGATTTGAGATCATCCGGCGCAGCCTGGTTGTTATCGACGCTCTGCAGCATGTAGGCGCTTCCTGCCGTCAACGCAAGGCGAACATTCGCTGCGACGGCGAGGACCGCGATGGGATCTGGTCCCTCGTTCCGCCGACCCGCAGCCTGAACACCTCGGTTTGCGTCCTTGAATGCGTCACACACACTTTTCTTCGCGTCCGCGATTTCCTGCTCGCTGTATGTCTTGGCCGCGGGAGTCTCTGGCTTAGGTACTGGCCGGAACCAAGCACCGATAGCGACCGCAACAGCGATCACGGCGATGACGATGGCGATAATCGTCGGCACCCGCGACGGGCCGCCCGAAGGTGGCGGTCCCTGCCACGGAGCTGGTCCTGCAGGCCCGGGTCCGTACGGCACTTGCGACATGTCGAAAATCGTATCCCTTGCGTTTGCCGGAGCGCTATTCACCAATAGCCCCAATACCCGCTCCGACCAGCCTTTACACGCAGTTCACGCCTACCCCTCACCGACGTCAAATCACCCCAGCTGTCCCAAGATCGTTAGCTGGCCCAGACCGAACCGTGGCCCAACCTTGACTTGACCCGCACGAAGCCGGCCAGACACCATGAGTCGATGCGCCGAACCGTCGTTTCGCTCTGTGCTGCCTTCAGCGCGGCACTCCTGGCGCTGTCGTCAGCCCCGCCCAGTCATGCCGAAACCCCGTGGTTTCAGGCCAACGTCGGCGATGCCACCCAGGTCCTGTCCGTGGTCAGCACCGGGGGCGCCACCGCCAAGATGGACGTCTGGCAGCGCGGCGCCAACGGCTGGCAGCCCGTCCTCGTCGGCGTCCCTACCCACGTCGGCGCCAATGGCATGGTCCCGCAATCCCACGACGGCGAATCGAAAACGCCGATGGGCATCTTCACCCTCGACTTTGCCTTCGGCACCAAACCCAACCCGGGCGGCGGCCTGCAGTACGTCCAGGTGACACCGGACTACTGGTGGGACGGCGACATGAAGAGCCCGACCTACAACACGATGCAGGTCTGCAAGAAAGCCGACTGCGCCTTCGACACGAACCCGGCCAGCGGCACCGAGAACCTCTTCATCCCGCAGTACGCCCACGCCATCGTCATGGGCGTCAACAAGGCGCGCGTCCCCGGCAACGGCGGCGCCTTCTTCGTCCACACCACCGACGGCGGCCCCACCGCCGGCTGCGTCTCCCTCGACGACGCCACCTTGGTCAAGATCATGCGCTGGCTTCAGCCCGGCGCACTGATCGCCGTCGCAAAGTAACGCGCCGAGCGTGCGGGTTGTCGTCGACGACGTCGAGGATCGTCACCGACAAGTCACACGCTCGACGGCGCACCACTAACCGGAAAAAGTGGCCACTGCCTTACCCGCGGTGGCCGTGAAGTTCAGGTTCTCCGTCGACTGCGTGATCTCGTAAGTGCGGTCGTATCCGGTCTTGCTGATCTTCCAGCCGTCGGGCGTCTTGCGATAGCGGTCGCGATAGAAGCCCGCGCCCATCAACATGAAGTTGTACTCCGGCACGATCACCCGGTCCTGCAGGTACCAGATGGCCTCGGCCTCGTCGCCGTCAACGGAGATCTCGGGATGCGTGACGCGGTGCTCGGTGAGCACGCCGGCCGGCATCGACCTCTCCATGAAGTCCACCAGATCCTTGCGGTTGGTGAAGTGGTGCTCCTCGCCCAGCGAGGACCCGTAGTCACCGATGATGTCCTCGGTCAGGGTGTCGGCGAAATCATCCCAATGCTTGGTGTCCAGCGCGCGCATATAGCGGTACTTCACCTGTTTGATTGCTTCGATCGCGTCCGCATCAGCCATGCCGGTCATTGCAGCACACGGAAAGTGTCGACGGACAGACTTGTCCCGGTGACAATGTTCCCAGCCAGGAGGCGTGTCAACGATCAGGAGCGGCGAATGTCTGGACCGGACCAGCCCGAGGCCAGCAGCGCCGATGCGACCGTGCAGAAGACCACCTTCATCGACGGCTTCCTGCGCTCCCCGTTCTCTGGCATCGCGCCCTGGATCCTCATGGCGATCATGTCCGGACCGGGCCGCTTCGGGCAGGCCGCGGCCGCCGCGCTGACCCTGACCCTCATCGTGATGTGGGCCGGCAGCCGTCGCGGCATCAGGGTCCATTCGCTTGAAGTCTTCGGAGCGGTGGTCTTCGCGGTCTTTGTCGGCTTGGGCATCTTCGGCTCCCCGACGCTCATCAGCACGCTCGAGCTGTGGGCTGGCGAGATCACCAACGGCGCACTGGCCGCCTACGCCTTGGCCACCC
Source organism: Mycobacterium sp. (assembly GCA_023264735.1). Lineage (GTDB taxonomy): Bacteria > Actinomycetota > Actinomycetes > Mycobacteriales > Mycobacteriaceae > Mycobacterium. The sequence goes on along the minus strand of JAHFVD010000090.1, from coordinate 26,412 downwards.
TCGTGATCCGCCGCCCCTTCACCATCTCCTACGCCCGCGACAGCGTCGACCCCGAGCACTGGAACAGCCCGCTGTTCGTCCGCGTGAACTACATCCTGACCGCGGTGTGGGCCGGTGCGTTCCTGATCAACACCCTCGTCGGCTCATTCGGCGACGCGGTCTTGCACGACGGCGACAACTTCTGGACGGGGTGGATCGTGCAGCTGGCCGTCACGCTGGTCGCTGTCGCCGTCACCGAGTTCTATCCCGATTACGCGCGGGCGAAGTTCCTGGCCGCCACCGGCGAATCATCCTACAGTCCACCATCATTCGGCAAGCTGTTGGACTGGGCCCCCGGCTTCGTGATCGGCATCGGGATCGCCGGTTGGGTCAGCGATTCGTTCTCAGCTGGCGTCGGTATCGCGTTGATCGTCGTCGGCATCATCGCCGGTGCGGTCATGCGAAAGCTGTTCCCCGAGGAGAAAGAGGAAACGACATGACCAAGCTCTCGGTCATCTACTACTCGGCCACCGGTCACGGCACCGCGATGGCCGACAGGGTCGTCGCGGCCGCAGAATCAGCGGGAGCCGAAGTGCGCCTTCGACACATCGCCGAGACCCGCGACCCGCAGTCCTTCGCTCAGAACCCGGCCTGGACGGCCAACTACGAAGCGACCAAGGACAGGCCGGCGGCTACCGGCGACGACATCGTCTGGGCCGACGCCGTCATCTTCGGCACTCCCACCCGATTCGGTTCTCCCGCATCGCAATTCCGCACATTCATCGACTCGCTAGGCGGTCTGTGGGCGCAGGGCAAGCTCGCTGACAAGGTCTACGCCGCGTTCACATCCTCGCAGACGGCCCACGGTGGTCAAGAGACAACCCTGCTCGCGCTGTACATCACGCTGATGCACTTCGGTGGGATCCTCGTGCCGCCGGGTTACACCGATCCGATCAAATTCAGCGACGGCAACCCCTACGGGGTCAGCCACATCACCGGTCCAGAGAACAAGAACGAAATCGACGAGGCCACTACGGCTGCGCTCGACCATCTGGCACACCGAGTGGTCACCATCGCCGGGCGGCTCAACGCCAGCTGATCAGCGATCCGCGTCTTCGTAGCGCTGGGCGATGGCCACAAGCTCCTCGCGCACCGTTGACGGCGGCATTGCATTGATCCGTGCGTACAGACGGCGACGGGTCATGGCCCGCTTCATATCGTTGCGAAACTGCGCAATCGACATTCTTCTCAACTCCTTGATGGCCCCCGGTTCCACAGGGGCATATTTGCTATCGACGTCCACCAGTCAGGGATCGCCTGCCTGAAGGAACCCCCCGATCGTTGTTGTTAATTTCGTGTAAATCAACTTTGGACGTGTGAGATTGCCTACAGCGCAACGTTTTCCCAGCTCGGATGTCGGGCGGGGTGTGACCGCCGACACGTCACACCATCGGGTGTGACAGGGTTCGCCAGTCGAGCGGTGGTTATCCCTGTAGGTACTTGGTGACCATGTCGACCAGTAGCTGACGTTCCCGCTGCCACTCGAAGTGCGAGTCGACGATCATCTCGACTAGGACCATGCCGCGCAGCGACGACCAAATGACTTCCGCCACAACGGGATCGTCGGAGATCAGGCGGCCCAGTTGGTTGATCGCCGAATTGATTTCCAGGAGATGCCGTTTCGCGCTGTCGCCGTGGGTGCCGCGGGTAGCCCGCAGAATTTCGAAGGCCGCCAACGAGGTCGGGCTGCTGTAACAGCGGAACGCGGTATCGACGACGACTTCGATCCGTTCTCGCAACCCCAGATCGGCGACGTCGGCCTCACCGAGGCTCTTGAGCAATCCGGCCACACCCTCGTCGACCACCGCCATCAGCAGACCGTTGCGGTCGCCGAAGTGGTACTGGATCACCCCCCAGGTGACCCCCGCGCGCTCGGCGACATGTTTGGCGGTCGCGGCCGGGAACCCTTCCTCGACCACGCAGCGGACTGTTTCGTCGATGATCAGCGCCCGGGTGTCATCGCCCCGTTTGCGCGGTGCCTGGGTTTGTCGTGTGGGAGCAGTGCTGGGCGCCTTCACATCGTTGACTTTATAACATTGACCCGACTATGTTTCGCGTATGAGCCAGCCCCTCAGCCGATACGCCCAGTTGTCCCGGGCAGAGCTCGCCACCCTCGTGCCCGAACTCTTGCTGATCGGCCAGCTGATCGACCGTTCCGGCATGGCCTGGTGCATTCAATCGTTCGGCCGGCCCGAGATGCTCCAGATCGCCATCGAGGAGTGGGCCGGATCCAGCCCGCTCTACACCAAGCGCATGCAGAAGGCCCTGAAGTACGAGGGCACCGACATCATCACCATCTTCAAAGGTCTGCAGCTCGACATCGGCGCCCCGCCGCAGTTCATGGATTTCCGCTACACCGTCCACGACCGCTGGCACGGTGAGTTCCACCTTGACCACTGCGGTGCCCTGCTCGACGTCGAGCCGATGGGCCCCGACTACGTCAAGGGCATGTGCCACGACATCGAGGACCCCACCTTCGACGCCACCGCCGTGGCCACCAACGCCAAGGCTCAGGTGCGCCCCATCCACCGGCCGCCGCGCACCCCCGCCGACCGCACACCGCACTGCGCGTGGACCGTCATCATCGACGAGTCCTACCCCGAGGTGAGCAGCATCCCGGCGCTGGATATCGTGGCCAAAACCAACGCTGCCAACTGGGAACTCGCGCCCATCGACCCGAATGATGAAGGCCAGCCGGACTATTCGGGTGCACTCCTGTCCGACGTCGATTTCGGGGCGTTCTCACATTCCGCGCTGGTGCGTATCGCCGACGAAGTGGTGCTGCAGATGCATCTGCTCAACCTGTCGTTCGGTGTCGCGGTGCGGGCGCGGGCCGGCGACAACGCCGAGCTGGCCACCCAGATCTGCACCAAGCAGCTCACCGGTATCGCCGGGGTGGCAGCCGAGCGGATCCAGCGAGCCATGAAGCTGCCCGACGACTTCGACGGACTGGCCAAGGTTCTCGAACTGCACCCGCTGTTCAATCCCGTCGGCTACGTCGTAGCCGACGTCGAAGGCGGACGGCTGCATGTGCACCCCTCGCCGTCGCACGAGGACGCATCCTGGATCTCGCTGTGCTCCCCGGCATCCCCAGGGCCGTTGCAGGCCATCGCTACTGCCATCGACCCGCATATCGCGGTGCGGATCTCCGGAACCAGCGACGACTGGACCGCCGAGTTCGAGAAGACCGAAACGGCGGCGAAGGAATCTCCCGAGGTGGAGGTCACCAGGTTCAGCCAGGGCGTTACGTTCCAGTTCGAAGAGCGGCTGTCCCTTCCGCTGACGGTGGTGTAGCCGGTGGCCTACCGCGTCGTGCAATGGGGCACCGGGGCAACAGCTCCCTGCACGGAACCGGACTGAACCCGGGAAACCTTGGGGTCGTCGTCCCGCTGGCACTGAGCGGAATGTCACGCACCATCGAGCACGTCAAGGTGCAGGAGCGCGCCGACTGGTCGGTCTACGACAGCGTGGAGATCACCTTCGACCAGATGCATTTCGGCAGCCCAATCGATGAGGTCACCACCGACCTCGAGGTGATTCCGGCCAGTGTCGATCGCGACGTGTGCGGCCGAACCCTGCACGCCGGTACGGTCGCCGGTCGACACTGGACGTGGACCGGGCTGCGGGCAGGCGAGCCGGTCGTAGAGGTCGAAACCCTCTGGGCCGTAGGCGAACCGCAACCCAAGCACTGGCCGACGCCCCAGCATGGCTGGACCGTGACCATCGAAGGCATGCTGTCGATACAAGCACATCTGATGACACTGGCCAGCTTTCGTCGAGATGTCCCGCTCGCCGAGCACGTCCGCTCAGCCAGCGTGGCGACTGCGATGCAGGCTGTGAACGCCGCTGTTGCGGTGTGCAACGCCGGTGCCGGCTTTGTCGCCATGGCCGACCTGCCGCTGAGTCTTTACCGCCGCTGAGACGGACTGCTTCGCTGCCGCCGGTTTCGATGCCGCTGAAACCGGTTGTCCGGCTGCGGCTCTGATGTTGTTGATCGCGGTGTTGATCGCTGTGGTCACCTGGGTGCGGGCCGTATTGAGCGTGGTGCGGGCTGAGTCCATCCCCGCCATGACCGCCGCGGGCACACTATGGGTGCTCGCCAAGGTGGTTGCGGCGGCGTTGGCGGACTGCACGACGCCCAACAGAACCGTCTCGAACGCCTGGAAGGCCACTGCGGACGTGACGTTGATGGCTTCGACCGCGGCGACCTGCAGGAGACCATGCGCCCCAACCGGAACCGTCGGCATCCCCGGCGGCTGGTTGAGCGCCTGCAGGATGGTGTCGCGCGCCGCACCGGGAGTCGTCTGACCGGAGAGGGCATCCAGCGCCTGTACGACGGCAACCTCAAGGGTGTTCTGCGCCTTCGGCAGCACCAGATTCAGATCGTTGCCGATGATGCCTTCAGCGGCCGCGTCGGCCGGGATCGTCACTGCTGAGGCCGCCGCACCAAGCGCGCCCGCGAGATTGCCGCTCTGCAGCAAGGTTTGGAGGAACACGGCGGGCGCCTCGACCACACCGATCGGAACTGTCACTGCGCCTTGCACGATGAACGGACAGATCAAACTGCAGAACGTCAACTGATTGCGCAGAAACGCCAGGGGTATCGCTCCGATCGGAGCGGCGGCCAATTCGATATCCGGTGCGGTGACGGTCGCGATGCGGGCTTCGACCGGCGGCGCCAGTGGAGCAATTGAGAGCGCCACAATCGCGGTGGCTGCTGAGCTGCTGAGGAAACGGGTTCGCACGGAAGCAGACATGATGGGGACACGGTTTCGCTGGCCGCGAAGTTCAACTTGTCGACTCCGACAGCTAACTGCGCGCACACTGGCAGCTATGGAGAACAACGGACCGTTCGGGTTCGATCCCGACGACATCGATCGGGTGGTGCGGGAGGCCAGTGAAGGCCTTCGCGACGCCTTTGGCCGATTCCTGAACCAATCAGGAGGGAACGCCGGATTCGGCGTGCTGTTTGACGAGTTCACCCGCCGGACGCGGCCCCGGTCGCAGCCGGAGACCGCGGGGGAGGCCGGCGACGGAGTGTGGGCCATCTACATCACCGATGCCGACGGCAAGGCGCACGTCGAGCAGGTCTACCAGAGTGAACTCGACGCGCTGCGTGCCAACAAACGCAACACCGACACCAGCCGCAACGTGCGGTTCCTGCCGTACGGCATCGACGTCAGCGTCCTCGATGCACCGGCCAATGCCGACGACGAGCCCGACGAGGCCGACTAGCTACGTCGTGAGGACCATGCGATAGCGCGCGCGGCCCTCATCCATCGCGGCATAGGCCTCCGCGGCCTCGGCCAATGGCAGCTCCTGGATGCGGGCCCGCACCCCGGACTGCAGCGCGAAGTGCAGGGTGTCCTCCACATCGGCTGAGGTGCCCGACGGGTGCCCGACCACGCTGTAGTTGGCGAAGAGCAGATCGCCAGGGGTGATCGGCAGCGGATCGAACGTGGCCCCGACGAGCACCAGCTCGCCTTGCGGTGCCAGCCCCCCGAGAGTGGCCGCCATCGCCGCCGAGTTGGCCGCCGTGGCCAGCACTGCCTGGGCACCGCCGAGCGCTTGCAGTGCTTCGGCGACATTGCTGGCCGTCGAGTCGATGTAGTGGTGGGCGCCGAGCTCTTTGGCGTCGTTCGCCTTACCCGCCCCGCGGGCGATCGCGATGGTCTCGAAACCCGTGGCGCGCGCCCACTGGATGCCTAGATGCCCGAGGCCTCCGATGCCCAGGACAGCGACGCGGTCACCCGCAACTGCCTTCGTGTGGCGCAGCGCGTTGTAGGTCGTCACCCCGGCGCAGCCCATCGGTGCGGCTTCGGCGAACGACAACCCGTCGGGGATGCGGGCCAGCGCGGTGCGCGGCACGATCACCGACTCTGCGTAACCGCCCGGGTAGTTCCAGCTCGGAACCTCCAGGTTCACGCATTGCATGAACTGGCCTTTGCGACACGGCAGACATTTGTTGCAGTTGCCGCCGAACCAGCCCACCGCCACCCGGTCACCGACGGCGAATCCGTCGACACCCGAACCTAATTCAGCGATCGTGCCCGCGATTTCATGCCCGGGGGTGACGGGAAAACTCAGGTTGGGGAGTCCGCCGTTGACGATAGCGTGGTCGGTGCCGCACACCCCGCAGGCTTCGACCGCGATGCGTACGTGATCCGATGGCGGCGCCGTGGTTTCCACCTCCGTCAGCTCCAGCGGCGCCCCGGCTGTTTTCACGTGTACTGCGCGGTGTGTGGCCATTGCTCTCCTCGGTCGAGCTGGGTCTGATGAGCTTAACTCAGATCATCGGCGAGATAATCCTCAATCGAGAATGCGCCGCGCGACGTTGGTGCTCACGAGGTCGAGCAACTCGTCGGCCCGGCCGGCCAAGATGGTACGGATCGCCCAGAGCGTGAAGCCCTTGGCCTGCTCGGCGGATATCGCTGGCGGAATGGACAATTCCTGGCGCGCGACAACGACATCGACGAGTGCCGGCCGCGGTCTGTGCGCCGATCGCATGCGGCAGTGCGCAGGCCATCGTCCCGTGGGTGAAGGAGCCGCTGATCCGGCACCCGCCGTTCATCGCGAGGTAGCGCGCCGCCCAAATGGTCGGTGATCCGACATCGAAGGTGAAGACCTTGATCGCCTTGTACCCGGAGGCAAAACCCAGCAGCCCCGTCATTCCGACGTCAAACGGGTTGTCGTATTCGATGTGCTCCTTGCCCCGGAAAGAGTGCACGATAGGGGAATTCAGCGTTTCGGCTGATACCACTGGACTGCAACGCCGCAAGGATGTGCTGTGCGACGGTCGACATCGTTAGATCTCGGAGACGGTCAACTCGGTTTCCGAGCGTCGGCGATCGACGACGAAGCACAGCAGGCTGGCCAAGAACGCGACGAGGGCAACGGGCCCCGTAGCACCCGACGCACCGGGACCGGCGGACCCCAACGTGCTCAGGAAGAGCGCGAACGCCACGATGGCGGCGAGGTTCAGCACGAGTCCCAGAGTACGGAGAACCTCTCCCGTAGCGCTATCCCCACCGTTCATCGATTCCCCCCACATGTCGAGTTGTGCTGGCTTGGTATCCCCACCGGGCGGCGGGTCGAAACGTAGTACCTGCTACCTGGAACAGCCCGTTGGGGGCAGCCCCAATGACGCTGACACACGGGCGGCGCGGTCTAAGCGCTCTCGCCGCTTAGAACCGAGGATGGTGACACGCCGCAAAATGGCCTGGCTCCAGCTCGGCCAGTTGCGGCTCCTCGGTGCGGCAGATGTCGGTGGCGAAGACGCAACGCGTGTGGAACCGGCAGGCCGGCGGCGGGTCGATCGGGCTCGGCACATCTCCCTCGAGGGTGATGCGCTCTCGGGCAAAGTTCTTGCGCGGGTCCGGTATCGGCACCGCCGAGAGCAGCGCATTGCTGTACGGGTGCAGTGGGTGCTCGTATAGCGCGTCGGCGGGGGAGTGCTCAACGATCTTGCCCAGGTACATCACGGCCACCCGGTCGGACACGTGGCGGACGACACCGAGATCGTGCGCGACGAACAGGTAGGACAGGCTGAATTCGTTCTGTAGGTCCTCGAGAAGATTGACGATCTGCGCCTGAACGGACACGTCGAGCGCCGACACGGGCTCGTCGGCGATGATCAGCTTCGGCTGCAGCGCCAGCGCCCTGGCGATTCCGATGCGTTGGCGTTGGCCGCCGGAGAACTCATGCGGATAGCGGTTGTAGTGTTCGGCCTGCAGTCCCACCCGGTCGAGGAGATCCTGAACTCGCCGTCTGAGCTCCGCGCCACTGGCCAGCCCATGCAGTTCGAGCGGGTCACCGATGATCTGGCCCACCCGCTTACGGGGATTCAACGAAGCGTAGGGGTCCTGGAAGACCATTTGCATCTCACGGCGGAGTGGTCGCAGTCCGCGCCGGGATCGGCCCACCAGCTCCTGGCCGCCGAACCGAACCGAACCCGACGTTGGCGTCACCAACTGCAGGATCGCCCGGCACAACGTGGACTTGCCGCAGCCGGATTCGCCGACCAATCCCAGTGTTTCGCCCTCGTGCAGGGTGAAACTGACGCCGTCGACGGCACGCACCCGGGCCACTTCGCGATCCACGACGACGCCGGATTTGATCGGAAAATGCTTGACGAGGTCGGTGACCTCAAGCAGCGGATCGCCCTTCACCGGTTGGCCTCTTTTTCGGCCGGCGACAGCCAGCAGCGGTCCAGGTGGCCGGGGATGTCCAGTCTGGACTCCAGAGTCGGTGGCTGCGTGCATTTTTCGAAGGCGTACTTGCACCGAGGCGCAAATCGGCATCCGGTCGGCGGGTTCAGCAATGACGGCGGTGAGCCGACGATCTGGGTCAACCTGTCCGGCCGGGCTTCGTCGAGGCGGGCGATGGAGCCGAGCAGACCCCAGGTGTAGGGATGCTGCGGGTTGTAGAAGAGTTCGTCGAGCGTCGCGTCCTCGACGATCTGGCCCGCGTACATGACCACCACCCGGTCGGCCAGCTCCGCAACCACGCCGAGGTCGTGCGTGATCAACACGACGGACAGATTGCGGTCGCGGTTCAACGTGTCCAGCAGGCGCAGGATCTGGGCCTGAATGGTGACGTCAAGCGCGGTGGTGGGTTCGTCGGCGATCAACACCTCCGGCTCCAGCGCCAGCGCCATCGCGATCATCACCCGCTGACGCATGCCGCCAGAGAATTCGTGCGGGTAGTCGCGCACCCGGCGCTCCGGGTTCGGAATACCCACCGAGCGCAGCAATTCGACTGCGCTGGAGAGGGCTTCGGATTTAGAGACGTCACGATGAGCGCGAATCATCTCGACGATCTGATCGCCGACGCGGTACACCGGGTTCAGTGACGTCATCGGATCCTGGAACACCATGGCGATGTGTTCGCCACGCACACTGCGTAATTCGCGATCGGTCAGCTCGATGATCTCGCGACCGCCAAAGTTCACCGATCCGCCGATCCTGGTGTTGGGTGCCCGCGTGAGCCCGATCAGCGTCTGCGCCGTCACGCTCTTACCGCTGCCCGACTCCCCGACGATGGCGACGACCTCGCCGGGGGCGACCTCGAACGACACCCCGTCGACCGCGCGCACCACACCGTCTTCGGTGGCGAAGCTGACCTGCAGATCGGTGACAGTCAGGATGGGCGTCATGCGGGGGCGGCCTCTCCCAGGCGGATCCGCGGATCCAGGACGGCGTAGAGGATGTCCACGATGGTGTTGAACAGCACGATGAAGAAAGCGCCGAACATCGTCACCGCCATCAGCGGGGGGAGATCCAGCTTGCCGATCGCCTGGCCGGCGTAGAGCCCGACCCCGTTGAGGTTGAACACCGTCTCGGTGAGGATGGCCCCGCCGCCGACTACCGCACCGAAGTCCAAGCCGAACAGCGTGACGATGGGAATCATCGAATTGCGCAGCACGTGACGGATGCGCACCTGCCGCTCGCTGATCCCCTTGGCGCGGGCGGTGCGCACGTAGTCCTCGTTCATCGCGTCGAGCATGTTCGATCGCAACACGCGGCTGTAGAAACCGACGTAGAGCACGGCCAACGTGATCCACGGCAAGATCAGGTGATACAGCCAGTCCAGCGGGTCCTCGGTCAGCGGAACGTAACTCCCGGTCGGGAACAGCTGCACTTTGAAGCTCAAGAAGTACAACAGGATTGCGGCCAACCAGAAGACCGGCATCGAAATGCCGACCAATGACAGGATGGTGAGCGCCCGGTCGGTGAACCGGCCGGCATGTACCGCGCTGAGGTAGCCGAACCAGATCGCAAGCGCCATCCACAGGACGGCCGCACCGATCGTGAGCGACAATGTCGCGGGCAGACCGTTCCAGATCTGGTGTGCCACATTCTGATTGCTGGCATATGAGGTGAGCTCGCCGGTGAATATCTGCTTCATCATGGTCAGGTACTGCACGGGCAGGGGCTGGTCGAGACCGAGATCGGCACTGACGCGGGCGATCAGAGCGGGGTTGGCGTTCTTGCCGGCGATGCGGGCCGCCGGGTCGGAGTTGGGGATCACGTTGAAGATCAAGAACACGATCACCGAGATGGTGAACAGCACGGCGATCATGCCGATCAGCCGGCGCGCGACGAAGCGGGCCATGGGTTAGTGCTCCAGCCGGATCTTGGCCCGTGGGTCCAACGCGTCGCGCAGGCCATCACCGAATACGTTGAGCGATAACACAGTCAGCACGATCATCAGGCCCGGAACGACCGTCAGATGGGGTGCCGTGTAGATGGTTTGGTACCCGTCGGCGATCATCGTGCCCCACGATGCGTTCGGTGGGCGCACCCCGGCGCCGAGGAAGGACAGCGCCGACTCCAGCAGCATGTTGTTGGCGATGTTGAGGGTGAAGAAGACGATGATCGTCGAAACGATGTTCGGCAACAGCTCGGAGACCATGATCCGGACGGGGCCTTTGCCCTGGGCCACAGCAGCTTCGACGAACTCTTTCTCGCGCAACGCCAGGATCTCGCCACGAATCGGCCTGGCCATGTAGGGCACATAGACAAGGCCGATGATGAGGATTGGAATCCAGAGCGAGTCGCCGGCGATCTGCAGTCCACCGATCTTCAGGCCGCCCAGCGCGAGGGTGGTGCCTAGTGCGATGCCCAGAAGGAGTACCGGAAACGCCCACACCACGTCGAGGATGCGGGAGAGCACCGAGTCGATCCACCCGCGGTAGTAGCCGGCGAGCATGCCGACGATCACTGCGAGCATCGTCGTGATCACTGCGGCGAGCACGCCCACGTAGATCGAGGTCCGGCCGCCGTACATCAGGCGCACCATCACGTCGCGGCCGTTTTGGTCCGCACCGAGCAGGTAGCGACCGCGAAGCCCTGGGCCCAACGGTGTTCCGTCGGTGGAGACGATGTTGGTCGGCTGCCCGTCGATCAGGATCTTGTCGGTGATGTGGTTCTGGTTCGGCCCGGTGTGTGCGACGTGGTCGGCCCACAGTGGGGCCGCCAGGCAGAACACGACGATAACCAGGAACAGTACGCCAAATGCAAGAGCTACTTTGTTGCGCCGCAGCCGGATCCACGCCAGGTACCAGGGACTACGGCCCCGCACTGCGGTGGACGGCGCCATTACTTGAGCGCGAACGAGGTGTAGTCCTGGTTGAACAACAGATGGTGATAGGACTTGTCGAAGTCCATGCGCTCGGAGACGAAGGTGGTGTATTCCTCGTTGCCGTACGGCGCCCAGACCGCCTGCTCCATATAAGCCTTGTCAAGCGCACCGTACTGCTTCTTCACATCGTCGGTGAGCTGCTTGGTGAGCAGATCGTTCTGCTTGGCGTCAAGGTCTGGAAGGTTGACTTGGGAGAAGTTGTTGCTGTTGGTCGGCAGGATGTTCGCGCCATTGAGCAGCGGCCGGAAGAAGTCGTCGGGGTGTGGGAAGTCCTGGAACCAGTCGGCGAAGCCGGTGTCCAGATCCGGTGTCGAGGTGTTGCCGATCGTCGTGAAGTAGACATCCCCGGCGATCACTTTGAGCTGGGCGTTGAAGCCTAGCTGCGTCAGCAGGTCGTGGTAGTACTCGCCGATGCGCTTGCGGTCCGGTTCGTCGTCGGTCCAGACGGTGATGTCATTGTCGGCCGGATTTGCCTCGGCTAGAAGCTGTTTGGCCTTGTCAAGGTCCGGCCCCGGGTACAGCTTGTATTCCTCGTAGCCGGGCATGCCGGGCGGAAGGATCTGCTGGGTCGCATGCAGCCGGCCACCGAACACCCGGTTGAGGGCTTCGGGGTCGATGGCGTAGTTGATGGCTTGGCGGACTTTGAGGTCGTTGAACGGTGCCTTCTGCGTGTTCATCCAGAAGTAGTAGGTGTTGATCGAATTCTCGAGGCGAAACCTGCTGCTGTACTTGGCCTTTACCTCAGGAAGGCGGTCTGCATCGGGGGGATCGGTCATGAAGTCGATCTGGTTCTGTTCGACGCCGGTGACCTGGGAGGAGTTGTTCTTGTTCTGGGTGACGGTGATCTTGTCGACCTGGGCGTCAGCGACCTCGCTGGCGCCGGCGTCCTTGACGGTCTTGAACTGCGGGTTGCGTTCCATCGTCAGGGTATTCGGCGCGTCGACTTTGGTGATCACGAACGGGCCGCTGGACGGCGGCGGATTGTTGGTGACATCCTTGTCCAGAGTCGTGGTCGGCGGCACCGGGGCCGCGAACATCAGCGCGAGCACGCTGTTGAACGTCCCGTTGGGTTTGTCGAGTCGGATCGTGATGTCGCCGGTGTTGTCGTCGGCCGTGACGCCGCTGATGGTGTCGGACTTGCCGTCAGCGAAATCTGTTGCGCCGACGATACCTTCGTAGAAGACGGAACCACCCGAGTTGGCCTTGAACAGGCGCTTGATGGCATAGGTGAAGTCCGAGGCTTTGATCGGGGTGCCGTCGGAGTACTTCATGTTCGGCCGCAGCGTCAACTTGTAGGTCTTGCCATCAGGAGAGATCTGCGGCATGTCCTTGGCCAGCCCGGGAACGATATCGGTACCGCCGTCACCCTTTTGGTGCTTATAGGTCAGCAGCGGGGTGTAGACATTCCACAGAACTTCCCAGCCTTCGAGGGTGTAGGACAGCTGAGGGTCGACGTAATCCGGGAACGACGTCATCGAGACGTTGATGTCACCGCCCGTGCTGCCGCCATCACCACTCTTGCTGCCACAGGAGGCGACACCGAAAGCGGCCACCGCCGCGACACTTCCAATGGCGATAATGCTGCGCACCTTCATATCGCTCCCTAGATTCGACAACCAATCGGACAGAGTTGGGCGTCAGGTCACTCTGCCGCAACTCTTCGATCTTGGGGGCAGAACGGCACGTCCGCATCCGGGGGAGCAATCACGCTTCAGGCGGCGTGCCCGAGTCGCAACCGAACAGTCCGTTGCTGAATTGTGAGCGGAGGTGCGCGATATCAGCTGTCCAGCACCGACATTGCGAGACAGGCAGACCGCAGTCGCTAGTTGTCAAGCCGCACTAGCGATTTGCGGGCCAGCCTAGGAGCACATCCAAAACTAGACGGTCGTCAGACCCGAGTGGCCCGGAACGTGTAGGTAGCCCTGGGGGTCAGCCTCGTCCCACACCGCGGCGTAGATCTCCACTTTGAGTGCTTGCGCCGCTTCTTCCACGTTCCACAGGTCGGCGAGCTGGTCGTAGCCGTAGTACAGAGTCGACAGGGGGGTGGTGGCCAGCAGCACGTTGTTGATCGCCGTCTGCGCGGCGTCCCGATGGCCGATCGTGGCCTGGTACAGGGCGGGCAGCAGCTCAGCGATCGGGACCGCGGCGCTCAGACCGGGGACCATCAGCGAGATCCGCCAGCTGGCCTCGTAAAGCTCGCGTACAACGGGCCGAACCTCAGCGGGAAATATTGCGACCAAGCCCTTTTCGGTGTTCCACACCGCAGTGGGCATCCCGTACGGCTTGGGATCGTCGGCGCGGAACGGATCGGACGTCTCAGGCAGGTCGATGGTGGGCGGGACATCGCTGGCCGACGGTTTCACCGCTGCGGCGAGCGTGGTTGTGGCCGCTGCTTCTGGAGTTACTTGGTCCGGCGGCGGGGTCGACGTCGACAGCGGCAGCCCGGCCTCGCCGCGGATGTGCAGTAATGCGAACGGATCGAACAGATTCCACAGCGACGAGATGAACCAGGTCTGCAGCTGCAGGGCCGGCGCCTCGAGGTTCAGGACGTCGGCGATCTCGTTGTAGCCGTAGTACAGCACCGCGACCGGACTGATCGTGACGATCAGGTTGTTGATGACCCGCTGGGCGGCGGCCTTGTCCCCTGCGAACGCGTTGGGCAGGTCGGTGACGATGTTTGTGATCGGGACGATGATGTTGACCCACGGAATCATCTGGGTGAGGCGGTAACCGAACTCGAATCCCTCACGGGCGACCGGCTTTAACAGATTGGGGAACACGGCCATGAAGGACTCTTCGAGGGTCCAGATCGGGCCGGGCATGTCCTGCGGCGCCGGCTCTGGCGGCATCCACCGGAACGGGTTCCAGAACGCCGTCGCGGGATTGATGGTGGCGGCGGCGGTCGCCGCGGCGGTCGTGCCGGCCGTGGTGGACGGGGTGGCCGCGGCCGGCCTCGGCGCCGCGTGGCCGGTGAACAGACCCTGCAGCTTCTCGACCTGCGCGGCCTCGAACTCGACCGGGGTGACCTTGGCGCTCGTCGCTGTCGCTGCGGCGGACTTGGTTTCGGAAGCGGCTGCGCTGCTCGGCTTGTCGTTCAGCTTGGATACCGGCTTGGCGCGTTTGGTGTTGCCGGTCGCGGACTTCTTCGGTCCGGCGTCGGTCTTTGCCGAGTCAGACGCGCTCGACGAATCGGATTTGCCAGTATCAGCGCTTGCTACGCCTTGGCTGGCGGCGGCAACGGCTGCGCCCACCCCGACTGCAACGGCGACACCGCCTACGTAACCGACGTATTTACTCGACCCCATTTGCTGACCCCTTCGCTGGTTCATGGGCATAGTAGACGAGCGGGCAGGTCAGGACCACCCCAAAAGGTGAATGGCGCGGGTTCGAATGCTTGCCCTTGTCCTACGGACTGGTTACTCGACGCCCTCACGGAGACGCCCGGCGGGCACCGCATGCGACCAAGAGGCCGAGGTCATCGCATGTTTGCGCGGGCAGGCGTCCGCGTGGCGCTGTCTTAGTTTGCGAGGATGCCGGCCGCGGTGCTCAGAGTGGGTTTGTAGCGGCCCTAGCCGCGACACAGCACAGCTCTTTGCTGACGCGCTGAGTGCCCCCCGTGAGCGTGTTTGTGCCGATCAGCGGGCCTTTTCGTGGTGCTTGAACAGAGGGTTAACGGCAAAGGTGTCTGCGCAACGCACCCAGATACACGGGCCGTGAGGTATCGCCTCTATGGTTTACCCGTGCCTGATATTGATCGTCGAAGTCTGATGCTGATGGCGGGATTCGGAGCAGTCGCCGCTGCCCTGCCCGTGCCGATCGCGGGAGCCACGCCGACCCGCCCGCAAGCACCGCCGGCCAACGCCGGGGCCCCGGCCTACCTGTTCCATGACGAGTTCGACGGACCGGCCGGCTCGGCCCCCGACGGCGCAAAGTGGCACATCGCCCAGAAGCGCGAGCTCATCAAGAACCCGGTGTTCTGGGACCGCCCCGAGAACATGGGGCAATACCGCGACGATCGCCAGCACGTTTTCCTCGACGGCAACTCCAATCTCGTCATCCGTGCCACGCGCGACAACAACAAGTACGTCAGCGGCAAGGTCGTCGGAAACTGGTGGGGCGGAATCGGAACCACGTGGGAAGCCCGGATCAAGTTCGACTGCCTGACCGCGGGCGCCTGGCCGGCCTGGTGGCTGATGAACGACCATCCCGAAGTGGGTGGCGAAGTCGACCTCGTCGAGTGGTACGGCAATGGCGATTGGCCGTCAGGGACGACGGTTCACGCCCGTCTGGATGGCACGTCATTCGCGACCCAGCACGTCGGGGTGGACAGCAACTGGCACACCTGGCGTGTCACGTGGAACGACGCCGGGATGTACTTCTGGCAGGACTACGTCGAGGGCGCCGAGCCGTACTTCACCGTGCCGGCGAATTCCCTCGACGACTGGCCCTTCAATTTCCCCGACTACCGGATGTTCCCGGTGCTGAACTTGGCCGTGAGTGGTTCCGGCGGTGGGGATCCGCGCCCGGGCAACTATCCGGCACAGATGCTCGTCGACTACGTTCGAGTCTGGTAACGCGGGGCTCTTCGTAGGAGCCGGAAGCGGGCGCCGCAGCAGGCCGTAGGTTTTGGTCGTGTCAACCGCAAGAACGCGACCCGTCAGTTGGCGGACGCGCAACGCGGCGAACATCTCGGAAGCGGGCTGGAACCGCTGGGGGACAATCGGGTTCGAGTTACGTCATCCCCGCCGCGATGGCCTCGTCCACCTCGAGAGCCCGGCTGGCCATCTCGGCGTGCGCCTTGTCCAGTGCTTCGGCTTGGTCTTCGTCGGCCTTCATCAGCGCCTCGATGTCGAAGCCGGCCATATCGTGAACACCCATGTCCCGGAAGGCCTTCTGCACCTTTTCACCCCACAGGCCGATGTCCTTGACGATCGGCACGATGCGGCTGAACAGGTGCGAGCGGAACTGGATCATCAGCGGTGACGTGTCGACCCACTCGGCACAGGCTTTGACGTCCAGGCCGAGGGTCTCGAAGACCTCCTCGCCGCGGAACCGATCACGCATCAGATAGCAGGCATCCACGACGAACTCTTCACGCTCCGCCCGCTCGGCGTCGGTCAGCGCGGAGTAGTAGTCCTTCAGCGAGATTCGGCCGAACGCGACGTGCCGGGCCTCGTCCTGCATGACGTAGGCCAGGACTTGCTTGGCCAGCGAATCCGGCGCGGCCATGTCCCGCAACACCCCGAAGGCCGCGAGGGCGAGACCTTCGATGAGGACCTGCATGCCGAGGTAGGGCATGTCCCAACGAGAGTCGCGCAGGGTGTCTTGAAGCAAGGAGGTCAAATGCGTGTTGATCGGGTAGACCAGATCGACCTTGTCCTGCAGGAACCGGGAGAACGCTTCGACGTGCCGGGCCTCGTCCATGGTCTGGGTGGCGGCGTAGAACTTCGCATCCAGGTCCGGGACGACCTCGACGATCTTGGCTGCGCACACCATCGCGCCCTGCTCGCCGTGCAGGAATTGGGAGAACTGCCAGGACTGGAAGTGCTGGCGCATCTCGGCGCGACGTCGGTCGTCGGCGGCGTCCCACATCGGGCTGCCGAACAGTGGATGGAACTCGTCGGGCAGCCCGATGGGGTTCATCGGGTCGACGTCCTGGGCCCAGTCGATGCGGGACTGCGCGTCCCACTGCTTGTCCTTGCCCTTTTGATACAGAGAAAGAAGCCGGGCGCGGCCCTCGTCGTACTCCCAAGTGAAGCGGGCGTCACCGCCGCTGGCGACGTCCCACGAGTACGGGTCGGGTACCTCGGTGTACTTGTCCTTGGTGGTCATTTGACGTCGCCTTTCTCACCGATATGACCAGTGGCCATATGATGAGAATCACACTGCGCCGCCTTTGGCGGTGCCGTCAAGGACGAGCCCCTTGCGAGGAGTGATTCCAGTAGGCACGTACTTGGGTACAAAGCAGCGCATGCTCCCGCATTTACTGCTGGCTGCGGCGGAGGCTACTTCCAGTGCTCGTCGAGCAGTGTCGACCAGGCATGGGAGAGCTTCTGCCATTCATCCGGGCACGACTTCGCGCGATCCTCGGGGAGTCCACCGCTGCTGACAATGTCGGCATTGGCTTCGGGATTGGATCCGTAGATCCAGCACTGCAGGTTGTAGACGCGTTGTTGATCCAGGGAGTGGACGTCGGCCATATTGTTGGTCGCGCCCATCTGAGCCTTCAGCTCCGCATACGCGGCGAACGTACGGGCGAAATCCTTCACTGCCTGAACTGACTCCGAATCGACTTTGCCGTTGTCGCCGGGGGTCAAGAGAATGTAGGCGGCCAGCTGATCGGCGGCGTCCTCTTCCTTGCCGGTAATCGGCAAGTTGTACAGGGTGACCGCCATGTGCCCGGCCTCGTGATAGAACGTCGCGTCTTCAGAGCCGATGGCCGACGTGTCAGGATCCTTATCGCCGGCCTTCACGAAGATCTTCTGGCTCAGGTCAGCATCCTCATAGCAGATGACGACCATCTTCTTGCTCGGGCTCCAGAACGCGTTCGGCTGATCGCACTGCGCGCCATGGAGGGGGATGTCCTGGGGCAGCTTCAGTGATTGGTTGATATCGGCGGCAAGCTCTTCGAGCACCTTGTTGTCCTGCAACAGCTTCTTCCCGTTGGTCGCCTCAGGGCTCGTGGCGTCCTCGTAGGTGACGATCATTTTCCCGCCGGCATCCGCTGCCGCAGTGTCGTCGGGGCCCTTGGCCTTTGACGTCCCTGAGTCTGCGGAGCTGCCAGAAGAATCGGCTTTCTCCGCTGCGCCGCCACCGCAACCGGCGACCAGCAATCCGACCGCCAACACCGTCAGAATTCGAGTGCGCATGACCCTAACCTTCGCTAACGGGACCCGATGATTGACACGGTCGCAGATCGCACGGCTGGGCGCGGCTTGTTGGGTCAATTTGCTGACCGTCCGGCACCGAAGCGTGCCTGATGCCTAGATTCGGTGAACGGCAAGAATTGGCGCAACCTGGGCTTACATTTAGCCGGACCCGCAGCGTGCGGTTCGGAACACGGAGGAGTCCTCATGACGGTTCTGCACAGACAATCGGCGCTGCGCCTGACGGTCGCTGGGGTGGTGGTCGGGTTGGCACTCGTCGGCTGCGGCAAGGACGACGATTCGTCGTCGAAGTCCTCCTCGGCGAGTTCGTCCGCGGCTACCTCTGCTGCGCCGTCGGCCACTTCTTCGGCCGCGGCGAGCGCCACGTCCGGTGCTGCGGCGCCCGCGGCAGGGGATTTGTCTGTACTGCTGATGAAGCCGGAGGGCATCCCGCCGACGCCAGCAGGACCCTGGGTCGGTGAAGCGCCGAAATCGGACCCGGCTCCCCCGGCAAGCGTCAGCCAGTTCTACAAGTCGGGTGATAACAACATTCAGAGCACGGTATTTCTCCTTCCCGATGCGGACGCGGCAGCCAAATTGGTGACCGACACCTTGGCGAGCCCGAATCTTGCTTCGCTGATCAAGGGCACGCAGGCACCCGCACCCAACGTGAACAAGGGCGCCCAGGTGATCAACGGAACGTCGGCAGACGGCTCGGCGTCGATGTCGATTCTGATGTTCAGCGAAGGAAAGGTTGCCGCGCAGATCAATTTCATCGGGAAAGTAGGAGATCCGGTGTCGGCCGACTATCTGGATACCGTCGGCGTCATCCAGCTCGATGCGATCCAGCAGAACATGTCGAAAGTCGGCGGGTAGTAACAGCCGAGCGAGCTGGAGCACTTTGGCCACCAAGACGCCGTCCCGAATGGATCTGCGGCGGTAACTCCCGATGCGATCATGCATTTGGGGACGGCGTCTTGGGGGTCGACGACGCTGCTGAGCGCCGTCGAGTTGAAATTGTTCGGGGTCCTGAGCGAGTCCGGGCCGCTCACCGCTGATGAGTTGCGAGACAGGCTGGGCCTGCACCCGCGGAGCGCACAAGACTTCGTCGATGCCCTGGTGGCGCTGCGCATGCTCAATCGCGACGATGGCCGGTACAGCAACACCGTTGAGACTGATCTGTTTCTCGATCCGGCGAAACCCACGTATGTGGGCGGGATGCTCGAGATGGGAAGCACACGCCTGTACGGGTTTTGGGGATCCCTCACCGAAGCGCTGCTAACGGGCCAGGCTCAGAGCGAGGTGAAGACAGGCGGCAGCTTCTTCGAGACGG
Organism: Mycobacterium sp.; assembly: GCA_023264735.1. Classification (GTDB taxonomy): domain Bacteria; phylum Actinomycetota; class Actinomycetes; order Mycobacteriales; family Mycobacteriaceae; genus Mycobacterium. Next base: position 7,032 of record JAHFVD010000090.1, on the reverse strand, counting down.
TCTATTCAGATCCGGAGAAGCTCGCCGGGTTCACCGCAGCGATGAGCGGGTTGAGTCGCGCCGCGGGGGAGGCGATTGCGGCGAAGTTCCCGTGGCACCACTACTGCAGCATGATCGACATCGGATGTGCTCAGGGTGCTGTCCCCGTGGCGATTGCCGAGGCTCACGACCACGTGACGGGTGGCGGATTCGACCTACCGCAAGTCGAACCGATCTTCAACGCCTACGTGGCGAAAAACGGCCTCTCCGAGCGGCTTACCTTCACTGCAGGGGATTTCTTCGCCGACCCGCTACCGTCTGCCGACGTGCTCATCATGGGCCACATCCTGCACGACTGGGGCCTCGACCAAAAACGTCAACTCTTGCAAAAGGCGTTCGACGCTCTGCCCCCTGGTGGGGCGCTGATCGTGCATGAAGCCCTCATCGACGATGACCGGCGTGAGAACGCATTCGGTCTGCTGATGAGTCTCAACATGCTCATCGAGGGGCTGGGGTTCGACTTCACTGGTGCGGACTGTCGGGGCTGGATGGCCGAGATCGGGTTCACCAGAAGCTATATCGAGCCCTTGGCGGGGCCTGACTCTATGGTGGTCGGCATCAAGTAGTCGGAGATTCGTGCTCCGCCACCGACCGACCGTAGGGAGTCCGAAGTGCAACCGACACTGCATGTCCTTTCCGATCAGCGGGATGCCCTCGGTGAGGGGCCGTGGTGGGACACCCAAGACGACACTTTCCACTGGGTCGACAGCGTCACGGGCGCGGTGCACTGGACCCGCCTCGGTGATGGTGAAATCACCACGCTGGCGACACCCGGCGAGGCGGGCTTTGTCGTGAAGACTGTGTCGGGCGGACTTCTCGCCGGCTGCCGTGACGGCCTCTACGTCGACGACGGCTCCGGTTGGCAGCGCAGGTGGCAGGGCGACTGGGATACCTCGACGCTGCGCACCAACGACGGAAAGACCGATCGGCAGGGACGGCTGTGGTTCGGCACCATGCACGAGCCCGAAACCGCGTCAGTCGCCAAGCTTTACCGCGCGGACGGCGGCCGACCTCAGACTCAGCTCGACGGTGTCACTGTTTCCAACGGCCTCGGTTGGTCCCCGGACAGTGCACTGATGTACTACGCGGACTCGGCCACAGGAGCGATCCGCGTCTTCGACTACGACTCGACGACCGGCGACATCACCAACGGGCGAGTCTTCGCGACCGACACTGCTCCGGCTGACCCCGACGGGCTCACCGTCGATGCGGATGGCTGCGTCTGGTCGGCGAAATGGCAAGGCGGCAAGGTCATTCGATACGCGCCGGACGGCCGGATCGATCGAGAAATCGAGGTGCCCGTGTCTCGGCCGACCAGCTGCATCTTTGTCGGCAGCGATCTGCGCACGCTGGCGATCACCTCTGCGCAACCGGATGAGCCGGGCGCCGAGCCACTGGCAGGCGCCGTCTTTCTCGTCGACGTTGGGGTCCAAGGTCTGCCCGAGCGCCGATTCGACGATCGGCACCTGGCGGACTAACCCAGGGTGCGCTTGTAGCGGCGCATCCCTGCGATCCACCGCTCGTAGTCCGCACCCTTCTGGCGGTACATGGTCAGCACCTCGGGGTGCGGGAGCACGAGGAATGTTTCGTCGGCGATGGCTTGGACCACGAGGGCGGCGACGGTGTCCGGGTCGATCACCGCGCCGGCGCTGGTGACGGCGGCGCCTGCCACCCGGATCTCCTCATCGGACGAGTCGGACATGCCGCGCAGCAGCGGGGTGTCCACACCCATCGGGCACACACAGCTCACGCCGATTCCCTTGTCGCCGTAGGTGATGGCCAACCATTCGGCGAACCCGACGGCGGCGTGCTTGGTCACGCTGTACGGTGCCGCACCGAGCTGAGTCAGCAGTCCGGCGGCTGAGGCGACAGTGACGAAATGTCCGCTGCCACGCTCAACCCATTCCGGTACAACGGCTTTGGCGGCGCGGATGTGGGCGCGCAGGTTGACGTCGATGATCTGGTCCCAGGCAGCTTCGTCGTCGCCGAGGTTGGGTTCGCCGGTGATGCCGGCATTGGCGACGTAGATGTCCACCGGGCCGAAGGTTTGGCGTGCGGTGTCGAGCAGGGTTGCGATGCCGTCGGCGCTGCAAGCGTCCGCTGCTACCCCGACGCCGCCGATCAGCGCGGCGGTCTCGGCTGCTGAATTCGCGTTGATGTCGGCGGCCACCACGGAGGCGCCGGCCGCAGCCAGTGCCGCCGCGATGGACCTGCCGATGCCGGAGCCGGCTCCGGTGACTACTGCGACCGCTCCGTCGACCTTCATGGAGACCTGTCTACCGGACTCGGCGTTGTGCATCGCGACGGGAGGCGACACCGACCTATCCACGCCAACTCCTCAAATCGACGGCCGATTTTGTGCGATTAGGAATTTACGGTTTGCGCCGGATCGGCGCGCGATTCGAACGAGGCGGCCTCCTACAGTGAAGAACGCTCTGAACTAGTTGTGTGCGGAGGCAAGCGTGGACGGCCCGACTGGGTTGACGATGGGGACTGCCGCTGGCAGGTGGGTACTGCTCGCCACGGTGCTTGGGTCAGCCATGGTGATGATCGACGGCACCGTGGTGAACGTGGCGTTGCCGCACATCGCCCGTGATCTGGGTGTCGACTTTGGCGGTCTGCAATGGATCATTAACGCTTACACGCTGACGCTGGCCGGATTGATCCTGCTCGGTGGGTCCCTCGGTGACCGCTTCGGGCGTCGGCGAGTGTTCCTGATCGGGGTCGTCTGGTTCGCGGTCGCGTCAGCGGCGTGTGGATTCGCGCCGAACGTCGACCTGCTGATCGCCGCCCGCGCGTTGCAAGGCGTGGGCGGGGCGTTGCTCACCCCGGGCAGTTTGGCGTTGATATCGGCGTCGTTCTACGGCGTCGACCGTGGCGCCGCCATCGGTGCGTGGTCGGGCCTGGGTGGCCTGGCCGGCGCAGTGGGCCCGTTTCTCGGTGGCTTCCTGTCCGAATGGAATTGGCGGGCCGTGTTTCTCATCAATCTGCCGCTGGCCGTGGTGGTCGTGGTGGTGACGGTGCTGCGGGTACCCGAGAGTCGCGACACCCAAGCTGCGCCCGGGCTGGATGTGAGCGGCACGGTCCTTGCGGCGTTGGGCCTGGGCGCACTGACGTTCGGGTTGACTGAGCTCGGCCGCGGCGGCGCCAAGGCCAGCAGTCTGGCGACGATCAGCGTCGGCGCAGTGGCGTTGGCAGCGTTCGTGGCAGTGGAACGACGTTCCCCAAATCCCTTGGTCCCGCCGGTACTGTTCGCCGACAACACATTTCGAGTCGCCAACGCTGTGACGCTGCTGATCTACGGCGCGTTGGGGGTGGTCTTCCTGGTGTTGGTGTTGCAGCTGCAGACCGTTGCGGGCTTCACTGCCGTAGCGGCTGGCGCGGCGCTGCTCCCGGTGACCGCAATGCTGTTGGTGTTCTCGGCGCGGGCCGGTGCTCTTGCCGGGCGGATCGGGCTCCGCTTGCCGATGAGCGTCGGCCTGATCCTCGCCGCCGGGGGACTGTTCCTGATGCTCCGGATTGGCAAGGACGCGTCATGGCTTCTCGATGTGCTACCCGCAGCGCTGGTCTTCGGGGCCGGCATGTCCCTGGTGGTGGCGCCGCTGACCTCGGCTGTGCTCGACTCCGCGCCCGATCATCTCGCCGGCGCGGCATCGGGTGTGAACAATGCGGTTGCCCGTGTCGGGGGTCTCTTGGCCGTGGCTGTCATACCGGGTCTGGCCGGTATCAGCGGTTCCGTCGATGCCGAGCCCACCGCGTTCGACGCCGGGTTTCGCGTCACCATGGTGATCGCGGCGAGCATTTTGTTGGTGGCCGCGGCGCTGACGATCACCGGGATCAAGGCCCGGCTCGTCCGCGCGGGCAGCGATAGCCGCATATTCGTCGAGCAGTGTCCCCACTGTGGGATCAACGGGCCGTCGCCGCATCCGGGGTGCAGCTGCACTTCGTGACGCTCAACGCAGTCTCCACCTCCGGAGACGTGGGACGGGCTATTTTTTGCGGGTGGCTTTCTCATATGACCCCCGTGGACTGATCGGGCGTGCGGTCGGCGCTGCGCGCGTGGGGCTCGACGTGTACAGCTGGGCCGAGGAGCAAGTCGTCGATGCAATCCGGCACGGACTCGATTCGCTCGACCCCGCCGAGGCGCTCGAGGATGCCGCGCCCGAGGAGGCGCCAGCGCCAGACCCCGACTCACTCACCGGAAAGTTGGGCCGGCTGTTGGACCGCGCGCTCGACCAGAACACCAGGGGTAGTCAGGTCGAGCTCTACCATCACCTGCTCGATCAGCTGGTCGCCGACGAGGCGCGGATCCTGGGTGCGCTGTCCGACGGGTCGTCGTCGCCGATGGTGAACGTCTACACCTGGCTCAGTCCACGTGTTCCGGGGCGTGCGGCGTTGGAGCATGCCTCGCTCATCGGGCGGACCGCGAATGTGGCTCTGCCGCAGATGGTTCCCCAATACGTCAGCCATCTGCTGTCGCTCGGCCTCGTCGAAGCGGGACCTGAGGATCCCGCGCTGGCCACCGAGTACGAGGTGCTGATGGCCGAGACGGCGGTGCTCGCAGCCATCAAGAGCGCGTCGCGAGGTCCGCTGGCCGCCAAGGTCGACAAGTCGACGCTGTCGCTGTCATCGCTTGGCGCGTCGCTGTGGGCCGCGTCCACTGGGGAAGCCGGTCAGTGAGCTCCGCTTCGACCGTCGCGCTGCTCGCCCTCTCGAGTTGGACCGAGATCAAGGCCGACTTCAGCGCCTACTGGCTGGTGTACCTGTCGATGCCGTTCGTCGCGGCCTTCGTCGGGTGGAGCACGAAGATCGTGGCACTCGAAATGCTCTATCGCCCGGTCGAATTCAGGGGATGGGGTCCGTTCGGATGGCAGGGCATCGTGCCGCGGCGGGCGGGCAAGGTCGGCTCGAAGACCATCGATCTGCTGACGGCCAACCTGCTGAAACCCGAAGAACTGTTGGACCGCATCGACGCCAACGACGCGGTCAATGCCCTGCGCGGTCCGCTCACCGAAGCGATCGACGACATCTCACGGGATCTCGCGGACGAGATTCGCCCGGGCCTGTGGGATGCGCTGCCGGAATCCGCCAGACGCGGGATTCAGGAGCGCATGCACAAGCAGGCGCCCCAGATCGTCGAGAACATGCTGACCGAGATGAAGGCAGACCTTCCGCGGTATCTCGATCTGCACTTCATGGCGGTGACGGCGCTGGTGCGCAACAAGGAGAAGCTCGTCAAGCTGATGCGCAGCGTCACCACCGATGCGATGGCGTTCGTGCGGCGCAGCGGTATCTACTTCGGTCTGGTGATCGGCCTGGTCCAGATGGTGGCGTGGGCGCTGTTCAAGAATCCATGGATCATGCCTGCGTTCGGTTTTGCGGTCGGCTTCATCAGCGACTACATCGCGTTGAACATGCTGTTCCGGCCGATGCGGCCGCGAAAGTTCCTGGGGTTCATTCCCTTTCAGGGGCTGCTGCACGCCGAGCGAGACAAGATCACCCGCGACTACGCGAAGATCCTGGCCGAGGATTTGTTCTCACCCGAGCTCATGTTCGACGCGATCATCAAAGGGCCCGGTTCGGACAAGCTATTCGCGTTGGCGGCCAAGGAAATCGACGCCGCGATCGACGCGCAGACCGGAGTCGCGCGACCGATGGTCACGCTGGCGGTCGGTACCAAGCGATACCGGGCACTGAAGGACCGCGTCGTGGCCCTGGTGTTGGAGCGGCTGCCGGACACGCTGCTGGAGGCGCAGGAGTACGCGGTCAACGCGTTGGATCTCGAGCACGTCGTCATCGACAAGATGAGTCAATTGACCGAGGAGGAGTACGAGTCGATCCTGCGTCCGGTGTTCAAGGACGACGAGCCGCTGATGATCGCGGTCGGCGCGGTGCTCGGTGGCGTGGTCGGTGAGCTTCAGGTGCAGATCATCGAGTTCTTCACGCACTGAGATGGGGACGCGGCGAGTGTGCGGATCCCGGGCGAACGGCTATGTTGCCTCCAACTGCATATCCCACTGGGCCGTGACTGTGAGAAGTGGCGCCGGAGCCGGGTCTCTTAGAGCGACAACCTCGCCTACGAGGTCGACATCGCCTCGTCCCTCGAAAAGCGCCACGCAGGGCCGGCCGTCAAGCCGAGACAAGAACTTCACTGCGGCCACCCCGCGGTCGTAGAGGTCGCCTGCGATCGTCTGGGTGACGAATCGACGGCTCGTCGTAATTTCATGCAGATCAAGATGTTGTATCCCGTTTTCGACGAGCAGCTTGGCATGCCTAGTTTCGATCTGTTGACGTACTGCGCTGTCGGTGAGGTCAATCATCGGACCGCGGAGTGTTAGTAGCGCTGGAACGAGCACGTTCTGCAGACGCCAGCTTGCCGTAACCGGCTCTGACGCAAAGTCTTCAGCCGCTTCGGGTCCGTATCGTTCGATGTGTCTGAGCCTTGCGGCCAGGTTCGGACGGAAGTCCGCCAGCACTTCACGCAGACATGTCTCGGCGGCGTCGGCTAGGTAGAGAGTTCGGAAGCGCCGATGAATGTCGTCGAATCGATGATTGAAGCTGTATAGGTCCAGTGGTGTGAATCCAAGCGGGCTTGCGTGGTACCCAACTCGCCAGAGCAGTAATTCGGCGCCGACTCTTGTCACGCCTGAAAGCTAGCGACCTGCCTGGCCGCCTGCACGACCATCGTGAAATCAGCCGTGTCAGAAGCCTCGCCGAGAACCTCGACAGGCGCACGATCGTCAAGACGTGTGTTCGTCCCGAACAGCCAGGCTCGAGCGGTCTTGTCGTCGTACGCGTCAACGAGCATTCGGACGACTTTGTAGCCCTCGCGTAGCCTGCGTTCGGTGACATCGTGCGGTTCCGGGCCACCCTGTCGGGCGTATCGACCGATCTGTTTTGCGTCGGCGAGCCCGGCGAGAGCTGCAGCGACGCGCTGACCTACTGTCTTTTGAAGGTAGCCCGCGATCTCACGAATCGAATAGGTTGCAGCTT
>JAHFVD010000145.1 GCA_023264735.1 Mycobacterium sp. | reverse complement strand
GTGCCCCCACCAGGGCTCGAACCTGGGACCTGCGGATTAAAAGTCCGTAGCTCTACCAACTGAGCTATAGGGGCGCGACGCACACAATACTGCCTTCGGTGGGGTTGCTCGTTTTGGGATTGGGCGTGCTGTGCCCTAAGCTAACGACGCTCTAACGTGCACTCGTTGTGAGTACCCCGGAGTGATTCGGTTCAGGCCCCCATCGTCTAGTGGCCTAGGACGCCGCCCTTTCACGGCGGTAGCACGGGTTCGAATCCCGTTGGGGGTACGCGTGACGACGTAAAGTCGGAGCGAGCAGTGCAGCAGTACTAGTAAGGCCCTGTGGCGCAGTTGGTTAGCGCGCCGCCCTGTCACGGCGGAGGTCGCGGGTTCGAGTCCCGTCAGGGTCGCCATTTTTTGCGGTGAGGCACTTGTGCCTTCCGGCCAGGTAGCTCAGTTGGTACGAGCGTCCGCCTGAAAAGCGGAAGGTCGCCGGTTCGATCCCGGCCCTGGCCACCATTCTTTACCTGCATTTCGTCGGGCTCTTTCCCTTTCCGTGACCGCCTCTTGTTGACCTACTGCAGCTCTTGCCGTATGACTTACAGTTGATACGCCTTGAGCGGACCCGCGTGAGCATTCACCGGAGGCCGGATGTCAGAAATTGCAGCGCAACGGGCCGTTGTCATCGGTGGCGCATCGGGAATCGGCTGGGCGGTGGCTAAAGGCCTGGCCGCCGGCGGCCGGCAGGTCACCGTCGCCGACCGCAATGCCGACGGCGCCGAGCAGCGGGCCGCCGAACTCGGCGCACCGCATGACGCCGCCGGGGTGGATGTCACCGACGAAGCCAGTGTCGCCGCGCTGTTCGAGCGCACCGGGGGAGTCGACATCGTGGTGAACACCGCCGGATTCGGCGGCTTCGGCCGCATCACCGAACAGTCCGCCGACGACTTCCGCGCGATCGTCGACTGCTGTCTCACCGGCGGATTCATCGTCATGAAGCACGCCGGCCGACAGCTGCGCTCCGGGGGATCGCTGGTCTCGATCACCTCGCTGAACGCTCGCCTTGCCGCCCCCGGCATGAGCGCCTACTGCGGCCAAAGCCGGCCTGGCCATGCTCACGCAGGTCGCCGCACTGGAATTGGGTCCCCGCGGGATCCGGGTCAACGCCGTCTCACCCGGTTTCGTCCACACCCCGCTGACCGAACTGGTCACCCTGGCCGACGGCGTGCTCGAGGACTACATCGAAAACACCCCGCTCGGCCGGGTCGACGTTCCCGAAGACGTCGCCGAGGCCGTGCTGTTCCTCTGCTCCGACCAAGCCTCCTGGCTGACCGGCGAGGTTCTTGACCTCAACGGCGGCGCCCACCTCAAGCGGTATCCCGACGTGCTCGCCCACGTCGACCGGATGGCCTCGGCGTGACGCGGTTCGCCGGCAAGCAGGCGATCGTCACCGGAGCCGGCTCGGGAATCGGCGCGGCGCTGTGCCGGGCGCTGGCGGGCGCCGGTGCTGAGGTGCTGTGCACCGATATCGACGGCGCGGCCGCCGATCGCACCGCCGCGTCGCTGACCAGACCGGGGACCGCACTGCAGCTCGACGTCACCGACGCCGCCGCCGTCCAGCGCGCGGTCGACGACGTTGTGGCCCGCACCGGCCGAATCGACTTGCTGTTCAACAACGCTGGCATCACCTGGGGCGGGGACACCGAACTGCTCACCCTCGACCAGTGGAACGCGATCATCGACGTGAACATCCGTGGCGTCGTGCACGGGGTGCATGCCGCCTACCCGCAGATGGTTCGCCAGAAGAGTGGCCACATCGTCAACACCGCCTCGATGGCGGGCCTCGCTGCCGCCGGCCGGATCACCAGCTATGTGATGACCAAGCACGCGATCGTCGGGCTGTCGCTGGCGCTGCGCACCGAGGCTGTCGGCCATGGGATCGGCGTGCTGGCCATCTGTCCCACCGCGGTGGACACCCCGATTCTGGACAAGGGCTGGCTCGGCGATTTCAACGGCCGCGAGTTTTATCAGATGGGCCAGCGCAGTGAGACGTTCTATAGCCCGGATCAGCTGGCCGCCGATACGCTGCGGGCGATCGAACGCAATAAGGCCCTCCTGGTCGCACCGCGTCAGGCCCGCATGGCATGGCTTTTCGCGCGCCTGGCGCCCAACTTGCTCAACCGGATGGCTGTGCGGTTCGTCGACAAACAACGCACCGACCGAAGGCAACCGACACCATGAGCGCCCCGACCGCGATTCCCCGCTATCCCTCCGATGTCACCGGCGGCTGGCTGGCCGGCATCCTGAGCCGTCCCGGTGCACCCGTCGAGGTCAAGACCGTCGAGGTGACGCCGGTGGGTACCGGTCAGACGGGGGCGACGTTCCGCATCAAGGCGACCTACGCCGCCGACGCCGACAACCTGCCCACCAGCTTCATCCTGAAACTGCCCGCGGGCGACGACGCCGTCCGGGATCGGGTGACTCTCGGCTACCGCAGCGAGTGCGCGTTCTACCAATCCGTCGCCGATGTGGTGACGATCCCGATTCCGCAGTGCTACCACGTGGATATCGCCGACGAAGGAGCCAGTTACGCACTGTTGCTGGCCGATCAGGCCCCGGCCGTTCAAGGTGACCAGATCGCCGGTTGCGGCCTGCCCGAGGCCCGTCTCGCGGTGCGCGCACTGGCCGGCCTGCACGGGCCCACGTGGTGTGATCCGCGGTGGCAGACCTTCCCCGGTTTGGCGATGTCGGTCGTCGGTGAGGACGCCATCCGCGGTCTTGGCGACATCTCCAAAATGGCCGCCGGCATCACGATCGAGAAACTCGGGACAAGGCTGAACGCCGAAGATTCCGAAACTCTGGTCGCCGCCATGGATTTGGTGACGCCGTGGCTGCTGAACGCGCCCGAGCGGTTCGCCCTGCTGCACGGCGACTACCGGCTGGACAATCTGCTCTTCGACGGCGAGCGGGTCAGCGTGGTCGACTGGCAGACCCTCGGCGTCGGGCTGGCGGGCCGCGATCTGGCCTACTTCACCGGGACCAGTCTGGAGCCGGCCCTGCGGGCGCAGGCCGAGAAGGACCTGGTCGGCGAGTACCACCGGGCCCTGCTCGACACCGGCGTGACTGGCTACGACGCGGAAACCTGTTGGCACGATTACCTTCTGGGCATGATCCAGGTTCCCTTGATCTCCGCATTGGGCTGTGCCTTCGCGGTCGAGACCGAACGCGGTGACGACATGATGGCCGCCATGCTGCGCCGGGGCTGCGCGGCCATCCGCGATCTGGGCACACTCGAGCTGACTACACGCTAGGCCGCCGGTGATCAGGTGGCCTTCCTCACCAGGACCCTCAGTACTTCGTCGAGCCTTGATCGACTGAAATCGCCTCAGCGGTAATCAGTTTCGCGTCATCGCTGGCCAGGAAACACACCGTGTCGGCGATATCCTCCGGCTCGGCGATATAGATCGGCAGGAACGGCAGCATCATGTTGTTCAGCGCCGGATTGGTTTCCATCGCCTTGCCCAGTGCGGCCACCATGTCGCCGGTGCCCATATCGGTGTTGACCGGTCCGGGGTGCACGCTGTTCACCCGGATGTTGTGCTTGCCGAGCTCGGCGGCGAACGCCCTGGCCATGCCGGTGACGGCGTGCTTGCTGGCGGTGTAGTGCACCATGAACGGCTGCATCTTGATACCGGCAGCCGAGCTGATCAGGATCACCGAGCCGCCGCGGCCGCCCTCGACGATCGACGGCGCACCGGCCATCACGGTGTTCCAGGTCCCAGTCACGTTGACGTCCATGACATCCCGGAACGCCTCCGGCGTGATCTCGTCCCACGCCGACGGCGAGGTGATGCCCGCGTTGGCGACGATGATGTCCAGCCGGCCCAGCTTGGCCACGCCGTCACGGACAACGTCCTTGAGACCCTCGTGGTCGCGGATGTCGACTACGGCAGAGATGATCCGCTGCCCGGTCGCCTCGACCAGCCGCACGGTCTCGGCGAAGTTTTCAGCAGTGGCCGGGTTGTACGGAACACAGTCCGGCAACTTGCCCGCGATGTCGACGGCGATGATGTCGGCACCCTCGGTGGCCATCTTCACCGCGTGCGCGCGGCCCTGGCCGCGGGCGGCTCCGGTGATGAATGCGACCTTGCCGCTGAGCTTTCCTGTCATGGTTTGCGCTGCGCTTCCTTGACTAGTCCGCCGCCGATGATGAGGCGCTGAATTTCACTGGTGCCTTCGTATAGACGTAGCAGCCGGACCTCGCGATAGATCCGCTCGACCGGCACGCCCCGCATATAGCCCGCCCCGCCGTGCACCTGGACCGCGAGATCGGCTACTTTGCCTGCCATTTCGGTGCAGAACAGCTTGGCCACCGACGGCGCGATCCTGCGGTCCTCGTCGTCGACCCACTTGCGTGCCGCGTCGCGCACCAGCGCGCGCCCGGCCATCACCCCGGTCTGCTGGTCGGCCAGCATCGCCTGCACCAGCTGGAAATTGCCGATCGGGGTGCCGCCCTGCGTCGCGGTGGCGGCGTAGGCCACCGACTCGTCCAGTGCGCGTTGGGCGGAGCCGACCGCAAGCGCGGCGATATGGATTCGCCCACGCGCCAGCGAGGTCATCGCCGCCCGATAACCGATGTCCTCGCTGCCGCCGATCAAGGTGTCGTCGCCGACTCGGACGTCGGTGAAGTTCACATCCGAGGTCCAGGCGCCCTCCTGACCCATCTTCGCGTCCTTGACCCCGATCTCGACGCCGGCAGTGTCCGCGGGTACCAGGAACACCGCGATCCCGGCGCCGTTGGCGTCCGCGGGCCGGGTGCGGGCGAACACGATGAACAGATTCGCCACCGGTGCGTTGGTGATGTACTGCTTGAGGCCGTTGATCACCCAACTATCGCCATCGCGAACGGCTTTCGTCTTCAGGCCGGACGGATTGGAGCCGGCGCCCGGCTCGGTCAGCGCGAACGACGCGACCACCTCGCCGGAGGCGATCGGTTCGAGCCAGCGTGCCTTCTGCTCGTCGGTGCCGAACCCGACCAGCACCTGACCGGCGATGCCGTTGTTGGTGCCGAACATCGATCGCAGCGCCAAGCTCGTGTAGCCCAGCTCCATCGCCAGCTCGACGTCTTGGGCGATGTTCAGGCCCAGCCCACCCCATTCCTGCGGGATCGCGTACCCGAACAGGCCCATTTTCTTGGCTTGGTCGCGCAGATCGTCGGGCACCTTGTCCTCGGCGAGGATCTCCGCTTCCCGCGGCACCACGGCCGACCGCACGAAGTGGCGGGTCTGGGCCAGGATCTCGCGGAAGTCGTCATCGCTGACGTGGGACGTCGGGCTGGTCATCAGGCTCCTTGGGCCGGGGGCGCTGGCTCCGGCGATCATATATGAAATATGATGTTGCCCATTCGGGGGTCCGTCGTAAGGAAGAGGGAGATCAGATGTCATTGCTGGCAGGCCAGACCGCGGTCATCACCGGTGGAGCGCAGGGCCTCGGCTTTGCGATCGCCGAGCAGTTCATCGCCGAGGGTGCCCGCGTGGTGCTCGGTGACCTCAATCTCGACGCGACCGAAGAGGCCGTCAACAAACTCGGCGGCGCCGACGTCGCGCGCGCGGTGAAGTGCAATGTCACCGCCTACGCCGATGTCGACGCGCTGGTCGACGCGGCCATCGCGCAGTTCGGCAGCTTCGACATCATGGTGAACAACGCCGGGATCACCCGTGACGCCACCCTGCGCAAGATGACCGAGGACGAGTTCGATCAGGTCATCTCGGTGCATTTGAAGGGCACCTGGAACGGTTTGAAGAAGGCGTCGATCGTCATGCGCGAGCAGAACCGCGGCGCGATCGTGAACATGTCCTCGATCTCCGGCAAGGTCGGCATGATCGGGCAGACCAACTACTCGGCGGCCAAGGCCGGAATCGTCGGTATGACCAAAGCCGCGTCCAAGGAACTCGCTCACCTGGGTGTGCGGGTCAACGCCATTCAGCCGGGCCTGATCCGTTCGGCGATGACCGAGGCTATGCCGCAACGCATTTGGGATTCGAAGGTGGCCGAGGTTCCGATGGGTCGCGCGGGCGAGCCGGAGGAGGTCGCCAAGGTGGCGCTGTTCCTGGCCTCCGACCTGTCGTCCTACATGACGGGGACAGTCCTCGAGGTCACCGGCGGACGGCACCTGTGACGCGCACGGCCGTCATCTGTGAGCCGGTTCGGACGCCGATCGGGCGTTACAACGGGGTGTTCAAGTCGCTGACCGCGGTGGATCTTGGGGTGGCTGCGTTGACTGGTTTGTTGCAGCGCACGGGCGTTCCGGCTGATGCGGTTGAGGATGTGGTGGTCGGGCATTGCTATCCGAGTATGGAGGCGCCGGCGATCGGCCGGGTGATCGCGTTGGACGCCGGGTTGCCGGTGACGGTTCCGGGGATGCAGATCGATCGGCGCTGTGGGTCGGGGCTGCAGGCGGTGATCCAGGCGTGTATGCAAGTGGCAAGTGGCAATAACGAACTTGTTGTCGCTGGCGGTGCCGAATCGATGAGCAATGTGGTGTTCCACTCGACGGATATGCGGTGGGGTGGGGCCCGCGGCGGTATCACGGTGCATGATGCGTTGGCTCGTGGGCGCACGACAGCGGGTGGGAAGCGTTACCCCGTTGCCGGCGGAATGTTGGAGACCGCGGAGAATCTGCGCAGGCAGTATGACATCGGCCGTGCGGAGCAGGACGAGCTTGCGGTTCGTTCGCATCAGCGTGCGGTTGCTGCTCAGAAGGATGGTCTGCTGGCGCAGACCATCATTCCCGTGACCGTCACCAGCCGTGCTGGTGACGAGGTGATCGTGATTGATGAGCATCCGCGCGCCGACACCTCTATCGAGACGTTGGGCAAGCTCAAACCTGTTCTGGGTAAGTCGGATCCGGATGCCACGGTGACGGCGGGCAACTCCAGTGGGCAGAACGATGCCGCGTCGATGTGCATCGTGACCACGCCGGAGCGGGCGGCCGACCTCGGACTGACCCCGTTGGTGCGGCTGGTGTCGTGGGGTGTGGCGGGTGTTGCGCCGAATGTGATGGGCATTGGGCCGGTGCCGGCCACCGAGGTCGCATTGGCGAAAGCGGGCCTGACGCTGGCGGACATGGACCTGATCGAGCTCAACGAGGCGTTCGCGGCGCAGGCGCTGGCCTGCACGCGCGAATGGAAGTTCGCCGCAGCGGATTTCGAGCGCACCAATGTGCATGGTTCGGGGATCTCGCTGGGGCATCCGGTCGGGGCTACCGGTGGACGGATGCTGGCCACGCTGGCGCGTGAGCTGCAGCGCCGGGAGGCCCGCTACGGGCTGGAGACGATGTGTATCGGCGGCGGCCAGGGGCTGGCCGCGGTGTTCGAAAGGGTTTCTTCATGACAAGGCTTGCACAGACACTTGGCTTGACCGAATTGCAGACCGAGATTGTCTCGACGGTACGGCAATTCGTCGACAAGGAGGTCATTCCGGTCGCTCAGGAACTCGAGCACTCCGACACGTATCCGCAGGCGATCATCGACCAGATGAAGGAGATGGGCCTGTTCGGCCTGATGATCCCCGAGGAGTACGGCGGTCTGGGGGAGTCGCTGCTCACCTATGCGCTGTGTGTCGAGGAGTTGGCTCGCGGCTGGATGAGCGTCTCGGGTGTGATCAACACCCACTTCATCGTGGCGTACCTGATCCGCCAGCACGGCACTGATGCCCAGAAGCAGTACCACCTGCCGAAGATGGCGACCGGGGAGTCACGTGGGGCGTTCTCGATGTCGGAGCCCGAGTTGGGTTCTGATGTCGCCGCGATCCGCACCAGGGCAAAGCGTGACGGCGACGGCGACTACACGATCGACGGCCAGAAGATGTGGCTGACCAACGGGGGCAGTTCGACGCTGGTCGCCGCGCTGGTGCGTACCGATGAGGGGGCGGATAAGCCGCATCGCAACCTGACCGCGTTTCTGATCGAAAAGCCTTCCGGCTTTGGTGAAGTCGCCCCGGGTCTGACGATCCCCGGCAAGCTCGACAAGCTCGGTTACAAGGGCATCGACACCACCGAGCTGGTCTTCGACGGGTACCGTGCCAGTGCTGAGGATGTGCTGGGCGCCAAGCCGGGGCAGGGTTTCTTCCAGATGATGGACGGTGTCGAGGTGGGACGGGTCAACGTCTCGGCCCGGGCCTGCGGGGTGGGTATCCGGGCCTTCGAATTGGCGGTCCGGTATGCCCAGCAGCGCAGCACCTTCGGTAAGCCGATCGCCGAGCATCAGGCGATCGCGTTCCAGCTGGCCGAGATGGCCACGAAAGTCGAAGCGGCACATCTGATGATGGTCAACGCCGCCCGGCTGAAGGATTCCGGTGAGCGTAACGACGTCGCCGCCGGGATGGCCAAGTACCTGGCCAGCGAATTCTGTGCGGAGGTCACCCAGCAGAGCTTCCGCATCCACGGCGGCTACGGATACTCCAAGGAATACGAGATCGAACGCCTGATGCGCGACGCCCCGTTCCTGCTCATCGGCGAAGGCACCAGCGAGATCCAGAAGCAGATCATCTCCAAGCGGCTGCTGGCCGACTACCGCATCTGACATGAGTGCGCCCGATTTCGCGCCACGCCCGCAGCTGGCCGAAGATGTCGCCCGGTTCGTCCGAACCCGGATCTTCAACGGCACCTATCTTGCGGGCGAATACATCCGGCTGGACCAGCTGGCGGCCGAACTGGGGATCAGTGTCACCCCGGTCCGCGAAGCGTTGTTCGAGCTGCGCGGGGAAGGCCTGCTGGATCAGTTGCCGCGCCGCGGATTTGTCGTCCTGCCGTTCACCGACCGGGACATCACCGACGTCTCGAACCTGCAGGCCTATGTCGGCGGTGAGCTGGCCGCACGGGCTGCGCTCAACATCACCGACGACCAGCTGCGGGAGCTGTCGGCGATCCACGACGAGCTGGTGGCCGCCTACGCCGCCGACGACGGTATCCGCGCGGTGCGACTCAACCACGACTTCCACCGCGCCATCAATGTCGCCGCGGATTCCGCGAAGCTGGCGCAGCTGATGTCCCAGATCACTCGGTATGCGCCGGAATCGGTGTTTCCCACCATCGAGGGCTGGCCGGACAAGTCGGTGGCCGACCACAAGCGGATCCTGCTGGCGCTCAAGGCGCGCGACGCGGAGCGGGCCCGCGCCGCGATGTCCCAGCACCTGTCCGCGGGAGCGGCACCGCTGATCGAACACCTGGTGAAACAGGGTGTGGCGCAGCGATTTCAGACGATGGAATAGCCCGGCGGAAGCGATCCGCGGCCGGTGAGGGCGCACATCAGCGCCTGACTGTCGCCGCGGCGCTTGGCGACGTCGACGGCGAGGGCCGTGATGCTGTCGGCGACGTCGGGCGGCACTGCCTCGGCCACGCCGATGGCGCGGGCCAGATCGACGCTGTGCAACCCGAGTTCGAAGATCCGGGTGGGCAGGTAGTCCGACAGCCGCATCCCACCGGCGATGGTCTGGATGATGTGGTCGTCGGTGGCCAGCGCGGCGGCCGCGCGATCCTGCAGTTCGCGGATGGCGCCAAGAGGATCGTCGCCCAGCGCCAGCCCGGCCTGCGCAGCGCGGGCGTCGATCTGGGCCGAGTCTGCAAGTATTCCGGCGATCGCCAGGTAGTAGGCCGGTGCGTCGGCGACGTCCACCCGTTCCGCCGGCCGTGCCGAGTAGTCGACGACGGTGGTGAACGACCGGCCGAGGTGGCCGACCAGCGTGCGCACCGTCCACGTCCCGAGCGTGGGACTGTCCCACCGGTCGGCGGGAATCTGGGCGACCACCGACACCGCGTGGTCACCGGCGCGGCGGTAGAGGGCGATGCGCTCGTCGAGGTTCATCGCTATCAAAAGTTACGCCTGTGCGGCCAGCAGCTCACGCAGACGGCGGACATCGACCTTCCCGGTGGCGCCACGCGGAACGTCGT
>JAHFVD010000015.1:13216-139524 GCA_023264735.1 Mycobacterium sp. | reverse complement strand
TTCTCGGGATCCGAGGGCGTCTTCGGCGTCATCACCCGGGTTCGTCTGCGGGTGCACCCGGTCCCGGAAACGGTGCGCTACGAGGCGTGGTCGTTCCCCGACTTCGCCACCGGCGCGGCCGCGCTGCGCGCCGTCACCCAGATCGGTACCGGGCCTACCGTGGTGCGGTTGTCCGACGAGGCCGAGACCGGCGTTAATCTGGCGACCACCGGAAGCATCGGCGAGCAGAGCATCACCGGCGGCTGTCTTGCGATCACGTTGTTCGAAGGCAGCGCGGCACACACCGAGAGCCGGCACGCCGAGACCCGTGCGGTACTGGAAGCCCAGGGCGGCACCTCGCTGGGCGAGGCTCCGGCACGGGCGTGGGAGCACGGCCGTTTCGATGCACCGTATCTGCGCGATTCCCTGCTGGCGGCCGGCGCGTTGTGCGAGACGCTGGAGACGGCGACGACGTGGGCCAATCTGTCCACACTGAAAGCCGCGGTCACCGAGGCGTTGACGAGTTCGCTCGGCGGGCAGGAGCGCAGCGACTCGGGGGTGGGCTCAGCCGAAAGCGGCACGCCCGCGCTGGTGATGTGCCACATTTCGCATGTGTATCCCACCGGGGCATCGCTGTACTTCACCGTCGTGGCCGGGCAGCGCGGCGATGTCACCGAACAGTGGCTGGCCGCTAAAGTTGCCGCCTCCGATGCCATTTCACGCACCGGAGGCACCATCACCCACCACCACGCCATCGGAGCCGACCACCGGCCGTGGATGGGCGCGGAGATCGGCGAGCTCGGCGTGAAGGTACTGCGGGCCGTCAAGCAGGCGGTCGATCCGGCCGGGATTCTGAACCCCGGCAAGCTGATTCCATGATTTCCCACGTCACGGTCCTGACGAACCCGAAGTCGGGTCACGGCAACGCGCCGCACGCCGGCGAGCGAGCGGTGGCCCGCTTCCAGGAACTCGGGATCAACGTGACCGGCATCGTCGGCCGCGACGCCGCCCATGCCCGCGAACTGGTCGGCGAGGCGCTGACCCGGGAGACCGATGCACTGGTCGTGGTGGGCGGCGACGGGGTGATCCGCCTGGCACTACAGGCGTTGGCGCGCACCGATATTCCGCTGGGGATCGTGCCGGCGGGCACCGGTAACGACCATGCCCGCGAGTACGGGCTGCCGCAGGCCGACCCGGTAGCGGCGGTGGACGTGATCGCCGCCGGGCATATCGAGACCGTGGACCTCGGGCTCATCAAGGGCGCCGACGGGTCGAGCACCTGGTTCGGGACGGTGGCCGCAACCGGATTCGACTCACTGGTCAGCGATCGGGTGAACCGGATGAGCTGGCCGCACGGCCGGATGCGCTACAACGTCGCGCTGGTGGCGGAGATCTCCCAGTTGCGGCCGTTGCCATTTCGGCTGGTGCTCGACGGCGAGCGGGAGATCGTCACTGATCTGACGCTGGCGGCGTTCGGCAACACGCGCAGCTACGGCGGCGGCATGTTGATCACGCCGGGGGCCAATCACTGCGACGGCATGCTCGACATCACGATGGTGGGTGCGTCGTCGCGCACGAAGCTGATCCGGTTG
Source organism: Mycobacterium sp. (assembly GCA_023264735.1). GTDB lineage: Bacteria > Actinomycetota > Actinomycetes > Mycobacteriales > Mycobacteriaceae > Mycobacterium. The sequence goes on along the minus strand of JAHFVD010000015.1, from coordinate 137,953 downwards.
TTCCCGACGGTGTTCAAGGGCACGCACGTGAACCTTCCCCAGGTGACCACCGACCGGGCCCGCACCGTCACCGTCGACTCTCCCGGCATCAATGCCTACGCCGACGGCGACTACGTCTGCCCGCTTCCCGCCGAGATTTCCGCAATACCGGGTGCGTTGAAAATCATTGTCCCGGAGAAGGTCTAGCGCTCCAGGTTCGCCGGCCAGCGAAGACCTGCTCGGGCGACTTCGAGCTAGGCGCTCACTTGTACAAGGTTCCGTGTGGGTGGGTATGACGCCGCCGGCCGAACTGTGTGCCGAACTCGCCAGCGTATTTCGACTGTCCGTCCGCCGATGTCAGAGCCGCCTCAGCGCAGTACGCGATCACCTCTGACCTGTTGGCTACGCCCAGCTTGTGTAGAACCCGCTTGACGTGGCTCTTCACGGTTTCGACGCTGAGTACCAACGACTCCGCGATCTCCGCGTTTGACGCGCCGACAGCAATCAGTTCGCATACGTCGCTCTCCCGCCGCGACAACGCCGAAACGGTCGGCGGCGCCTTGTCGTCAGTTGTCAGAGTCCATCCCACGGCGTTGTCGGCACTCAGATCCAACGTCGACGCCGCAATATTTTCGGCTTCTGCTGTAAGGCGCGCCGCTGCGCGGGTTAAGCGCTGTTGCTGCGTCCGCAGCTGCTCAACTCTGTGCAATCGCTCGCGCAGGATCGTGTAGGCGAATGTCGCGGTGTCGATCAGCTGAACGTCGGCCGATGTTGTCAACTCCCCACGGGCGGCATGCACGAGGATGGTTGTCTGTCGCTCAACCTCGGCTGCCGCGACGACATAGCTGTCCGATTCGAGTAAGCCCGCATAGCCCGGCGTCGCGGTGGGCCCGGATGCCATCAGGGCAGACCGGCCACGCATGCAACGCATCTCAATCGCTGAATCGGCCGCCGACATCTCAACGGGAACTGACGGGGCCACACCGTCGACGTACTCGACACGAAGTCGGTCGGCCTCGACAACGGAGATGGCCACGTGAACGAAGCCGAGACTGCCACGAAGTTCAGAACACAATTGCGCATCCAGGGACGGCGTGCTGCCGACATCCCCCAGCCGACAGATGGATTGGGTGATCTCGGAGACAATCGCGCGGCTGTCTTGAAGGAGCACTTCTCGCGCCTGGACTTGCAAAGTCAGGAATTCGGGGACGATTTCGCCGACTGACCGCTCACAGTCCAACTCCGGACTCAAGGCCAGATCCGTTGTCTTGGCCGCCATCGCAATCGCTTCGTCGATCGACGACGCGTCGTCGTGCGCTGGCGCGCTTGGCAGTATGGCGCAGAGCCGCCGATCGAGCGCGTTGAGCGCATCGACGACTGGGTGCCGTCGCGCAGTGGTCACGTCGCCTCCGAGAAATCACGTGCAACAGCTCCCGAATAGACTGCGACAGCAGCGGCACGACTTGAGGTGTCAAGCTTCCTGGCGATCCCCTTCAAGTGCGACTTCACGGTGCCCTCTGAAATCACAAGTCTGCGGGCAATCTGCGCGTTGGTCGCCCCGGTCGCGGCGTGCTCGAGAACCTCACGCTCGCGAGGCGTCAAAGCCGACAAACGGCGCGAGTGACCGGCGGTCCTACGCCCGAAATTCGTACGCGCCATTCCGATTCGCAACAGTTCCGATGACGGTGGAGAATCGTGGGCTTCGCGTTCGACATCCAAGACCCGGCAGAATTCCCGAACCGCCTTCGCCTGATGCTGCAGTTTCTCTTCCAGAGCAGCGTTTTCCAGAACGATCGAGACGCACTGACCAAAAGCCTCCATTTGCTCACGGTGCTCATCGGTGACGTTGAGGTCAGTGGCGGGACGGTCGGCGTGAAGCAGTCCCACCACTCGGCCACGGGCAGTGATCGGAGCCGCGACGTAGCCGCGGCAGCCTGAGACGTCGATGATGCCCTTGAACGTGCGCTTGTCGTCGCGCGCAGACGTCACAATCGCCGCTCGACCACGCCGGACGAGTTCACGTTCCAGTGGCGCCTGCGAAAGTGGAATGTGTGCACGGTCGATGTACTGCAGGGTTGCCTGACGACCCGGGTCGTTCGGATCGGCGACATGAAGCCGCTGTGGCAGCCACGTCGAATCGCAGACCGTCGAGATCATCGCGCGGCCAAGCATGAGCTCGCAGCTGACCACTTGTGGTACACCAAGGACGATTTCGTGTACCGACAGACCTCGAAGTCTCTCCACGCTTTCGCGTATCTCGGACAATGAGCGAAGCCGATTCGACAGTTGGACATCGATAATCTCGCAGCGCGATCTCAGCAACGCGGTCAGCAACCTGCGGGCGTCGCCGTGACAGTCCGCCGTCGACGCCATCTGCTCGAGCCGGCGGCAGATCTCTTCCAACCGGGTGTCGATCGGCCACGTTGCTGCTTCAGCCGGGCCAAGTTGCAGCCAATCCAGGGCGGCGAGAAACTCGGCCTCAACGCGCGCCCGCAGCGCGTCTCCAGTGATCACGTCTGGGATGACTACCATCTGCACGGCAATGCCACCTTCCGAAGTGAGGACATTCGCGGGCCGGCTTAGACGCTTCCCTTGGCGTTCCAGCCTCCGTCAACGGGCAGGATCTCGCCGGTACAGAATCCTGCATCGCTGGACAGGAAGAAGGCGGCAGCCGCTGCGACCTCCTCCGGAGTTCCGAGCCGGTGCATGATGTGGGCGTTGCTGAAATGATCCAGCATGCTCTCGCTCAGCCCTTCCAATATCGGAGTGGCAATCGTGCCGGGGCAGATGCAGTTGAATCGAACGCCCTGTCGGCTGTATTGCATCGCCGCTTGTCGCGTCAAACTCACCACCCCGCCTTTCGCTGCTGAATACGCGGCCAGGTCCTCCAGTCCCTTGAGGGCGGCCATTGACGAAATATTGACTATGCTGCCTTCGCCTTTGGCGAGCAGATGCGGTAGCACACTTTGCATTCCGAGCCAGACACCGCGCAGATCGGTGTCGATGACGTAGTCCCAGCCCTTGTCGTCCAAATCGACGATGGTGTCTGGACTGAACGAATTCGTCACGCCCGCCACGTTGGCCAGACCGTCCACTGTTCCGTAGGCTCGAATCGCCTCGTCTACCAACGCACTCCACTGCGGTCGCTGACGGACGTCGGCGTGCACCGCTTCGGCCCGGCCGCCGGCCGCGACGATCTTGTCTACCGTCGCCGCGGAATCCTGGATATCGCCGATGACGACGGACGCGCCTTCGGCGGCGGCGCGCATCGCAATTGCCGCCCCGATCCCCTGCGCGCCGCCGGTGACGATCACGACCTTGCCATCCAGTCTTTTCAACATTGTTCCTCCGTGTGTTCCGATCATGTGTTGGCTAGAAGCCTTGCCGTGGGCGGCTGTTCGTGAGTATCAAGGCCGAATTCGAATCGAAAGTGCCGCTCGAAACCACAGCGACGCGCGCATCTGGAATCTGACGTGCGCCAGACTGACCCCTGAGTTGCACTATTGCTTCACGCATGCCGAAAAGTGCGGATCCGCCGCCTCCGGCAAGTCCACCGCCATGGGGGTTGACCGGCAGTTCACCGCCGGGGCCGATCCGCGAAGCGCCCCGGGCGAAGGCGGCGCCTTCACCCCGACGACAGAATTCGAGTGCCTCCAGCCAGCACAGCACGTTAAAGGTGGACGAATCGTCCAGTGCCACAAAATCGATCTCGCCGGGAGTCAGTGCCGTTCGCTCCCACATCTGCTTCGCTGCGGGGAGGAACCCGTCGAGATGGCCCCGGGAGTCGCTGGCGGTATTAGCGGCCACCCGTTGACGAGCGCCGACGGCATCGACCCAGACCGCCGGGCCGGCGGTTTCCGACGCTGCCGAGACGATCACCGCCGTCGCCTCCGACCGGGGCATAGCGAAATCCCGCTCCCGCAGCGAAGCGCACGCCACCGTCGAGGCCAGGTACTCAGCCATGCCCAATGGTGCTCGCTCAACTGCGTCAGGATTGCGGGCAGCGTGACGTCGCGCTGAGATCGCCACCCAACCGAGCGCGGCCCGGGCGTAACCGAAGGTCGCGAGGTAGTCAGCGCTCGCGCGTGCCGCCCACTGCGCACCGGTTGAGCAGTGGCACTGCGGGTTCGCCATCGCGTCGCAGCGGTGTCGTGGGGCGCGAGCACTCATCGACACGCTGACACACAGGACATGCCGGCATAACCCGGCCGCGACGGCGAGCATTGCGTCGACGACAGCGCCGATTCTTCCCCCTGTGCGACTACCCGAGTGCCACACCGGCCGGAGTCGAAATTCCTGCTCCAAGCCCCGCACTCCGTGTTCTGACAATCCCGGCAATCCGCGCGAGCCGTCACAGACGCAAACACCCTCGATATCGGCGTCCGTCAGTCCAGCGTCGTCGATCGCCCTGGCCGAGGCGGACGTCGCCATCCGGGCCCAGGATGATGGGCGATCCGAGGCGGCCACGAATTCTCCGACCCCGGTGAGCGCAACCTGGTGTTCGAACGGTTCGCGCGTACGTGTCGTCGCACCTAACATGTTGCTACCTCCGCGCCGAGGAATGCGGATCCCACCAACGACCTGCTCGACGAGTCTGTCTGTGGTGGCATAGCTCGACAAGCGCAACAACTACTCACTTTTCGTTACATCGCAAACGTAGAAACTACGTATTGGGAAAGCGATCGCGAATCATGTGTCAGGTGGATTAGTCGAGAATCCCCGAATCCCTTGCGAGCCTGGCGAGTTCCGCCCGAGATCGGAGCCCGACTTTTTGCTGGATCCGATACCGATATGTCTCGACAGTTCGCACCGAGAGATCCAGTAGCGCAGCCATTTCGGGATTGGTGTGCCCGAGGGCTAAGAGGCGCAGGATCTCGACCTCGCGCTCCGACAAACCCAGTCCAGACCCGCCCGGTTCGCTCACCGCGGACCGCCCCGCCACCAGCAGGGCGGCGCCAAGTTCAGGATGCACATATCGCCTACCGTCGGCGACCTCGTGGACGGCGTGGATGAGCTCCACGTCGGCCGCCGCCTTGAGCACGTAGCCCAGCGCCCCGGCCGCGAATGCTTCACGTAGATAGGCGACGTCGTCGTGCATCGTCAGGACGAGGACCTTCGTCTGTGGGCTCGAACGGATCACTCCTTCGATGGCGGTGATCCCGCTGGCGTCGGGCAGCCCGATGTCCAGGACCAGGACGTCAGGATGAAGGCGGGCCGTAACGGCGGCCATCTCGGATGCGGTGCCAACCTCGGCGATGACCTCGATGTCCTCTTTCTCGGCCAGGACACGACTCAGGCCGGCGCGCACCACCTTGTGGTCGTCGCAGATGACGACTCTGATGGGTGTCGTCATCTGATCACCTCGAACACCACCTGTGTGCCCTCTCCAGGCGCCGATGTCACCACCAGGACGCCGTTGACCAGTGCGGCCCGCTCGCGCATACCGAGCTGCCCGAGCCCTCGGGGCCGGGTCGCGTCCACGTCGAAACCGACGCCGTCGTCCTCCACCACCACTCGTAACGTCGACTCAGTCAATCCGATGAGGACACTGCACTTCGACGCACGCGCGTGGCGGATCACGTTCGTAATCGCCTCCTGAGTGATCCGGTAGGCGGTGGTCTCGATGTCGGGTGCCAGTCGCTCACCCCCGTGCAGCCCAACGGATTCCAGCTCAATCCGGGTTGCGTCGGTCGGAACCTTGTCGACCAGTCGGCGCAATGCGTCCAGCAATCCGAGGTCGTCCAGCACGGTCGGCCGCAGATCGAAAGCCAGTCGCTGAACCGACTCCAGCGCATGTGCCACACCCTGGCGCAATTCTGCCGTGCGCGCGTGCACGTCGATCGGAACGGCGGTCTCCACCAGTCGCACTCCGAGCAGCACTGACGTCAGTTCCTGACCGATATCGTCGTGCAGATCCCTGGCCACTCGCGCACGTTCGGCCTCTTGAGCGGCAATAACCTCGGCACGCACTTCACGTTGCAGTTCCAGCCTTTCCAGCACATTCCCCGCCAGTCGGGCCACGAACTCAGCCAGCTGGATCTCGACCTCACCAAACAAGCCACCCACCTGCGAATGTACCGCCAGGAAACATCCCGCGACCTCGCCCCGCACGAAGATTGGGGCGCATAGTGCCGATCGAGCACCTGCCACCGTAAGACCGCCGGTGTCGACGTGATCGCGATTCGCCGAGTCTCCCATCACCAGTGGTCGCCCGTACTGTGCGGCCCGTTCTGCGACCTCGCGTTCGTCGTCGGAGATCCTCGGTGAGATCAGTCTCCACTGCGACCGCAAAGCGATGAGCCGGCAGTGCTCTGCACGCAACAACAACCGCACCACCTCGTCGATCGCGCTGCCGACGGCGTCCGGGCTATCCGCTGCAGCGAGGATCACCTCGGCCTGCAAAAGCGAGGAGAATCGATCTGCCAGACCCCAATTCGTCGCCTCCGGCCGACCGACTTTGGCATCGGTATCCAGGTCGCGCGTCAGTCCGCGGGTCTCGGATCGCTCCGCAAGTTCCAGACGATCCAGCTGGAAGACAGTGTCTGCCAACTCTGCCCACGCGCTGCGTCTCTTCGCGGCCGCGCAGCTGCGCATCAGACAACGCCTAGCGCGCCGGTTGTGTCCCAATAACGCGTGCACCACCCCGAGTTCACGGAGCGCGTGGGGCAGGTCGTTGGGATAGAACCTGCCAAACCGCACAGCTCGCCGTGCCGACCGCAAGGCCAACCGAAGTCTTCGGCGTCGCACGTGCGGCAGGAGTAGCACCTCAGCGTTCTCTCGTTGCAGCGTCGCCAGCCACGCGAACACCGGAACGAGGTGGGTACTGGTGGGCTGCGAGCTGTGGACCAGACGCACTGCAGTTTCCAGTTTGGCAATACCCTCGGTGAGCTGACCGGCCCGACGAAGACGCAGCGCCTCGGCCTGCAACGCCGCGACCGTCACCTCGATATCAGCGGTGTGGGCACCAGGCTCGGGCAGTGTCAACGCCGCAGGTACGTCGCCATCGCTTGCCTTGGCCAGCACTTCCGCCGCCGCCGTATTGGCCTGCGCGTCACCGCTACCCGCTCCGATCTCCAATAGCTGGCGGGCCACGTCGCGCGCCTCGGTAAAGCGACCCAACCGGTACAGGCATACCGCCTTGGTGCGCGCCGCGAACCCGACCTCCCAGCGGTCGCCGAATTGCCCGAGGATCAGCACCGCAGAGCTGGCCGACTCCACCGCCTCGACGTAGCGGCCACCGGCGTGCAGGATGCAGGCGCGCATGCTCGCCGTGTGCCCTTCGCCACGCAGGTCTCCAAGTGATGCGTAGATGCGCTGACTTCGGTCGACGAACCGCAAGGCATAGCGCCAGGTGAACGGGAAGGTGAGCGCGAGCGCCGCAGACCATACCGCGTATGCGTGGGCCAACTCCGGGCTGTCCGGACATCGCTCGGCGACGTTGACTTGTCGCATCATGAACGACAGGTTCCGCAGTCTTCTGGAGTCGAACCAGCTCGGGTACTGCAACTGGGTGTACAAGTGGGCACGCAGGCGATCCCGCTCCCGCTCGCTGTCGCTGGGAGACCTTCGATGCAAGCGCAGTATGGACAACCCACGACCCAGAGATTCGACCAGTATCCGCACCATGATTCGGACGTTGCCGCCCGAAGGTACCGATTCGCCGAGCACTCCCAACGCGTTCTCGATTCGGCGGGCCGACCCCTCCAGATCGTCCTGGCGGAACAGCACCTCGCCCAGTTGTCCTTCGATCCAGGCCAGACTCGTATCGTCGGTGGCCAACAACTTCGCCTTCTCGAACCGCGCGGCGGCTTCGGGATAGTGGCCTCGCAACATCAGAACCTGGCCAAGCGCCTCCAACACGCGATACCGGGTCTGTGCGTCCGTTGCAGGCAGGCCTCGTTCGGCGATGCGATACAACCGTTCGGCGAGTTCGAAATCGTGACGGGCCCGCGCAGAACGCGCGGACTGGACCGCGTACGCGAACGCACGAGCGGGAGCACCGGCCGCGTCGAAGTGGTAGGCGATCTCGAATGTCAGGTCGGCATTGCGATTTTCGATATGCTCGGCGGCGGCCATATGCAACGCGGACAATTGGAGTGGATCTACCTGCGCCAAGAGGCTACCGCGCAGCTTGTCATGAGCGAAGCTGAAGCGTCCGTCGGTGATAGCCCAGACGAGATGCCGCTCGATGGCGGGCTGCACCGACCGCAGCGCCTCAGCGTAGTCCTGGCCGGCCAGCGTTGCGGCCAGGTCGAGATCGAACTCACGACCCAAAACCGCTGCCGCGTCCAGAAGTTCACGGGTTTGCGGCCTCAGAAGGGCGAATCGGCTGGCGAGAAACGCCGCTGCCTCGCGGGAAGCCTGCCAGCTCCCCGAGTCGGGCACGAACCGCCAGCCACCGTGGCCCGGTGCCAGCGTGTCCGCCTCGATGAGACCACGCAGCACCGCGGAGATCATCAACGGATTCCCGCGGGACAGTTCGACGATGACATCGCTCGCCTGCGCGGGCACGTGCCCTGCCATCGATTCGATAACCTGACACACCTGGCGGTCGTCCAAGGGCGGCAACACCAGAGGTTGTACGCCCGGATTGGCAGTCAGCCGGCGGTATTGCTCGCTGGGCTCGTTGCGAACGGCCGCGACGATGAGTACGTGACAGCGCGGAGCGCCGCTTCGGATGCGTCGGGCACTCCAGACTTCGAGCGCCTGCAGCGTCAGTTCGTCCGCCCACTGACAGTCATCGAGGGCAACGATGGCCGGCCGACCGGGCTCGCCGAGGGATTCCAACAGCACGAGGATGGCATTGATAAGGCGCAGTCGGGCATGAGCCTCGGAGTGCCCGTCGCCTCCCGATGGAGCATCAATGATGGCACTGAGTTCTGGCAACGCCGCGCAGAGGCGAGCGGCAGAGTCTCCCAACGCCGCACTGATCCGTCCGACGAGTTCTGGGTCGCCGGCACCGAACTCGACGAGGTCGTGAACAATTCCGGTAAGCATCTGCAAAGGTTGGCGTACCGCGTGCTCGACACCGCGGCCCCGGAATACACGCGCACCGAATGCGGTGGCGCGCTGAGTGAATTCAGTCAGCACCGCGGACTTGCCGCCGCCAGAGCCCGCCTCGATTGCAACCAGCGCAGTCAGCCCCCGGTTGGCCTCAGCGAGCCGCTGAGCCAGTGTCAGTAGCTCAGCCTCGCGGCCTATCAGCGACGGGTCGGTGAGTGTCGTCCTGGAATCGTGGGCCCCGACCGCGACCACGGGTTCCATTTCCCCACTGCGCAACCCGGCGTCCAGCGCGTCGATATCGGCCAGTACCGCTTCGGCCGACCCGTATCTATCGTCGGGGTCTTTGTGCAGCAGCCGCCTGACAATCTCCTCGAGAGCCTGGGGAATCGGTACCCCGAGACTGCGCAGGCGTGGCGAGGGCTCGGAAAGATGCTGCCGGAGGGTCTCCGCGACATCGCCCTGGAACGGGGGCTGCCCGATCAGGCACTCAAACAACACGATGCCGACCGAGTAAAGATCAGCCCTGGCATCCACCGGACGGTCCAGCACGCCAGCCACCTCCGGAGCCATGTAGCGGGGCCCCGGGGAGTCGGTCGCCTGGTCGTAACCTGCCGCGGCGGCGCTGGCAGCCGAACGCGACTCGACCAGTGTCGCCGTACAGATCAACGGGTCAGAGTCGACAACCACGTTGGCGGGCTTGACGTCCCCATGCACTTTCCCGCACGCGTGGGTCGCCGCCAAAGACGTCAGCAGGCCATGCGCCACCACGAGGGCCTCGTTGATCGTCAAGGGGCCAGACCGCAGTCGCTGACAAAGGGTGATCCGCTCGACGTCGGGCATCACGACCCGCCCTGCTCAAGGGTAAGGATTCGCCCCAGCCGATACCGAGCCGCAAGACTCACAATGCAAACCGTGCAAACCGCAATGCTCGACATGGGATGCGCCGCCACCTCCGCAACAAAGCCAGTAATGAGCGTAGCCGCCGAACGCAACCCATTGGGGCGAATGGCCGACACTGGGTACTGCCCTGGTGTCAGCCCTTAACCGGGGAAAGTGCGTAATCCCATCGCAGACCCCGGTCGTATGAAGTACGGCTCACAACTGCTGGCCGGTCGTGCGCAGCGGCTCGAACCAGATGCACCGCTGACCGCCGCGGGTGTTGTCGTGCAACAGGCTCACGGCGGGCAGAGCGAGCGTTGCCAGAATGTGGTCGCGACGGATCGCGGCACTGGCCCGATGCGGTGTTTCTGCGCCGCAACGCAAATGGACGAGGACTCCTCGCCCCGCCGTTGCGATTTGGTTGAAGGATTCCGTCAGCCTGGATCCGCAGTCACAGCCGAGCACACCGGGCAGCGAGGCGAACGCGCACTCAACGTGCACGGCGAGCGGTACCGGATCGTCGCCGACCAGATCGCCGAAGGTGAACACGACATCCTCGACGTGGTACGGAAACGCCCATCGGTAGCCCACCGCGCTGAAAGCACCGGCCTCGGTCTGTACCACGCCCAGTGGCCGACGGTCACAGCTCCGCGCTCGCGGCAGGTCGTGCAGTAACTGCGATCCCGACAGATCGCCGGCGCTGACCACACTGAGATCATGTTCGGCCGCAAAACGATTGACCATCTCCCGCGACAGCACATCGCCATGGTCGATATCGTTGACCAAGGCACTGAAACCGGCTGCGGGACGCAGACCCGCGGCGGCGACGATCTTCAGCGCCGCCTGCTCGGGCACGGGGGGCCTCGACAAGGGGACTTCGGCAACGCCGCACACCACAACGTGACCTGGCCGCGTCAGAGCTCCGGGAGTGGTTGTCGGGTCGCTCAGCACCCTCATCGTGCGCGCCCGGTCGGCCGCCGATATGCCGGTGGTCACGCCGTCGGACGCATCGACGCTCACCCTGAAGAGGGTGGCGTCGTGCCGATCACCCACTGTCGACATCGCAGGCAGGATCAGCCGGTCACATTCCCTGTCCGGCAGCGCGATACAGACGAAACCAGAACTGTGCCTGACCACAAATGCCAACGTGGCCGTTGTCGCATACTGTGCGGCGAACACCAGAGTGGCGGTCGCCCGACGAGGCGAGACCGGTTCGCCGAGGACGATGACAGGTCTGCCCTCGCGGAGCTGGTCCAGCGCGCGCTCCACTCGAGCTCGGCGGTTGGCCGTGCCACCCGCCGCCCCTGCGGGGGGGCGGATGTCCGGCGACGTCACTGAATGTCTCACCGCAACACCGTCACAACGTCCTGTCCAGCTGGCGGAATCGGCTGAGATGGAACACCAGTGGATCTTGGTCGGGATCAGCGTGCAACCCATGGATGGCCAGCAGGACGATGAGGTGGTCGCCGGCGACGACCTCGTCGTACACCGAACAGTCCAGCCACGCCGTGGCCTCATGGACGAAGACAGCCCCGTATCCCGATGCGTCCCAGGGCACGCCGGCGAACCGGTCGCCGTCCCGCGTCGACAGCGTGCGGCACGCGATGTGCTGATGGCCGGCTAGCACACTGATGCCCAGCCGGGGCAGCTGCCGAAGCTTTGGCCACGTCGTCGAACTGCTCTGTATACACACCGATACCAACGGTGGCGCAATGGATACCGGGGTGAATGCACTCGCCGCCATTCCTACGGGAATCCCGTCAGCGAGACCGCACAACGCGGTCACACCACTGGGGAAGCACGCGAAGGCGCGCCGAATATCGGTCGGATCCTCCGAAATGTTCTGGATCTCCCGCGTACCCATGGGCGGAAGCTTCTGACCGGTAGTCATCGTGGCGCCTCCGCCCGCGGCACGTCGACCCGGTGGATGTACAACTCGGCCTCTTTGGCGGCTTTTCGTTCGTGCTCGGCGAAACTCGGTGCGGTGCAGACCAGCAACGTATGGCCATCGTGACCGCCGAGCGCACACGCATAAAGCCCGAGGTCTCCCGGCGGACGCAGTTCGTCGGTGATCTCCCCGCCGGGAGCGACCCGGCAGACGCGCCCGTTGAGGGCGTCAGCCACCCAGATGTGCCCGTCGGCGTCGAGGGCACAGCCGTCCGGCGCGAAATCGGTTGCAACGATGGTCTCGACCGATTCGTAGGATGGTGCGTCCGCGAGCTTCGCCCATTCCCTGCGGCCGCTGAGGGCGCCGCCGGCCTCGATGTCGAATGCGGTGAACCGGCCGCCGAAACACTCGGCCACGATCAGGGTGTTGTCGTCGGGCGTGACCACCATGCCGTTGGGGAACCGCAGATCGCTCGCGGCGATGTGCGCCGAGCCGTCCGGATCGACGCGCACAATCGCACCGGGTTCGGGCTTGCCGCCGGCAAACAGGTCGAAACCGAACGTGCCGACGTAGGCGCGCCCCTGCCCGTCGACCGCCATGTCGTTGATGTAGTACGGCGACAGTGCCGACAGGTCGGCGTGTTCGGTGATCGTGCCGTCCGACCACCGGCGAAGCAGGCGCCGGTCTTTCATCGACACCACCACCAGTGACCCATCGGGCAGCCAACCCAACCCCGAAGGCTGGTTGGGCACCTCGAGGACCTGTTCAGCGACGCCGTCGACGCTGACCCGCAGGACCTGGCTCATGTACAGATCCGAGACGTACCAATACCCGTCGTGCCATCGAGGACCCTCGAAGAACATCCCCCCGCCGAGCAACTTCTCCATAGCCGTACCGCCTTCTTCGTCTAGGGATTGGGTTTCTTGGCGTGGATCGCCACGCTGACGGTCTTGAGTTCGCTGTACTGGTCGAGGCCAGGGCCACCGTTCGCCCGGCCGACGCCACTCTGCTTCATCCCGCCGAACGGCACCTCCGGGGACACGATGCCGTGGCGGTTCACCCACACCGACCCAGCCTCCAGGTTGGCGGCGATCGCCGAGCCCGCGTCCGCATCAGCAGTCCACACCGACGCGCCCAACCCGTAATCGGTGTCGTTGGCTGCTGCCACCGTCGCATCGATGTCGGTGAATGACTGAATCGGAAGGACCGGGCCGAACTGCTCCTCGGCGACCACCGCCGCGCCCGGTCCCACCCCGGTGACCAGCGTGGGGGCGTGAAAGTAGCCGTCACGCGCGATCGGGTGCCCGCCGGTGACGATGGTGGCGCCGGCGCTGACCGCATCGTCGACGAGGTGTCGGACGCGGTCGAACTGAGGCCGGTTGGAGAGCGGGCCCATGGTGACGTCTGGATCGAAAGGGCCACCGACCGTGGTCTTCTCGGCCACGTCGGCCAGCGCTGCGACGAACTCGTCGTGAATGTCGTCGTGAACGTAGAGCCGCTTGATCGCTGCGCATACCTGACCGCTGCGGTAGAAGGCGCCCCGGAAGATCTGCGACGCGACCCGGGGAATATCGATGTCGGGCAGCACGATTGCGGCGTCATTGCCACCGAGTTCCAGAGACAACCGCTTCAGCCTTGGCGCTGCTGCCGCCATGATCGCGCGGCCGGCGCCGATACTGCCGGTGAACGAGATCATGCCGACCTTACGGTGCGCCACCAGTGCCCGGCCGAGGTCGTCGTCGCCGGGAAGCACGTGCAGGACGCCGGGCGGCAGGACGTCCGCCAGCAGCGAGCCCAGCAGAACGGTGGTCAGCGGGGCCAACAACGAGGGTTTGAGCACCACGACATTGCCCGCCGCGAACGCGGTGGCGATCTTCTCGGCGGAGATGAGCAGCGGCGCGTTCCACGGCACGATTGCCCCAACGATGCCGATCGGGGCGCGGTATACCCGAACGCTCTGCCGGCCGTCGTCGTGAATCTGGTCCACCGGCAGCACGCCTGCTCCGCGGAACTTCGCGAAAGCCGCAGCACCGGCCGCTTCGATAGTGGTGTCGCGCAACGGAACACCGGTCTCCTGACTCAGCGTCCTAGCCAGCAGATCCCGGTTCTCGGTGAGCACCTCGGCCATGCCGAGAAGCATGGTTCGGCGCAGGTCGGCATCGCGAGCCCAGCCGACCCGCGCCACGTCGGCGGAATCGATCGCCAGCTGCAAGTGCGCATCCGAAGCGACCGGGCAGTCCGCGAATGCCCGACCTGTCGCCGGATTGACCACAGCGATCCGATTCTCCACGCGCACTTGGGTTCCGGCCACCAACAGGGTATCCGTCTCGATCGTGGTCATGCGTGTCCCTTTCGTGGTTCTTCGGCGCCCGGATTGCTAGTTGTCGCCGGGAACACCGACTGCCAGGTGAGCCGTGAACGGGCGTGATCGCCAAGGCAGCGGTAAAAGTGTTTGAGCAGTGAGCGGGCTTGGTCGGACGCGGCGGCCCGGTCCTGCAGGCGCGGCAACACGGCAGCGCACAGCGACCGGGCATCGGCCCTCAACAGCTCCAGCGCAGGACCACTCGGCTCTGCTTGCGCGCGGCAGGCCTGAGCTGTCGCCTCCGACGCCACCGACGCCAGGCCGAGCAACGTCGCCGCCTGGGCGCAGAAGCCGATGAGATCGTCGGTCTCGACACGAACAGAGCCGTGGCGGTCGGCCAGCTCAATGGCTGCTGTCTCGAGCAGTTTCACGGCAGCGCGCAGTTCACCGGCAGACTCCTTGGGCACCACCGGCATGATGTCGGTGGTGAGAAACGTTCTGACCACCTCTAACGTGGCGAGCGCATCGATGCTCATCGGTGGTTCGCCGCCTCGTCCAGTGACAGTTCCAGTAGATCGGCGAGATCGGCTTCGAGGCGGTAGATCCCACGGCCCATCAGCGCCAGAGTCGGACTGGTCGACGAACCGTGGGAGACACCGGTCAGGAATATCGCCGCGAGCTTGACAAGCGCGAGAATCCGCCAGAACAGCAGAGCCGCCGGATCCAGGGCTACGCCCGCGGCTTTCTCGTAGGCGGCCAGGTACTCGGCCGCCGTGAGCAATCCGCCCACGATGTCGAAATCGGTGGTCCACAACATCGTCCAGGCGATGTCCTCCAACGGATCCCCGATGTGCGCCAACTCCCAGTCGAGCACGGTGACGCGGCCGTCCACCCCGAACACCAGGTTGTTCGTCTTGAAATCGCCGTGTACCAACGCAAGCCTGGCCGCGGGCGGTAGGTTCCGGCTCATCCACGACGTCGCGGCATTCACCAGCGGCCCGGGATCGACTCCCGTCGCATCGATCGCCGCGGTCCACTTTTCCAGTTCGGCACCGGCCCCGGCGGCCACGTCCGGCGATAGCGGTAGTTCGCGACGCCAGTCGAGTCGGTGCAGCCGGGCCTGCAAGGCGACGAGGTCGGTGCCCAGGCCTTCGCGATCGATGTCGGGATGGGCGGCAAGGTGCTTTCGGATGTCGGTGCCATCCACCCGGCCCACGACCATGAACGGTGCCGCCAGCGGCGACGCCTGCGCCTCACACCACCACGGTCGCGGGACCGGGAAGCCCGATCTAGCCAACGCGTCGAGCAACGTGAATTCGGTGTCGAGGTCCCCGTCGAGCATTCCGCGTTCGACGTCTCGGCGCAGAACCAGACGGCGCACTTCATTGCCTCTGGCGTCGTGCACGTCGAATGCCCACGTTTCGTGCGAGGTGCCGCCGGAGAGCTTGCGCAGACCGGCGATTTCGACCCTGGAGCCCACCCGACCGCGCACGTAATCCTGCAGCGCCCCACCAAGTTGCGCCTCGTAGGTCCCCGATACCGACCCCCACGCCGTGGCCGTCATCAGCACAGCCCATAACGTGGAAAGGACCCGAAGACCTGGGTCTCGAACGTCCCGTAGCCGACCTCGCCGGTATCTGCCTCCATCCGGCACAGGACGTGGGTGGGGCCAATCTTGGCGGTGACCGCCGGATCGGTGATGTCGAACGACACCGAATCAGTCCAGGACTGGCCACGGTAGGCACCGTGTCGCCACGGGTCCGGACCGCCGTATCCGGTCCCGGCACGCAGGTACGCGCGATGCAACGGCGTCAGCGCGACGGTACACCGCCGTCCGTCGACGTCGCGGAACGAGACCGAAGATCCCTCCAGCAGTTCCCGGGTCTCGGCATCAAACTTCAGATCGTGCTCCGGTTCGCCGAGCGTAATGACACCACCGGTCGACTGATCCGACGCCGGTGCCTGCAGCACGGTTTCCACCTCGCGGCGACCGTCCGCGTGTTCAGAAAGGCTGAAATGTATTGTCCGGTTCTCGAATTGCATCGGCGACCAGATCCACAGCGGCGGTCGCTCGAGTCCTACCTTGTGCGCCTGTGCGATACCGGCGGGTTCGCGTTCCAAACCCATCGAACGCACACCCCAAGACCGATCTCTGGCTCCCCACCACTTGTCCGGCGTCACCTCGTAACGCTGCCCGGCCACGGTAAGGTGCCCGCTCCACGTCCCGGTCTGGATGATGCGGGTGCCCTGGTCCATGACCCGGCCCAGTACCCGGCTGAACAGCGGCGGCTCCTCGAGTGGCACGGCGGCGGCCTGCCACCGCAGGTCCACCTCGACGGCTTGGCCGCAGGGTTTCGCCTCGAAGTGCAGGTGTCGCAGTCCTTCGAGTACCTGCAGGGTGATCGGACCGACATCGGCGGTGTCGAACCGGTCGCTGGTCAGCTCCCGCGATCCGCGGGTGGTGTGCTGGGCATCGGCGGTGGCCACGGAGGCAAACGCGTCGATCACGCCGAGGTTCGGATAGCACCCCATCCCGAGGAGGAAGAAGATGCTCTGGTCTCGACAGTGGCCGGTAAGGAAGTGCCGGTCGTAGAACCGCCGATCACTGGTTCCCACGTACCGAACCGGCTCGGGGGTCTGATGGATCAGATAGTCGTCAGCGGGTCCGATCATATCGAAACTCCCAATCTCACAGTCATATTCAGCTCGCTCTAGTCAGTAGCATGCAATTCGCGGGTATCCCCCCACCGCTGGTCACCAGACCCACTTGCGCGCGAGCGACCTGTCGGGCCCCCGCGTCTCCGCGGAGCTGGACAACCGCCTCGTGGAGCTGTCCGAAGCCGTTGCTGCGCCCGGCCGACAACTGACCCCCGTGCGGGTTGACCACCAACGTCCCCTCGGGTCCGATCCGGGTGCCGCCCGACACGAAGTCGCCGGCCTCGCCAAGCCCGCAGAACCCGAGCGCCTCCAACCAGGACAGCACGTTGAATGTGAATCCGTCGTAGAGATTGGCGAAGTCGACATCGTCTCGTCCCACGCTGGCCCGACTCCACAGATGGGCCGCCGGCCCGAACAGGTTCGGTTGGTGGGTCAGCGTTCCGTCAATCCACGACTGCACCTCGGTGATCCGGGTGCCGACGGCGTCGACACCGATCACCGGATGTCGCAGATCCGCCGCGGCGGCGGCGCTGGACACCACCACCGCGACCGCGCCGTCGCACGGCACATCGCAGTCATACAGGCCGAACGGAGTCGAAACCGAACGTGCGGCAAGGTAATCGCTCATGCTGAGCGGAGAGCGATAAATCGCGTTGGGGTTGCGCGCGGCATGTCGTCGCGCCGAGATCGCCACCCAACCCAGCGCCTCACGGGAAACGCCGTACCGGTGCAGATATTGCGATGCTGCCAATGCGATCCAGTTGGCCGGGGACAACGCGCCGAACGGCTCGTACCACTGCGGCTCTCCGCTGACCCGTCCCGTCTCGCTACCGGTGTACAACCCGGGCCGCGCCTGCGAGGTCACCACGGTCCAGCACAGCACGTGACGACAGAAACCGGCCGCCACGCTCAGCATGGCCGCGATCACCGCACCGGTCTGCCCTGGGACCTCGTGCGCCCCGCTGTACCAGGCCTGCTCGATTCCGAGTTCTCCTGCGACCCTTCCAATCTCGATGGTCGCTTGATCCGCGCCGCAATAGGCCGAGATCCCATCGATGTCACCGGGTTCGAGTCCAGCGTCGGCGATCGCCGCACGGCACGCGGAGAGCACCAGGTCAGCACCTGGACCCTCTGCGCGGCGGGCGAACTCGGATTTCCCCAGCCCGGTGATCGCAACCTCACGTTCGAAACGCCGGCGCGACGGTTTCGGAGGTGCCGGCGTCAGCGGTTCGTCGACCGTCACCGCCGATGGCGCGACGCCGGTGGGCGCGAATACCGGAATCCACACGTCGTCGAGTTGGCGAAACTGCGCGCGTACCCGCATGCCGATGCACACCTGATCGGCAGTGCAGTCGACGATGTTGGTCACAAGTCGTAGATGTACCGCGTCGTCAAGGGACACCACGGCTATGACGTAGGGCTGGCTGAGTTCCGGCGTCCAGGGTTGGTGATTGACCGTCACGGCCACCACCGTCGCGTCGCCCGATACCGGTTCCGGACGAAGCTCTTCGCTGCCGCAGTCGGGGCACAACTCATGCGACGGGTGCACCATCGTGTCGCACGAACCGCAGCGCTGAACCTGCAACTGACCAACCGAACCGGCTGTCCAGAAAGCATTCCCGAGCCCGGGGCCGGCCGGAAGACGCGTCAGCTCCGCAGGGATCGTCGCAGCGGTCACACCACTCCCCGACCCGGTTTGATCCAGAGCTCCTGCAGGCCCCGGGTCAGGAAGACAGGTTGCCACTTCAGCTCCCGGTCGGCTAGTTCAAAACCACGCAGCGCGGTAGCCAGCAGTGGCAGTGCAATCCGGCCTTCCAATCGGGCCAGCGGGGCGCCCAGGCAGAAGTGCGAGCCGAACCCGAATGACACGTGCTGCTTGGCGTTTCGGCGCAGACGCAGAGCGTCCGGATCGCCGAATACGGCAGGGTCATGATTGGCCGCGGCCAGCACCATGAACACGCGCTCGCCAGGGCGTAGCACCTCACCCCCGTACTCGACCTCCTCACCGACCAACCGCACCACGGCCTTGCCCGGTCCGTCGTAGCGGAGGAACTCCTCCACCGCATCGGCGGGGCTCACCAAACCGTCGCGGAGCGCGTCCATCTCGTCGGGATGACGGATCAGCGCGAGGATGGAGTTTGCGATCAGGTTGGCCGTCGTCTCGTGCCCGCCGAACATCACCAAGGTGCACGTCGCGATGATCTCGGCCTCGGTCAGGCTGTCGTTGGCGTCGTGGGCGTGAATGAGCGCGGTGATCAGGTTGTCGCCGGGGTGCTCACGATAGTGGCGCAGCAGGTCGGTGAAGAACTCTTCCAATTCCGCCATGGCGCTCGCGGCTCGCTGATAGCGGTCCGGATCGTCGAGGCCACCCGACACTAGCGGCCCGATATCCTCCGACCATCGACGGAACATCTCTCGGTCCTGTAGTGGTACGCCAAGCATTTCGGCGATCACCATGGCCGGCAGCGGATAGGCGAAGTGTTCGATGAGGTCGAACTCCGATCCGTAGTCGATGGCGGCCAGAAGTTCCTCAGACAGCCTTCGCACGCCTTCTTCCATCCGTGCTACCGCTCTCGGCGTGAAAGCCGTTCGCACCAAACCGCGCAACCGGGCGTGTCCGGGCTCGTCTTTGAACACCATCCAATCTTTGAGGACCGTGAATGCCCGCAGGACCAGCGGATCCGCGTCGGGCCCGGCGAGCTTGCTGTCGATGAACGGCACAATTCGGTTCGACGAAAAGTGGTCGTCACGAAGAGCTTTCGACACCACTTCGTGGCTGGTGAGAAGCCATGACTTGTACCGGGTATCCCAGAACACCGGACGCGTGTCACGCAAAGGTGCGAAGTACGTGTACGGATCGCTTACCGCGTCTGGACTCAGAATGTTCACGTCGCTCAATGACGCTGTCATGGCTAGTTCTTCACCATCTCTCTCTGGTCGATGACTCGGCGGGCCTTGCCGGTGACCCGCTCGAAGGTGCCCGACTCAACCAACTTGACGGGAATGCGAATGAGACACCTGTATTTGAGCTCTTCTTCCGCGCGTCGCCGCAGGTCGGCCAGGGCCTGCTCGGTCTGCGAGAACTCCGGGTCGATCTCGCCTTCCACGGTGATCTCGTCCAGTCGGCCGTTGCTGGTGACTCGTATCCGGAACTCGACCCCTAGCCCGTCGACGTTGCGCAGCGCATGTTCCACAGCAGACGGGAAGATGTTCGCACCACGTATCACGAGCATGTCGTCCGCTCGACCGATCAGCCCCTGCGGTAGCCGCGGGTACGTCCTGCCGCAGGGACACGGATCGGATGTCATGAGACTGCGGTCGTTCACGGCGAACCGGATCATCGGCTGCGACTGCCGCCGCAAGTGCGTATACACGAGGTTGCCGACTTCCCCCTCCGGCATTGATCGGTGCGGATCGTCCGGATCGACGATCTCGGTCCACACCTCGTCGGTATAGACATGCATCCCGGTCATTTCCGCGCATTCTGCGTTCGTGACGAACGGGAACATCTCTGAGGACGAGCCGGCGTCACATACTGCCTGCAGACCCCAGGTATCCAGGAGCAGTTTGCGCGTCGAAGGGATCGACCCGCCGGGCTCACCGCCGCTGAGGAAGATCCGCAGCGGCGACCCGGCTGGGTCATATCCCATCTCCCGGGCCACCTCACCCATGTGTAACAGGTAGGACGGCGTGGCCTCGATGACCGTGCAACCCAGTTTGTAGATCATTTCGATGTGTCGGCGAGTATCCGCGGCTCCCATTGGGAAGACGGTCGCACCGACGGACTGCGCCGCATAAAGCATGGCCCAGCCTCCGAAGAACATTCCGAACGGGAACGCGAAATGAACAATGTCGGAGGGCCTTACACCCGCCGCCCAGTGCGTGATCGCGAATATCTCCCGCGCGTTGTCCCAGTCGGCACGTGATACGCCGTACATCGTGGGTGTACCCGAGGTGCCGCTTGACCCCTGAATACGGCATATCTCGCTGGTCGGGACACCCAGATACGAACCGAACGGCGGATTTTCAGCCTGATCTGCGACCAGAAGCTTCTTTGTGACGATCGGGCAGCGCTTCGTGAAGTCGTCGAAGCTGCGGACCTGTTCTGGCCGAAAGCCGTGGGAATCCCACAGCTTTCGGTAGAACGGCAGCCGGTAGCACCTTTCGAGCTGGACGACGAGCTGCGCCAGCGAGGCCTCGTCCCGATCCTTGGGATCGCGAAGTTCGCGTTCGGGATTCCAGTAGGGCGACGTCTCGTCGCGCACTTGTTCGTGTCCGGTCATCGACTCGCTACGCCCCGACAGGTGCTTGCGCCCGGGCCTTCGCGGCCTCTGCGGCGATCTTGTTCACCTCAGGAATCACCTCATCGGCGATCAGCTTCAGACTCCGCTGGACGGTGTCCAGAGGAAGGCCACCGAACGAAACGAGCAGCATCTGCTTGAAGTCTCCGATGAGTTCGATGCGACGGCGCATCTGCTCGATCATCGCCTCGGGCGTGCCCTTCCACTGCAGGCCGTAGAAGCCCTCGAATCCGGCCTCCCGACCAGACTCGCGCAACACCATCGCCCCCTCCTGGTAAGACTCGTATCCCTTGCTCTTACCGAAGTGCAGCCCGTCGAACTCGTAGTGGTCGACCATCGCCGAGTAGAACGGTGCCAGGTGGTTTCGCATCGTCGAGTCCGCGACCGCGGCGTCCTCGTGGCAGTACGCGAAGTCGAGCAGCACCGGGGGTGGCGGCTCGGCGCCCTGCTTCTCGCGGAAGCGCTCGCGCCACGTGTCAAACTGTTCTGCTTGCTTCTCGATCTGGTGCTGGTAGTTGAAGCACATCATCGTGCCGCCGAAATCGGCACAGGCCAGGGTGGATTCGGGCGACATCGCGATGTTGTAGAGCCGATCGCGGAATCCCCGCTCGGGCTTGGGGAACACGTCGCGACGGATCTGCTTGTAGTACTTGCCGTCATGGTCGATGTAGCCGTCTTCCAGTCCGTCGAGAATCATGGTCGCGGCCTCGAAGAACCGGTCGCGGGATTCCGACATCTCCACTCCAAAGCCCTCATACTCGTCGCGGGCAAGACCGCGGCCGAAGCCGAGCAGCAGCCGACCGCCCGAGAGCGAGTCGAGCATCGATATCCGTTCCGCCAACCGGATCGGATCGGTCTGGCCGTTCCACCAGGGCAGGATGATGGCGCCGGTACCCAGATTGATTGTCGATGTCTTCGCCGCCAGGTACGTCAGCGCCTGAAGCGGGTCCGGTGACACGCAGTAAGGCCGATCGAAGTGGTGTTCGGGGACCCAAACCGAGTCGTAGCCGAGATCTTCGAGGCTGACGCCGAGTTCCATCTCCTCCTTCCACAGTTCGGTGTCTGTCTTTCCGGAGCTGGCATTCGCCAGGAGTAACAGCACGCCAAAGTGCATGTCATCCACCTTTCGTCAACGGGGCCGAGGAATTCCATCGTGGCCCTGCCCCGAAGGCCCTGTCATCCGTGCAACGTACGGCTGGTTCTCTGCCGTTGTCGTAGTTACTGCTGACGGCCGGTAACGCTTCCGGTGTTAGGTTTCGCGACAGGCCGCGTTTGCGGCAGACCCGACGGGTGACCGGATCCCGTTATGCCACAGGAAGGTATCGATGTGACCGACCTGTCGGGCAAAGTCGCTTTTGTGACTGGAGCGGCGCGGGGCCAGGGGCGCTCACACGCAGTCGGCCTCGCCGCCGCCGGCGCGGACGTCGTCGTGTTGGACATTTGCTCGCAGATCGACACGGTCGGCTATCCGATGTCGTCGCCCGACGATCTCGCCGAGACCGTCCGTCTGGTCCAGGGCCACGGCGTCCGGGCGCTGCCCGTCGAGGGCGACGTGCGCAGCCTCGCGACGATGCGCGCCGCGGTGGATCAGTGCATCGCCGAACTAGGCAGACTGGATATCGTGGTCGCCAACGCCGGCATCATGGCTACCGTCGGCGCACGCGGCGACGATGATCAAGCGTTCTATGATTCGATCGACGTCATGCTCACCGGCGTCTGGCACACCTTGCGCGCGACCGCACCTGCGCTCGTCGAATCAGGCGAGGGCGGGTCGATCATCATCACGAGTTCGACAGCAGGAATGCGAGGATTGCGTACCCACCTGGAAGCAGGATCGGCCGGGTACGTCGCCGCCAAGCACGCAGTCGTAGGCCTGATGCGCATGTACGCCAATCTTCTTGCTCCACACGGCATCCGGGTCAACACCGTGCACCCCACCGGCGTTGACACCCCAATGGTTCGCAACTCCGCCTTCCAGAGCTTCACTGCCGAGCACCCCGAGCTCGTCGACCAACTCCGCAACGCGCTCCCCAAACCCCTGCTGGACGCCGAAGACATCACGAACGCCGTTGTGTGGCTCGCTTCGGACAAAGCGCGGTATGTCACGGGGGTAGAGCTCCCGGTCGACGCGGGGTTCCTGGTCCGAACTTGATCGAGCGCACCATCACCGTCGACTCCCCCGGCATCAATGCCTACGCCGACGGCGACTATGCCTGCCCGCTTCCCGCCGAGATCTCGGCGGTTCCGGGTGCGTTGAAAATTATTGTGCCGGAATAGGTCTAGCGCTCCAGCGCCTTCGCGCAGCCGTCGAGGATGGCCTTGAAATTCCACGGCAACAGACGTGCGGTGAGCGCCTCCATCGGCTTGCCGCCGCCCTTCGCCGGGTGGCTGTAGCTGCTGACCCAGTCGACGTGGGTGCCCGTCATCACGCCGTGCGGCGCTCGGGGTGAATGTAGGTGCGAAGCACGCCGTCTGGAATGACGGATTCCGAGCGGGACGGGAGCCAGAACAAGCGGTAACCGTCACCGTCAGGCGATCAGGTAGATCCCCATGATCACGATGAACAGGAGGGCGCAGTAGACCTCGAAGAACGCCCGCAGGACCAGAGGCGCGTGCTGGAGCTCCATGAAGTGGATCCCGACAAGGCGGATCTTCACGGCGGCGATGCCGACAACGACTACCGCCGCGACCGTGTTGTCGTCGATGAGGTGCTCACCTCCGAGGGCAAAGGAGGCCACCGTGAAGGCGACCAGCGCAGCCCAGACGGTGAACGCGGACGTTATCGCCCGGTCCCTCAAGAGAGACCTGGTCGTCAAGGCCCCGGCCAGTTGATCAGAGGACAAAGCCATCACCGCATCAGGTAGAGGGTCGCGAACAGCATGATCCACAGCATGTCGACCAGGTGCCAGAAGCTGGCTATGCCCTCCAGAACCGCCATCCGGTGGGTGGCGGTCGTCGTCGGCCGAGACATCCGGCTCGCCACGATGAGGGCGCCCATACCGATGACCACGTGGCCGAGGTGGATACCGGTGAACATGAAGTAGTACATGTAGAAGTCGTTCGCCGAAGCCGTGTGCCCGTCCTGTATGAGCGACGTGTACTCGATCGCCTTCACGCCGGCGAACATCAGCCCGCAGGCGACAGCGGCGAGGAAGAACAGCGGGGCCCGACGGTGGCGGGCTCGGGCGAGGCGCATCCCGATGACGACGAACAGCGAGCTCGTCAGCAGGACGCTCGTGTTCACCACGCCCCAGCGCGGGTGCAGGGTCTCCTGTGCGGCGACGAACATCTCGGTGTGCTGCGCGCGGAGCGCGGCGATCATGCTGAAGAAGACCCCGAACATCAGCATGTCGCAGAACAAGAACAACCACAGGTCCCGTTCACCGGGAACATGGCCCTGACGGGCTTTTGTTTTCGGCGGGGACTCGATCTCCGTGATCATGCACGAGCTCCTTTCCTTGAATGCGCTTCAGAACTTCCGCGTCAGGATCAGTACTGGACCGAAGCGGGTCCGACCCGAACGCATGCTCGGGACGCAACCCAGCCCCCGGGCGTGCGTGCCCAGGGGCTGGGTTGCGCAACATCCTGCGTGGCCCGCGGGGCCCCGCACAAGGACGTCGAAGGCTAGGACCGACGCCCCACCGGGGCAGGTCCCGCCAGCTCAAGGTCGGCATCCGACTCGTCGCCGGCATCGGCGATCTGACGCTTCAGCGCCTTGAGCAGGAGCACGCCCGCCACGATGATCCAGAGGAGGAAGATCCCGAACACTGCCCACCAGACCACGGCGCCGTTCCACGCGAAGGGACCCGTTCGGCACACGAAGGAGAGCACGCCGAACTCGAACACCGTCATCGAGAAGATGGAGAAGTAGCCGAACCAGCGCGGGAACGCGGAGTTGCCGACCCCGTTCGACCGGAAGCACACGACGATGATGGCGGCCCACATGAAGACGTACCACATGTCGGTCGAAATGAGCATGAGCAGACCGAACTGGTGCATGATCGCCGTCGCGTCAGCGGAGCGCTCGGGTGAGAACGCCGCTGCGCCGAACGCGATCGGCGGCAGGACGAGGAACATCGCCGTCAGACCGCCCGAGATGATCGTGAGCTGCGACCAGATCGGGTAACCGCTCTCGTGACGACGGATCTGCGCGCCCAGGACGACGGAGAGCGGCACAAAGAATGCGCTGGTGATCCCGCACACTGCTGCGCCAGCCTTGATGCTCGTGTCGTGGGACAAGTACCACGACTTGATCGCCTCGGACGTCAGGGTTGGGGCCGGCGGCGGGACGATCTGCAGCAGAAAGATGAGAGAGAGCGTGAAGATGGCCGTGAAGATCAGTGACCACCACACAAGGAATATCTGGGAACGCAACGAGAACTTCATTCATGTCTCCAAGGCAGCGAGCGCAGTAGGCGCTACAGAGCGGTGTGCTTCTCACCAGAGGCTATTGATGCTGTGACCGCAGCCACAATGGCGTGTTTCGTGACGTGCGGTCTCGACCAGAGTGTCGACCTGTGAGGGACGTACGGAATCCGTGAGGTGGACACCCGTCAGCTGCTGGGTTCAGCCATTGGCGGCGCCCCCGCACGGGCTTATCTTTCGCGGGAGTGACGGGGACAGACCCCGCCCAGGAGCGAGAACGAGGACACATGAGCCTTCAAGGCAGCACCGCCCTCATCACCGGAGCCGGGTCAGGGATCGGCCGCGGGACTGCCCTGCGCGCCGCGGCCGCAGGCATGAACGTGATCGCCATCGACGTCAAGCAGGCCGACGACACCGTTGCCGCGATCCGCGCCGACGGCGGTCACGCGACCGCCGTCTCGATGGACGTGCGGGAGCCCGGTCAGTGGGCCATCGTCGTCGAGCAGGCGCTCAGCGCTCACGGCCGCATCGACCTGCTCGCCAACGTCGCCGGCGTCGTCAGCGTCGACCCGGACGAGGCAGCTGTCCAGACCGACGCCGGTTGGGACCGCGTGATCGCGGTCAACCAGACCGGCGTCTTCTACGGGATGCGCGCCGTGCTCCCCGCGATGATCGACGCCGGAGGCGGCGCGATCGTCAACGTGGCCTCAGTCGCCGGGGTCGTCGGCATGCCCGGCGTCTTCTCCTACTCGGCGTCCAAGGGAGCCGTCATCGGCATGAGCCGGCAGGCCGCCACGACCTACGCCCCCAACGGCATCCGGATCAACGTCATCTGCCCCGGCATCATCGCGACCCCGATGCTCGGCGACATCACCGACCAGCTCCGCGCGCACTGCGAGGCAGCGACCCCGATGGCCCGGCTCGGCGCCCCCGACGACATCGCCGCGACACTGCTGCATCTCGCCACCCCCGAAGCAGCGTTCATCACCGGACAGGTCATCTCGATCGACGGAGGCTGGACCGCCCAGTAACCGTGCGGCGTCCGTAGCAACTATGATGCATCGTTGCCCATGCGGTCGTGTTGCGACAGGATGTCGTGCGTGGAACCCAACCGGACCCTTGCCGACACGCTCGGCCCGGTTCAGCCCTGTGCCCGGCTGCTCGCCGAACAGATGGACCTCGACGCCAACGCGGACTACGTCACCGACCACCTGATGGAGATCATCTTTCCCGAGCGGCGCACGGACGAGCCGTTCCGTCAGCTTCTGCGGCAGGATGCCTACGACAACCTGGACACGATGTGGCGGATCATCGCCGGGCGCGACGAGCTGAAGGCACCCGCGCCGTTCGGTGCGCTTGCGTTCAGCGATGCTGCCGCCCAGATCGGAATCCCGCTCAGCCAGTTCGAGCGGATCTACCGCGTCGGTGTCGGTCTCGTCTGGAGCCTCTGGTACTCCGCCGCGGTCACGTTCGCCGCGGCGCAGCGGGTTCCGCTCGAGGACCTTATCGGGGCGCCATCGATGATTCTGCACTCCTACATCGACGGGCAGATGAACGCCATGCTGACCCGGTACGAGACGATGCAGTCCGAGCACGTGCGCACGCGGGAACAGCTCCAGCACAGTGTTCTGCGGCAGGCCCTCGACGGCACGCCAGCTCTCGGGGAACACGAGATCGAGGCTGCGCTCGGCATCCAGCTCAACGGCGAGCACCTGGCCCTCGCTCTGCACACCGACAGAGACCCGTCCCAGTCCGGGCTGCTCTCGTTGCTGCAGAGAGCGGTGCCAGGTGCTCGGATACTGCACTTCCGGCACGGGGTGAGGCTGTGGCTGGTCTGGATCTCGCACAGCCAGGCCATCTCACCCGCGTCGGCAGCCCAGTTGCGTGAGGCACTGCAACGCGCGAACCAGCGCTGCGCGGTCGGGAACCCGGGCCGCGGACTGGAGGGTCTCGGCGAAACTGGCCGGGACGCGCTCGAGGCAGCACGGATGCAGGAGATGCTCGGGGAGGACGCATCATGCGTCGTCACCTTCGACGACCTACGACTCGAGGCTCTCATCCTCAGCGATCCCCCACGCGCGCTGCGTTTCGTCCGCGACGAGCTGCGCGGACTGGATGCGGAGGACGCCCGCGTCGACGTGCTCCGGGACACTGCGCGCGTATGGCTCACGACCGGTTCGCACGTCAGCACCGCCGGCCGGCTCGGCATCCACGAGCACACGGTCCGCAATCGCATCACCCAGATCGAGACCCTCCTCGGGCGCCCCATCCTCAAACGCCGGACCGAACTGCTCGTCGCGCTTCGCCTGAAGCGCATGCTCGAGCACTCCTCCCACACCGGCCACCGCGCCTGAAGGCCTAACCATGAACCTCGACTCCGAGCTCGCTGACTTCCGAGCTCTTGCGCGCGACTTCTTCGCCAAGGAGGTGCTCCCGCACCACGCGGAGTGGGAGCTGGCCGCGGGATAGTCCCCCGAGAGCTCTGGCTCTCCGCCGGCCGGTTAGGCCGACGCTAGTGGGACTTCGCCGCCGTCACCGGCGGTCTGCATGCGGCCGTTCGCACCGTAGATGACGAGCGAGACCATTTCCTCGACCAATGTGTCGCGACTGGGGCGACGGCCCATGCCGGCCAGAACCGGTCCGTCGAACACTGCGGTCGCGAGCAGGATGCCGAACGGTAGACGCACAGTGAGTCGAAGATCCGGGGCCGCGTAGCCACGCTTCGCATACTCCGCAGACATGATCTCTTCGGTGAGGGTGTGGATCGCAGCGATCGGCGAATCCTTGCCGCTGAGGCTGCTCGCCACCTCACTCTCGTAGGCGTCGGCCATCAGCAGCGCCAAGACCAGCTGCCGGTGCTGGCGCAGCAGGTCGTACATTCCACCAATCCACCGCCTGGCCACGAACTCAAGGTCCTGGGGCGTATCGGCGCAACTGCGCCACTCCTCGATGAAGGCGTCCATGAATGAGGTCATGGGAGCCACCACGGCCTCCTGAAACAGGTTGGCCTTGCTGGTGAAGTGAAAGTAGATGAGCCGCTCCGAGACGCCCGCCGCGGCAGCGATCTCCCGCGACGTCGTCTTGTGATAGCCGTTCGCGGCGAACAAGTCTCTGGCGGAATCCAGAATCAGGGCACGGACTTCGGAGCCCTTGCGGCGAGTGGCCTTCGCCGCCATGCCCTGCGCCTTCTTGTCGCTCACCGTCCAGAGATTACCAGTGAAGCGGTCACATCCTCCTTAGTGAAGCGGATGCTTGACTAAGGACGCGATTGCCGCGTACGGTCTGACCCACTTAGGAAGCAGTCGCATCACTATGCCGAAAGGCCGGGCGAACAGACATGACCCAACGGAAGGCCGTCGACATCAGAATCCAGCGGCTGTTGATCTGGACAGGCCCGGTGATGCTGGTCCTGTTCGCTTTCGGGTTCATGTTCCTCGCCGAGTACTTGCCGCCACCGTCTCCGCAGTTGACGCCCCAGGAACTGGTGGCACGGCTGCAAGGCAACCTCACCGGCTTCAGGGTCGGCATGGTCATCACGATGTCCGCGTTCGCGCTCATGGTCACCTGGGCGATGGGTATCGCCGCCCGAGTCCACGCCTCCGAAGAACGCCTGCCGATATTGACCTACGTCCAGCTCGGCAGCGTCGCAATCGGCTCACTCATTGGGCAAGGCGCATGCTGGATTTTCGAGGCGACCGTATACCGGCTCGACGACACCGACCCGTACATCATCCGCGCCCTCCACGACCTCGGATGGTTCACATTTCTGGCGCCATGGCCGTCGTTCACCGTCTGGTGCTTCGCGCAGGCCCTGGCCATCTTTCGCGACGACCGGGCCCAACCCGGCCTACCTCGATGGACCGGCTATCTCGCCGTATGGACCGGATTGCTCTTCATTCCAGCCTGCCTGATCTTCTTCTTCAAGACCGGACCGATGGCCTGGAACGGCGCAATCGCTTTCTACATACCGGTTTTCATCTTCTTCATCTGGGTTGTCGGACTGACCGTCCCAGCACTCCGGTCGCTTCGGCGCGAAGCGGTCAGCTAGATCGTCACGGGAAGGAAGCCACGCAGATCATGGACGAAGAGCAGAGATGGACACCTGCAGTGCACAAGCTATGCCTCTCGATGGGCATCGTGCTCACGGTCATGTACTTGGTCGGCTGGGTATTCCTCGCCAAATTCATCCCCGTCCCGAGCCCCGACTGGCCTGCTGAACAGCTAGCCAATTGGCTTGCCGGACATCGGAACGCGTACCAAGCCGGCTGTATCCTCATGCTGTTCGCCGGCGGCCTACTGGCGCCATGGGGTGCATCGTTGACCGTATGGAATCGGCGCGCCGAGGGCCGCCTACCGGTGCTCCACATCTGCGAGTTGGCCACTCTCGCCGCTTCAGTCTGCATTTTCGTGATCATTGCGATCTTCTGGGCGCTCGCGGGATTCCGGGCCGGTCAGATCGATCCGCAGATCACCCAAGCGTTTTTCGACGCCGGATGGTTCCTGTTCCTCTGGGCGGCACCGTGTTTCTACCTGTGGGCCCTGTCGTTCGGACTCGCGTTGATCATGAATCCGCCGGAACACCAGATGTTCCCGCGGTGGGTCGGCTTCTTCACGATGGCCTCGGTGTTGTGCTGGGCGATGGGACCTTTCGCCATCTTCTTCCAAGGCGGCTCGATGAGCTACAGCGGCGCGCTTCCCACCTGGATCCCCCTTGTCGAGTTTTTTGCCTGGGTAGTCGTCCTCAGCATCTATGGCTACCGCGCCATCAAGAAGCACGAAGCCATGACCGTCACCTATCGGCCGACATGGGACGACCCGATCACCCCGAACGGGGCCGGCGACACCTTACCCAGCCTCACGGCAGCCGAATTTGACGAAGAATCGAGGTCGGCCAGTGTCCGATAGTGCGGTGCGTCATGTGCCCGGCGAGGTCGGCATCTGGACCTTTGTTCTCACCGACCTCACCGTCTTCACGTTCTACTTCGTCACCTTCTTCTACCAGCGCGGCCAACACCCAGTCGAATTCCACAGTGGAGCGGCTCATTTGAGCATGACGCGGGGAACGGTCAACACCGTTGCGCTACTCACCGCGTCGTTGTTCGTGGCTATCGCCACCCATCTGGTGCGCGAAGGAAACACCCGGCTGGCCCGCCGCCTGTTCGGCCTGGCTGCACTGTGCGGCGCCGCATTCATCGTGAACAAGCCGTTCGAATGGCTCCACGAGTTGAACGCGGGCTTCGGGCCACACCACGATTACTTCTTCCAGCTGTACTACATGCTGACGGGCCTGCACCTCGTGCATGTGATCGTGGCAATGGTCGTGCTGTACTTCCTGATCCGCGTGAGTGGACAGGTTCGCGATGGCCACGCCACGCCGCGGCATCGTCGGTTCATCGAAAATGGGGCGACCTATTGGCATCTGGTCGATGCCATCTGGTTGGTCCTCTTTGCCGTCTTCTATCTGGTCAGGTGATGTCCATGAATGCACACAGTTCCCACCACATTCAGTGGATCCTGACGTCCTGGCTGGGCCTGGTCGGCCTGACCGTCGTCTCATGGTGGCTCGGATTCGAGCACGGATCAGACAGCATGTGGATCATCGCAGCGCTGATGGTGCTGGCCTTCGCGAAGGTGTTCCTGGTCGGACACTCCTTCATGGAGGTCCGCACGGCGCCGCCGATCTTGCGACGGGTTTTCGCGTGGTGGTGTGTCGCCGCCTGCGTGGTCGTGATCGCCGCGGCGGCCGTGTTCGGCTGAAACTCAGCCGACTCCCCGGCTCAGCCAGCTGACCTCGCCGCCGTCGCCGCCATCGCGGTAGGGCTCGAGCGCCTCATCCCAGGCCGTACCCAGCACCGAGTCCAGCTCGGCCGCCAGGCTGTCGGCACCCGCGGCCATCATGTCGCGCAACCGCATCTCGCCGACCATGATGTCGCCGTTGGCGCTCATCGCCCCGGCCCACAGACCCAGCTGGGGGGTATGGCAGAACCGCTCACCGTCCACGCCGGCACTGGGATCCTCGGTGACCTCGAACCGCAGGACCGACCACGAACGCAGCGCATTGGCCAGCCGGGCACCAGTGCCGACGGGACCCGTCCAATTGGTCACCGCCCGCAGCTGCCCCGGCATGGCCGGCTGTGGGGTCCACTTCAGGTTCGCCCTGGCATTCAGGGTCGACGAAAGCGCCCACTCGACATGTGGGCACACCGCGGCGGGAGAGGCATGGATGTACACCACGCCAGTCGTCGCTTCGGCGAACTGGTTCGACGCACGCATAACCTTCTCCTTCGGTTCCACGAGGGACGTCTTCCCCAACGACCTGGTGTTTCCGAAGATGCAGTTGTGCTGTGCGTGTCTATTGTGCCTTGTGGGGCACGTGTTGCGCTAGTTCGCTCCGTACACTCTCAGAACTTCATCAGAGATCGCCGGCCAGAGCGGCTTGGCCCACTCGTCAAAATCCCGGTCCGTGAGCACTACCAGCGACAATGCCCGTTCCGGGTCCACCCACAGGAACGTGCCGGTCTGACCGAAATGACCGAAGGTGCGCGCTGAGTTAGCAAACCCGGTCCAGTGCGGCGACTTCCCGTCGCGGATCTCGAAGCCCAACCCCCAATCATTGGGCCGCTGCACCCCGAACCCCGGCAAGACCCCGCTCAGACCGGGGAACTGCACCGTGATCGCGCAATCGTGCAGCTGCGCTGACACCGTTCGCGGCGCCAGCAGGTCCTGGGCGAAAACCGCCAGGTCAGCCACCGTGGACACCGCGCCGTAGCCGGCTGCGGCCGCGCCACCGTCCAACCGCGAGGCGGCCATACCCAGCGGCTCGAAGACCGCCTCGGTCAGATACTGGCCGAATTCGATGCCCGCAGCTGCCTCCATCGCCTCGGCCAGCACCTGGAAGCCGTAGTTCGAGTAGACCCGCCGCTTGCCGGGTTCGGCCATCACCTCGGCGGAATGCATGGCCAGCCCCGAGGCATGCGCCAGCAGATGCCGCACCGTGCTGCCCGGCGGGCCGGCCGGGGTGTCCAGCTCCACCACACCCTCTTCGATGGCCACTTGCGCCGCCCGTGCCGCGAGGGGTTTGGTCACCGACGCCAGCCGGAACTGACGGGCGGTGTCGCCGTACTCGGCGATCACCCCGGTGTTGCCCACCACGGCCGCGGCTGCGGCCGGCACGGGCCAATCGGCGATCAAGTCGAGTGGCGTGGACATCCAGAGCAGGCTACCGGCCGGAGATACCGCGGCGTGCCTGCGCGATCCACTCGTAGGCCTCGGCTTCCTCGTATCCCGATTCGCGCAGCGCGGCCTGCAACACCGCCAGCGCCTCGCGGTAGCGGCCACAACGCACCAACACCGCCCCGCGCAGCAGGTTGTCGACGACACCGACGGACTCGAGCTGCCGCAGGTAGTCGTCCGCTTCGTCGAGATCGCCTCCCGCCAAAGCGATCTGGACCGCACCGCGTAGCAGCCGCGGTAGATCCCCGGAATCTGCCACTACGATCGCCGCTCGCACTTCGGCGCGGGCGGTGTCCACATCGCCCAGCGCGCAGCGCAATAGCGCCTCGCCCGGCTGCGGCACGACACCCAGTTGTTGCGCCCTGGCGTAGGCCGCGAACGCGCCGTCGACGTCACCGCGGCGCCGCCGCACCTCGCCGAGTTGGTAATACGCCTCACCCGCCACCGCGGTCTGCGCACTCCCCAGCGACATCTGCTGCAATACCGCCGACCGTTCGGCCGCCAGATCGACGTTGTCGGAGAGCACCGCCACCACGGTTTCCAGGTAGGTCAGTTTCACCAGTGCCGGCCCCTCGGATGCACCGGCAAGCAGCCCGCGCGCCCGGCGGATCCAGCTCTGGCCGATGGCCCACTCACCCCGCGCCAACCACGCGGAGCCGAGCTCGACCGCCTTCCCCGCCGCCGCATTGGGGTCGGTGCGGGTGAGCCGGACGTAGACGAGTTCGCCGACTCGCATGGCCTCCCGGCCGTGACCGAGCGCCGCCGCGGCGACCGCCATCGCGTCGAGGTCGTCGACGGCCAGCGGACCCACGGCACCGGCTCGGGAGAACGCTGCGTAGCTGGTTTCAAAGTCGCCGCCGCGATGGGCGGCACGGGCCGTGACCAGCAGGTCGGTCTGGGTTTCAACTCTCACAGTAAGCAAGTTCTCACCGTATCTTCCAACCGAGACCGCCACGGCACATTCCGCATCCATCGCGCTAATGTTTGGCCCATGAGCCAGACAGTGCGCGGTGTGATTTCCCGGTCGAAGAAACAGCCCGTCGAATTGGTCGACATCGTCATCCCCGACCCCGGGCCCGGCGAGGTCGTCGTCAAGGTCATCGCGTGCGGCGTCTGCCACACCGACCTGACCTACCGCGAAGGCGGCATCAACGACGAGTACCCCTTCCTGCTCGGCCACGAGGCCGCCGGCACCGTGGAGTCGATCGGCGCCGGTGTCACCAACGTCGAGCCGGGTGACTTCGTGATCCTGAACTGGCGCGCGGTCTGCGGTCAGTGCCGCGCCTGCAAGCGCGGCCGCCCGTGGTACTGCTTCGACACCCACAACGCCACCCAGAAGATGACGCTGACCGACGGCACCGAACTAACGCCCGCTTTGGGCATCGGCGCATTCGCCGACAAGACCCTGGTCCACGAAGGGCAGTGCACCAAGGTCGATCCCGAGGCCGACCCCGCGGTGGCCGGCCTGCTCGGATGCGGCGTGATGGCCGGTCTGGGTGCGGCCGTCAACACCGGCGCCATCGGCCGTGACGACACCGTCGCGGTGATCGGCTGCGGCGGCGTCGGCGACGCCGCGATCGCCGGCGCCGCCCTGGTCGGTGCGCGCAAGATCATCGCCGTCGACACCGACAACAAGAAGCTCGAGTGGGCCCGCGAGTTCGGCGCTACCCACACGATTAACGCCAAGGAATTCGACGCCGTCGAAACCATCCAGGACCTGACCGACGGCTTCGGCGCCGACGTGGTGATCGACGCGGTCGGCCGCCCGGAGACCTGGAAGCAGGCGTTCTACGCCCGGGATCTGGCCGGAACCGTTGTGCTGGTGGGTGTTCCGACCCCGGACATGCGCCTGGACATGCCGCTGGTGGATTTCTTCTCGCGCGGCGGATCGCTGAAGTCCTCCTGGTATGGCGACTGCCTGCCCGAGCGTGACTTCCCCACCCTGATCAGCCTGTACCGCCAGGGCCGGCTGCCGCTGGAGAAGTTCGTCTCCGAGCGCATCGGCCTGGACGCCATCGAGGACGCCTTCCACAAGATGCACGCCGGCGAAGTACTGCGCTCGGTGGTCGTGCTCTGATGGCCGGGAGGCGAGTGAGCAGAACGAGCGCAGCGAGAGATGGGAACGAGGCGACCAAATGAGCCAGGGCATCGAGCGGGTCGTCACCAGCGGCACCTTCGAACTCGACGGCGGCAGTTGGGAAGTCGACAACAACATCTGGATCGTCGGCGACGACTCCGAGGTGATCGTCATCGACGCCGCCCATAACGCCAAGGCCATCGAGGACGCCGTCGGCAACCGGCACGTCGTCGCCGTGGTGTGCACCCACGGCCACAACGACCACATCACCGTCGCGCCGCAGCTGTCGGCCGACCTCGACGCGCCAGTGCTGCTGAACCCGGCCGACGACATGTTGTGGCGAATGACGCATGGCGACAAGCCGTTCCGCACCATCGAGGACGGCCAGGTACTGAAAGCCGACGGCATCGAGCTGCACGCCATCGCCACGCCAGGGCACTCCCCCGGCTCAACCTGCCTGTACGCCCCCGCACTGGGTGCGGTCTTCTCCGGCGACACCTTGTTCCAGGGCGGCCCCGGCGCGACCGGCCGCTCGTTCTCCGACTTCCCGACCATCCTCGGGTCGATCAAGGACAAGCTCGGCAAGCTACCCGCCGACACCGTCGTCTTCACCGGACACGGCGACACCACCCGTATCGGGGACGAATTGGTCAACTACGACGAGTGGGTGAAGAAGGGCTCTTAAGGCGCAGTGACCGCACTGCGGGGGTCGACGAGGATCTTGGCGTGCACCTCGGGATCACCCAGCGCGTCGAACGCCGCCGCCACCCCGTCAAGCCCGACCTTGCCGGTGACCAACGCCGAGGCGTCGAGCTTGCCGTCGGCCAGCATGTACAGGGTGTCGCGGAATTCCAGTGGAGTGTAGGCGAACACGAAACGCAGGTCGACCTCTTTGCCATTGGCCATCGCCGGCCGCAGCTGATCGGCGCCCATGCACACCCCGGCGACGAGCACCCTTGAGTTCAGCGGGGCCGCGGCGATGATCCCGTCGAGCACTCCGGGTACGCCAACACATTCGAAGATGACGGGGCGTTTCGGGCCGGCGGCGCCGACGGCATCGGCAGCGCGGTAGACGTGCTGCCACCCGGGCAGCTTGCGCAGCTTCTCCATCGCGCTCATGCCCACTTCGTAGAGTGCCGGGGCGTCGGGTGGCGGGAACCCCGCTTTCTCGTACGGCGAGTCGACCTTGGGGTCGACGACGACGTGAGCACCGCATTGGGCGGCCAGAGCCCGCCGACCCGGCGAAAAATCACTCGCGACAATCACGCCGACCCCGAGGGTCTTCAGCTGGCAGATGATTGCCAAACCGACTGGTCCACAGCCGATTACGATCGCGGTGTCGCGCTTCTTGATCTCACTGCGGCGCACGGCGTGCAGCCCGACCGCAAGCGGCTCGGTCAGCGCCGCGATGTCCAGGGACAGACCGTTTGGCACCGCGAACGTCATGGCCGCCTGGACCAGAACCTGCTCGGCGTACCCGCCCGGCGCAAGCGGGGAAAAGCCGGTGGGGTGGACGCCGCCGTGGGCGCGCACCAGTGGGAAGGACACCACCCGGGTCCCGACCTTGAAGACCTTCGGCGTCTTGCGCCCACGCTCGGCAACCTCGCCGGAGAACTCGTGGCCCATCACCACGGGGGTGTCGCTGCGCATGATGTCGCGGTAGCCCATCTCGGCCGTGACGCTGCTCAGTTCGTCGGCATGGCCCTTGGCATGCAGGTCCGATCCGCAGATGCCGCAACTCGCGACGTTGACCACCAGCTGCCCCGCGGCGGGCTCCGGCGCAGGCAGGTCGATCACGGACAAGATCCCGTGCACACAGCTGACAGCCTTCACGTATGCCGAGTGTAGACGCCTATTCGCCGAGGATCCTGCGCTTCTCCGCATCGAACTCGTCCTGCGTCAAGGCACCGGAATCACGCAGAGCAGCAATGGTTTTCAGCTGCTCGAGGCGCACACCGTGGTCGGTCGGGGTGTAGGACGGAGGCGTGTAGGACGGAGGCGTGTAGGCATCGAGCGGAGGATTCGGCACCAGCCCCACCGTCCGGCTGCCGCCGCCCGTCTTACGCAGGAACAGCCCCACGATCAGATCCAGCAGCCCGAGGCCGAGCAACCCCAAGAAGACCCAGTGCAGATAGTCGTAGCTGCTCTCCTTGCCGAAGGCCAGCTGCGGGTTGATGTAGCCGCCCACCTGGCCATCGGTGCGGATCTGGTAGGTGCCTGCCGCGGGGATCTCCGCGGTCCAGATCCGGATATGCGTGTCACTGTTGATAGTCGTTAGCGTGCCGTGGTTTTCGGTCAGCACCGGATCGGCGACACCCTCGGGCGGAATGATGCTCAGCTTGAGGGGCGGCATCGGAAACCCGCTCGACGGGGAACCCGTCACCGAGGTGTGGAAGCTGATCTGGGCCTGTCCGGCGGGCAGCTGCACCTGACCCGAGCCCGGGATGGGCACCTCGCCGTACGCGTCGAACTCATCGAGTACGAAGGCGTTGAGGATCATCACGAGGATGAAGCCGACACCGCCGACCACCATCATGAGAATCCCGGAGACCGTCAGGATGCGGGAGACAGTTTTGGCGCCGGCCATGGCCGAAAGTGTGTCACGCCGGGCTTTGCGCCGCGGCTCCTATCAGCCAGGTCGACAACCCGGTGCGCAGCGCGTCGACGAACCGGCCGTGCGGATCCGGAAAACCGAGCTCACCGATCACCTGGCGCACCGCCTCGGTAGGCACCGCGAACGGATACATCCCGGCAACCAGGCTCAACGCGCCCTCACCGAAGAAGGCCAGGAATTCGTCCGGTAGCCAGGGCAGCTGCCTGCCGGTCAGCTCGGAGACCGCGGCGATCTTCCCCATCGCCCGGACCTTGAAATCGCGCGCGAACTCCCCCGCAATGTTGCGTTCCAGCACACCGGCCATCGCGCCGAGCAGCTCGCACATCAGACGTCGCTCCACCAGGGTGTCGGTGACGATGTCGGCAAACCGAATCTCGTTGGCGAAAGCAGGCTTTCGCGCCTGCGGTGCACCGAGCCGGCCCTCCAGGTCAACCAGCCAGTCCTGGAACTCCTCGTCGAGCACTTCGAGCAGGATCGCTTCCCGGGTATCGAAGTAGCGCAGCACATTGGACTTCGCCAGGCCCACCCGCTCGCTGATATCGCGCAGCGTGACCTAGTCGACACCCTTGTCGGCCAGCGCGGCGCGGGCCGCCGCGAGGATCGCCGAGCGCCGGGCGGCCAACTGTTCGGGACGCCGGGCGCGCTGGAACGTCGAGGTCACAGCAGACAATTTAGCAGACCATCGTTCTCTTGTTATCAGACCGTTGTTCTGTTAGCGTCGCAGGCATGACTGATCTTGCCCTCTCCATCGGAGACCTCTCCGGGAAATTCGCCGTCGTCACCGGCTCCAACAGCGGGCTGGGACTCGGCGTCACCAAGCGCCTGTCCGCCGCGGGCGCCGACGTCGTCATGGCGATCCGCAACCGCGCCAAAGGCGAGGCGGCGATCGCCGAAATCCGCGCCGAAGTCCCCGACGCGAAGCTGACCATCAAGAACCTCGACCTGTCGTCGCTGGCCAGCGTCGCCGCGCTCGGCGAGGAACTCAATTCCGAAGGCCGGCCGATCGACATCCTGGTCAACAACGCCGGCGTCATGCAGCCACCCCAGCGCGACACCACCGCCGACGGTTTCGAGCTGCAATTCGGCAGTAATCACCTGGGCCACTTCGCGCTGACCGCGCACCTGTTGCCGCTGCTGCGCGCCGCCGACAATCCCCGCGTGGTGTCGCTGAGCAGCCTGGCGGCCCGCTTCGGCCGGATCAACTTCGACGATCCCAATTTCGAGCGCACCTACTCGGCCAACCTGTCCTATGGCCAGTCCAAGATCGCGACGCTGATGTTCGCCCTCGAACTCGACCGGCTCAGCCGTCGACTCGGCTGGGGGCTGATGTCGAATGCCGCCCACCCCGGCCTGTGCAAGACCAACCTGCAGATCAGCGGGCCGTCGCACGGGCGGGAGAAGCCGACGGCGATGGCCCGCTTCTACCAGTTCAGCTGGCGCTACCTGCCATTCATGTGGCAGGAGGTCGACGAAGGCATCGTGCCGGTGCTGTACGCGGCCGTCGACCCGAAGGCCCATGGTTCGGAGTTCTACGGACCCCGCGGCTTCCAGGAATTCGCCGGCGGCGGAGTCACCGAGGCGAAGATCCCCGGCCGCGCCGCCAATGCCGAGGACTGCAGACGGCTGTGGGAACTATCCGAACAGCTCACTGGCGTGAGTTATCCGACGAATTAGCTGACAGCGACTAGCGTCAACCTCCTACAGGCAAACGGGAGGTTGTCATGTCAGCAGAGGAAGTCGCCAAGCCCACCGGCGGCGCAGTGCGACGTTTCGCACTGCGCTACTGGCTGGCCATCACCCTGGTGGTGCTGGCCGCGATATTCATCGCCCAGAACCGCACGCGCCAGCGGGTGCAGATCCTCTGGATTTACGTCGAATACCCGATGTGGCTGTTGTTGACCGCGATGCTGGTAGTCGGAATCGTGGTCGGGTTGTTGCTGCACCGCCGTCGCAAGAACTGACATGCGCGAGTCCAGCATCGTGGTGCGTCCAGTGCCGATGGACAGCCACACCTACACCGAATCCTCGCGACTGCAGGCGGCCGGATTGCGACCTGCCACAAACCTTTTCGAAGAGGCAGCACGCAACATCACGATCCCGAAGGCACCCCAGCCCATCGCGATCGCCGACTACGGAGCGGCGACGGGTTACAACTCACTCGTGCCGATCAGTGCGGCAATCGCCGTCATCCGCAAGCGCACTCGCTCCGATCACGCCATCCTGGTCGCCCACACCGATGTGCCCGGCAACGACTTCACCGCGTTGTTCTCCACCCTGGCCGACGACCAGGACAGCTACCTCAAGAAGGACTCCACCACCTACGCCTCGGTGATCGGCCGCTCGTTCTACTCCCAGATCTTGCCGTCCGACAGCATCGCACTGGGCTGGAGTTCCTGGGCCATTCACTGGTTGCGCAAAGTGCCGCTGCCGATCCCCGATCACGTCGAGATCTCCTACAGCACTGACGAAGAAGCCCGCCGCGCCTACGCCCGACAGGCCGCCGAGGACTGGCGCGACTTCATCGCCTTCCGCGGCCGCGAGTTGGCGCCCGGGGGCCGGCTGGTGGTGCTGACCGTCGGCCTCGAACCCAGTGGTAGTTCGGGATTCACGACGGCATTCGATGCGATCATGTCGGCCCTTGGCCAGTTTGTAGACGACGGTTTGATCACCGCCGACGAGCTGCGCCGCATGTCGATACCGTCGATTGGCCGCGACGAGAAGGACTTTCGGGCGCCGTTCGCTCCGTCAGGCCGATTCGAGGGTCTCGAGATCGAGCACCTGGAGATGGTGAGCGGCGAAGACCGGTTCTGGTCGCAGTTCCAGAGCGATAAAGACGAGCGGGCCTTCGGCGCAAATTGGGCTGATTTCCTTCGTACTTCGATGTTTCCGCTCCTGGCCGCAGCGGTCGATGTCGAGGCCGATGCCAATCGTGGCCGGGACCGGCGCAGCAAGCGGCGCCGGGAATTCGTCGAGCAATTGGAAGCCTCGGTCGCCGCGCAACTCGCGGCCGCACCCGCTCGGATGTCCATCCCGCTGGCCATCGTGGTGCTGGCCAAGCGGCGCCGCTCAGCCTGACGGTGGCTGCACGAAGATCTGCGGCAACCCGGGAATCGTCGGGATCGGCGGAATCGTCGGGATGAACCGCGGCTGCTGCGTCGGCGGCGGGACCGTCTGGGTCTCGGTCACCGGCGGTGGCGTGGAGACCTCGGTGGTGACGACCGTCGTCGTCTGAGTCTCGGTGACCGGCGGTGGCGGCGGCGCCTGCTGCACCACCGTCACCGGGGCAGTCGCCTGCTGTACCACCGTCTGCCGAGCCGGCGCCTCAGGAGCCTGTTGAACGGCCTGGTTCTGTACGGGTGCCGACGACGGCTCGCCACCCGGTGCCGCGGTCACCGGTGCGGCCTGCGGGGTGGAGGTGATGCTCGGCATCGGCGTGACCGGAGCGTCGCTGCTGTCGGCGGTGAGTGCGACCGCTGTTCCGGCACCGGCCAGGACGATCACTCCCAGCGCGGCGGCCACCACTGGCATCGGCCGCCGGTACCAGGCCGGCGCGCTTTCCGTGGCACTTACGGAATCGACGGGATCCGGCTCGAAGTCCAGCATCGGGCGGGCAATGGGCCCAAGGGGTTCCGGCACCGGCTCGGCCAGCGGCGCCAGGTCGGGCACGTCCGGTGCCTCGGACCAGGCCAGCGCGACGCCGGTGGCCGGTGTTTGTTCGATCGGCGCGACCGGCGCAGCGACTACGACCGGGGCGGGCGCCATCGCGGTGGCACTGTCGTCGGCCGGTCCCCGGGCGGCACGCAGTGCGCCACCGATCGCGCCGATGAGTCCCGGACGCGGGGTGGTGATCACCGGAACTCGCAGGTGCTCGGACAGCGTCGTGGTGATCACCGGGATGGCGGCGGCTCCGCCGATCGAGGCGACCGCGGTCAGGTCGGCGGGCCGCACGCCGGCGCGTTCCATGGTGTCCTGCAGGACGGCGACGAACTCGGACAGCGCAGGGCCCATCGCGTCGTCGAGCTCGGTGCGAGTCAGCCGGACGTCGCCGCGGAAGTTGGGCAGCTCGGCGGGCAAGGCCGTGACCGTGACGGTCGACAGCCGCTCCTTGGCCGCCCGGCACTGGGCTCGCAGCCGGGTCAGCGACCCGATCGCCGAGGTGCCCGTCACGTCCAGGCTTCCACCGGCCGATAGTTCCCCGACCACGTGGGCCAGCAGGCCCTGATCGATCAGGTCACCCGAGAAGTCATAGTGGCGCAGGGTCGGGCCAATCGACGTGAGGCCGTCGATGAAGGTGATCGACGTCCCGCTGCCGCCGAAATCGCACAGTGCGACCACACCACGCGTCGGCAGCCCGGGGTTGGCGGCTAGCGCGGTCAGCGCGGCGGTGGTGTCCGGGATCAGTAGCGGTTCCTCGGCCGCCCACTCGGGGATGTGCCGGATCGCCGCGCGCAGCGCCTCCACGGCTTGGGGCCGCCAGTGCGCGGGGTAGGTGATCGCGGCGGCCGGTGGCAGTGGCCGGCCCGACGTGGCGGCATAGGCGAGCGACCGCAGCGAGTCGGCCAGCAAAGTCGCCGCGTCATGGACCGCGCCGTCGGATGCCACGATGCCGACCGGGTCACCGACGCGGTCGACGAAATCACTGATCACCATGCCGCCGGGCAGCGTGACCATGGGGGCACGAGTGACCGAATTATCGGGTGTGACGGCAGCCAATGTGGTTGCGCCGACCGACAGGCCGACCGCTGGCCTCGTTGGGTCTTTGACGTGCTCCCCGCCATGAATCGCGGGGATTCCCGTGCGGCTACGCCGCGGTTGGGGTGCTTCCTGTTTCATCGCCCCGTGCCTCCCGAGTGGTGGGAGGACTTACCGGGGCTCCACAGGCGTTTAATCTCTCCGCCCGCCCGGCGGCGAGAATGACTTTGGCG
The DNA here is from genome assembly GCA_023264735.1 of Mycobacterium sp. Taxonomy (GTDB): domain Bacteria; phylum Actinomycetota; class Actinomycetes; order Mycobacteriales; family Mycobacteriaceae; genus Mycobacterium. The sequence goes on along the minus strand of JAHFVD010000015.1, from coordinate 95,729 downwards.
GCATTGTGGTCGCGATCGTGGACTGCCTGGCACGCCGGGCACGTCCATGTCCGGACCTGTAGCGGGAGTTCGTCGAGCCGATGCCCGCAGCCCGAGCAGGTCTTGCTCGAGGCCAACCACCGCGACACCTGATGCACGGTCCGTCCGTAGCGGTCGGCCTTCTCGCCGATGATCCGCACGAACTGCCCCCACCCCGCATCGCTGATGACCCGAGCCAGACGCCGGTTGCGGACCATCCCCACGATGTTGAGGTCCTCGACGTGGATCACTTGATTCTCGCGAACCAACGCCAAAGCCTGCTTGTGGTGATAGTCCCGGCGAGCGCGGGCGACCTCGTTGTGCGCGGCGGCCACTTTGCGCCGCGACTTGTCCCTGTTGGCTGATCCTTTCTGCCGGCGAGACTTCTCCCGCTCCAACCGCGCCAGCTTGCGCAGCTTGCGACCCAAATGCTTCGGATTGGCGATATCCGAGCGCCGGCCATCGGTGGTGGCCGTCGTGGCCAACCGCGCGATCCCCACGTCCACTCCAACCTCGCGTGCCACCGCCGGCAGCGGTGACGACCCAACCTCGACGACGAAGCTGGCGTAGAAATGGCCGTCGGGTTCCCGGATAATCGTGACGCTCGACGGTGTGCTCGGCAGCTCGCGTGACCAACGCACCCGCACTTCGCCGACCTTGGCCACAAACAACCGACCGTTGGACCTCACGCTGAAACCGTTGCGGGTGAGCCGAAACGACTGCCGGTGATCCTTTCGCGACTTGAACCGCGGGCGACCCACTTTGCGACCCCGGCGTCTCCCACTGGCTGAGTCGAAAAAGTTGCGCCAAGCCCGCCGAGAGTCGTTGACCGACTGCACCAACGCCACACTGGGCACCTCGCACAACCAGGCCCGCTGCGTGGTGGTCTTGGCCGCCGTGATCACGCGACGCTGAATCTCGCTGTCGGACAGCCTCACCCCGGCCTGATACGCCTCGTCGCGGACCCGCAGAGCGTCGTTGAACACCACCCGCACACACCCAAACACCCGTGCCAACATCGCCTGCTGGGCCGGTGTCGGTTCGATGCGGTACCGGGTGCGCATCTGCATACCCCGACTCTAAAGCGCACCTACGACAACCCCGACCTGCCGCCGCAGGCAGCACAGCAAGTCGATGCTGCACCCACATCTGGTGGTTGTAACGACCTGCAGGCAGCCGGTGTTCACCGACGCCATGCTCACCTATTGCGAGAACACCATACGGGGCGCGTGCAACGACCTGACCGCCCACTCGGTCAAGTTCAACGGCGAAGCCGACCACGTGCACCTGTTGGTGTCCTACCCGCCCACTTTGCCCATCTCGCAACTGATCCAGCGACTCAACGGCCGCACCGCCCACGACGTGCGCCGCGAATACACCCGAACCTGTGTCCGCGCCCGCTTGCGCGCACACATAAGGTCGCCGTCCCACTTCACCGTCTCCTACGGCAGCGCACCACAGTCGATCATCAACCACTACCTCGACAGCCAAACCCGACCACACTGAACGCCGGGCTTCCCCCGCCGACACACGCAATGGGCTCACCCCGCACTGAAGTCCAAGACTTGCACCCAAGATTCCGGTCATGTCGTCCAATCCGGGCTGCCCCAGCCTGCAAGTAGGCATACGGGTAGCCCCAGCGCCGTTCTTCGGATTCACCAAAGATGTCGGTCTGGGTACCCCGGGCGTTACTCAGCGAATCGTGCCGCGCCCCGGGATCAGGGGCAGTTCCAGCGGTGTGACCCAGCCCGGAGGCAGGTCGTTGACGGCCGGAACGGCGTTGAGTGCGCGCAGTCCGGTCGACAGGCAGCCCGCGGTCGCGGCGTCACGCCCGGAACCGTCTGTGAACCTAAACGCCGTCTCTTGGAAGATGCTGGGGGTGCCCTGGATATCGACTCGGTAGACGTCGTCCTGGGTGCCCGACGGCCAGTCCGGCGCGGCATCCTGACCGATGCGGTTGACGTGTTCCAGCTGGATCCGGGTTTCGCCCTGGTAGACGCCGTTGATGGTGAACCGGACGGCCGCGACGTTGCCGGCCGGGATGACGCCCTTCACGGTCTTCCGTTCCGTGGGGGTCACCCACTTCTCCCAGGTGGTGGTGATCTCGTCGAGTTCGATGCCGGCGGCGTAGGCGATCATCGGCACCGTCGCCCCCCAGGCGAACACCAGGATGTCGGAGTTCTCCAGGAGCGGCTTGAACTCGGGTTCGCGGCCGATGCCCATCTCGAACTCGTAGTCGCCCTCGTAGTTCGTGTAGTCCAGCAGTTCCGAGGCGCGGACCAGACGCACCTGCGAGGTCAGGCCCATCAGCGTCATCGGGAACAGGTCGTTGGCGAAGCCGGGATCGATACCGGTGGTGAAGCACGACGACTGACCGGCCTCGCAGGCCTGGGTGATCGGGTCGATCCAGTTCGGCGGATTCAGGTGCATCTTCGGCCACACCCACGGCGTCATCGCCGTCGAGCACACGTCGATACCGGCCCACAGGAACCGTGAAATCAGGTCGATGTTCGTGTCGGCGTGCGCCGCGGTCGGCCCGTAATGCACCAGCGCATCGGGCTTCAGTGCGATCAGCGCATCGACGTCATCGGTGGCCGTAAGGCCGATTTCGGGGATGTCGCAGATCGTCCCCACATCGACACCGACCTTGGCGGGATTGCTGACACCGACCCCGACCAGCTCGAACTCAGGGTGCGCCACGACTTCGGGAATGACCATCCGGCCGACAAAGCCAGTACCCCAGATCACGATTCGCTTCGCCATGGCTGCAGCCTAGGCGCGGCGTCACCCGAGGTAGAGCGGTTGTCTCAGTGCGTGGGCCCTCGATCGCGCACTGCGAATCGGCGCTCGGCGTAGGCCAGGTCGTCGCGCCACAGCCGCGCGGCCGCCAGGCGCATCAATGGGGTGATCAATGGCGCGACGCGCAGGGAGTGCTGGAATCCGGTGCGGTCGGATTGTGCGACGACGGCCTCGATCACCGCGGTCCGCGGACGCCCGTCGGGTCCTGGTCCCATTGGGGTGGCGTGGGTCTCGACGACGCTGCCGGTGCCCTCGCCGTCGACGATCCGCATGACGATGGTTCGTGGTTCCGGTGCGGTGAATTCGGCGATCACCGGCACGCCGAGGCGTCCCATCCGGAAGGCGACCGCCACCAGGAATCGGTCGGCGTCCTCGTCGGCGTCGACCGCCGGCGCGCTGAGCACCTCCAGCGCAGTGAACGAGTACGGATGGAACCACGCGCCATGCCACGGGTCCAGCCGATTGGCGATGATGTCGGACGGTTCGCACACACCCTCCAGCCGGGCCACCGCCGCCAGCCGTGCGCCAGTGGGCCGGGCCGGGATCACCGGGGCGTCCAGTGCGGGTTCACCCCCGACATCGTCGAGCCGGACCCACGCCAGCACGCCGTCGTCGAAGGCGGGCAACGGCTTCCAGCCGAACTCGCGACCACCGTCCAGGCGCAGGCCGTGCCATGGGCAGATCAGGCTGCCGCAGTTCATCTTCCCGGTGGCCAGGTCGGCGCCGAGATGGGGGCAGGTCGCAGGCCCGACGTGCAACTGACGCTGCTGATCGCGCCATGCCACGACGTCGATGCCGCCGACCCGGGTGCCGAACGGCCGGTCGGTGCGGATATCGGTGCTGGCGGCGAAGACATACCAGTTGCCGCTGGGCCGGACTTCAGCACGCTTGAGCGCCGCGTTGATCACTGCGGGTTCGGCATCCTTGTAGGTGGGTCGCTGAGCCGCCCAGTTCGCCTTCGGGATGACTTGCAGCGGAATGGCTTTCATCCGTGATCGCAGACTCATGACGCGCGCCTCTCCCGACTGGCCAGCCAGCGCAGCACCGGTGAGCGCCCGCGCACCGGAACGGTGTGCAGGGTATGCCCGTCGAGCCCCCAGCCGGCCAGCAACCGGTTGGCGGCCGACCACCCGGTGGTGGCGGCACGCTCCATCAACGCCACCGGCAGGTCGATGCGAATGCCATCGCCGGCCAGCATCAAACCGGGAACCGGAGTGTCGACCGTCGGCCGGTCGGCGAACGCGCCAGGACTGAACAGCGGACAGTCGCCGCGGACCAACAGCGTCTCCCCCACGATCCTCGCGGTCGCGGTCTCCGGGTACAGCTGGTGCAGGCGGGTCAGCATGCGCAAACGCAGGTCGTCGGCCTCGGGTGGCTCCCCCACCGAGTAGGAGTGCACCTCGACCACCGAACCGTGGTGTGCGCGAGCCCATTCCGCGGCCTGGAATTCGAAGTTGCTGACCACGCTGATGTTGTCGATGGGCTCGAGGCCACCCGTCCCCAGGAACGCCGGGCGGTCGGCGTCCACCGGCCGGTCCAGCCAGAGCCGCTGCACGGCGAAGGGCGGCGCGTTCCGCAACCGCCACACCTGCCTGCGCCAGCCGTCGTCGCCCAACTCCGGTGAGGCGGCCACGATCTGTTGCAGCGCGGCGATGTCGGTGGCGAGCACCACGCCGTCGGCGTCGATCGTCCGCCCGGTCGAGTCGTGTACCTGCAACGCCCTGGTTCCGCCGACACTGACCGAGTCCGCGGACACTTCGGTACGCAACCGCACCTGCTGACCGATCAGGTACTGGCCCAAGGGTTCCCATAGTGCGGTGTCGAAGTTCGACTCGGCGACATCGAAGACCAGACCCTCGCTGGAACCCAGGAAATAGATGTGGAACATGGTCGCCAGCTCGGCCGCCGAGAGCCGCTCAGGTTTCGCGAAGAAGCTGCGCGCGAACACCTCGAACGCAAGATGGCGCGCGGCCGGCGGAAAGTTGATGTCGGTCAGGAAGGTTTCGGCGTCGAGATCGTCGAGTTGTTGATAGATCCCGGGCACCGACACAGCTGCCAGTGGAGCGGCCGCAACGGCGTTGAGCCGCACCAGATCGCGCACCCGGAACGTGGGACTGCGCAACGCGAAGGCCAGCGCGTTCCACGGCGGGGTCTTGGGCAACCCCCGGAAGGTGTCCCGACGACCGTGGCCGTCGATCAATGGGTAATCCTCGACGGCCCGCAGCCGCTCGAGTTCGGGATCGGCACGGCGCAACAACATCCGCAGGTTGTAGTACTGGCGGAAGAACGCGTGGAAGCCGCGATTGTTCGCCACCAGCGAGCCGTCACCCAGCTGTTCGGTCCAGCCGCCGACCCGCCCACCGAGATACTCCTGGCGCTCCAGGAGGTCCACCGAGACACCGCGTTCGGCCAGCCCGGTCGCTGCCGCCAGCCCCGCGATGCCGGCCCCCACGACAACGACGTGTGGTTTGCGGGCCAGCTTGTTGGCGTGCGGCGCCCCACGGGGACCCGGGTGGGTGACGCGGCGGCCGTCGATCATCGCGGCACGTCCGCCAGAAAGGTGTGCACGATATCGCGCTGCCAACCGCTCATCGTCTCGCTGTGCACACCAGTGAAACCCGCTGCGGCCAGCCGTCGTTGGAAGGCGGAGGTCCCGTCGAACGCGTTCACACTGCGCCACAGGTGCCGATACAGCGCGCTGTCCCGGGTCTGCCGCCAGCCGGACGGAATGATGATTCCCCAGCAGACCGCATTCCAGATCGCCTTGGCGGCACGTGAATCGCGCACCGAATACTCGTGCACGGCCAGTGTCCCGCCCGGCCGTAAGAGCTGGCGGAAGGCCCGCAGTTGAGCGTCGGGGTCGACGAGGTTGCGCAAGAGATAGGCGGCGAAGATGCCGTCGAACGGACCATGCACCCCGGCCTCGGCGATCGTTTCGATCGGGCTGTGCACGAATCGGACCGCCTCGGGCCAGGACTTCGCAGCCGCCTCGGCCAGCATGCCCGCCGAGGCGTCGACGGCGATGATCTCGGCATGCGGTGCCGCCTCCAGCAGAGCGGCCGTCGACGCCCCTGTCCCACAGCCGGCGTCGAGCAGCCGAAGCCCGTGGCCGCCGTGCGGAATTCGCATCCGCCGCGCCGATATTCGCAGATGGTCGTGATAGCCGGGGTTCGCACCGACCAGCTTGTCGTAGGCGTGGGCGCCCACGTCGAAGGCACCGGGGACGTCTATGGCCATGGCTGGTCCCCATCTTGGTCGTTGGGGCGGGGACGCTGCTTCTCCCACACCAGCAGCACGGCGGTGATCATCGCCCAGCCGAACAGGAAGTCCTCCACCGGGATGTCCCACGGGAACCGCACCCCGGTGCTGTGCTGCTCGTTGTAGATGACGATCGGCGCCGACAGCTTGGTCAGCCAGCCGTCGACGATCACCTGGAATCCCACCACGATGACAATAGATATCCAGTACTCGATCTTCCCGAACAGCCCGGTGCGCAGCACCGCTAGTTCCAGCGCGATGACCGCGACCACCGCGACGACGGCGGGCAGCGTGTAACCGAGCCCGGTCATCGGCGCGCTCGCACGGTGGTGAGGATCGCGCTGACCGCCGAATAGGTCAGCACGCCGCACACCGGAATCACGATGAAAAACAACAACTCCTCCAAGGGAATCGAGAACCCGACCTCGATCCCACTGATATAGCGCGGGTTGTAGCTCCACACGTGTCCGGCGATCGCGATCGCATCCCAGACGACGAACACCAGCGCCACCGGGGCGACCGACATCAGCAGCCGAACCGGTTGGCGGTAGACCCCGGACCCGAAGATCTCCAGCGGCGCGGTGATCAGCAAGCAGGCGCCGAGCACGATCAGGTACTGCCAGCGATCCATCAGGCCGCACCGTATCCGCGGGCACGGCGAGCCCGAATCAGGCCGGCGGCGAAGACTTGCAGCCGCCGCCCGACGCTCACCGAGGCGCGCTGGCTGAATACCGCGAAGTCGATGGCCTCGATGCGGTCGAGGATCTCCGAGTACAGCGTGAATGCTGTTGCCACACAGGGTCTCGACTGCGGGGCGAGCAGTGCGATGCCCTTGCGGGCCTCCCGGTAGACAGTTCTGGCGATGTCGTGCTGGGCTGACAACGCGCGGCGGACTTTGAGGTCGGTGTGGTGGTGTTGGTGGCACCACATCAGCAGGTCACGGTCCACGTCGAACGCAGCGAGTTCATCGGCGGGTAAGTAGACCCGGTTGCGTTCCAGGTCCTCGTCGACGTCGCGCAGGAAGTTGGTCAGCTGGAAGGCCTGGCCCAGCGCCTCTGCGTAGGGTGCGGCTTCGCCTGCGGCCCCGACGGTTCCGAGAATCGGCAGCATCTCCAAGCCGATGACGGCGGCCGAGCCGCGCATGTAGCGGTTCAGCGCGGCGCGGTCTGGATAGTCGGTGACGGTCAGGTCCATCCGCATCGATGTCAGGAAGTCGTCGAACAGATCCAGTGGGATGCGGTAGGTGCGGGCGGTGTGCAGGACAGCGGCCAGCACCGGTTCCGTCTCGTCGGCGGTGCCGCTGAAGAAGTTGGCCGACAACCGATCGAGCCGCTGCTCGCGCTCGGTCGTACTCGCGTCGTCCTCCATGCTGTCGAGGATGTCGTCGGCATAGCGTGCGAACCCGTACAGCGCATGCACCGCGGGCCGCTGCGATGGTGCCAGTAGCCGGGTGGCCAGGAAGTAGGTCCGGCCATGCTCGGCATTGAGACGCCGGCAATAGCGGTAGGACTCGCACAATTCAGAGTCGTCGATCCCTGCGGCGTGCAACTCGGTGTGGATCATCGCTACCTACTTCTTCCGGAGCTGACGATGGTGCGGGTGCTGGAGACATCAGGGACGCCGGTGACCCGGTCGGCGGCCAGCCGCCCGGAGATCAGCGCGGTGGGCATGCCGACGCCCGGAACGGTCGAACCGCCTGCCAGGACAGCGTTCTCGATACCGCGAACCATGTTGGCGGGCCGGAACGGGCCGGTCTGAGCGAACGTGTGCGCCAACGCGAACGGGCTGCCCGCGGCCATGCCCTGGCGAGCCCAGTCGGCAGGCGTGACGACATCGAGAACCTCCGCGTCGAGCCCGGGCATCAGCCGTGCGATCGCGGTGGCCACCATCTCGCTGGCGTACCCCTGGCCGATCGACTCCCAATCGACCATGCCCGCTTCAAGATTGGGGGCGGGCGCGAGAATATACAGAAGGTCGCGCCCGGCCGGGGCGAGACTCGGGTCCCCCGCGGTCGGCCTCGTCACCAGCAGCGACGGATCGCTCATCAGCACCCCGTCCCGGGTGATCTCGTCGAACGTGCCGGCCCACTTGCCCCCGAAGCTGATGTTGTGATGCGCCAGGCGCTCGCCGACCGCAGGGACACCGACGTGGGCGACCACCGCCGACGGCGCCGGTCGCACCTTGACCAGGCGCCGGGGTGTGCGCCCAAGCAGTTGATAGGTCAGCGGCAGTTCGGTGGTGAGAACCACGGCGTCACAGGCGATTCGGTCCTCTCCGGTGTGCACCGCGGTCACCCGCGAGCCAGTGCGCTCCAGCGCGGTCACGCATCCGCCGTAACGGAACATCACCCCCGCCGCCGCGGCGACGGCCGCCATCGCTTCAGGCACCGCGCGCATACCGCCGCGCGGAAAGTACACGCCGGCAACGGTGTCCATGTAGGCGATCACCGCGTACGCGGCCAGCGCCCGCTGCGGCGGCACACCGGCGTAGAGCGCCTGAAAGGTGAAGATCCGCTGCACACGTTCATCGGTGATGAACCGGCTGACCATCCGCTCCCAGCCCCGGAAGCCGCCGATCGCGGCGAGCCGGGCCAGCTGCGGGGTCAGCAGCGACAGCGGAGAGTTGAAGTTGGCGGCGATGAACCCGTCGAACTCCAATCGGTAGAGCTCGGTGAGCCAGTCCCGCAGCCGCAGATAACCCGCGGCCTGCTCGGGGCCGGCGAAGTCCTCGATCGCGGTGGCCATCGCGGCGGCGTCGGGGTGCACGTCCAGTGCGCTGCCGTCGGCGAAGGTGGCCCGGTAGGCCGGCTCCACGGGCATGAGCTCGAGATGGCCAGCCATCGACGCGCCGACGGCAGCGAACGCGTCGGAGATGATGTCGGGCATGGTCAAAACGGTCGGGCCGGTGTCGATCCGGTAGCCCGCGATATCGGCTTGGCCCATGCGGCCGCCCGGGAACGGGTGCCGCTCGACCACGGTAACCGAGCGTCCGCGCCCGGCCAGGTGTAGGGCGGCCGACAGCCCGGACAGGCCCGCGCCGACCACCACGACGTGGCCAGTGGCGCCCGGAACGGTACGCATCAATCGCTCCTCTCCCCGCCGAGGGCTTGGCTCGCCCAGGCCGGGCACGTCGTGCCCATACCCCGCAGGAGGCCTTTGCAATCAGAAGAGGTGCGGACGCGCTAGCGGCACACCCCGAACTGTTTGCACTGGAGCGCGGTCCACGTCGCGGACGGCAGGCCTACTTCGGAAGAGCTGTAACTGCCTTCGATCGGGCGGTCAGCGGTTGCGGGGACAGCCAGTGCTACCGCGGCGCCGATGAACAGAACAACCGCGGCCAGCGAGCGAATTGCGGTAACCATGTCCCCTCCGGTCCCTGACTCGCGCCGATTATCGCAGCATCGGCGCCGACCGATCAACGGTTCGGACGGCCGGACCGCGCTTCGGCTGACATGCTCGTCACGTGAAATCACTCGCAGTCATGAAGCGCCCTGAGCCGCATGCGGTGGTCGGTTCTCTCGCGACGACCGACAGTGCCGCGGTAACCGGATCGATCAACACCGTGCGCAGCGCTGCGGTCACCGGATCGATCGCCACCTTCGACAGCGCGGCGGTCACCGCTGCGATCGCGACCGTCGGCAGCGCCTTCGTCACCGGTGCGGTCGCGACCGCCGGCAGTGCCGTCGTCGCCGGGTCCGTCGCGACCGCCGGCAGTGCCGTCATCGCCGGATCGGTCGCCACCGCGGGCAGTGCCGTGGTCGCAGGCAGCGTGCTCACCGTGCTGTCGGTTCGGTTACGTGGGTGCATGGCGTGCCTGGCCTGTTTCGCGTGCCGCGGCTGCACGGGTTGCATCGGCTGTGCCCGATGCACCGACTGCGTGGGTTGTATCGGGTGTTACAACTGCTCGGGACTGCGCAACGCAGTGGGGCTCCGGGACGTACACGCCTAGCCCCAGAAAGGGTTTGGCAATGACACAGCTGAGCGGGAAAGTCGCGCTGGTGACGGGCGCCTCGTCGGGTCTCGGGGCCGCGACGGCGCAATTGTTCGCCGAGCGCGGAGCCACGGTGTTCGGCATCGCGCGCGATTCCGAACGGCTTGCGACGGTCTTCGAATCGGTTCCCGGCGGTGCCTATGCCTCGGTCGACATCACCAGCGCGCAGGCGTGCCGCGACGCCGTCGCCCAGTGTGTCGAACGCTTCGGCAGGGTCGATGTGCTGGTGAACGCGGCGGGCTTTCACCAGATGCGGAACACCACGTCGGTGACCGACGAGGACTGGGACTACGACCTCGCGGTGAACCTCAACGGCCCGTTCTACCTGATCCGTGCGGCGCTACCGCACCTGCTGGAGGTCGGCGGCAATATCGTCAACGTCGCCTCCATCGCCGGGATCGAGGGCGAGGTCTACTCCGCGGCGTACTGCGCCGCCAAACACGGGCTGGTCGGAATGACCAAGGCCCTGGCGATCGAATACACCAAGGAGCAGTTGCGGGTGAACGTGATCTGCCCGGGCGGGATGCTCACCCCGCAGGTGACCGAGTTCAAGACCCCCGACGACGCGGACTGGAACCTGATCATGCGGATCGCCGCGCCCCGCGGAATGATGGCGCCCGTCGATGTGGCGAAGGTGATCGCGTTCCTTGCCAGCGACGACGCCGTCACCATCCACGGCGCGGTCTACAACGTCGACAACGGCAAGACGGCGGGTTAGCCGGCCTCGAAATGCCGGCGGATGCCGGCCAGCATCTCCTTGTGGGCCTCGACCGCCTGGCGGACGGTGACGGCCAGCAGCGGCCACGGCGCGGTGAACCGGATTCGTTCGGTCAGCCGGGTCCCAGCCGATATCGGGTCGAAAGAAATCACCGAATCCAGACGCACCGCCGGGAACTGGCGAGCCTGGCTGAACACCGGGCCGGCCGCGGGTACTTCAAGCCTGGCTGTGTAGGTGATGGGCAGCGTCATGATGCCCAACGGGATGCGGTCGCGGACACGGTAGACCTGCACGTAGCCATCACCGGTATCGGTGCGCGACAAGCTCTCGACCGACACCACCAACGGGTGAACGTCCCTGATGTTGTTCAGATCGACATAGTGAGCCCGAACGTCGTCGGGGGCGCCGGGCACGTCCTCACTGAGGACGCGGTCGACAGGGCCGGCCATCGCGAGCTACTGAACGGCCGCCCGCTGCAGTACGCCGACCTGATCCGGGCAGTACGTGGCGATCGCGGCGCCGAGGAACTGGATCGCCTGGCCCTGGGTGCTGTTCAACGGCAGGTTGGTCAGGATGAACTTGGCGGACGCGTAGGTGTCTTTGTCCAGACCGGTGGCCAGTCGCTTGCAGGTGATCTTGCCGATCCACGCGTTGTAGTCACGAGGCCCGTAGATCCCGAAGGTGTGCAGCTGGTTGGCGAAGTCCGTGTCGGGATCGGCGTGCGACGGCGCGGCCAGGACAATCGGCGCCGCGACGGCCGCAACGGCGGCCATGGCAAGCCTCGAAACGTTCATGGGCGAGATTGTAGGACAGCTAAACACCACCGCAAGAGCGATACCGCACAATTGCCCCGGTGCCGCCTGAATCTCAATTTCGGGGATGATGTGACCTCGGGCACGAATGGCCGAGGGAGATCGATTGGCGAAGCTACCGGGGGGTATCGTCCGATCAGTTAAGTGAGCTAATCTCTTACGTTAAATCAGCTAAGCTGTCGCGACCAGACACGAAGAAAACGGGGTTGAGATGAGACGGACGGCCGCGCTCACGAATTGCGCTGAAGGAGTCATCGCGCTGTTCGTGTCGGCGTCGTAATCTCGTCGGGAAATCCTATGGTCAAGGCATTGAGGCGGGCGTGGATTCCGCTGGTCATTGTGATCGTGGTGGCCCTTGCCGCATTCGGCGTCGTCCGGCTGCACGGCGTCTTCGGCAAGACCGAACTCACCCGGCCCGGCAGTGGCCTGGCCAACGACACCAAACCGTTCAATCCCAAAGAGGTGACGTATCAGATCTTCGGCCCCGAGGGCGCGGTAGCGACCATCAACTACCTCGACCTAGACGCGCAGCCGCAGATCGCGCGTGACATCACGCTGCCGTGGTCGCTCACCCTCACCACGACCGCCCCGGCCGCCAGCGCCAATATCGTGGCCCAAGGCGACACCGACACCATTGGCTGTCGCATATTGGTCGACGGTGTGCTCAAGGATGAGAAGACGTCGACCGGTGTCAACGCCCAGACCTTCTGCCTGGTGAAGTCCGCATGACCGACCTCCAGTCCCCACCCAAGAAGAACCCGCTGATCCCCCGGTTCGTGCGGGCCTTCTCGGTGCCGATCGTGCTGCTCTGGCTGGGCCTCGTCGTCGTCCTCAGCGTCGCCGTGCCCTCGCTGGAACAGGTGAGCCAAGAGCACACCGTGTCGCTGGCGCCCGAAGACGCGCCGTCGATGAAGGCTATGAAGCAGGTCGGCAAGACCTTCCAGGAATTCGACTCCAACAGCAGCGCGATGGTCCTGCTGGAAGGCGACCAGCAGCTGGGCCCCGAGGCGCACCACTATTACGACAACCTGGTCAAGGCGCTGCGCGCCGATACCAAGCATGTCGAGCACATCCAGGACTTCTGGGGCGATCCGCTGACCGCTGCCGGCTCTCAGAGCGCGGACGGCAAGGCCGCCTACGTCCAGATTTACCTGGCGGGCAACCAGGGCGAGGCTCTGGCCAACGAGTCGATCGACGCGGTCACCAAGATCGTCAACGCCAATCCGCCACCGGCCGGAATCAAGGTCTTCGTCACGGGCCCAACGGCATTGAGCCACGATCAGCACAACGCCGGCGACTCGGCCGTCAAGATGATCGAGGCGCTCACCATCGCCGTCATCTTCGTGATGCTGCTGTTGGTCTACCGCTCCATCACGACCGTGATCCTCGTGCTGGTCATGGTGTTCACCGAGCTCACCGCGGCCCGTGGCGTCATCGCCTTCCTCGGGAACTACGAAATCATCGGCCTGTCGACGTTCGCGGTGAACCTGCTGGCGACCCTGGCGATCGCGGCGGCTACCGACTACGCGATCTTCCTCATAGGCCGCTATCACGAGGCGAGGCTGGCCGGCGAAGACCGTGAAACCGCCTTCTACTCGATGTACCACGGCACCTCGCACGTCATTCTGGGCTCGGGTCTGACGATCGCGGGCGCGACCTTCTGCCTGCACTTCACTCGGCTGCCCTATTTCCAGTCGCTGGGCTTCCCGCTGGCCATCGGCATGTTGGTCGTGGTGATCGCGGCGCTGACTCTGGGCGCCGCCGTCATCTCGATCGGCGGGCGGTTCGGCCTGTTCGAGCCCAAGCGCAAGATGAACACCCACACGTGGCGGCGGGTCGGCGCCGCGGTGGTCCGCTGGCCAGGACCGATTCTCGTCGCCTCGATCGCGCTGTCCCTGATCGGGCTGCTGGCGCTGCCGACGTACAAGACCAATTACAACGACCGCTACTACCTACCCGGCGACATCCCGGCCAACCAGGGCTACGCCGCGGCCGACCGGCACTTCCCGCAAGCCCGGATGAATCCCGAGCTGCTGCTGATCGAAACCGACCACGATGTGCGCAACCCGGCCGACATGCTCGTCGTCGACCGGATCGCCAAGTCGGTCTTCCACATTCCTGGCATCGGCCGGGTGCAGACCATCACCCGCCCGCTGGGCACCCCGATCGAGCACACCTCGATCCCGTTCATCATCAGCATGCAGGGCACCAACCAGACGATGAACATGTCCTATCTGCAAGACCGCATGAAGGACATGCTGAAGATGGGTGACGAGCTTCAGGTCACCATCGACACGATGGAGCGCATGCTGGTGCTGACCAAAGAGATGGTCGGCATCACCCACAGCATGGTCGGCAAGACCAAGCAGATGGTCCTCGACACCAACCAAATCCGGGACCAGATCGCCAATTTCGACGATTTCTTCCGGCCGATCCGCAACTACCTGTACTGGGAACCGCACTGCTACGACATCCCACTCTGCTACTCGATCCGGTCGATCTTCGACGCGCTCGACGGAATCGACACTCTCAGTGACGATCTCGGGAGACTGGTCGTCGACATGGACAGGCTCGACGTCCTGATGCCGAAGATGGTCGAAATCATGCCGCCGATGATCGCGACCATGAAGACCATGAAGTCGACGATGCTGACGATGCAGTCGACGATGGGTGGCCTCCAGAACCAGATGGACGCCATGCAGCAGAACGCGACCGCGCTCGGGCAGGCCTACGACGCGTCGAAGAACGACGATTCGTTCTATCTGCCACCCGAGGTGTTCGACAACCCGGAGTTCAAGCGCGGCCTGAAGATGTTCGTCTCGCCGGACGGAAAAGCGGTGCGGTTCATCATCTCCCACGAGGGAGATCCCGCGACGCCGGAAGGCATCTCGCACATCGACAAGATCAAGAACGCCGCATTCGAGGCGATCAAGGGCACCCCACTGGAGGGCTCGAAGGTCTATCTGGGCGGTACCGCGTCGGTCTACAAGGACATGCAGCAAGGCGCCAACTACGACCTGATGATCGCCGGCATCGCGGCACTGTGCCTGATCTTCATCATCATGCTGGTGATCACCCGAAGCGTGGTGGCGGCGGCGGTGATCGTGGGCACGGTGGTGCTATCGCTTGGCGCCTCGTTCGGGCTCTCAGTGCTGCTCTGGCAGCACATACTCGGCCAGCCGCTGCACTGGCTGGTCATCGCGATGGCGGTGATCATCCTGTTGGCGGTGGGATCGGACTACAACCTGCTCCTGGTCGCCCGGTTCAAGGAAGAGATCCACGCCGGGCTCAACACCGGGATCATCCGGGCAATGGCCGGCAGTGGTTCGGTGGTGACGTCGGCCGGCCTGGTGTTCGCCTTCACGATGGCCTCGATGTCCATCAGCCCGCTGCGGGTCGGCGGTCAGGTGGGAACGACGATCGCCCTCGGCCTGTTGTTCGACACGCTGGTGGTCCGCTCGTTCATGACGCCGTCCATCGCCGCACTCCTCGGTAAGTGGTTCTGGTGGCCCCAGCGGGTGCGCCAGCGCCCGGTACCGCAACCGTGGCCCTCGCCGCCGGGACCAGCGGATCGGCCGTCGGTGGACGCCAGCACGCCTGGCAACTCGCCCTGACCGATACGGCCAGGCTGACCTGCTGAGTCGTCCGCTGTTCGGAACCTGTTCAACTCTCGTTCGCACAGTGGCAAGTCCGGCCATGACTTTGCTGTCATCCTTGACGACAGCCCCGTAGGCCGGCCGTCCAGGAAGGACCCTGATGTCGCTCCCAATGCGCTACGTCGCCCCGCTGCTGATCGGTGTCGGCGCGTCGATTGTGCTGGCCCCGTTGGCCGTTGCTGATCCGCCCAGCATCCCCGAGCCCGGCTCGGAGTCGGCTGCCGCCACCATCCGTGACCTCGACGCCGCGGGCTACGACGTCTCGCTGCAGTACGAGAACGGCGTCCCCAACGGTGGGCTGTCGGCCTGCACCGTGACCGATATCAACACCCAGGGGACTGCGGGCAGCCAGGGCATCGCCTACGTCACCATCAACTGCTCCAAGTAGCCTCAGCGCACTTGTTGCAGGGCGGCGACGGTATCGATTTCCTGTAGCGCCGTCACCGCTCTCCGTAAGCCCTCGAGGGCGACACCGTCGTCCTGCATCCCGCCGAGGCCTGCCGTTGCCAAGCCCGAAACATACGGGTGCACAACGGCTTGCCGGTAGCGCGTCCACAACTCGTCGCGGCCCAGCTGCGGCCCGCCGTTGGCGGCCAGTGCGCCGCGATAGGTGTCGAGCAGATCGCGTTCGACGCGCGCCCGGTCGCTGACCGGCGTGCCGAGCACGATCGCGTACGCGAGGTCGCGCGAGGGATGGCCGCGGCGGACGACCTGCCAGTCCAGCAGCCCGGCCCGACCGTCGCGGAAGTAGGTGTTGCCCGGGTGAGAGTCGCCGTGCAAGACGGTGTGGGGCCCACTGTCGATCGCGGCGACGGCGGCGGGAAAGTTCTCCCAGATGTAGCGACCGGCGTCCACCGGTATCGATGTCACGCCGGCCAGCCGGCGCACCGACATCCGCATCACCGACGGTGTCATGAGGCTGGCCGGATCATTCGAGGGCGCCAGTAGCCAGCCGAATTGGCCACCACCGCCGGGCTTTTGCGGCAGTCTCCTCCAGAACGTCGCATGCAGACCGGCCAGCACCTCGACCAGTTGCGCCATCTGATCGGTAGACAGCGGGTTCAGGGTGTCCGGGAACTGGCACGGCGAGGTGGTCATGTCCTCGAGAACGACGACGAAGCGACCGGTCAGGCTGTCGAACGCCGAGCCATACGAGCGTGGAACGCCGGCACCGAGCTCTGGGGCCAGCTCGCGGTAGAAGCGCGCCTCTGTCTCACCCAGACCGGCCAGCTCGCCCAGCATCCTGATCCCCGCCCTGGCGGCGGACATCTTCACGAAAACCGATGGCGGCAGCCCGTCGCCGGTGAGCCCGAGCCGGGCCCGGCTCGACGTGCCTGCCGCGCCGTCGAGATGGGCCACCGACTCGACGCGCCGACCGATGATCGCCGACAGCGCCGCGGGCGTGAGGTCGCCGAGCCGGCGCGGGAACGACCTCCTGCCACCAAGTGCACTGTCAAGGGCGAGGCGCCGCACACCGCGGCCAACATGGGCGCCGAAGCGCGAAGGCGAACGCACCGTTGGACCATACCGCCAGCGCACGCCGCGCAGTTACAAATTCGCGCGAAAGTGTAAACTCCCCACACAGCAGACAAGAAAGGCAACGCAATTGGGCATCGTGACCACGAGCTCGGAGACGGCGTTTCGCCAGTCACCGGAGACGCTCTACGACTTCGTCACCAATCCCGCCAACTGGACCAAGACGTATCCGGGAAGCAATTACGTCGGCAAGCTCGACGCGCTGCCACTGTCGGTCGGCGATACCTGGGAAGAGGGCGGCCCCGACGGGGACCGCATCTTCACCTGGCATCTGGCCATCGCCGTCCGGCCCAAGCTGTGGGTGTTCAACTCGGTGGGCCGGCTCGGCCACGATCGCGAGGGCAACGGCGGCATGGACGGCCGGATCACCGTCCAGTACCACTTCACGACGCCCGGCGAGGGCGTCACGTTGTTCACGCGGACGATGACCATCGAGGCACCGAAGGATGCGCCGATGCCGGACGGATTCTTCCGAATCGTCAACCCCGCCAACATCGACCGCTATCACGCCGCGATCGCGCGGGAGCTCACGACAATCAGTTGAGGCCGTGATGGTGGTTGCCGGGCGGCATGGTCGGCGCCGGAGGTGCGACCACGTTGGGGCTGAACTTGTTGCCGTCGGTGGGACTGAGCACCTTCTCGGTGGGTGTCGCCGACGGACTGCTCGACGGCGTCGTCGAGACGGTCGTCGTGGTGGCGGGGGTCGGCGTCTTGTTCTCGTCCTTACTGCACGACGCGACGAACGAAGCCATGGTGATGAGTGCGGCGCCACCGATAACGGCGGCAACACGGGCACGGATATAGGGCGAATTCATGAGATTCCTGTTCAGAAGTGGCGAACTCGCCCTCGCCGGGGGCCTTAGATAGGCCTGAATGCCTGTTCGAGAACGAGATCTTTCCAGAAATTGACATGAATGGCAATAGGAAGAGTTTCCTCGCGGCGGAGTCACGGTCACATTACGATTCGCCGACGTCTGGGCCCGCGAGCCGTGATCGTATCGGCGCGCTGGCATCTCGTGATCGCTTGACCGGGGAATTTGTTTGCGCACTCGTGACGAGAGTGAGCCATGAGGTTTGCCAGATACGGTACCGTCAGCTCATGAATGCCTCGGCGTATGTGGGTCGCATCGGCGGGCTGGCGGTGGGTCTGGGGGTAGGCGTAGCGATCCTCGCCGGTGCCGGTGCGGCGTGGGCAGAGACCTCCGATTCCGGCGGTTCGGACTCCTCGACGCACAGTTCATCGAGCACCGGGTCCTCCCCCAAAGCGAGCAAGCCCTCGGCCTCGTCGGCCCGCACCACGAACAAGGCCACCGCACCCTCGGCCAAGGCCCCGGCGGCGGCCGCCGCCGCGAAACCCGCTGCCGCCGCGAAACCCGCCACCGCGAAAGTAGTCATCGCGAGCGACTCCCCTGCCGTGGCCGCCCCGTCGGGACTGGCGTCCTCCGGGCGACGCCAGATCGCGCCCGCGGCCAGCTCCGCTTCTGGGGCCGCGACGATCTCGACCGCCGCCGTGACGACCGCGGCGCCGACCACCATCCCGTCGTATCCAGTCGGCTGGGTGACGGGCCAGTCCAACACCGCCTATCCCGGTATCGGCTGGCCGCAGACCAACAACACCAAGGGCTTCGGGATCTGGGGCACCGACCTCGGGATCATGTGGGAGAACGGACTGACCGGCAACATTCAGCTGGCGTTCGGTGACACCTTCAGCGAGCCGAACATGACCGGCGACTGGCGCTCGAACGTTCTGCTGCTCAGCCAGGACAAGAACCTGACCAACGGCCTGACCCTGCTGCCGACCGGCTACGCCTACCAGTTCATCCCGAGCTCGTCGTCTGCGCTGTTCCCGTTCTCCAACTCCGAGGTAACGATCATCCCGACCTCGGCCATCTCGGTGAACAACCAGCAGTACGTCAACTACATGTCGGTCAAGTCCTGGGACACCCCGGGCCGGTGGACCACCAACTACTCGGCGATCTCGATGTACAACCCGGACACCGACAAGTGGGTGCTGGTGCCCTCGACCATCCGCTCGGCCAGCTGGTTCGGGTCGTCGCACGCGTACGTCCCCGGCAACCAGAATTTCCAGCAGGCGGCCTACGTCCTGGAACCGGCCGACCAGGTCGCCGAGGGAGATACCCAGTACCTCTACGCATTCGGCACGCCGTCGGGGCGCGCCGGCTCGGCCTACTTGTCCCGAGTCGCCGTCGATGATGTCAACAACCTCGCGAAGTACCAGTACTGGAACGGAAAGGACTGGGTGACCGGCACGCCCGTCGCCGCCACCCCGATCATCGGCGATTCCACCCGTTCCGCAGGCCTTTTCGGCCCCATCATCGACTGGGCCAACAACCCCAAGGTGTTGGGCGGAATGCTCGGCGGCCTGTTCGGCGCCAAGACCGGCGGGAACGTCAGCGAGATGTCGGTGCAGTACAACGACTATCTGGGCAAGTACGTGATGATGTACGGCGACGGCAACAACAACGTCAAGCTCCGCTATGCCGACGAACCCAATGGCCAGTGGTCGGCGCCGATCACGGTGGCGACCTCGGCGACGTACCCGGGGCTGTACGCGCCGATGATTCACCCGTGGTCGGGCACCGGAAAGCTGGTCGACAGCAATGGCAATCCCGACGAGAGCACCCTGTACTGGAACATGTCGCTGTGGGGCAACTACAACGTCGTCCTGATGAAGACCGACCTGTCCTCGCTGAAGTCCACGCTGGTCTAGTCCACCCTGAACGCCCTTGAGTGGCGTTCGCGGTACATCTGAGTCCAGAATTCAGACTCTGCTAGGCTGGTGGCCATGTCCGCCGTCCGCGACCAGATCAGGGCCGAAAACTGTTCGGTCAAACGAGCACTGGACGTCGTCGGCGAAAAATGGACCCTCCTGGTCCTGCGTGAGGCGTTCTACGGCGCACGACGTTTCGAGCGATTCCAAGCCCGCATCGGCTGTCCCCGCCAAGTCCTGACCGACCGGCTGAGCACCCTGGTCGCCGCCGGCGTGCTGCGGCGAGTGCCGTATCAGGAACCGGGTCAACGCGAACGCCACGAGTACCGACTGACCGACAAAGGCCGCGACCTGCTGCCCGCGGTGATCGCGCTGATGCAGTGGGGCGACAAGTGGGAGGCCGATCCGGCCGGCCCCCCTGTCGAGGTCGTCCACCGAGACTGCGGACATGCCGTCGAACTGACACTGCGATGCAGCGGTGACCAGCGTCTCCTGACCGCGTACGACACCGAGCCGCGGCCCGGCCCGGGTGCACGATCCGCCACGACCGGAAAGACGATCCGATGACCACCACCCTTCATTCATTCGACACCGCAATCGACCTGGCGGACAACGGAATCGGGCAGTACACCGGGCAGACCAATCCGGAGTACGCGAATATGGTCGGGCCGTTCGGCGGCGTGACGGCGGCGGCGATCATCCGCGCGATCGAACGCCACCCGGACCGAATCGGTGAACCCGTCGCGTTGACCGTCAACTATCTGGCGCCGGCCACCGACGGTAGTTTCGATATCACCGTGCGCGCCGCACGCACCAACCGGACCAACCAGCACTGGACCGCCGAAGTGGCTCAGGACCACGGGCTGACCACCACCGCCACCGCTGTCTTCGGCGTCCGTCGCGATGCCTGGTCCGACACCGAAGCCACGATGCCGACGGTGCCGGATCCCGAGAGCCCCACGCACACAACGCTTCCCGGGCCTGTTCCGTGGATGCGCAATTACGACATGCGCTACGTCGACGGCGCGGTGCCGACCGAGCCTGCCGAAAGCTCGTCGTCCACCACGACATTGTGGGTGCGTCAACGCCCGGCTCGCGCACTCGACTTCGCCGCGCTCAGCGCGCTCAGTGATGTGTTCTACCCGAGGGTGTTTTTGCGCCGCGGGCGCATGCTGCCGGCCGGCACGATCTCGCTGACGACCTACTTCCATGTCGACGGTGCCGAGCTGGCCAGACAGGGCACCGACTACGTCCTGGCCAGTGCACACGCCCAGCGTTTTGCCCGCGGTTACTTCGACCAGACCGCGCAGATCTGGGGCCGCGACGCGACCCTGCTGGCGACCAGTCATCAGATCGTCTACTACAAAGACTGAATGGCCGACAACAACGATCCGCCGCTAGCCCGCCGGTGGCCTCATATCCTGCGGCTCGGACTGTTCGTCGGTTTCTTGCTGGGGCTGTTCTATCTGGTGGCGGTGTCCCGGGTGATCGACGTCGGGCAGGTTCGCGATGCGGTGGCCGCAACCGGACCGCTGGCTCCCCTGGTCTATCTGGCGGTTTCGGCGGTGCTGGCCGCGGTATTCGTGCCGGGCCCACTGCTGGCCGCCGGCAGCGGCGTGTTGTTCGGGCCCCTGCTCGGCACGTTCGTGACCCTGGGTTCGACGGTCACGACGGCGATCATCGCCGCACTGCTCGGCCGGCGTGCCGGCCGGGACAGCGCCCGGGTCTTGCTCGGGGCCGACTGGTCGGCACGCATCGACGCGCAGATCCAGCGCCGTGGATTGTGGGCGGTCGTGGGTCAGCGGTTCGTGCCGGGTATCTCCGACGCAATGGCGTCGTACGCGTTCGGCGCCTTCGGAATGCCGTTGTGGCAGATGGCGATCGGAGCCTTCATCGGATCTGCGCCGCGGGCCTTCGTGTACACCGCACTGGGGGCGTCGATCTCGGATCTGTCCTCACCGCTGGCCTACGTCGCGGTCGTGATCTGGTGTATCACCGCGATCATCGGGGCGTTCGCGGCCCACCGCGGGTATCGCGGATGGCGTCGGCGTGGCCGGCAAGAAGACGGGCCCCTCCCCACCGAGTGAGGAGGGACCCGCCGCGGCCAATAACGGCGGACGAGCCCCATCGCTTCCCGCAGCACGGAATACTGACAGGATGGCTGATCGCAATGTGCTGGGCGGTCCCCTTGAACCGTGCGGAACCGACCCGATGACGGGTTTCTATCGCGACGGCTGCTGTTCGACGGGCCCGGAGGACGCCGGCCGGCACACCATCTGCGCGGTGGTGACCGCCGAGTTCCTCGCGCATCAGCGCTCGATCGGCAATGACCTGGCGACCCCGATGCCGCAGTATCGGTTCCCGGGCCTGACGCCCGGCGACCGGTGGTGTGTGACGGCGCTGAATTGGCTGCGCGCCCATACCGACGGTCATGCGGCGCCGGTGGTGCTGGCCTGCACCCACGAGCGGACCCTGGAAGTGGTCCCGCTGGAGACGTTGCAGGAGTACGCCGTCGATGTTCCCGACGATATCGGCAGCCTGTGATCAGAAGTAGCCGTTGGCCGGCGGCCACACTCCGTTGACGACGTAGTTGCCTGCCGCGTGGGCCTTGTAGGCCAGCGGATTGTGGGTGGCGACTGTGCGGACGTTACGCCAGTGCCGGTCGAGGTTGAGTGCGCGCGCGGTGGCCGACGCCCCGCCGGTGTCGAAGAGCCGCTCGGCCGCGGCCAGGGTGAGCCGTTCGGCGATCAGCTGTGCCTCGGCGACGACGATCGCCACCCGGGCCAGTTCGTCGGCGTCGCCGACACGGCCGGAGTCCACCACCGCGTCGAGCGCGTCGGCGGCGTTGAGCACGAGCGCCTCGGCGGCGGACGCATTCGCGGCGATCTCGCCGACCGCCTGCAGGGTGAATGGGTCACCTGCGGCGGTGTCGGCCAGTGAATGCGACGCCGGACGTGCCTTGTTCTGCACGTACCAGACGGCGTCGTCACGCGCTGCTGCCGCGATACCTGCGGCCACCGCAGCCAGATACAGCTGCAGGAACGCGGTGCTGTGGCCCAGATGCCTACCGTCGGACACGGTGGTCACCTCGTGCGGGCGGACCTCGACATTGGTGAACCGGGTGCCACCGCTCGCAGTGGTGCGCTGGCCGAAACCCTCCCAGTCGTCGAACAATTCGACTCCAGCGCGGTCGACCGGCACGATTGCCTGCAGGTCCCGGCCTTCGGCATCGCTCGCCGAGACCGCGATCAGGTCGGCGAAAAGCGTTCCGGTGGAATAGAATTTGTAGCCGTTGAGCCGCAACACACCGTCACCGTCGGCCAGCAGCGTGGTGTCGGCCCCCGCGGGCGTCTTACCTTTCGCGTCGGTGATCGCGTTGCCGACGATCACTCCGACGTTGACCCGCGGGAACCACTCCTCGCGTTCGTCTTCGGTGGCGCGGTTGCTCAGCAGCCGTTCGGCGAAACCGAAGTGCGGCCGAAGCGCTTGGGCGACATTGGAACTGCCGTGCGCGATCCGGATGACCGCGGTCAGCACGTCCCGCACCGAGCCACCCGGTCCCCCGTAACGCGCGGGCACGCGAAGGGTCAGCACACCGGTGCGGCGGATCGCCTCGACGGCGTCGTACTGCAGCACCCGGTCGCGCTCGGCGGCGGCATCGGTCGGACGCAGGTCATCGACGACCGCGGTGAGCCGGTCCAGTCGCTCGGCCGGCGTTCCATCCAGCGGCTCGCTGGTGAACCTCGGGCGCGGGGCCACCGGGCGGGACGCTTCAGAAGTCTGTGCGGTCATGGGCGTTTGACAGCCTTTCAGCGGTAATGGCTGATGATGTGGTCGGCGAAGCGGTCCAGCTCGGACTCGATCGGCTGGAATTGCAGCATGAACAATTCGATCCCGGCGGCGTGGAAGGCGTCGATCCGCTCGATCACCTGCTCATAGCTGCCGACCAGGCCGGCCAGCGTGCCGCCGTTGGAACCGATGCGCGAAGTTCCGGCGAGCACCTTGTACATGGCGGTGTTCGGGTCGGTGCCGGTGGAGATCTCCGGACGCGATTCGGCATCGATCAGAGCCTGCAGATGCGCCTCCTCGGCTTTGGCCTCAGCCTCAGTGGGGCGCGCAATCACGAAGGCCGACAACCCGAATCGCAACGGCCCGCGGTCGCGGGGCCGCGCCCGCAGGTCCTCGATCAGAGCGGTCGTGTCGGCAAGGGGCCTGCCGTTGATGAAGTACACGTCGCCGTGCGAGGCGCCCAGCGCCCGGCCCGGCTCCGATTCGCCGCCGACGTAAACCGGTGGAACAGGCTTGGGAACCGGTCGCACCAAGGCCTGCTGTCCCCCCGACTGTCCCCCGTGATCGCCGATGTCGACATGCTTACCGCTCCACAGGTCCAGGACCGTCTGCAACCACTCCTCGGTGTAGGCGTAGCGGTCGTCGTGGGCCAGCGGATCGATCCCGAGCGCCTCGAGTTCGGGCAGGAACCAGCCACTGACCACGTTGATCGACAACCGGCCCCCGGAGATGTCGGCGATGTTGGCGGCGACCTTGGCGAAGACCAGCGGGTTGAACAGCAGCGGCTTGATCGCCCCGATCAGCTCGATTCGCTCCGTCGCCTCGGCCAACCCCGCGAGGGTAGACCAGGTTTCCAGGACGTCGTTCTCGGTGTCGCTGGGATGGATGACGTGCTGGGCCACCAATGTTGCGTCATAGCCGCGATTTTCGGCATGGACAAGCAGATCGCGGGTGCGCCGGTAACTGGCGTCCGGCAAATCATCGGGGTGCAGGCGGGCACCGTGGTTGCCGTACACCGGCGCCCACACCCCGAACCGTGGGCCGCTCATGAGGTTGTCAGGTAGCGGTGCCGCTCCCAGTCACTGACGTGACTGGTATAGGCCTGCCATTCGCTGCGGGCGAGTGAAACGAAGTCGAGTACTGAGTCGCGCCCGAGGATCTCCAGGATCGTGTCGTCCTGCTCGGTCAGCGCCAGCGCGGTGCCCAGCGAGTCCGGCAAGGGCGAGCCCTTGCCGTACAGGTTGCCGGTGCCGGCGGGCGTCGGCGGGCGGCCGGCTTCCAGGCCGGCGACCACGGCGGCCAGCGCCGAGGCGATCAGCCAGTAGGGGTTGGCATCCGAAGCCCCCGAACGTAATTCGATGCGCGAGGCGCCCGGCGACTCCTCCACCAGTGACCGGATGGCCGCGCTGCGGTTGTCCCGGCTCCAGTTCACGGTGTCGGGGGCGAACGAGTCCGGCGTGTAGCGCCGGTAGGCGTTGACCGAGTGCGCCCCGAACAAGGTGATTGCAGGAAGGTGCTCGAGCAGGCCGGCGATGGCGAGCAGGGTCAGCTCACCCTCTTGGCCGTCGACCGGGGCGAACGCGGGTTCGTCGCCGCGCCACAGTGAGATGTGCAGGTGCGCTGAGCTTCCCGAGTGCTCGGAGAACGGCTTGGGCATGAAGCTGGCCACCTTGCCGTGCTTACGAGCAACTTCCTTGGTGGCGTACTTCAGTCGGGCGCCGTCGTCGGCGGCGGCCAACGCGTCGGTGTACACCAGGTTGGTCTCCACCTGACCAGGCCCGTACTCGGTCTGCACGCCCTCCAGTCGGGTGAACTCGCCGAGGGTCTCATGCAGATCGGAGAGCAGCGGGTCCAGGCCGTTGGCATTCTGCAATGAGTAGGCCTGGATCTCGTTCTGGATCGGCGAGCCGTCGGGTTGCAGCAGATAGAACTCGAACTCGACGCCGATCTTTGCGGTGTAGCCCAGCGAGCCCAGCCGCGCGATCACCCGGCGCAGCACTCCGCGTGGGTCGAGCAGCGACGGCGTGCCGTCCGGGCGGACGATGTCCGAAATCACGTGGCCCACACCGGCACGCCACGGCAGTGGTTTGTACGTCGAGAAGTCGGGGATGGCGTGCACGTCGGGATACCCGTCGTCCCAGTTGGTCAGCCGCAGCCCGTCGATCACGGTACCGTCGGTGTTCCATCCGAGGGCCGCCTCGCAGAACGCGAATCCGTGCTTGGCGCGGTCGATGAATTGCTTTGCCGGGATCCGCTTTCCGGCGGCGTGGCCGAAGGGGTCGCTCCAAGCCACCTCGATCTCGGTCAGCGAGCCGTCATGCAGGCGCCCCAGCAACTCGGACTCAGCATCGTGCACCTGCGTCACGGTAGGGGCCTCCTCGGAAGAGAGAAATCAAGACGGGTGGCCATCACTCTCTCCCGCCGGCAATCGAGAGAAAAAGGTTTAGCGTCGGCGTGAGCACAACTACCTGGGCAGAGTTTGATTCGCGCTGAGCATAGACATTCACAGCGGGTTAACGCCCACGCAAAGGTATTGCGGTGTCCGTATTCGTCGACGTCGCCCCTCCCGACGCCATCCGCCCGCGCGGCGGTAGCCGGTTCCCGGGGTGGCTGTCGCGCGTCGCGCTTCCCCTGCTGTCGCTGCTGGTGTTCTTCATCGTCTGGCAGGTGGCGGCTGCAAGCGGGATCTGGAACCAGACCTTCGTCCCCTACCCGAGCACGGTGTGGCGGGCCTTCATCGACGTGTCGACCACGCATGACGGTGTCCGCGGGTACGCCGGCTACCTGCTGTGGGAGCACCTGTACATGACGTTGCGCCGGGTGTTCGCCGGTGTTGTCATCGGTGTGGCCGGCGGCCTCCTGCTCGGCTTGTTGATGGGTTCGATCCCCTGGGTCCGCAGCGTGCTGGAACCATGGCTGACGTTCCTGCGGGCGTTGCCTCCGCTGGCGTACTTCTTCCTGCTGGTCATCTGGCTCGGCATCGACGAGGCACCCAAGGTCACCCTGCTGGCGCTGGCGGCGCTACCGCCCGCCGCAGTGG
Source organism: Mycobacterium sp. (assembly GCA_023264735.1). Classification (GTDB taxonomy): domain Bacteria; phylum Actinomycetota; class Actinomycetes; order Mycobacteriales; family Mycobacteriaceae; genus Mycobacterium. Next base: position 69,382 of record JAHFVD010000015.1, on the reverse strand, counting down.
CCACCACCGCGGCCGTCGTCGCCGTGCCGGTCAGCCTGGTCGAGGCGGCCAGGGCACTGGGTGCCTCGCGACGTGATGTGGTGCGCGACATCGTCATTCCCTCGGCCCTGCCGGAGACGTTCACCGGTATCCGGCTCGCTGTCGGCATGGCCTACTCGTCGGTGGTCGCCGCCGAGTTGTTCAACGGCATCCCCGGTATCGGCGGCTTGGTCAAGGACGCCAGCAATTACAACAACACCCCTGTCGTGCTCGTCGGCATCTTCGCGATCGGCATCTCGGGGCTCGTGATCGACGGTCTACTGCGCGCTGTCGAGCGTCGCGCCGTCCCTTGGAGAGGAAAGGTATGAACCGCAGGAAGCTCATCGCCGTGGCTGCCGCCGCCATCACCATGATCGGCATGGCCGGCTGCTCGGTCGATCACTCGAACTCGCAGGCGGGCAAGCCGACGCTACGCATCGGGTACCAGACCTTCCCCAGCGGCGACCTGATCGTCAAGAACAACCGGTGGCTGGAAGACGCGTTGCCGGACTACAACATCAAGTGGGTCAAGTTCGACTCCGGTGCCGACGTCAACACCGCGTTCATCGCCAAGGAACTCGACTTCGGCAGCCTGGGCTCCAGCCCGGTCGCCCGTGGACTGTCGGCCCCGCTGAACATTCCCTACAGCGTCGCGTTCGTCCTCGACGTCGCCGGTGACAACGAGGCGCTGGTCGCCCGCAACGGCAGCGGCATCAACTCGATCGCCGATCTGAAGGGCAAGCGGGTGGCCACCCCGTTCGCCTCGACCGCGCACTACAGTCTGCTCGCCGCACTGAACCAGAACGGGTTGTCGCCCAGCGATGTTCAGCTGATCGATCTGCAGCCCCAGGCGATCCTGGCGGCCTGGGAACGCGGCGACATCGAGGCGGCCTACACCTGGCTGCCGACGCTGGATCAGCTGCGCAAGACCGGTAAGGATCTGATCACCAGCCGGCAGCTGGCCAAGGACGGCAAGCCGACCCTGGATCTGGCCGCGGTCGCGAACTCGTTCGCCAAGGATCACCCCGAGGTCGTCGACGTCTGGCGCAAGCAGCAGGCCAGGGCACTGACCGTCATCCACAGCGATCCCGCCGCGGCAGCCAAGGCGATCGCCGCCGAAATCGGTTTGTCGCCAGCTGATGTCGAGGGACAGCTCAAGCAGGGTGTGTATCTGACGCCGCAAGAGGTGGCCTCGCCGCAGTGGCTGGGGAGTGCGGGCAACCCCGGCAACATCGCCGTCAACCTGCAGAGCGCGTCGCAGTTCCTCGCCGACCAGAAGCAGATCCCAACGGCCGCACCGCTCAAGACATTCCAGGACGCCATCTATACCCAGGGCTTGCCCGATGTCATCACCCAGTAAGGCGGAGACGGACCCGGCGGCCACAGTATCCGCGGCGCACAAGGACGGCGGTATCCAGATCCGTAATGTCGAGCACCGTTACGGCACGACGACGGCGCTGGGCCCGGTGAATCTCGATGTGGAGCCCGGTTCGTTCCTGGTCCTGGTCGGCGCATCGGGGTGCGGCAAGAGCACACTGCTGCGCCTGATCGCGGGATTCGAGTCGCCGAGCGACGGCGAGATCACGGTGTCCGGGCGGCGGCCGGTCCCGGGGCAGACCGCGGGAGTGGTGTTCCAGCAGCCCCGGCTGTTCCCGTGGCGCAGTGTCGGCGGCAATGTGGAACTGGCGCTGAAGTACGCCGGCACCCCGCGGGATCGCCGGGCATCGCGACGCGATGAACTTCTGCACCGGGTCGGGTTGGAAGATATTGCGCACCGCAAGATTTGGGAGATCAGCGGTGGTCAGCAACAGCGCGTCGCGATCGCGCGGGCGCTGGCCTCCGAGCGGCCCGAAACCTCGCTGCTGTTGCTCGACGAGCCGTTCGCCGCGTTGGACGCTCTGACCAGGGAACGCCTGCAGGAGGACATCCGCGAGGTGAGTGCGGAGTCGGGACGGACCACCGTGTTCGTCACCCACAGCGCCGACGAAGCAGCGTTTCTGGGGTCACGCATCGTGGTGCTGACGCACCGCCCCGGCCGGGTCGCCCTTGACCTTTCGGTCGACCTGCCCCGCACCGGCGTCGACCCCGACGAACTGCGGCGCAGCTCGGAATACGTACGACTGCGCCAGGACGTCAGCCGGGCCGTCAAGGCCGCTGCGGCCTAAGCCCACTCGATCTCGAACTCGACCACCTGCTGAACGGGAACCGCAAGAGCCAGCGGGGTGAAGGTGCCCGCGACCTCGTCGCGGGCCACCCCGGTGACCACTCGCCCACCGAAACCCCGTGGATCCCCAGGGATCTCGATGGTCAGCGTGGTGGCGCCGGCATCGGATGCCACCCGCAGGAAGAACTGCTGATGCGGTGCAACCGGTTTGGTGATCGTGGTGCCGTCGGCGTCGACCACGCTGTGACCGTCGCCGACTGTGACCGCGGCGGCATCGGCGGTGACCAACTCGAACGGGCCGACCAGTCCCGCCTCGGCGACCGCATCAGAGGCGATCAATGACGGGACAACGGCTGCCCGCCGCGCCGCACGGGCACCGGCGAGCAGGTAATCGTAAAGATGGACGACCGGTGCGGCGTTGCGGTACAGGCCCGAGCCCGCAAGCCGGAAGGTCAAATCCGTCAGCGTGGCATGGCCATCGACGACCAGCCGGTAGTGCCGGTAACCCCCGCCGGGACGTCCGTAGCGGTGGTGGGCGACCGTCGCACCGACGCCCAGCGACTTGCTGATCCGGCCACCGCCGGCGGGCAGCGTCACCCGGGAGGCCGCGACGTCGTCCCACACGTCGCCATCGCGGGACTTCTGCAAGGTGAGCACCGCACCTTCAGCGCTGACGACGTCGGCCGCGTACCCGGCGAGCTGACGCTCCCCGTCGAACTCGACGCGCACCTCGCCGGCGCGCTCGGTGGTGCGGGCCGGGACGTTGAGCGGCCGGTTGTCGAGCTCCAGCCCGTTGGTCAGGTACCAGATCGCGGCCTGGGTGCCGGCGATCGCCTCATGCTCGCTGATATTGCGGGACCCCAGCGCGTACCCGGCCGCCCGCAGGTCGGCACTGAGCTGCGTGGTCGACAACGCCGGGTAGGAGTTGCGCAGAATCCAGGCGACTTCGGCTTCGTAGGCACGGGCCTGCAGATGCGGTACTGCCGCCCAGTTGTCGGCGCGGTAGCGCGACGGTCTGGTGGGCGCGACCCCGCCGAAGTCCAGGGAGTACGCCTCGATATTCGGGTTGAGCCGGATCAGGTCGGTACGCGCGGACGTGCCGTCGGTGAACACGATGGTGTCGACGGTGTGCGAATAGGTGCCACCGCGATAGCGGGTCATCCGCGAGAGGTTGGTGGCCGGAGCCGGATGCGTTCGCCGCCGGGCGGCAACACGCGCGGGTGCGGATGTGAACAAAGACACGGTTGGCATCGGGTTGATCTCTTTCGAGTACGACGAAGTGCGCAGGTCATCGTGCCAAGAAGGCGACGGAACTGAGCGCAGGGAATTACGGCGTCAGAAGGATCAACAACAACAGAAGCGCACATCGAAGCAGCGCGTGTAACCGAAGCGCGGCGATGCGGGCTGTTGCATGCCCGTACCATACGGCACGCCGGCGACAAACTCGTAACCGACTTCGCATCACGGTGACCTTCAAACCTGTGCAGGCCGCCGAGAAAGGAACAATGATTGGCCCCACCGGAGATGAAGTGGAGGACTCGATGACGTCGGCTCAGAACGAATCGCAGGCACTAGGCGCGGCCGCTGCACGGCAGCTCGCGAATGCCACCAAAACCGTCCCGCAGCTGGAGACCATCACCCCCCGGTTTCTGCTGCACCTGCTGAGCTGGGTACCGGTCGAAGCCGGCATCTACCGGGTCAACCGAGTGGTCAACCCCGAGCGGGTGGCCATCCATGCTGAGGTCGGCGGCGAGAACGTCGAAGACCCGCTGCCCCAGACGTACGTCGACTACCAGACCAGCCCTCGTGAGCTCACCCTGCGCGCCATCTCGACGCTGCTCGACGTGCACACCCGGGTGTCGGATCTGTACTCCAGCCCGCATGACCAGATCGCCCAGCAGCTGCGGCTGACGATCGAGACGATCAAGGAACGCCAGGAATCCGAGCTGATCAACAATGCCGAGTACGGCTTGCTGTCGCAGGTGACCCCGGAGCAGACCATCGAAACATTGGGTGGCGCCCCGACTCCGGATGACCTGGACGCGTTGATCACCAAGGTGTGGAAGACCCCGGCGTTCTTCCTCACCCACCCGCTCGGGGTGGCCGCCTTCGGCCGGGAGGCGACCTACCGCGGTGTTCCACCGGTGGTGGTGAACCTGTTCGGCGCCCAGTTCATCACGTGGCGCGGCATCCCGATCGTGCCGAGTGACAAGGTGCCGGTCGAGGACGGCAAGACCAAGTTCATCCTGGTGCGTACCGGTGAGGAGCGCCAAGGCGTGGTGGGCTTGTTCCAGCCCGGCCTGGTCGGCGAGCAGGCCCCCGGGCTGTCCGTCCGGTTCACCGGTATCGACCGTTCCGGAATCGCTTCCTACCTGGTGACCCAGTACTCGTCACTGGCCGTGCTGACCGATGATGCGCTGGCCGTGCTCGACGGTGCTGCGGTGGACCAGTTCCATGAGTACAAGTGAGTACCGGTCGGTAGACGCCGAGGGCGAGCTTCCGATCAGCGAGGCCGAACTGGCGGCGCTGGCCAACCAGCTGTTTGCCGCGAGCTTCCGGCCCGGTAATGACAGTCCGCCGCAGACGGCGCCGCCGGCTCCACGTGGCAACGTCCCCGACACGACGGCTGTCGCGTCCTACGGCACGGCCGCAGCGGGAGGTTCACCGGTGGTACCGCCAGCGGTGCTGACCGAAACGTCTGGGGTGACGCTGCCGCCACCGAGTTCGCCTGGGCCAGAACCGATTCCACCACTTGCGGTGCCGGTGGCCCCGCGTGGCAACGCACCGGATCTGACCACCGCGCCGTCGGCCGGGCATGCCGCGGCTGGGGTGGGCGACGTCTACACCCCGCCGCACTTCGAGGAATTCGCCGTTCCCAACGGGATCGTGCCAACGGTCCCCGGCGTTTTGGCCGGCTCAGCGCCGAGCGCACCGGTGGCACCGCGCGGTTCTGTCCCGGGATGGCCGACGGAAGTTCCTGTCATTCCGGACATTCCGCGCAGCGTTCTCCCGCCGAGCGGCGACGAGGCGAACTACTACTTCGTCTCCGGCGCACCGGCGCTGTCCGAGCCGGTGCCGCAGATCCCGGATCGTCACGAGATCTTCGACGTCACCGCGATCCGCGCCGATTTCCCGATCCTGCGCGAGACCGTCAACGGCAAACCGCTGATCTGGTTCGACAACGCCGCCACCACTCAGAAGCCGCAGGCCGTGATCGATCGGCTGGCGTACTTCTACGCGCACGAGAATTCCAACATCCACCGTGCCGCACACGAATTGGCGGCTCGGGCCACCGACGCCTACGAAGAGGCCCGTGAAGCGGTTCGGCGGTTCATCGGCGCGGCCAAGACCAAGGAGATCATCTTCGTCCGCGGTACCACCGAGGCGATCAACCTGGTGGCCTACTCGTGGGGTGGCAAGCATCTGGGCCCCGGCGACGAAATCGTCATCACCCACCTGGAGCACCACGCCAATATCGTTCCGTGGCAGATTATTTCGCAGAAGACCGGCGCCGTCCTCAAGGTGGCACCGGTGGACGACGCGGGCAATCTGTTGCTCAGTGAGTTCGAGGACCTGCTCGGTCCGCGGACCAAACTGGTTGCCGCAACCCAGGTTTCCAATGCCCTGGGCACGGTCACACCGGTGGAGAAGATCGTCGAGCTCGGCCATCGCTACGGCGCGCGGGTTCTCATCGACGGCGCCCAGTCCATCCCGCACATCCCGATCGATGTCAGCAAGACCGGTGCGGATTTCTTCGTGTTCTCCGGGCACAAGATCTTCGGCCCCACCGGCATCGGGGTGCTGTACGGCACCGAGGAGGCGCTGGCCGAGACGCCCCCGTGGCAGGGCGGCGGCAACATGATCGCCGACGTCACGATCGAGCGCTCGCTGTATCAGGGTCCGCCGAACAAGTTCGAGGCAGGCACCGGAAATATCGCCGACGCCGTCGGCCTCGGCGAGGCCCTGCGCTATGTCGAGCGGGTGGGCATCGACCGGATCGCCGCCTACGAGCATGCGTTGCTGGAGTACGCCACGCCACGGCTGGCTGCCATCGACGGGGTGCGGCTGATCGGCACCGCCGACGAGAAGGCCAGCGTGCTGTCCTTCGTGCTGGCCGGCCACGAGCCGCTCGAGGTCGGCAAGGCGCTCAACGCCGAGGGGATCGCGGTCCGCGCGGGGCACCACTGCGCCCAGCCGATCCTGCGGCGGATGGGCGTGGAGACCACGGTTCGCCCGTCGTTCGCGTTTTACAACACGTTCGACGAGATCGACGTCTTCCTGGACGCGGTGCGCCGGATCGCCGAAGGCGGCGCGAACAGCGGTTAAGGGAGAACCACGTTACCTACTTCCCACGTACCCCCCGACGTCTGGTATGACTGTCTAAGTAAATTGCCGTAACGGGGAGGACTTGGGCCTGGTGAGCGCCCCGACCGAAGAGCGCGTGGTCTCCGCTGAACAGCCGCATCGGCCGGGTTTGGCCAAGTGGATCCGCCGACTGGCCGTGCCGATCATTCTCGGCTGGGTCGGCCTGATCATCGTCTTGAACACGGTCGTCCCGCAGCTGGACGAAGTCGGCAGATTGCGCGCGGTCTCGATGTCCCCCAAGGACGCCCCGTCGGTGATCGCGATGATGCGTTCGGGCAAGGTCTTCGAGGAATCCGACTCGGACAGCTCAGCCATGATCGTCTTGGAGGGCGACCAGCCCCTGGGCGACGCCGCGCACCACTTCTACAACGAAATGGTCGCCAAGCTGCGTGCCGACACCACGCACGTGCAGCACATCCAGGATTTCTGGGGTGATCCGCTCACCGAAGCCGGTGCGCTGAGCGCCGACGCCAAAGCCGTCTACGTGCAGGTGGCACTGGCCGGGAACATGGGCGAGACGCTCGGCAACGATTCGGTGGAAGCGGTCCAAAAGATCGTCAGAGGCCTCTCACCGCCGCCGGGCGTCAAGGTCTTCGTGACCGGTGGTCCCGCATTGCAGGCCGACCAGCAGCTTGCCGGCGACAAGAGCATTCGGATCATCGAGCTCACCACCATCGCCGTCATCCTCATCATGCTGTTGTTCTTCTACCGGTCGGTCATGACGGTGGTGCTCGTTCTGGTGATGCTGATCCTCGGGCTATCGGTCACCCGCGGCGCCGTGGCATTCCTGGGTTATCACAACCTGATCGGGCTTTCACCGTTCGCGACCCAGCTACTCGTGACATTGGCGATAGCCGCGACGACGGACTACGCGATCTTCCTGATCGGGCGATATCAAGAGGCCAGATCGATCGGGGAAGACAAAGAACAGGCCTACTACACGATGTATCACGGCACCGCGCATGTGGTGCTGGCCTCGGGTATGACGATCGCCGGGGCGACGTTCTGCCTATCGTTCACCCGGTTGCCGTATTTCAAGTCGCTGGGCGTCCCGCTCGCCGTCGGCATGGTGGTCGCGGTGATCTCGGCGTTGACGCTTGGCGCCGCCATCATCACGGTGGCCAGCCGCTTCGGGCTGCTGGAACCCAAGCGCGCGATGCGGATTCGGTTCTGGCGCAAGCTTGGCGCGCTCGTGGTGCGCTGGCCCGCCGGCATTCTGCTCGCGACGATTCTGGTCGCATTGGTTGGCCTGATCACGCTGCCGGGCTATCAAGCGAACTACAACGACCGCAAGTACCTGCCGGCCGACCTACCGGCCAACGAGGGCTTCGCGGCGGCCGAGCGGCACTTCCCCATCGCCCGGATGAACCCCGAGATGCTGTTGCTCGAGACCGATCAGGACGTGCGTAATTCGGCGGACTTCCTGGTGATCGAGCGGATCAGCAAGGCCATCTCCAAGGTGCCCGGCATCGGACGGGTGCAGTCAATCACCCGTCCCGCCGGAAAACCGTTGAAGTACAGCTCAATTCCAGCTCAGATCAGCATGGGCGGCACCGGGCAGACGATGAACCGCTCCTACCTGGAGGACCGCATGGCCGACATGCTGGTTCAGGGCGAAGACATGCAGAAGACCATCAACACGATGACGCAGATGATCAACGTGATGGAGAGAATGAGCGGCACCATGCACGACATGGTGGGCAAGATGGACGAGATGTATGTGGACATCGCTGACCTGCGCAACCACATCTCGGATTTCGACGACTTCTTCCGCCCGATCCGCAATTACCTGTACTGGGAACCGCACTGCTACGACATTCCGCTGTGCTGGTCGACGCGGTCGGTGTTCGACACCCTCGACGGGGTCGACACCATGGTCGACGACATCCAGGAACTGTTGCCGGACATGCATCGACTGGATGCCATGATGCCGCAAATGGTTTCGCTGATGCGCCCGACCATCGAGTCGATGAAGCGGATGCGGATCATGATGCTGACCCAGCAGGCCACCCAGGCCGGCCAGCAGGATCAGCAGGCTGCGCTCAGCCAGAACCAGGCCGCAATGGGCACGGCGTTCAACGACTCGCTCAACGACGACACGTTCTACTTGCCGCCGGAGATCTTCGACAACGACGAATTCAAGCGCGGCATAAAGAATTTCATCTCCCCTAACGGCCACGCGATCCGCTTCATCATCTCCCACGAGGAAGACCCGCTCTCGGCCGACGGCATCAATCGCATCGACGCGATCAAGGCCGCCGTCTTCGAAGCCATCAAGGGCACGCCACTCGAGGGCTCGAAGGTCTACCTGGGCGGCACCGCCTCGGCCTTCAAGGACATGCAGGAAGGCAACAAGTACGACCTGCTCATCGCGGGCGTGGCCGCGTTGTCGCTGATCTTCATCATCATGCTGATCATCACCCGCGCCATCATCGCCGCCGCCGTGATCGTCGGCACCGTGGTGCTCTCACTCGGGGCGTCGTTCGGGCTGTCGGTGCTGCTCTGGCAACACATCTTGGGCATCGAACTGCAGTTCATGGTGATGGCGATGGCGGTCATCATCCTGTTGGCGGTGGGCGCCGACTACAACCTGCTCCTGGTCGCCCGAATGAAAGAAGAGATACCGGCCGGCATCAATACCGGCATCATCCGCGCGATGGGCGGCAGCGGTTCGGTGGTGACAGCGGCGGGCATGGTGTTCGCGTTCACCATGATCTCGATGTCGGTCAGCGCCATGGTGGTGGTCGCCCAAGTCGGGACGACGATCGGGCTCGGTCTGTTGTTCGACACCCTGGTGGTGCGAGCGTTCATGACGCCGGCAATCGCCGCGCTGATGGGGCGGTGGTTCTGGTGGCCGCAGATCGTGCGGCCCAAGCCGCTGTCCACGCGACCGCACGGCAAATTGCTCAGATAGCCGTTCGGCGAGCGTGCGTGTCTGTACGCGACACGCCGCCGCGGGCGTACCCAGAGGCACACTCGCTGTCGGCTCGGACCGCCTTCACGTTCGGCGATGAAACCAGCCGCCTGACCGGAATACGATTGCCCGAGAGCTACAGTGCACCATGGCTGTCTCACGTCGCGCGCCTCGACGAAGCACCGAGGAGGTTCGCAGCCTCATCACCACCACGGCCAGCGAACTCTTCGCTGAGCGAGGTTATGCCCAGACATCGATGCGTGATATCGCGTCCAAGACCGGGCTTAGCCTGTCGGTGCTCTACCGCCAGTTCGGAAGTAAGGACGATCTGTTCGCCGCGACCCTGCTCGCGCCGTTTCTGGCCTCCTTCGACGAGTTCGCCTCCGCCTGGAGCAGCCAGATCGACAGTCCGTGGCCGGACGAACAACTCGTGCGGGAATTCGTCCGTGATCTGTACTCAAGCCTCGCCGACCATCGGCACCTGCTGATCACACTGCTGGCCGCCGGCGAAGGCCCGGACAGCGATCTGCTCCAGCGGACCCGGGATGCGTTGTCCAACAGCCTTCGTGAGTTACGCGTGATGGCCGAACGCGAAGCCGAGCGCCGCAGCTGGTTGCCGCCCGATACCGTCGCGGACGGAAATGCCCTGACTATTGCGATGATTGCCGGCTTGGTCCTGTTACAGCCGTGGCTGGCCGGTACCCCGGACCGTGACGAAGAGGCGATGATCGACGCCGTGACCCGGATGGCTTTGTACGGAATGCGCCTCGCGCCCCAGTAACCGATGACGTCACCGACGCTTACTTAAGCAACACTGTTGCTTGACTTAAGCAACACCGTTTCTTATGGTTGGGCACTGAGTCTTTACGGCGCGAGGAGACAACATGACCGCAGTGACCACCACGCACGAGGAGTCCGCATTCGGCAACCCGCGAACCGTGCTGGACAGTCCGACACCGAAAAGCCCGATCAAGGGATGGGCCGTTCTCGGGGCCGTCTGGCTAGCGTTCTACCTGTACCTCTTCGTCAAATGGATGATGGGACCGAATACTGAGCGCGTGCCCCAGGGGCCGACTGCGCTCCCTGGATGGATGTCGACCCTTTTCGCGGTCTATCTGCCGATCGGAGTCGTAGCGACCGTCGGCGTTATCTACTTCGTGGTGGTGCGTCCACGGATTCGACAGGGGCGGATGACCACCGACGGCCTGTTGTTGCTGTCGTTCGTCTTGCTGTGGTTCCAAGACCCCTTCATCAACTTTTATCAGCCGACGTTCACCTACAACTCCGCCATGTTCAACGCCGGTTCTTGGGTCGCCGAGGTGCCCGGCTGGCAATCCATCGCCGCGGGATCACCTGGACGGATGTTTCAAGAACCACTGTTTTTCATCATGCCGGCTTATCTGTACATGCTCTTCCCCATCGCGCTGGCCTGCACGTGGGTGATGCGCAAGACGAAACAACGTTTTCCGAAAATCGGTGTAGCGGGCCTCATTTCGGTGTCAATGGTGTTCGGGTTCGCCCTTGATCTCATCTGCGAGGGTGCATGGGTTCGCCTGGGCTTCTACAACTATTGGTCGACGGTGCCCGAGTTGACCCTCTTCCACGGGCATTACTACCAGTTCCCGCTGTACGAAGCGCTGTTGACGGCCGCGTGGTGGACCGGATTCGCCTGCCTACGCTATTTCAAGGACGACAAGGGCAACACGTTCGTCGAGCGCGGTGTCGACGAGATCCGGGCCCGCACCGGGGTCAAGACGTTCCTGCGGTTCCTCGCGATACTCGGCGCGGGCAGCACGATCTACATGGTCACCTACAACATCCCCTATCAGATCTTCAACCTGCAGGCGCACTCGTGGCCCGAGGAAGTGCAGGAACGCTCGTACTTCACCAACGGGATCTGCGGACCGGAGACTGACCAGGCGTGCCCATCGGTCCACCTGCCGTTGTCCCGGCGCGACGCGGTGCATTTCAGCCCTGAGGGACACGTCGTTGTTCCACCCGGAATCCCTTCGCCGGGATCGGATTTCGTTGCCGAGTTCTCGCCGGGGGGCTGACATGACTAGCCCGGTGTTACGACGCGACGGACTCGGCACCACCACCGAACTCAAGCCGGCGATCAACAAGACCCTTCAGACACTGTGCGTCTGGACAGGTCCGGCGATGATCGTGGGTTGGGTTGCGAGTTTCATCCTGCTCGCAGGCTTCATCCCACCCCCGCCGCCCAGCAATTCGGCGCAGCAGGTTGTCGACATGTTCGAGCACAACACGGTTCTGATCCGGCTCGGGTTGATGCTGACGATGTTCGCCTGCGCGCTGCTGGTCCCATTCGCCGCGGTCATTTCCACCCAGATGAAACGGATCGAGGGCGAACGTTCGGTACTGGCCACGACGCAGGTGGTTTCCGGCGGCTTGTTGTCGCTGGAATTCATTATCCCGCTGATGATCTGGCAGACCGCCGCCTACCGGCCCGACATCAGCCCGGAGATCGTCCGGATGCTCAACGACATGGGTTGGTTGATGTTCGTAGGAGTCATCTCGACGGCCGTCGTGGAATTCGCCGTCATCGGCATCACCATCCTCACCGACGAACGCGGAACGACTGTCTTTCCACGCTGGGCCGGGTACTTCAACCTCTGGGTCGCCCTCCTCGTCGCACCGGCCGGGCTGGTTCCGTTCTTCAAGCAGGGTCCGTTCGGCTGGAACGGCGCCTTTGCCTTCTTCCTGCCACTGGTGGTGTTCGCGCTGTGGATCGCCGTGATGGTGGTGCTGCTGCGGCGAGCGATCCGCAGCGACGAGCAGGAGGCGGCGCAGGCGCTTTCCGAGCGATCTACACCGAGGAGCACCTGAACCGGTGCCCAAGACCGCTGAACGATCACGGTTTATGCTGCTCGCCCAGTCGGTGACTGGCCAGCGCACTCAAGTGATCGACGGGGATCGCGACTTCGCCTACAGCGATGGCGAATCGATATTCCTCCCTCGTGGCCCCGAGGATTACCGGTGCGCCGGAGTATTCGCTCAAGCCGGCCTGGTCGCGATCGGCAGTCTCAACCACCACATGATGGCACGGCTATCCGGGCATCGCCGGGTTACGGAGCGGTATCTGCTCCTCGAATGCGTCCGCGCCGCGTCCGTTTTGAAACCGGTTTTTCCACAAGGTATTTCACAATCAATCACCGAGATCTACGGCGGTCCCGTTCCCGCGGACGCGAATCAATCGCTGACCTGGGCCCGCCAGAGCCACCGCTCGCTGCCGAGCCCGCCGCAATGGTTGGGCACGATCAAACCGATCAGCGTGCTTCGCGCCACCGGCGACACCGACAGGGCGGCTCGACCGGGACAGGACAAAGTGGCAGCATCCGGACGAGATGCGCTGCCCGACATCGACGATGAGGAGGACTCGGAGCGAGTCCGGTTCCTCGAACTGTTCTCCGCGCCGATCCAGACCCCGTTGTCGTCGATGATCAACCGGTTCTTCGGGATGGGCCGGGGGCCGGCCACCGGCGGGCAGGGCGGCGGAGACCTCCCGACCGGTACGCACAGTGCGGGTCCGGTCAGTTCCAATGCACGGCGTACCGCGGCATCGGACGGCGTCACGCCCGGTTCGGCGAAGGTGTATTCGGGATACCGGTACCCCGAATGGGACCATTTCCGCCACCAATACCGGCCCCAATGGTGCAGCGTCGCGGAGTTCGATCCTCCGTCGACGACCGCGCCGAACCCGATCCCGGACGACGACTGGTCCGTTCGCAGAGAGCTCGCACGGCTGGGGCTGACGCCCGAACGCCATCGCCGGCGGCAGCAGGGAGACTCGCTGGACCTGACTGCCCTGATCGACGCGACGGTGGCACGAGTCGCCGGTGTCGACGTGGACACCCGGGTGTACGAATGCCGCAGAATGACAGCCCACGACCTGAGCGTCCTGATCCTGCTCGACGCCACCGGTTCCACCTGCACATCTGGCATCGGATGTCGCGTGTTCGATCAGCAACGTGACCTAGTTGCGCGGCTGACCGGCGCACTTGATCGACTCGGCGACCGGGTTGCCACCTACGGCTTCTCCTCCGAGGGCCGCAACGCCGTACGGTTCGTGCGCGTCAAGGAGTTCGACGACCGCTACGACCATGTGGCGCGGCAACGGCTCTCGGCGCTGACTCCGAGTGGCTTCACCCGCTTGGGCGCCGCGATTCGCCACGCCACCCATCTGCTCAACACGCGCGCGGGCACACCGAAGAAACTGCTGGTGCTTGTGGGCGACGGCTTCCCCTACGACACCGGATACGAAGATCGCTACGCGGAGCACGACAGCCGCCGAGCCCTGAGTGAGGCGGTGGCGCAGGGCGTCGGGTGTGCATGCATCAGCATCGGCGCAGTGACAAATGTCGAAGTGACCGAACGGGTTTGGGGAGACGTGCCACACCGTCACCTCGATGCTCCGTCGGATCTCGCGTCCTCGCTGCGCGCCATGTTCGAGACGGCCCTGCGCACCGCCGCTGCCACCAAACGTTCCATTGGCACCACCGACCGCGGCGTTTACACCGCAATGGGAGAAAACTGTTGACCGAGCACAGAGGAACTCAGACCGCGGAGCCCAACGGCCGGCGGCACAATCTCGACACGCCCTTCTACCTCCCGGTAGGCAACGAGGTAGTCCTGTTCAGTGCGGCGATGCGCCGGGGCGTCCCGGTCATGCTCAAGGGGCCGACCGGATGCGGGAAGACCCGGCTGGTCGAGTTCATCGCCGCAAGCGCCGGTGTGCCGTTGTACACCGTGTCCTGCCATGAGGACATGACCGCTTCCGATCTCATAGGGCGATACGTGCTGACCGGCGGATCTACCGAATGGGTGGATGGACCGCTGACCCGCGCAGTACGCGAGGGCGGGATCTGTTACCTCGATGAGGTCGTCGAAGCTCGGCAGGACGCAACTGTCGTGATCCACTCCCTGACCGATCATCGGCGCGAGATGAACATCGAACGCCTCGGCGGCGAGAAGCTATCCGCCGCAGACGGGTTTCTCCTCGTGGTGAGCTACAATCCGGGCTATCAGAGTGTGTTGAAGGACCTGAAATCCTCGACACGGCAACGAATGATCGCTATCGAACTCGACTTTCCACCACCGGAGTCGGAGCTCGAGATCCTCCGCAGGGAATCGGGTCTCGACGGGCCGGTTGCCGAATCACTGATCAAACTGGCCACCGCGATTCGGCGACTTCAGAATACCGAGATTCGGGAAGTCGCCTCGACCAGGACGTTGATCGCCGCGGCCGCGCTCATCTCCGAGGGAGTGCCCTTCCGGGAGGCCGCCTTGGCAGCGATCGCGGGGCCGCTGACGGATGACGCACAGATCTACGAAGGGCTGGCCACAATCGTCGACGCTCATTCACCGCGCGACTCCATAGGGCGTTAGACGAGAACTCTCACCAATCGACAGGCGGGAGAAGCCCTGACTGGTCGGCAAGAGTCACGATTCCCGGTGCAGCGCGGCATAATTCGGGAATCGAGTTAACCGCCCGAGCAGCAGTTGCCATCAGTCCGCCCATAATGGCGAGATCTTCCGGTCCCCGCTCCTTGGCCAGCGGTCCCGCGAATGACTCGTTTCGCGTCCGGGTGGCCCACTGCACCGACATCTCCGGCTCGCCCTGAATCGCCAGCCGATAGCCCCCTTCACCGGGCGGCGGCTCCCACTGCCGCGGGTAGTCGCCCAGCCAATAGCAGCCAGCCTGGGTCACCCGTGGCGTGCCGCGGACGCAGCCGATGAGGTTGAACCGGATCGCCGATACGGTACCGGCTTTGAGGCTGAACAATGGCGCCTGCAAATCCTTCTCGGCGAACGAGACCTCCTGATCCCACCGAATCTCGTCGAGATCGAAGCCGAACCAGTGGGCAGTGAGATGAAGCGCCGGACCGAAAAGATACTCGAAAAGCGGTCTTAGGTCGTGTGAGTCGGCATCTTCTGGTGCCAGCCCATAGCCGAAGTAGCCGAAAACCTCAGGGTCTTCGTAGGTCGCGAAGTTATACATCTCGCATAGATACGTTGACTCGACGCGCTGGCACATGCTGGCCAGTGCTGCCAGCACGGTCTGGCTGCCGTTGGCGTTGATCCCTGTCGGGTAATAGGAAGTGCCCCCTTCTCGGCACGCCGCCTCTAGTTTGTCGACCAGCGCTGGACCATAGAGGGCGGGATAATTCATCGACGCCTGCACGCCGACGACGTTCTTGCCCGAAGACAGCATTCGTGCGATGTCATCGACGAGTTCCGAGGGCTGCCGCCGCAAGTCTGTGGCCAGGTAGGCGACACAGTCGGCATCGATGGCCAGCGCCTCGTCGGCGTCGGCTGTGGAGACTATTCCGGTGTCGCCGTACCCACAGAACTGACCCGCATCGATGCCGGCCTTGTCTGGGTTGTGAACCCAAAGCCCCGCCAGCTCCAGCCCTGGGTGGTCGATGATGCCCTTGAGGGTTTGCTTCCCGACCAGCCCAGGCGCCCACTGGATGACCCGATACTTCTGCGACATGTCGTTCCCTTCTCGGCGGCAGCTCGCAACGAGCACTAAGAAACACCGTTACTCTAACGTAAGTAACAGTGTTGCTTATGGGTTCGGATTCCGCAATACCGGGCCCGGCGGCTTCACCCCGCACACTTGCTGCGAGATCAGCCGGACTGCGTCAGTTTCGCGCGGATCAGCACCGCCAGATCACGCCCAGCCCGCTGCAGCGGGATTGACGAGCGAGCCGCTATCGACATGATCACGGCCCCTTCGATTGTCGCGACCACAGTGGTGGCAAGGTCCTCCGCAGAGCTGGGGTCCAGCCCGGCTTGTTCGACGGGCCGTGCAATGAGTCGCACCCACTGCGCGAAGGCATTCGCCGCAGCCTGAGCCGCGGCCGGCGCCTCCGAACCGCCCAACGTCGCAGCCACGATCGGGCAGCCTGCGCCGTAGTCGCTGTCGGCTAGCGCCGTCTCCCACGCACCGACGAACGCCGCTACGGACGCGACCGGGTCGCCTTCCATCACGATTCCTTCGAGCATCGACGCAAACCCAGCGGCAGCAAATTCGGTTGCTGCGGCGACTAATTCGGGCTTGCCGTCCGGGAAGTTCAGGTAGAGCGTGCGGCGCGCCAAGCCACTCTGCTCGAGGATCTGCGAAATGCTCGCGCTGCCCACACCACGCCGCCGTACGAGCGCGATCGTGGTATCGATCAAGCGTTGCCGAGCAGACATCGCGGCCTCCATTCATTGCACTATACCGATCAGTCTACTATTGTCGAAGCACAGTAGATCGATCGGTCTACTACGACGAGGAAGGGGACCGTGATGGGTACGGCCAATCAGGCACTACGAAAATTCCGACGGGAACCCATCGTCGGCCGGTACGTCGCCAATCCAGCGGTGGCATTGCTTGGCCGCCTCGGCGTCCGCACCACATTCGCCACTGAACTGCAGACGATGGGGCGCAAGTCGGGCAGCTGGCGCTCGGTGCCCGTTTCCGCGAGTTTCGATGCGACCGGCGCATGGGTGATCTCCCAGCACGGGCATCGGTCCGGGTGGGCGCTCAATGTCGCCGACGACCCGAATGTCCGTATCCGGCAGGGCCGTCGATGGCGAAACGGTACTGCGCATTTCGTCCCCGATGACGATCCACTGGCGCGGGTTCGCAGCTTCGCGACGTCACCACTGATGTCGCCCCTCGTGACGGCCACGTTCAAGGCGCTGCAATCCGATCCGATCAGCGTGCGCATCGACTTCGTGGACTGACGTTGACTGCTGCACGCTGCTGGACTCGTGGATCCCCGCCGTTCAGAGACGCTTCGCGTCAAGCGCCTTCATCAGCGAGGGTCGCCTGCCGTAGTCCTGGCGGATCTGCGCGATGAACGACGCGAAATCAGCACTGCGACCGCCTCGTTCATAGAGTTCGGCCATCGTCGCCAATCTCGCGGCGATATCAGGATAGAGCTTGGAATTGGGGTACCGCAGATCCTTCTCCAGCTCCGGTCGGTACAGGTCTGCCGCATGGACGGGCCGAGCTTCGGCGCCGCGGACGGCCAATTCCCGCCACGCCCAGCCCGGGCCGTACCGGTCTGCGGCTTGCCACGCGGCATCAATATCGCCGTCGCTCATATGGAGCTGTACCAGGACCGCGCCGGCGGCGAAGCGGTCAGAAGCCGCCAATAGGCGCGCGTAGTCGATGGCCCAGGTGCGTTCGGTATCGACGCGGTCGACGCCGGCCGCGAAATCAAGCAGGACGCGGTAGGCACCCACCGACGGCTCCCGGACGAAGTCCGCGCGCAGGACGGCGACCGCATCGTCGATGCGGCCCAGTCCCTTATAGGTGTCGGCGACGTGGTCGGGACTCAGCCAATACTCGTTACCGCCGCCGCGGCTCGAGATTCGTCCCTCGGCCACGGCGCGGTCGATCCATGCCACCGCTTCCTCAGTGCGACCGGCTGCCCGCAACCGGTCGACGATCGCCCCGTACTGCGGATGTTCCTCCCGCTGAGCGAGCAAGTGGATTGCCCGGTCAACATCGCCATCGTGATCGGCGAGCTCCAGCAGCATGGCGTCGGCTTCGAACCGCTTCCAGTGACCCTGACCTTCGAGCTTGCGGTCCAGCGCCGCCACCGCCCGGCGGTAGGTGCCGAGTGCCTGCTCGTCGAACGCGTCCACGAAGTCCGCCAAAACCACGTGCGGCCACCCCGGCGAGTCAGCACGGAATTTCACCAGCCACGCCGCAAGTTTGACGGGGTCGGGCTGCCCCAGCCGGCAAGCCCGGGCGTAAAGGTCGGCGGCCCGCTGGCATTGATCACCGATCGAGCCCGAGGAGTCATCAACCTGCTCGAGGATCTTGCGCAGGCGGGTCAGTGCGAGCAGCAATGCCGTGCGCACAACTTCAGCCAACCCACTGTCGAGGTGGTTCTCGAGTTCGTCGAGCATTTCACTGGCAGCCTCTGCGACCTCAAAAGAACGTCGGTAGTCGACAAATCCACGAAACGCCAACGTGTTTCGCACGTAGGATTCGAACTCGGCCTTGGCCTGTGCGTCGTCACCCGCCGTTATCGTGGTACGAACCTCCAGCATGCGGCGTACCGCGCCATCACGCTGCGCAAGTGCCATGACCACTTCACGCAGCTCATCGACGCCCATCGCCTGCACCGCTGCTTCCAACGCGGCCTCGGCGGTGCCGCTGGCTGTGTCGTCGACCGCCACCCGTCCGGAGTCGATCGCGGCGAGTCCGGTCGCGACCAGATGCTTGCAGAAGTTGCCGTCAGCATAGTGCGGACAGGTACAGGATCCGTCGGGTAGCGCACCGGACCAGTCGAGCTCCACCGTATAGACCCGCTTGGCCTGGATCGACGCGTACGCCTTGGTGTCAGTCGTACGGAGGCCACAGACGTAACGGACGTAGTCCTCGCCCCGAGCGAAGACACGATCACCGGCCACGGTGAGCAGCGTCGTTTCGGAAAGCGCCACCTCAGTAGTCTGCCGCAACTACCCCTCCGCGAGGGTGCGTGTCGGTACGCAACACGCCGCCGCACGCGTACGCAGACGCACCCTCACGGCGTCTGCGGTGTGGCCCGCGTGGCCTCTGAGACATGTGTGACAGACCTTTCTAAACACGCCCCCGACACTCGCTCGCGGGGTCCGGAGATGTCGGCGCGGTGGCCTATCTTGGAGCGTCCGACCAACTACATCGAGGAGGAAACGGCGTGGACGACGACACCACCTTGTCGGCCGCTGACCTCCTCGAAATCAATCGCGACATCCAGGGCTCCCCCACGATCCGGCTGCTGGCCACGCTCAACCTGAGCGGCTACGCCACCCTGATGGAACGTCACCTCAATGACGGCGTGATCGGTGAAACCGACCTCGTGGTGCGCCTCGAACGCGACCTCGACGAGCTCGGCCGGCCCGGCGGCGAGCAATCCGGCCTGGGCCTGATCAAAAGCTGGGCCAGCCAGGGCTGGCTGCACCGGGTGGCCGATCAGCGCACCGGGGTCGAACGCAACCTCTGCTACCTCACGCAGGACGCTCGTCGCGCCCTGGACTTCCTGCGCGGACTGCGCCGCCAGGACACCATCGCCACCGGCGGGTCGATCATCGGCATCGCCGCCCGCCTCAAGCAGATCGCCCTGCGGGTAGGCAACGACCCGGTCCGGATCCGCGCCGGCATCCAGGCCGAGATCGCCGCGCTACAGGCCGAACTCGACGCGCTCGAACGAGGCGAGGACCTCTCCGACCGCTCCGCCGACGTCGACATGACCGACATGTACGACGAAGCCCACGCCATCGCCCTGCAGATGGAACGACTGATCACCGACATCGGGCAGTACGGCACCATGATCGAACGGGCCACCGCCGCCCTGGACGAGCCGATCGACAGCAACCTGGAATACCGCGACCGCCAGCGTCAGATGTACGCCGACTACCAGACCGCATGGGACTCCCAGGGCCGCGACAGCCACCGCGCATTCATGCGGATGATCAACGACCCCGACCAGCGCGCCGAGTTCGAGGCCGATGTCGCCGCGGTCGCCCATGCGCTGCCCGCCCTGGACCCGGCACTGCGCAAGGTGATGGCGGGCTTCTTCGAGCTCGTCGGCCAGCAGATCGACGAGGTGGAACGCATCCAGCAGCGCTGCGCCCAGCGGGTCAAGCGGTTCACCGCGTTCGGGACCCTGGAACAGAGCCGCGGGGTGGCTCGTCAGCTCAACGACGCGATCGGCTCCGCCCGTGCCCTGCTAAAGAGTTCACTGACCGACTCGCGTCTCGACATCGAACTCCCCCTGGCCCGGCACGCCATCAGTTCGGTTGGGGCGCTGAGCTTCCGGATCGGCGACCTGTCCAACCCGAAGCCCGCCCAGGCCGCTGAGGGTGAGCTCGACCTGTCCAGCTTCTCGGCGCTGACCACCCAGGTCGACGCGCCCGCGATGTCGGAGATGATCAACACCGCGATCGACGCCGGCGGGCGACTGTCCCTGCCGGAGGCTGTGGAAATGCTCGATGCCGCTTATCTGGGGCATGTCATCGTGTTGTGGTCCTGGGCGCTCAAACAGCCCGACGCCGCGCCGGGCGCCAAGTCGGTCACCGTACGGTTCCAGTCGCTGGACGGACGCGACCGCGAGATGGAGGTTCCACACCTGGTGTTCACCGAACCGATCTCCAGCCTGTTGGGAGCCAGCGCATGAGCACCGACGCCGATATCGATTTCAGTTCGCTGCCCCAAGTCGACCAGACCGCGCGCACGCCGCACCAGCGCCGCCCGCGCTTCGACGGCGATGTCAGCGAGTTGCCCGACCGTGCCTGCTGGGCATTGCAACAGCTGCTGACCCGCCGCTACATCAGCGCCGAGGCCGACCAGGATCTGTACAGCTGGGTGCTCGAATACCGCGCTCAGCTGTCGGTTCGGCTCTCCGAACTCGACCTGATGCTGCGCATTGTGGACGGCACCGACATCGCGTTCATCGAGCAGGCCCGATACGAATCGGCCAGGGGCGTCAAGCTTTTGCGCCGTGAGCCGCTGGGCACCTACGACTCCATCCTGGCCCTGCACCTGGCGCAGATGTCGCGCGCCGCAGGCGGGCAAGCCGTGCTGATCAGCCGCGAAGAGGTACACGGGCTGTTCTCCGGGGTGCTCAACGATGTCGACCGCGACACCGTCACCTTCACCGCCCGCATCGACGCGGCGATCGCGCGTCTGGCCGGGTTGGAGATCCTGC
The DNA here is from genome assembly GCA_023264735.1 of Mycobacterium sp. Classification (GTDB taxonomy): domain Bacteria; phylum Actinomycetota; class Actinomycetes; order Mycobacteriales; family Mycobacteriaceae; genus Mycobacterium. The sequence continues at coordinate 48,207 of JAHFVD010000015.1, read as the reverse complement.
GCAAGACGCGCGACGACGAAGACAGCTACACCGTCAGCCCGGTGATCAACGCCGTGATGACCGCTTCGGTGATCGCCGAGTTGCAGCAGCAGTTCGAACTGCTGCTCAGCGGCGGCGCCGCACCGGAGCGCGACGATCAGGAGGCCGGCCAGGATGGCTGAACAGTTCCACTTGTCGCGGCTGCAGGTCATCAACTGGGGTGTGTTCGACGGGTACCACGACATCCCGTTCAGCGACGGTGGCGCACTGATCGCCGGCGCCTCGGGTAGCGGCAAATCCTCACTGCTCGATGCCATTTCGCTCGGCTTCCTGCCGTTCAATCGGCGTAACTTCAACGCTTCGGGCGACAACACCGCCGCCGGGTCCAGCGCGGGCCGGCGCACCGTCGACAAATACGTGCGCGGGGCGTGGGGTCAGCGCAGTGACGGCGGCACCAGCAAGGTGATGTACCTGCGCGGGGAAGGCACCGCCTGGTCGGCGATCGCCGTCAGCTACACCAGCAACACCGGACGGACGGTCACCGGCCTGGTGCTGAAATGGCTGACCGGCGAATCGCGCTCGGACTCGTCGAGCCGGTTTGTGCTCGCCGACGGCGACCGGGATATCGAAGACGTCTGCAACCGCTGGGCGGCTGGACGTTTCGACTCCGGGGTGTTCAAGGACGACGAGTGGCGGTTCTCCACCAAGGTCGAATCGCAGTACCTCGCCCAGCTGTACGCCACCATCGGCATCCGTGCCTCCGACGCCGCCCAGCAGCTGCTCGGCAAGGCCAAATCACTGAAAAGTGTTGGCGGACTGGAACAATTCGTCCGAGAGTTCATGCTCGACGAGCCGAGCAGCCTCACCCGGCTGCCCGAGGCGCTCAAGCAGATCGACCCGCTTGTGGAGGCCCGCGAGCTGCTGGCCGTCGCGCAGCGTAAGCGCAAGATCCTCGGCGATATCGAGAAGATCCAGCAGCGCTACGCCTCGGAGTCCTCCGACCTGGGCATCATCGACCTGGTTGACCCGCCGATGGTGCGCGCCTACACCGACCATGTCCGGCTCGCGCAGTGCGCGCCGCAGATCACCTCGCTGGACGCCACCATCGACCAGCTTGGCAACGAGTACGAGGACGTCACCCGTCAGCTCAATCTTGCCAAGGCTGAAGGCGATTCACTCAACGCGCAGATCAGCGGTTCCAGCGCCAACCTGGGGCCACTACAGTCGCAGGTGGCCGGCGCCGAGGCGCAAGCTGAGCAGGTGTCGCGCCGGCGCGCCGCCTTCGAAGCGATGCTCAACGCGCAGGACATCGACATCCCCAACAGCGCCGACGACTTCTGGAACATGCGTGAGGAACTCACCACCGCAGTCACCGAATTGCTGGCCAAGCTGGACCGGGGCCGCGAGGCGTCCACCGACGCCGAGTACGCCCAGAAGGCGGCTCGGATCGCCCGCGACGAGGCTGCCAAAGAACTCAAGCGCGTCGAACACGTCGGCTCGGCACTGCCCGAATTCGCGATCACCATGCGCGAACACATCTGCGCCGCAGTCGGTGTCGACCCCACCGAACTCCCCTACATCGCGGAGCTGATGGACCTGCGGCCCGACCAGGGCCGCTGGCGGGTGGCGGTCGAGAAGGTGCTGCGCGGCGTCGGCTTGCGACTGCTGGTGCCCGATGAGCAGTACTCCGCGGTGCTGCGGTTCGTCAACGAGACCAATATGGGTGGACGGCTGCAGCTGCACCACGTCCGCGCCAGCCTCGTCGGCGCCGAGCCGGTCGAAGCAGAGCCGAATACGTTGGCCGGCAAGCTGTTCCTCGTCGACCCGACCCACCCGTGCGCCGCCGAAGCCGCCGACGTCATCGCCGCCGCCGGCGACCACATCTGCGTGGACACCCCGGATGTGTTCTCCCGCTTCCGACGCGCGGTCACCGATGCCGGCCTGTACAAGGATTCCGACCGGCTGGCCATCAAGGACGACCGGCGTCCGCTCAAACAGTCCGATTACATCTACCAGGGTGAGGTCGCCGCTAAGATCGACGCGCTGACCGTCGACCTCGCCAATGCCGAAGAGGCCTATCAGCAGGCGCGACGTGCCGCCGATGACATTGCGGCGCAACGGCAACAGTGGCGGGACCGCTCGGCGGCATGCAAGGCGATCTGCGATCAGTTCCCGCAGTGGAATCAGGTCGACATCGATACCGCCGACGGGCATGCCGACCGGCTGCGCGAGCAGTACGAACTGCTGCTGGCCGACAACCCCGATATCGAGGCGCTCAACGCCCGCGCCGACGAGGTGTGGGAGGAAATCCAGACGCTGATGACGCGCCGCGGCGCCATCCAGACCCGTCGTGACGATCTGGACGGCCGGCGCACGCAGCTGCTCGAGCTGCAGGACCGCCTGGCTCCCGCGTTCGTGTCAGAGCCGCTGACCGAGTTGCTGAATCGCTATGCCGCCGATGTGCCGGTGTCGTTGGAGGTGCTCAATCCCGAGCCGCACCGCGAAGCGGTGTTCAACACCATCCGCAAGGAGCGCGAGCAGCTTCGTGAAAGCCGCAGGCGCTCATACGATGAACTGGCCCGCATCCTCAACACGTTCGACACCGCGTTCCCCGACGCGATCCCTAACGACAGCGATGTGTTCGACGAGCGAGTGCACGACTACGTGGCGCTGTGCCGGCATATCGACGAGCGCGAGCTGCCCGAGGCCTACGAGCGGATGATGCGCCTGGTCACCGAGCAGGCGCCCGACGCCATCCTGACGCTGCACCGGGTGGCCGAGCAGGAGACGCGACGGATCAGCGAGCAGATCGACCGGGTCAACACCGGGCTGGGTGCGGTCGAGTTCAACAACGGCACCCGGTTGACGCTGCGTGCCACTCCCCGCAGCCTGACCGCGGTCGCCGAACTGACTGAGATCGTGCGGGCCATTTCCCGGCGCATCGCCGAGGTCGGCCTTGGCGACAAGCAAGCGATCCTGGATCAGTACGCCGATATTCTCCGGTTGCGCAACCGGCTGGCGTCGACCGCGCCGGAGGACAAGGCGTGGACGCGCGACGCACTGGATGTGCGTAACCGCTTCACCTTTGACTGCGCCGAATGGGACATCCGCACCGAGGAGCTGATCCGCACGCACAGCAATGCCGGCGACAATTCCGGTGGCGAGCAGGAGAAGCTGATGGCGTTCTGCCTCGCCGGCGCCTTGAGCTTCAACCTGGCCAGCCCCGAGAGTTCAGACAACAAGCCGGTTTTCGCCCAGTTGATGCTCGACGAGGCGTTCTCCAAGTCCGATCCGCAGTTCGCGCAGCAGGCGCTGCAGGCGTTCCGGAAGTTCGGCTTCCAGCTGGTCATCGTGGCCACCGTGCAGAACGCCACCACGATTCAGCCCTATATCGACAGCGTGATCATGGTGTCGAAGACGGAAGCCACCAGTCGCAGCGCACGCCCGGTGGCCACCGTGGCGTCCAAGACGATCTCGGACTTCACCACCCTGCGGGCCGAGATGCGCAGCGCGGCGGCGCGGGAACGAGTGCCCGCGACCGTCTGAGTCAGGTAGCCGAGTCGCGCTCCCGCCGCGAGTGTGCGGTTTCATCCGCAACACGCGGGTGCCAGCGGATCGGGTCGCACACTCGGCGTCCGCGCCCCAAGACGCGAAAAGGCCGGGGGCACAACGCCCCCGGCCTTCACGCAAAGCGATTACTTCAGGTTGGGCAGGGCTGCCTGGATCGCGGCGACCTGTGCCTTGCCGACGGTCTCGGTGTAGTCCTGCGGGACCGGGCTGAGGTCGCCGGGTCCGCTTCCGAACACGATCACCACGACGGTGCGGTCCACCGTGAACAGCAGAGCCGCCATCGCGGACTTGCCATCCGGCGACGTACCGATGGTGACGGTCGCATCGGGGGTGACCGCGGGCAGCGGCACCGGGGTGCCGGTCACCTGGGACGGCACGCTGTTGGCGGCCCCGGTCAGTGCCGTAGCGGCCTGTGCGGCGTCGGCGGCGATGATGATCGACACGTTGATGGCGTTGGTCCCGGACGTGAAGGTCTGGGTGACGTCCGGCGGCGCGGGATCGAGAGTGGTCTTGGGCGTATCACCGGTCCACGGTGCCCCGATGGCCGGAATGTCGGCGGCCTTGATCAGCAGCGTCTCGTAATTGGACGCCGCTGCGGCCGTCGACGACGCAGCGCTGGTGGTGGTCGACGTCGAAGTCGAGGTCGATGTCGATGTCGAGGTGCTCGTCGACGTTGAGGACGACTTTTCCTCATCCTTACCGCAGCCGGCCACGACCAATCCCAGGGCGACTGCCGCCGCCGTGACTCGGACGATTCCTCGCGTGCGTACAGGATCCATAACGGCGCGCTCCATTCTGGCCACCCCCCTCTGGAGGGCCAGGTGCAGCCTAAACGACGAGGTGGCCAGCTCGCTTTGTTTCACAGATTCGTTGCTCAGATCGCTACCCAGACAGCGCAGCGTTGCGCAACTGCCTGCGTGAAGTGATGCCGAGTTTGACGAAGACCTTGCGCAAGTGCCATTCGACAGTGTGCGCGCTGATGAACAACTGGGCGCCGATTTCGGCATTGGTGTGCCCCTCGGCAGCCAGCCGCGCGATCTGCGCTTCCTGCGTGGTGAGCTCAGTCCCCGAAGCGTCTGGCTGTTTGCGCACCTTCTCTCCGGTGACCGCCAACTCACGACGGGCCCGCTCGGCGAATGCCTGGGCACCCATCTCAGTGAAAGCCGCATACGCCTTGCCCAGCTGGGTGCGTGCGTCGGTGCGACGGTTCATGCGTCGCAACCACTCGCCGTACGCCAGCCGGGTCCGCGTGGCGTGAGGTCCGATACGCGCCGCTTCGAGGAGCTCGAGTGCTTCGACGAAGAGCCGCTCGGCGTCGTCGTCGGACGCCAGCAGCGCGCGGGCGGCGGCCACCACGCCCAACCCCCATTCGGTTCCGCTGGTTCCGGGGCGTTGCTCGAGCCGTGGCAGGGCAGCTTCTGCGGATTCCCGGTCGCCGATATGCACGGCAGCTTCGATGAGTTCGTACAGGCACCAGCCGTGAAAGCCGAGATCCTCGTATTCACAACATCTCTGGGCGGCTTTCAGAGCCTCCTCGTAGCGACTCAGGCCGTTGTAGAGCACAGCCGACGTGAACGCGCTGACACCGACCAGCCGGCCCTCCCCTTTGGCCAGCCCATCGGCGGCTGCCGCCTCGATTCGTTCGACGGCTTCGTCGGGTATACCGCGCCACGCGGCCAACGTCAGGGAGTGATATTTCATCGGCGTATGGCCGGTGGCTGCCGTGATCGCGTCGGCCTCCTCGAGTAGGGCTGCGGCCTTGCTGAATTCGCCGGTGTAGACGTGCACGCCTGCGCGATACACCAGCGCCGCAGGCAGCATGGCCAGTGCGCCGCCGTCGCGGGCGCGGCGAACCATATCGGTGGCGATCTGCTGCAACACGGCGTCGTCCCACAACTCGTGCGCGGCCGATTCCTGTGCGATGGGGAACGGCCAGTTCTGCACCGGACCGGTTTCGCTCTGCGCGTTCGTATTCCACAATTCCAGCGCGGCGCTCAAATGAGCCGAGCCGGCACCTGGGCCGTCGAGGATCCGGCTGGTCATACCGCTGAGAAGCAGGTCGATCGGGCGCTGCGGCGCCGAGATGCGCGCAATGGCATCGCGGCCCGCCTGGGCGACCGCGCCGAGAAGGCCGGGCTCCCCCAACCGGCCGGCATACATGGCCGCGGTCAGCGCCTCCAGGTACGTCTCGCGGGCCAGCTCATCGTCGAGACCGTCGAGCCCACGAGCCGCCGTGAGTAACAACGCTGCGGCCTCACCGGTTTGGAGTGCACCCGCGTCGCCCGCCCGGCTGCCCATGAACTGCAGTTGCGCTTGCAGCCGGGCAACCTGTGCTCGCTGCAGATCGGACAGTGGTGCGAGCTCCGCGACGGCGAGCAGATCTCGGGCGGCTTCGGGTGCGGCCGCCTCCCGCTTGGCACGGGCAGCCGCGATGGCGCGGGTGCCACGCAACTCAGGATCGGCGGTCAGAGTTGTTGCCCGTTCGAGGAACGCGGCCGCGGCAGCCACCCCACCTCTGCTCGCGGCGCGGCTGGCTGACGCCTCGAGCTCAGCGGCCACCGAGTCGTCGGGCCCGAGAGCCGCGTTGGCGCAATGCCACGCCCGGCGATCGGGGTCGGCTTGGGGGTCGGTGGCCTCGGACAGGGCCCGATGGACCGCGCGGCGGTCGGCCAGGTCCGCGGCGCGATAGGCAGCCGACCGCATGAGCGGGTGGCAGAAGTGCATGCGCGGACCGAATTCGATGACGCCTGCAGCTTCGGCGGGACCGAGCGCGTCGACGGCGATGCCCAGCGCTGCGGCCGTCCGCAGGAACAATGCGGCGTCGCCCGTCGGGTCAGCGGACGCGACGACGAGCAGTCGCTGCGTCTCGGGGGGCAGCGCTCGGATCCGGCGCATGAAGTCCTCTTCGATGGCGGCGGTCGACGATCGCTTTCCGGATATCCAGAACCCTCCGGCGAGCTCGGTCGCCGTCACGTTGCGCGGTACTTCCAGGATGGCCAGTGGAATCCCGCGGGTCTCGGCGACGATGCGGTCGCGCACGCGCGAATCGATGCCGGCCAGCATTACCCCGTCGAGCAGGTCCCTGGCGTCGGCATCGGAGAGTCCCTCGATCGGCAGTTCAGGAAGCCCGCCAAGGACGTCGGGGCGGTCCCGGACGGCGAAGATGACCGCAACCGGTTCGGCAAGCAGGCGCCGCGCGACGAAGCCGAGGGTCTGCACCGAAACCTGGTCCAGCCATTGGGCGTCGTCGACAACACAGAGCAGTGGTTGTACTTCAGCGGCCGCGGCGAGCAGGCTCAGCACTGCCAGGCCGACCAGAAAGCGGTCGGGGGCCTTGCCGATGCCTCGCCCGAAGGCCACGTTGAGGGCCGCTTTTTGGGGCTCGGGCAGATCGTCGAGGTGGTCGAGCAGCGGGGCGCATAGCTGCTGCAGGCCTGCGAATGCCAGCTCCATGTCGGATTCGACGCCGATCACGCGCAGGACTTTGAACGCGTCTGCTCGAGTGGTGGCGTAGTCGAGCAGCGCGGATTTGCCGACTCCGGCCTCACCCCGCAGCACGAGCACCTGCGAGCCCGCCGTCACGCCGGCGATCAGCGCGCCGAGCGTGCGGCATTCGCGGTCGCGACCACGCAGGTTCACGCTTGTTGATGTTAGTGACGGCGATGCGTCCAGCCTGAACTGTCTAATGACCGTCATGTCTGCCGAAACGGATGGCGGACGGTGAAGTCATCCAACGGCTTGGCTCAGGGAGCGGCCTGCGGTGTCACGAGGAACTTCTCTCCGGTTGCGCGCCTTATGTATTCATGGAACGCGTCAGGTTGAAGCATCCCGGCCAGCGACACCTCCCGGGTGTAGCTGCTGGCGAATGTCGTGGTGAGCTCCGCGGCCACCCGGGCACGAAGCCTGCCGATGGTCTCGGCGCCGGCACCGGCCAGGAATGGGGTCAGCAGCCAGCCGCCGATACCCCAGGCCATGCCGAAGTTCCTGGTGAGAATCGTCGGCGAGGTGTCGAGTCCGCCGTAGATATAGACCTGCTTGTGGACGTTCGACCCGTAGCGCGAGTACTCCGCTGCGGTGGCGCTGGCCGCCTCTTCCATGCCGTTGAGGATCTGGCTCGCGAGCGTTCCGCCTCCGGTGGCGTCGAACGCGAGCGTCGCTTTGGTCTCTTTCAGGGCCTCGACGAGATCGGTCTCGAACGATGGCGACGTCGAGTTGAGGACATGTGTTGCGCCGAGGGACTTGAGCAGCTCCTCTTGCTCGGGCTTGCGAACGATGTTGACCAGCGGGATGCCGTCCTTTTGGCAGAGCTTCACGAGCATCTGCCCGAGATTCGATGCGGCGGCGGTGTGCACCAGAGCCGAATGTCCTTCGCGGCGCATGGTTTCCGTCATGCCGAGTGCGGTCAGTGGGTTGACGAAGGACGAGGCACCGTCGTTCGCCGTGGCGCCGTCGGGGAGGACGAGACAGGCCCGCGCGTCGACCGCGCGGTATTGCGAGTACATCGCGCCGCCCGCGATGCCGACGGTCTTGCCGAGCAGTGCCTGGGCGGCTTCCGATGATCCCGCCGCGACGACGGTGCCCGCTCCCTCGTTGCCGACGGGGAGCGATTGATCGAGGCGGGCGACGAAGGCTTTGACGTTTGCGATAGGCGCCGTGACGACGGGACGGCCGGGCGTGCCGGTCACCGTCGCTTGTGCCATGTCGGCGCCTGCGATGAGCAGACCCAGGTCTGACGGGTTGATCGGCGAGGCCTCGACCCGAACCAGTACCTCGTTGTCGCTCGGGCTCGGGACCGGGACTTCGTGCAGCGAGAGTTCGAGGGTGCCAGCGGAGGTCACCAACGAGCGCAGCTCGAGGGCTTTGTCAGGTAGATCTGCGGCCATGGTTGGTGCCTCGTTCCAGGTTGCGACGGATACTCAAACCATTGGAACCCATATTGCCGGACAAAAACTTCCCGATTCGATAGGACCTGAACGAGCCGTCGGGGTTGACGGTCACTGATCCCCCGAGCGCGCTGGTCGTCGGTCCGCTGAAGTCGAGGTTGTCATTGTTGGGGTCGGCGGCGCGTATCTGGCCGGCGACGGTGCCGGGCCTGGATCTGGGTCTTCTCGTCCACACAGAGCACCACGGCCCGTTCGGGGGGATCCAGATACAGCCCGACCACATCGCGGACCTTCTCCACAAACAGCGGATCCTTGGCCAGCTTCCACGAATCCTGCTTATGCGGAGCCAGTCCGAACGCCCGCCACACACGCGAGACCATCGACTGCGACAGACCCAGATGCTCGGCCATCGACCGCGTCGACCAGTGCGTGGCATCTGCCGGCGTGGTTTCCAACGTCGCGGTGATCAGATCCTTGATCCGGTCATCACCAACCACTCGTGGCCGGCCAGGCCGCGGCTCATCAAGCAGGCCGTCACAACGATGCACCACGAACCGGTTACGCCACCGGCGCACCGTCGTGATCGATAGCTCGAGCCGTTCAGCCAGCTCCGTGTTGGACCCACCATCAGCTGCCGCCAACACAATTCGCGCCCGCATCGCCAGGCTCGCAGCGCTCGTACGCCGCCGCGCCCACCCCTGCAACTCGGCCCGCTCATCAGCGGTCAACACGATCTCGGCAGCATGAGGCGAAGGCACAGCCCAGTCTAAACAACTAGATTGCAATTAATGACTCAGGACACTAGTGCGAGGCAATCTCATCGACGGTGCTTTTCTCAGGTCGCCGGGCGTGCTAGCCGAGTCCGCGCTCACGCCGACCCCACAATCGTTGTGCGACAGACGAGCCAGCGCACCGCGCAGCGATATCGAGTACGCCCAACGTCCATGCGATCCCCCGTGGTAGCCGACAGCACAGAGTTGCCGTCGTTCGCCCGACTCTAGAGGCCCACTAATTGAGTTCGTGCCGGGATTCGACGCACGCGTAAATATTGCGTTTGTTGGGATCGAATCCGGACGATGTTGCATGGAGCTTGCACGGAGCCTGTCAAACATGCCTTGACCTGGCTCCCCCGGATGGACTCGAACCATCAACCGTCCGATTAACAGTCGGAAGCTCTGCCAGTTGAGCTACAGGGGACTATCTTCTTCCCGCGGAAGCGCGCTTGCGCTGAGGCGGGCCGGAGAGTGACTCTAGCTTATCGGGCACCCTCGACGCCAAACCGGTGGACGGGCGCCAACCCCGTCGCGTCAGGCAGGATGGTGAGGCGAGGTTTCGACGAAGGGAACGCAGTGATCCAGTATCTGGCCGTGCTCGGAGTGGGCTATGTGTTGGGCACCAAGGCCGGCCGTAAGCGCTACGAGCAGATCGTCGGCACCTACCGCGCACTGACTGACAATCCCGCCACTAAATCCGTGATCGACGCTGGGCGCCGCAAGCTCGCCGACCGGGTGTCACCGGATCCAGATCCGAAGATGGTCACACTGACCGAAATCGACGCCAACACCACCGTGGTGGAACCCCAGCGGTCGGAGAACTAGGCACGACGAAATCGACCTCACGGTCGTAAATCGCGCAGGAAAGCAGCCCCCAGGTCAATCTCGAGGACGTACGGAGAAAGAAACTAGCCCAGCGGAATGCTGATGGTCTGACCCGGCAGCAGCGGGCCGGTGCTCACACCGATACCGCCACCAGGCATGGACCCGGCGTCAGGACCGTAAACGCCCAGCTGCGGGGTGCCCACGCTGACGTTGTTGTTCGCATAGCTCAGGCACTGGCCGTCGCCGCGGGAACCGAACCACGCGAGGCAGGTGCCGGTCGCGGTGGTGGTCGTCGAGGTCGAAACCGTCAGTTCAGCCAGGACCGGGACCGCAGCCGCAGCCACGGCGAGCGCGCCAACAGCGGCGATACGCCGAGCACGAGTGTTCGCGGTAGTCATATCTGACCTTTCGCTCCAGACGGGCAGTCCGTTAACCATAACCTGCAGACTCGTCTCACGCAGTGAGGTCGTCGCCGCTCGCCTGTTCCAGCAGGCTGCGCCGATACGCTTCCAGCGCCACCAGGTCGCCGAACAGGGCGTGATACTCGTCTCCCTGCTCCACCGGCGACATCCGCTGCAGCTTGGACTTGACCTCGGCGACCTGCCTGCCCACCCAGACCTCCTGCAGCCTGGCCAGCACACTGCCGATGTAGCGGGGCAGTTTCTCCTCGTCCTCGACCCGGATCGACTCGACGCCGAGCTCCATGATCAGGCCTTCAGTCGCCGCCGCGCCGCTCTGCTCGCGCACCGTATCGATCCACTGACCACCGGTGATGCCCGACGACGTCCCGCCGGCGGTCTCGATCGCGATCCGCACGGCGGCATAGCCGGGATGAGTGAAGCTCTCTACGGTCAGGGAGTCGAAGACCGGTCCGGCCAGCGCCGGGTACTGCAGCGCGGCCTTGAGCGCTTCACGCTGCGGCCACAACGTCGGATCGCGGGGGTCGGGGCGGCGGGCCGCGCCATCGACGGCCGGTGCGGGCCGCCCGGCCGTGCGCCGGTTGTCGCCGCGCGCCCCTGGCTTGTGGCCGGCCTCCTCGCGAACCCGTGCGATCACCTGGGCGACGTCGTCCCAGCCGACCCAGCCCGCCAGCTGGCGGGCGTACTCGTCGCGCAGCGTCGGGTCCTTGATCTGGGCGACCATCGGCACGCAGCGGCGCAACGCCGCCACCCGGCCCTCGGCCTGGTCCAGGTCGTGCTCGGCCAACGCGGTACGGATGGCGAACTCGAAGAGCGGTGTGCGCCGGGCCACCAGATCGCGCAGCGCGGTGTCCCCCTGCGCCAGCCGCAGATCGCACGGGTCCATGCCGTCGGCCGCGACGGCCACGAAACTCTGGCCCGCCAGGTTCTGTTCACCCGCGAACGCCTTGAGGGCAGCCGCGCGCCCGGCCGCGTCACCGTCGAACACGTAGATCAGTTCACCGCGAAAGAACTTGTCGTCCATCATCAGTCGCCGCAGCATCGACAGGTGCTCGTCGCCGAACGCCGTTCCGCACGAGGCGACCGCGGTGGTCACCCCGGCTAGGTGCATGGCCATCACGTCGGTGTAGCCCTCGACGACAACAGCCTGATGACCCTTGGCGATATCCCGCTTGGCCAAGTCGATGCCGAACAAGACGTTGGACTTCTTGTACAGCACGGTTTCTGGGGTGTTGACGTACTTGGCTTCCATCTGGTCGTCGTCGAAAATCCGGCGTGCGCCGAAGCCGACGACCTCGCCGCTGGCGCTGCGGATCGGCCACAGCAGCCTGCGGTGGAAACGGTCCATCGGTCCGCGGCGGCCCTCCCTGGACAACCCCGCAGCTTCGAGTTCCTTGAACTCGAAGCCTTTTCGGATCAGATGCTTGGTCAGCGAATCCCAGCCCGACGGCGCGAAGCCGCAGCCGAATTGACGGGCCGCGGCGGAATCGAAGTTGCGCTCGGTGAGGTACTTCCTGGCCGGCGCGGCCTCCTCGGATTCCAGTGCGGCAGCATAGAACTCCTGCGCGGCGGCGTTGGCAGCGGTCAGCCGGCTGCGGCTGCCGCGGTCGCGCTGCACACTGGTGCCGCCACCGCTGTAGGTCACGGTGTAGCCGATGCGGTCGGCCAGCATCTCCACGGCTTCCACGAAGCTGACGTGCTCGATCTTCAGGATGAAGGCGTAGACGTCGCCGCCTTCCCCGCAACCGAAACAGTGGAAGTGGCCGTGGTTGGGACGCACGTGGAACGACGGCGACTTCTCGTCATGGAACGGGCACAGGCCCTTCATCGAGTCGGCGCCGGCCCGGCGCAGCTGGACGTAGTCGCCGACGACGTCTTCAATGCGGACTTGTTCCCGGATGGCGGCGATATCGCGTTCGGAGATGCGACCCTTTCGGTCGCTGCTCCCGCTCACCGCTCCCGCCATCGGCACAGTCTAGAGCTCGCGGACGCCGGCGTTGTGCGCGTCGATCCGCTCCACCCGGCCCTCGGTGAACGACGCGATCTGATCGACGACGATCCGCATGCGCGCCGCGTCGTCGGCAGCAGCATTGAACTCGGGCGCGAAGATCGGATCGAGCGTCGCGGGGGCGCCGTCCAGCAGCCAGTGCGCGACCCGGTGGATGCGTTCGCGCTGCCGCGCCTGCAGGTCGAGGTGCCGCGGGTCGGACATGATGAATTGCAGCGCCAGCGTCTTGAGCAGCGCGACCTCCGCCCGGACCGTCGCGGGCACCTGCAGATCCGCCTCATAGCGCACCAGCGGCTGCGGCCCCGCCTGCTCGTGGGTCAAACGAACCGCCGCCGAGGCGAACCGGCCCACCAATTCACTGGTAAGCCGCTTGAGTGCGACGGAGGCCCCCAGCGTCCCGTCGTACTTGCCGACGCCCGCCACCACCGGCAGCTGCGACAGCCGCCGCGCCGCGGCCTCCAGATCGTCGGCGCTCACACCGCTGGACTGCCCCAGCCGGCCCAACGCGGCCGCGGCGTCGTCGTCGGCCAGCACCCGCAGGTCGATCCGGCCGGACACCACGCCGTCCTCGACGTCGTGCACCGAGTAGGCGACGTCGTCGGCCCAGTCCATCACCTGGGACTCCAGGCAGGGCCGCTGCGACGGCGCGCTACCCCGCACCCAGTCGGCGAGCGCCCGGTCGTCAGAGTAGAAACCGAACTTGCGCCCGCGCTCACCACGGAACCACGGATATTTCGTGACCGCGTCCAACCCCGCGCGGGTCAGGTTCAGCCCGACGCTACGACCTTGCCCGTCAAGCACTTTCGGCTCGATTCGGGTCAGGATCCGGAAGTTCTGGGCGTTGCCCTCGAAGCCGCCGCAGGCGGCCGCGAACTCGTCGAGGGCGCGTTCGCCGTTGTGGCCGTACGGCGGGTGACCGATGTCGTGGGCCAGCCCGGCCATGTCCACCAGGTCGGGATCGCAGCCCAGCGGCACCGCCATCCCCCGCCCGATCTGCGCGACTTCGAGCGAGTGGGTCAGCCGGGTGCGGGGGTTCTCACTCTCCCGCGGCCCGACCACCTGAGTCTTGTCGGCCAGCCGGCGAAGGGCAGCACAATGCAGGACGCGCGCGCGGTCGCGGGCGAAATCGGTGCGGTGCTCGGTCGACGTACCGGGCAGCCCGGCAGTCTTCGGCGGTTCGTGCACCACCCGTTCACGGTCGGCCTCGTCGTAGTGGCCGTGCTGATTCGTCGTCACCGAGGCATAGTCTGCCAGCCCCGCCCTACTACATTTGACGCTCATGCGCCTCGCTCGTGTGCTCAGCCTGCTTGCGGCCATCATGACCGCCGCCACCTTGGTCGCGCCCGCCGCGGTGGCCGAGCCGCCGTTGCGGCTACCGGACTACGTCACCGACAACGCCGGCGCCCTGAGCGACGGGCAACTCGCCAACGTGCAACAGGCGGTCGACACGCTCTACCGCGACCGCCACGTACGGCTCTGGGTGGTCTTTGTCGACTCTTTCGCCCCCAAGACCGCGACGACGTGGACCGACGGCACCCGCAGCCTCAGTGATCTGGGCAGTCAGGACGCGATCCTGGCGGTCGCGACCGGGCAGCGCTCGTATTACTTCCAGGTGCCGTCGGCGGCGGCCAGCGGTGCCACTTCGGCCGAGGTGGACTACATCCGTCTGAACAAGGTCGAGCCGGCGCTGCACAGCGGCGACTGGGCGGGCGCGGCGATCGAAGCCGCCAACGGGCTTGGGGGGTTGAGCGCCAGCCACAGCAGCTCTGGCGGATTCTCGTTGATTCCGCTGTTGATCATCGTGGCGATCATTCTGGTCGCGATCGCGGTGCTGCTGTTGTGGAGCCGCAGGCGCAAGCACAAGCGGCACGAAGCGGAGGTGGCGGCCGCCAAGCGGGTGGACCCGACCGACCCCAACGCGCTGGCCGCGGTCCCGCTCGACGCGCTCGACGAGCTGTCCCGGTCGATCGTTGTCGATGTCGACAACGCGGTGCGAACCAGCACCAACGAATTGGCCTTGGCCGCTGACGAATTCGGTCGACAGCAAGCGGATCGGTTCAACAGGGCCGTCGAGAACGCGAAGGTCACGCTGCAGCAAGCGTTCAACGTGCGTCAGCAACTCGACGACGCGATTCCCGAAACACCGGCCCAGCGCCGCGATCTACTCACCCGGGTCGTGGTCGCGGCCGCGCGGGCCAACCGCGATCTGGATGCCCAGACCGAAGCGTTCCACGAACTCCGCGACCTGGTCATCAACGCCCCCGACCGGCTCGATGTGCTGACCCAGAAGTTGGTGGATGTCAGCGCCCGCATCGATCCCGCCCAGTCGACGCTGACGCAGCTGCACAGCGAGTTCGCCGATACCGCACTGGCTTCGGTGGCGCGCAACGTCGCCGCCGCCAAGGAGCGGCTGGAGTTCGCCGACCATTCGATCAGCCGCGCCCGCGAGTTGGTGGCCAAGCCGGTCGCCGGCGAGCAGACTGAGCTGGTCGACTGCGTGCGGGCCGGGGAATCTGCACTGCAGCAAGCCGGTTCGATGCTCGACGCGGTGGACAGCGCCGCCAGCGATATCCGGCGTGCGGTGGCTACCCTGCCCGCGGCGATCGCCGACACCCAGCAGGGCATCAACCAGGCCGTGGCCCAGCTGACCCAGGGCGGACTGTCCAACACCGACGAGCTGACCGTGGCACGCGACGCCGCAGTCAAGGCCGTGACGGCTGCGCAGACCGACGGGAGCGCCGACCCGCTGGGAGCGTTCACCCAGCTGACCCAGGCCGACGCTGATCTCGATCGACTACTGGCCAGCGTCGTCGAGGAGCGCGAAACCTCCGAGCGGCTGGGCCGCTCCTTCGACCAGGCGCTGTTCACCGCGCAATCGCGGGTGCGCTCGGTGTCGGACTACATCGATACCCGCCGCGGCAGTGTCGGGCCCGAGGCGCGGACCCGGCTCAACGAGGCCGTGCGCCAACTCGAGGCCGCCCAGGCCAAGCAGAAGACGAACATCACCGAGGCGATCGCCCACGCCAACGGCGCGTCGATGCTGGCCGCTCGGGCCCAGCAGCTGGCCAACACCGACGTCCAGTCGGCCCAGCGGACGTACATGAATCACTATGGCGGCGTTGGCGGTTCGTCGAACATGGGTGCGGTGATCGGCGGGATCATCCTCGGCAACATCCTGTCCGGCGGTATGCGCGGCGGATTCGGCGGTGGAGGCGGCGGATGGACGTCGAGCACCTACGGCGGCTCCTCCGGCGGCGGAGGCGGGATGCTCGGCGGCGGCGGCCGCTTCTAGGGGTTAGCCCTTGAGCCGGGTGGCCAGGTAGTCGACGACCGAGTCGATGCCGATGCGTTCCTGCGTCATCTCGTCGCGCTCACGCACGGTGACCGCCTGGTCCTCGAGCGTGTCGAAATCGACTGTCACGCAGTACGGTGTGCCGATCTCGTCCTGGCGGCGATAGCGCCGGCCGATCGCACCGGCGTCGTCGAACTCGATGTTCCAGTACTTGCGCAGCTCCGCGGCCAGATCCTTGGCCTTGGGGCTGAGGTCGGCGTGCCGGGACAGTGGCAGCACCGCGGCCTTGACCGGCGCCAGCCGGGGGTCCAGCCGCAGCACCGTGCGCTTGTCCACGCCACCCTTGGCGTTGGGGGCCTCGTCCTCGGCGTAGGCGTCGACGAGGAACGCCATGAACGAACGGGTAAGTCCCGCTGCGGGTTCGATGACGTAGGGGATGTAGCGGGTGTCGGCGGCCTGGTCGTAGAACGACAGGTCGGTACCGGAATGCTCCGAGTGCGTCTTGAGGTCGAAGTCGGTGCGATTGGCGATACCTTCGAGCTCGCCCCACGGGTTGCCCTGAAAGCCGAATTTGTACTCGATGTCGGTGGTGCCTGCCGAGTAGTGCGACAGCTTTTCCTTGGGGTGCTCGTAGAGCCTGAGGTTGTCGGCGTTGATGCCGAGGTCGACGTACCACTGCAGCCGGGTGTCGATCCAGTACTTGTGCCATTCCGGCGCACTGTCGGGCTCGACGAAGAACTCCATCTCCATCTGCTCGAACTCGCGGGTGCGGAAGATGAAGTTGCCAGGGGTGATCTCGTTGCGGAAGCTCTTGCCGATCTGGCCGATGCCGAACGGCGGCTTCTTGCGCGAGGTCGTCACCACGTTGGCGAAGTTCACGAAGATGCCCTGGGCGGTCTCCGGGCGCAAGTAGTGCAGGCCCTCCTCGGATTCGATCGGCCCGAGGTAGGTCTTGAGCATCATGTTGAACTCGCGAGGCTCGGTCCACTGGCCCTTGGTGCCGCAGTCCGGGCAGACGATCTCGGACGTCGGCACGTCATCGGGTTCGCCGCCCTTCTTCAGGGCGTAGGCCTCTTGAAGGTGGTCCTGGCGATGACGCTTGTGGCAGTTGAGGCACTCGATCAGCGGATCGTGGAACACCTCGACGTGACCGGAGGCGACCCACACCTCGCGCGGCAGGATGATCGAGCTGTCCAGGCCGACGACGTCGTCGCGGCCTGTCACCACCGAGCGCCACCACTGGCGCTTGATGTTCTCCTTGAGCTCAACGCCCAGCGGGCCATAGTCCCACGCCGACTTGGTGCCGCCGTAGATCTCGCCGGCTGGGTACACCAAACCACGACGCTTGGCCAGATTGACGACGGAATCAATGACGGACGCCACGATGGGTGTCACTCCTTGTCTGGGGACTCTGCGGACGGGCAATAGCCATACAGCCTAACGACCCGCCAAACCAACTTTTGACATGCGTGATCGCGCATGGAAAAGTGGTCGGTTAAGTGGAAATCGTTTCCAATAGCGCGGAGGTGACGATATGACCGCACCCACCCACGGCCGGGTCGAGGACCTGTCATCGCCGCGCGCCGACATCCTCGAACACGCTGGTGAACTGCTGCGCGCGCTGGCGGCACCGGTGCGCATCGCGATCGTGCTGCAGCTTCGGGAATCCCAGCGCTGCGTGCACGAACTCGTCGACGCGCTCGACGTCCCGCAACCGCTGGTCAGCCAGCACCTGCGAATCCTCAAGGCGGCGGGGGTCGTGGCCGGCGAACGCTCCGGGCGCGAAGTGATGTACCGGCTGGTGGACGATCACCTGGCCGAGATCGTCGTCGCCGCGATCAGCCACGCCGGCGAGGACCATCCGTGACCGGAGCCGACATCCGTCCCCGGGCCGCCGCGACCGGGGTACGCGCCACCCGTCAGCGGGCGGCCATCATCGCGCTGCTCGACACCGTCGACGAATTCCGCTCGGCGCAGGAGTTGCACGATGAGCTGCGCCGCCGCGGCGAGAACATCGGGCTCACCACGGTGTACCGGACGCTGCAGTCAATGTCGGCGGCCGATCTGGTGGACATGGTGCGCACCGACACCGGGGAGTCGATGTACCGGCGCTGCGAAGGCGACGACCATCACCATCATCTGGTGTGCCGCAGCTGCGGTGCGACCGTCGAGGTCAGCGGTCGCGAGGTCGAGGCCTGGGCCGCGGAAGTGGCGCAGGTGCACGGGTTTTCGGAAGTGAGCCACACGATCGAACTGTTCGGCACCTGCAGTCAGTGCCGCAGCTGAGCGGGCCGCGCCGAGATCGACGTTTGTACGCCCCTCACTCGAACTTTGGCTGCGAAATGTCGGTTTGGGCGCAAGGGCTCAGTCGACGATTGCGCGGCGGGCATCGGCCCCGCCGGCGAGCACCATCAGCACCAGCGTCTGCAGCGCCTTGTCGGCCAGCCCCTCGCCGGGAAAGTTGTAGCGCAGCATCACATCCCCGCGCTTACCGGACTGCTCCGCGAACGTCACGGTCCCCAGCATCGTCGACTGTGCAAGGGCGGCAACCCGTTTACGCAGATCGGCGTTCACGGGCAGATCCCATGCCAGCACCTGCGTCACCGAAATGATCTCGATATCGTCGGCGATCGTGACCGTCCGCAGCGAGGCGAACGTCCCCTCGTAGCGCAGCGTCAGCGCACCATCGGGTTCCACCTCGACGGGTATCACCGCGGTCAGCGCCTCGGCCAGCCTGGCCCCCAGCTCCACGATCAGGCCCGGCCGAAGCGCCGGTTTCGCTCGGCGTATTCTTCGCACGCCGCCCACAGATCCCGCCGGTCGTAATCGGGCCAAAGTTTGTCCTGGAAAACGTATTCGGCGTACGCGGACTGCCAGAGCATGAAGTTGCTCGCCCGCTGCTCCCCCGACGTCCGGATGAACAAGTCGACGTCAGGAATATCAGGCCGGTGCAGGTGCTCAGCGAGCGTGGCTTCGTTCACCCGTTCCGGATCGACCCGCCCGGCCGCCACGTCACGCGCGATTTGCTTTGCCGCCTCGGCGATTTCGGCCCGCCCGCCGTAGTTGACGCAGTAGTTGACCGTGATCACGTTATTGCCGACGGTCATGTTCTCGGCGATGTCGAATTCCTTGATGACGCTGCGCCACATCCGCGCCCGCGACCCAACCCAGCGCATGTTGACGCCCATCGCGTCAAGGTTCTCGCGGCGCCGTCGCACCACCTCACGGTTGAAGCCCATCAGGAAGCGCACCTCTTCGGTGCTGCGCCGCCAGTTCTCCGTGGAGAACGCGTACACCGACAGGTGCTGAATCCCGATCTCGATGGCTCCGCAGGTGATGTCGATCAGCACCGCCTCGCCCATCTTGTGGCCTTCGGTGCGGCCCAACCCGCGCTGGGTGGCCCAGCGTCCGTTGCCGTCCATCACCACGGCGACGTGTTTGGGCATCTGGTCGGCCGGGATGGCCGGCGGCACAGCCTTGGACGTGTGCTGCGGTGGGCGACGCGGCCCACCGCCGGGTGCCGGCGGCAGCTCGGGGAACACCACCGGCCACACCGAGGTGTCGGGAAATATCGGGTAGTCGTCGGGCGCGGGGGCGAGCTGCGGAAATTGGTCTTTCCGCTTGCGCTCAGCCCCCCGCCACGAGCTGGTTACCCGGTTCATCGCCATGGGCTTCATCCTGCCTGAACATCTCCCTAACTTGGTCAGCGGGCTGCCGGTAGACCCGTTCCACCAGCGGCAAGGTGCGTAGCTGGCGTTCCAGGTGCCACTGCAGATGCGCAGCCACCAGACCGCTGGCGTGGCTGCGGTGCGACGCCGACGACGCCTCGGCGACCTCCCAGTCGCCGTCGTGCAGCGCCGACATCAGATCGAGCACTGCCTGCGGCGGGGTGGTCGAGCCGGACGGGCGGCAATGCATGCAGACACTGCCACCAGCGGCGATGTGGAACGCGCGGTGCGGGCCCGGTGCAGCGCACCGGGCACACTCGATCAGCGAGGGCGCCCAGCCGGCGATACCCATGGCCCGCAGCAGGTAGGCGTCCAAGACCAGCTCACGGGACCGTGTCCCGTCGGCCACCGCCCGTAGCGCACCGACTGTGAGCCGGTGTAGCGCCGGCGCCGGGGCACGCTCCTCGCCGGCCAGCCGCTCGGCGGTTTCCAGGACCGCACAGGCGCTGGTGTAGCGGCCGTAGTCGCTGACGATGTCGGTGGCGAAGGCGTCGATGGACACCACCTGGGTGACGATGTCCAGATTGCGGCCGGGATGCAGCTGGACGTCGATGTGCGCGAACGGCTCAAGCCGGGAGCCGAACTTGCTGCGGGTACGGCGCACTCCCTTGGCGACCGCGCGGACCAGACCATTGTCACGGGTCAGCAGGGTGACGATGCGGTCTGCTTCACCGAGCTTGTGCTGGCGCAGCACGACAGCCCGATCCCGATACAACCGCATCCGAGAAGTTTCCCACCGCAATGCGACATAAGCGCGGACGCGCGCCGATAGTCTCGACGTCGGCATGACAGCTCATGCGAGTTTGAGCAGGCCGCCGCGGTTTCCCACCATCGGCGAGCAGCTCTATCAGCTGGCCAGCGGCACGGTGACCTCCACCGAGCTGGTCCGCCGGTCGCTGCGTGCGATCTCAGCCAGCCAGTCCACCCTCAACGCCTTCCGGGTGGTGCTCACCGAATCGGCGCTGGCCGACGCCGCCGACGCCGACCGGCGTCGCGCCGCCGGCGAGCATGCGCCGCTGCTGGGCATCCCCATCGCGGTCAAGGACGACGTCGACATCGCCGGGGTGCCGACCTCCTTCGGCACCGCCGGGCCGATCCGGCCGGCCACCGAGGACTCCGAGGTGGTGCGCCGGCTGCGGGAAGCCGGCGCGGTGATCGTCGGTAAGACCAACTGCTGTGAACTCGGCCAGTGGCCGTTCACCAGTGGGCCGGCCTTCGGCCGCACCCGAAATCCCTGGTCGCGCAAGCACACTCCGGGTGGATCGTCGGGCGGCAGCGCGGCGGCGGTCGCCGCCGGCCTGGTGGCCGCGGCCATCGGATCCGACGGCGCGGGCAGTGTCCGGGTGCCCGCCGCCTGGACCCACCTCGTCGGCATCAAACCGCAACGAGGGCGCATCTCGACCTTTCCGATCCGCGACCCGTTCAACGGCATCACCGTCAACGGTGTGCTGGCGCGCACCGTCGCCGACGCCGCGCTGGTCCTCGATGCCGCGTCCGGCAACCACGACGACGACCTGAACAAGCCGCCACCGGCGCGGATGTCCGATTCCGTCGGCGCCGCGCCGGGACCGCTGAAGATCGCACTCTCGACGCGGTTTCCGTTCACGTTCTTCCCCGCCAAACTGCACCCCGAGATCCGCGCCGCCCTGAACGCGGTCGCCGAACAGCTCGACAACCTCGGCCACACCGTGATGGAAGGCAATCCCAACTACGGGCTGCGGCTGCCGCTGTCGTTTCTGCCCCGCTCGACGGCCGGGCTGCTGGAGTGGGCCGACCGGCTCGGCGACGACGTCACGCTCGATCCCAGGACCGAGGCCAATATGCGGATAGGCCGGCTTCTGTCGGGGACGATGTTGCGCCGGGCCAAGGCCACCGAGCCGATCCTGCACCGCCGTGTCGGGGCGATCTTCCGTTCGGTCGACGTCGTGCTGGCACCAACGACCGCGCAGCCGCCACCACCGGCGCGCAAGTTCGACGACCTCGGCGCAGGCGCCACCGATCGCGCGATGATCGCGGACTGCCCGGTCACCTTCCCGTGGAACGTGCTGGGCTGGCCGTCGATCAACATCCCCGCCGGCTTCACCTCGGCCGGGCTGCCCATCGGCGTTCAACTGATGGGCCCGGCCAACAGCGAGCCGCTGCTGATCTCCCTGGCCGCGGAGCTGGAGGCCATCAACGGCTGGGCCAACAAGCAGCCCGAGATCTGGTGGAACACCCCGATGCCTGTCGACTCCGAATAGCTCTTACGGGTAATTGTTTCCGCTGAAATGCCTTGGTAGGACTGTCCCATGACCGATACCAAGCACGACAGTGAGAAGCTCGTCCGCGATTTTCTCGGGGCCTGGGAGGGTCGCGATCTCGAGGTCATCTGCTCGGCCTTCGCCGACGACGCGGTCTATCACAACGTGCCCGTCGCCCCGATCGAGGGCATCGCGGGCATCCGCACCATCTTCGAGGCGTTCCTGAACGCCTTCGCCGAGGCCAAGCTCGATATCGTCACGCTGGCCGCCGAACCCGGCCTCGTACTCGCCGAGCGCATCGACTACTTCACGATGACCGACGGCCGCAAGGTCGTCCTGCCCGTCAACGGCGTCTTCGAGGTGCGCGACGGCAAGATCGTCCGGTTCAGCGACTACTTCGATCTCGCCGACTTCGAACAGCAGAGCGGGTTCAAGCTCTGAGCGGCTAGAACCCAAGCTTTCCAAGCTGTTTGGGGTCACGCTGCCAGTTCTTCGCGATCTTGACCCGCAGGTCGAGGTACACCTTCGTGCCCAGCAGCTTCTCGATCTGCGTGCGGGCCACAGTCCCGACCTCTTTGAGGCGGGCCCCGCCCTTACCGATGACGATGCCCTTCTGGCTGTCGCGCTCCACGTAGAGGATGGCGCGGACGTCGATCAAATCGTCGCGATCGGGGCGCGACTCGATCTCCTCGATCACCACCGCCAGCGAGTGCGGCAGCTCATCACGCACGCCATCGAGGGCGGCCTCCCGGATCAGCTCGGCCATGAGCGTCTCTTCGGGCTCGTCGGTGAGTTCACCGTCGGGATAGAACGCCGGCCCGGGCGGCAATTGGCCGGCCAGCACGTCGGTGAGGACGTCGACCTGGTCGCCTCTGGTCGCCGAGACCGGCACGATCTCGGCGGCGGTGTCACCAACGAGTGCGTGGACGGCCATCAGCTGTTCGGCCACCCGCTCCTTGGCCACCTTGTCGATCTTGGTGACGATGACGACGAGTGTGGTCCTGGGGGCCACCTCACGGATCTGTTCGTAGATCCACCGATCGCCGGGCCCGATCGCCTCGTCGGCGGGGATGCACAGCCCGATGACGTCGACCTGGGAGTAGGTATCGCGCACCAGGTCGTTGAGCCGCTTACCCAGCAGGGTGCGCGGCCGGTGCAGCCCGGGGGTGTCGACGAGCACGATCTGGAAGTCCGGGCGATGCACGATGCCACGAATGGTGTGCCGGGTGGTCTGCGGCTGGTTGGCGGTGATCGCCACCTTTGCGCCGACCAGTGCGTTGGTCAGTGTCGACTTGCCGGTGTTGGGGCGACCCACCAAACACACGAAGCCCGAACGGAACTCGCTCACTGCGGCGCTCCGGAGCGGTCGGTCACGATGATCGCCGCGGTGGGTGAGAGTTCCCGGACGGCGGCGACACCGTCATCGTCGGTTGAACCGCCGACGAGCACGGCGGCCTCCAAACCCGTTGCGCCACTGGATACCGCTGCGGCGACCGCCGCCTGCAGGCCGGTCAGCCGCAGCGCCGACAGGGTGACCGGTGCGCCGGCGTAGGTGCGCCCGTCGAGGTCGCGCACCGCCGCCCCTTCGCCTGTTTCGGCGCGGGCCATCGCGCCGCGCGCGAGGACCACCAGCTTCGCGTCTTCGGCCTCCAGCGCCTCAGTCATCGTTGTCGCCTTCCTCCAGGTCGGTTCGGCTGACCAATACGGTGCCGATGCGCAGCCGGCCACGATGATCGCGGCCGCCTTCGGCTTGCAGCCGCAATCCATGGGATACCACCTCGGCGCCGGGCAGCGGGATCCTGCCGAGCTCGAGAGCCAGCAACCCGCCCACGGTGTCGACGTCCAG
This sequence comes from Mycobacterium sp., assembly GCA_023264735.1. GTDB lineage: Bacteria > Actinomycetota > Actinomycetes > Mycobacteriales > Mycobacteriaceae > Mycobacterium. The sequence continues at coordinate 24,644 of JAHFVD010000015.1, read as the reverse complement.
GTCTTCTTCGAACTCGACGTCGTAGAGTTCGCCGACATCCTCGATCGGCAGCCGCGCCGAAACCCGGAACTTGTTGTCGCCCAGCTTCTCCACCGGCGCGACCTCGTCGTGGTCGTACTCGTCGGCGATCTCGCCGACGATCTCTTCGAGCACGTCCTCGATGGTCACCAGACCGGCGATGGCGCCGTATTCATCGACCAGCAGAGCCATGTGGTTGCGGTCGCGCTGCATCTCTCGCAGCAGATCGTCCAGCGGTTTGGAGTCGGGTACGAAGACCGCCGGGCGCATGATCTCCGACACCTTGGTGCCGCGGCCGCTGTCGGACGAGTAGTAGGTGCGCTGGACGAGATCTTTGAGATAGACGACGCCGACGACATCGTCGACGTTCTCCCCGATCACCGGGATGCGGGAATAGCCGCTGCGCACCGCCAGTGACGTCGCTTGGCTTGCGGTCTTGTCACTTTCGATCCACACCATCTCGGTACGCGGGACCATCACCTCACGCGCCGCGGTGTCGCCGAGTTCGAACACCGACTGGATCATCCGTCGTTCGTCGTCGGCCACCACGCCGCGCTGCTGCGCGAGGTCGACCACTTCGCGCAACTCGATCTCGGAGGCGAACGGCCCGTTGCGGAAACCGCGGCCCGGGGTCAGCGCGTTGCCGAGCACGATGAGCAGCCGGCTGATCGGGGTCAGCAGAATCGAGATCGCCTGCAGCGGAACCGCTGACGTGAGTGCAATGGTGTAGGCGTTCTGCCTGCCGATGGTGCGCGGCCCCACCCCCATGGCGACGAAGCTGGCGACCGTCATGATCGCGGCCGCCACCACCAGGCCCCATTTCAGGCCGAGGTCATCCCACAAGAACGCGACCAGCAGCACCGTCGCGGCCGCCTCGCACGCAATGCGCAGCAACACAACAAGATTGATGTAGCGCGGCCGCTCGGCCATGATCCGCGCCAGCCGCAAGGCGCCGGGTCGCTCATCGCGGACCAGTTCCTCGACCCGCGCGATCGACACCGTACTGATGGCGGCGTCGATCGCGGCGAACAAACCACCCAGCGCTATCAGGGCGATCGCGCCGAGAAGCGCACTCCAGCCCGTCACGGTTCGTCGAAGAACTGTGACTTGTCGAGCAGTCGACGATCTTTCTCGATCTGTCGATCCTGGTGATAGGCCTGCACCTGCTCGGCGACCCACTCCTCGAGCAGCGTGCGCTGCAGGTCGAACATTTCTTTTTCCTCGTCAGGTTCGGCGTGGTCGTAGCCGAGCAGGTGCAGCACACCATGCACCGTCAGCAGGGCCAGCTCCTGGCCGAGGCTGTGCCCCGCGGCGGTCGCCTGGTCGGCGGCGAACTGCGGGCACAGCACGATGTCGCCGAGCATCGACGGCCCCGGCTCGGGTGCATCGGGGCGACCGCCGGGCTCGAGCTCGTCCATCGGGAAGCTCATCACGTCGGTGGGACCGGGCAGATCCATCCAGCGCATGTGCAGATCGGCCATCGCATTGGTGTCCAGCAGCACCATCGACAATTCGGCGGCCGGGTTGACGTCCATTCGGCGGATCACGAAGCGGGCGACGCTGATCAGTTCCTCTTCGGAAACGTCGAGGCCGGATTCGTTGGATACCTCGATAGTCATCTCGGTTCGCCCCTACCGCCGCGTCGAACGACGTTGCGAGCGGTTCATCAGACCCGGCTGCTCCTCGGCCTTGGCATAAGCGTCGACGATTTCCGAGACCAGCCGGTGGCGCACGACGTCGGCACTGGTGAGTTCGGCGAAGTGAATGTCGTCGATACCGTCGAGCACGTCCATCGCCGCGCGCAGACCGGACTTGGCGCCGCCGGGCAGATCGACCTGGGTGATGTCACCGGTGACCACGATCTTGGATCCGAAGCCCAGACGGGTGAGGAACATCTTCATCTGCTCGGCGGTGGTGTTCTGGGCCTCGTCGAGAATGATGAAGGCGTCATTGAGCGAGCGGCCACGCATGAACGCCAGCGGCGCAACCTCGATCACACCGGCACTCAGCAGGTTCGGGATGGCAGTGGGATCCATCATGTCGTGCAGCGCGTCATACAACGGCCGCAGATAGGGATCGATCTTCTCGGTCAGCGTGCCGGGCAGAAAGCCAAGGCGCTCACCGGCTTCCACCGCGGGGCGGGTCAGGATGATCCGGGTGACCTGTTTGGTCTGCAGCGCATTGACCGCCTTGGCCATGGCCAGATAGGTCTTGCCAGTACCCGCAGGGCCGATACCGAACACGATGGTGTGGGCGTCGATGGCATCGACGTAGCGCTTCTGGTTCAGCGTCTTGGGCCGAATTGTCTTGCCGCGCCGGGACAGAATGTCCAGGGACAGCACCTCGGCCGGCGACTCGTTGTCGGCGCCGACGACCATCCCGATGCTGTGCCGCACCGTTTCCGGCGACAGTGTCTGACCGCCGGCCACGATCGCGATGAGTTCGGAGATCACCCGTTCGGCCATCGCGACATCGGCCGCATCACCGGACAGGGTGACGGTGTTTCCTCGGACGTGCAGGTCGGCTGACAGGCTGCGTTCGAGTGCGCGCAAGTTTTCGTCGGCGGAACCCAGCAGGCCCACAACGAGGTCGGGCGGAACAGTCATGCTGCTGCGCACTTGCGAGGCAGCGGTCGTCTCGCGGGGCGTCACGTGGTCTTCGATGCCTGCTTCCTGGAGGTTGGGCGAGTTTGCCTGTTGGTTCATCTTACCGCCGGGCCGTGACCCGGTGAAGTCGTTAACGTCTGGGCGCTGGCCTGTATGCCCACCAGCAGCAGCTCGAGCGCACGCTCGAAGTCCGCCGTCGCCGAGGATCGCTGGCTCACCTCGGCCAGGGCAGCGAGGCGACGGTGCCGATCCGACGCCAGCGCCCCGATCTGGGCGGCCACCTGCCGCTGTTGCTCGTCCCGACCAGCGCCGGCCAGCGGGCCTGCCAGCTCGACCTGCGCGCTCCCCATAACCAGGCTGAGCACGGCCCGGAACGCACCCAGCAGGGCGGTGTCGTCGAGATTCCCGCGGCTCAGCGCATCGACGAGCCGCTCGGCCGCGGCATAGCTCGACGGCGACACCGTGCGCCGGGTCAGCACCAGCGGAATGGCGTTCGGGTGCGCCCGCACTCCCTGCCACATCGCCCTGGCGATGGCCCGGACATCGCCGAGCCAGTCGCCGCCGATATCGGGCAGTTCGACACTGGCGATCACCGCCTCTGCGACCAACTCCTCCAACTGATCTCGGTCGCGGACGTAGTTGTAGAAGGTCATCGCGCCGGTGCCCAGTGCGGCGGCGAGCGTTCGCATGCTCAGCCCGGCCAGCCCGTCGCGGTCCACGATCTGCAGTGCCGCGGTCTGGATCTCGTCGATCGTGAAGCGTGGCCGCATCGGCGAAATCCCCTTCCTCTTGACACGTACATCGTACGCGTTACGGTTCACGTACACCGTACGTATCAGGAGACCCGATGCCGCCCGACACCCACACCACGCTGACCTTCGACTCGAATGGCGCGACCTGCGCCGCCTGGCTGACCCGGCCGTCCGGCCCAGGGCCACATCCCGGCCTGGTGCTCGTCCACGGATTCGGCGCCAACCACACGATGTCGCTCGATCAGTACGAACAGCACTTCAGCCAGGCGGGAATCGCCACGCTGGCGTTCGACTACCGCGGCCTCGGCGCATCGGGCGGTTTCCCGCGCCAGCGACTGAGCCTGCGCAAACACCAGCAGGATGTCCACGCCGCGTTCGAGTTCCTGGCCGGCCTGCCGGACATCGACACCGGCCGGGTCGGCCTGTGGGGTACCAGCCTGGGCGCGATGCACGCCCTGCGCGTCGCGGCCGCCCGCGACGACGTGGCGGCGGTGGTGGTGCAATGCCCGATCGTCGACGGTCCGGCGGTGGTCCGCCAACTGGGACTCGGCGCGATGCTGCGTCTCACCCCGGCGATCCTCAACGACCTCAGCCGGCGCCTCGTGGGGCGGACACCGCATTACATCCCCGTCGTGGGCACCCCGGGCAGCACGGCGGCGGTGACGGCGCCGGGCGCGCTGGAGGGCTGGAACTCGACAGTCTCCCCCGGCGGCTACTTCGACAACCGGGTGGGCGCGTCCGACGTCGCGGAGATCGCGGTCACGACCGCGGTTCGCACGGCGTCGCGCATCACCGCGCCGGCGCTGGTCTGCGTCAGCGACCGCGAGACGCTGATGGATCCCCAACGCGCAGAAGACATCGCACGCCGGGCCCCGCGCGGTGAGGCCCGCCATTACGACGCCGACCACTTCGACGTCTATCACCCGCCCCTGCTGCCACAACTTCTCGCCGACCAAACCACCTTCTTGCGGAAGCACCTCGATGTCCACCCGGCGTGAGCTGTTGCGGCGCAACGATCTCCGGCTTGCCGAGTTCGCGAGGTCGTTGTCCGCCGCGGACTGGCAGCAGGCAAGCTTGTGCGCGGGCTGGACCAACCACGAGGTGCTCGCCCATATCGCCTACGGCTACCAGGCCCCGCCGCTGCCGATGGCGACCGAGATGGTCAGGCACAGCGGGTCATTCGATCACGCGAACTGTGCGCTGGCACGCCAGCACGCGAGGCGCCGGACACCGGCCGAGTTGATCGACGACCTCACCGCCCTGATCGACGCGCCCCGTGGCATCGGCCGGGTGTTCCCGCCGCGACTACTACTCGGCGACCACGTGATCCACGAACTCGACATCGCGCTGGCGATCGGCCGCGAGCCGGAGGTGCCGCCCGATGCCCTGACCGCGGTCCTCGAAACACAAGTGCGCGTGCCTAATCCGTTCATCCCCGCCCGATCCCGGGCGAGCGGCCTGACCCTGCACGCCCACGACGTCGGATGGCGCCGGGGCGCCGCCGGGCCACGCGTCACCGGGTCGGCCGCACACCTGGCGTCGGTGCTGGCCGGCCGGCCCCTGGCGCTGGCGCACCTCGACGGTGACGGGGTGGCCACGCTGGGCGCCCGCCTCTGACGCGCTAGTCGCGGGTGAACGCGTCGTGGGTCAGTGCGGAGTTCATGAAATCCCGGAAGTGCAGCCACTTGCCGTCGCGCAGCGCGATGATGTGCGCGAACTCCGACTCCCAGGTATGCCCGGTGGCCGACCGCACGAACGTCTGGTGCCCCCAGACCGCCAGGTTGTCCCCGTCTTCGATGAACAGCCACGGTTCCATCGCCGTGATCTGGATGTGGCTGCCGACGATGGTGAAGAACTCTTTTGCCCCCTCGATGCCGTGGTAGTCCCCGGCATACGGGGTGGCGTCGCTGCCGTAGTAGGTGATCCGGACTTCCGGATCCATATGGCTCAGTGCGGTTTCCAGATCACCGGCGGGAACCGCCGCGTAGATCGCTTTGGTGGCGGCGATGTTGCCGCTCTCGACGGTGGTCATCGGGCCAGCTGCAGCGGCAGGCGGACGAATCCGTTGGTGAGCAGGCTGGCGGTCTGCCGCACACCCGGTTCCTCGGACAGGCCGATCACCGAATAGCGGTCCAGCACCGCGTTGACGACCGAGACCACCTCCAGCCGGGCCAACGGCGCGCCCAGGCAGAAGTGCAGGCCGTGACCGAAGGCCAGGTGCTGGCGGATGTTCGGCCGGTCCAGGTCCAGGCGTTCGGGATCTTCGAAGACGGCCGGATCGTGGTTGGCCGATCCGAAGAACAGCGCCACCCACTCCCCCTTCTTGATCTGGGCGCCGTCGATCTCGACGTCACGGGTCGCGATGCGGAACAACCGTTGCGGCCCGGTGAGCCGCGCGACCTCCTCGATGAAGGTGCTCACCAACGAGCGGTCGGCCCGCAGCCGGGCCGTCACCGCAGGCTCACGCGCCATGGCGTGCAGGACACTGCCGATCAGGTAGGTCGTCGTCTCGCTGCCTGCCACCACCAACGTCACGCAGAGCCGCACGATCTGCTCCGGGGTGAGCCGCTCTCCGTCGAGTTCGGCCCGCAGTAGCGCCGAGATCAGATCCTCGGCGTCCTCGACATCCTGCGAATCATCAAGGCGGGCACTGTGTTCGATGACCCGCTCGGTGAACGCGGTCACCATGTCGGCGTTGCTGGCCATCCGCTCCTCGGGTGTCATCGTCGACGACAGCATGAAGGCGTTGGCCCAGTTCTTGAAGCGGACGTGGTCGCCGTCGGGCAGGCCCAGCAGCCGGACCATCGCGCGGGTGGGCACCTCGTCGGCGAACTCCATGACGTCGGGATCACCGTCGCGGGTGCGGGCGTCGAAATCGGCGAGCAGGACCGGCACCAGTTCGGCGAGCCAGTTCTCGAGCCTGCGGATGCGCCGCGGCGAGAATGCCTGGCTGACCAGTTTGCGTTCGCCGGTGTGCGCGGGCGGGTCGGTGTTGACCAGCATCAGGCTCGGGGCCGACGACGCCTCCTGGATGGGGTCACGGGACGAGAACGTCTCGCCGTCGCGGGCGGCCGCAAGCACCTGGTCGTGGCGGAACAACGCCCACGCGGTGACCGGTTCGTCGGCGCCGGGCACGGTTCCCGGAGGCCAGTCCTGGTAGCCCGCCACCGGCGAGGAATCCCGCAGTTGCTCGAAGAGCGGGTAGGGGTTTGCGATCCCCTCGGGGGTCGTCAGCAGTTGAAGTGCAGAAGCGGTGGTCGAGGTCATGCAAATAGCCTCGATGCTGATAGGGGGCCGGTCGATATCCCGATGGGGGTCAGTTGCGCTCCCGACCGGGCGGTTTTGCGCCTACTGCCCCATTAGTGGTGAGACGATCGGCTCACTGTGACCGCCACCACTGATTCTCTTGACTCGCTGCCCGTGACCGCGCTCGTCGACGGCAATCACCCCGGCTGGGCGTCCAAACAACCCCCGACCAGCGCGGTGACGCGCCGCTACGACGAGGCCTGCCGGCTGGGCATCGTCGAGCGCGCCGACGACCCGATCCGGGCCGTCGCCGACACCATCGACGCCCATGCCACCCTGGTGCGCGACGCGCTGGAAGGCCTCGGCGACGAGAAGGCACTGGCCGCGTTGGAGGCGGTGCTCGATCTGTCTCTGCTGGAGCGCCAGCTGATCGAGGACTCCGCCCGGCGCAGGACGCTGGCGTTGCTGCGGGTGCAGGAAGGCCTGTCCAAACTGCGTGCGATCGACGAGGTGGCCAAGATCGTCGACCGTGCCCCGCGTGAGCTCGTCGAGTCGTGCGGGTTCGACCGGGCCGTGCTGTTCCGGGTCCACGAGGGCCGAATGGTGATGGAGGCAGCGTACTTTGGCGACGACGTCGAGGGCGCCGAGAAGATGGTCGCCTTCGCCCAGTCCGTCGCCCCGCCGCTGGACCACATGCTGCTCGAGACGCAGATGATCCGAAGGCATGCACCGGAAATCGTGCGCGACGCCCAAAATGATCCGCGCGTCAACCGCCCGATCATCGACTTCTCGCTGACCCACTCCTATGTCGCGGCCCCGGTCATGCCGACCGGAAGGGTGATCGGCTTCCTGCACGCCGACCGGCTGTACTCCGGGCGGACCGTCGATGAGATCGACCGCGACACGGTATGGGCATTCGCCGAGGGGTTCGGCTACGCCTTCGAACGCACCGTGCTGATGGAACGGATGCGCCGCCAGCACGCCGAGGTGCGCAGCGCGCTGGCCACCGCCGAGCAGGCTGCTCAGGCATTGCAGGACGCTGACTTGGAGCTGAGGAAAGTCGAGCCGGCCGAGCGCAGCCCGGCCAGCCGCCGGCTGGCCGAGGTCGAGTCGCGGGTGCACGACATGTTGACCCGCCGCGAGGCCGAGGTGCTGCGGCTGATGGCCGACGGCCGGACCAACCAGCAGATCGCCGACGAACTGGTGATCACCCCCGGCACGGTCAAATCCCATGTGAAGCGGGTACTTCGGAAACTGCATGCGAGCAATCGCGCCGAGGCCGCGTCGATCTATGCGCGGCTGGCGGCCCGGCCCGACCCGGCCTGATCCGGGATCAGGTGATCGACCAGCGGGGCGTCAGAACCCCCAGCGCACCCAACGCGACGGCAGCCGCGGTCGTGGTGCGCAGCACCGTGGGACCCAACCGGACCGCCGTGGCGCCCACTGCGACCAGCGCTTCGAGCTCGCTGTCGCTGATCCCGCCTTCGGGCCCCACGATCAGCATGATCGAATGTGCTTGCGCCACAGGCAGTTCAGCCAATGGACGGTCGGCGGATTCGTGCAACGCCAGAACCAGTCCACCGGCGCCCACCCGCTCGACGACCTGCGCCACCAGAGCGGCCTTCGCCACCGGCCCACTGATGTCCGGGATGTAGGCGCGCCGCGACTGCCGGGCGGCCGAGCGCGCCACCGCGCGCCAGCGGCGCAGCCCCTTCTCCGCACGCTCGCCGTCCCAGCGCGCGACACACCGGTCCGCCTGCCAGGCGATGAAGTCGTCGGCACCCGCTTCGGTGGCCAGTTCGATCGCCAGCTCTGAGCGTTCCGATTTCGGAATGCCTTGCGCAACAGTCACCGTCGGGGCGGGGCGGGCTGCCGTCCAGTACTCCAGCACCCGGGCCGAGAATCCGCGCTTACTAGTGCTCTCGACCCCGCAGCGGGCCAGCGCGCCTGCACCGTCGGACAGCACCAGCGCCTCGCCCGGGCGGATGCGCCGCACTGTGGCGGCGTGGAAGCCCTCGTCGCCCTCAACCACGGCGAGTTGCCCGACGGCCGGGATGGCGTCGGCGTAGAACAGGGTGTCGGCCAACGCCTCAGCGGCCGCTGAACGTCTCGCGCAGCCGGTTGAACAGGCCGCCGGAATTCGCGGCGCCGGCATGCGTCGACTTGACCTCGGGCTCGGCATGGCTGCGCGTCTTGAACTCGCTGAGCAGTTCCTTGGCCCGTGCGTCGAGCTTGCCGGGGACCGTCACCTCGATGTGCGCGTGCAGGTTCCCGCGAACACCCGAACGCAGGTGCGGCATACCGTGTCCGCGCAGCGTCGTCACCGAGCCCGGTTGGGTGCCGGGCGCGATCGTGATCTCGGTCAGTCCGTCGAGAATGGCGTCGACGGTGACCGTGGTGCCGAGTGCGGCGTCGACCATCGGCACCGAGACGGTGAAGTGCAGGTCGTCGCCGTCGCGGATGAAGATGTCGTGCTGTTGCTCGTGGACTTCGACGTAGAGGTCGCCCGCGGGGCCACCGCCCGGGCCGACCTCACCCTGAGCGGCCAGCCGGACTCGCATCCCGTCGCCGACTCCGGCGGGGATCTTGACGCTGATATCGCGGCGGGCGCGGGTCCGGCCGTCGCCGCCGCACCGGTGGCACGGATCGGGGATGACCTCTCCGACTCCGCGACAGGTCGGGCAGGGGCGTGAGGTCATCACCTGCCCGAGCAAGGAGCGCTGGACAGTCTGCACCTCGCCGCGTCCGCCGCAGGTATCGCAGGCGACCGGGGTGGAGTCGCCGTGGGTTCCCTTGCCCTGGCAGATGTCGCACAGCACGGCGGTGTCGACGGTGACCTGCTTGGTCACTCCGGTGGCGCACTCGGACAGGTCCAGCCGCATCCGCAGCAGCGAGTCCGAGCCGGGGCGCACCCGGCCGACGGGGCCACGCGATGCGCCACCGCCGCCGAAGAAGGCCTCGAACACGTCACCCAAACCACCGAAGCCGCCGAATCCATTGGCGGCCGAGGCGGCGCTTTCCAGCGGGTCGCCGCCGAGGTCGACGATGCGGCGCTTCTCCGGGTCGGAGAGCACCTCGTAGGCGGCGCTGATCTCCTTGAACCGGTGCTGGGCCGCCTCGTCGGGATTGACGTCGGGATGCAGTTCGCGGGCCAGCTTTCGATAGGCGCGCTTGATCTCCTGATCGCTGGCGCCCTGGCTCACCCCGAGCAAGCCGTAGTAGTCCCGTGCCACACTTGACCTTTCGAAATTCCGCCGGTTATCCGGCCCGGTGTCCTAGGACATCGCCGATGTACATCGCAACCGCAGCGACATTGGCAATAGTCCCCGGATAGTCCATTCTGGTCGGCCCCAAGACACCCATGCCGCCGTAGACGGTGCCCGAGCTGCCGTAGGTCGTGGTCACCACCGATGTGCCGACCATCTGCTCGGCCTCGGTTTCATGGCCGATCCGCACCGTGACCTTACCCGCTTCCTGCTGGGCGGCCAGCAGCCGAAGGACCACCACCTGCTCCTCGAGGGCTTCGAGGATCGAGCGCAGCGACCCGCCGAAGTCGGCGGTGTTGCGGGTCAGGTTCGCGGTGCCGCCCATCAGCAGGCGTTCCTCGTTGTGCTCGACCAGCGACTCCAGCAGGACGGTCGCTGAGCGGCCGACGGCGTCGCCCAGCCCGCCGGACCCGTCGAGCCGGGCGGCCAGGTCGGCCACCGCGGCCGAGGCCGCCGCGAGCCGCTTACCCTCGAGCGCCTGCCCGAGCAGCTCGCGCAGCTGGGACAGCTGGTGATCGTCGATGGTGTCGCCCAGTTCGACGATGCGCTGGTCGACGCGGCCGGAATCGGTGATGACGACCATCAGCAAGCGCGCGGGCGTGACCGAGACGATCTCGAGGTGACGCACCGTCGAGGTGGACAGTGTCGGGTACTGGACGATCGCCACCTGGCGGGTCAGCTGGGCCAGCAGTTTCACCGCACGGCGCAGCACATCGTCGAGGTCGACCCCGGACTCCAGGAATTGAAGGATCGCGCGGCGTTCCGGCGATGACAGCGGCTTGACGTCGTCGATGCGGTTGACGAACTCCCGGTAGCCCTTCTCGGTGGGCACCCGCCCCGAGCTCGTGTGGGGCTGGGTGATGTACCCCTCGGCCTCCAGCACCGCCATGTCGTTGCGCACGGTCGCGCTGGATACGCCGAGGTTGTGGCGGTCGACGAGGGCCTTGGAACCGATCGGCTCCTTGGTCGAGACGAAGTCGGCGACGATCGCGCGCAGCACCTCAAAGCGACGGTCGTCGGCACTTCCCATCTGAGTACACCTCCAAGTTGCCCCTATTTTACGGTCAGTATCAGCTCAATTAGCACCCACGCACTGCGAGTGCCATCACGCGCCGTCGAGGCAAGCCCGCCCTCCGGTGGCATTCCGGCCGCCAGCGACTAGCCTTGCTCCAATGTGGATGCGGAGTCGGGGGGCTGCGCGCAGGGCGACGGCCCGATGATCTTCAAGGGCGTTCGGGAGGGCAAACCGTATCCCGAGCATGGTCTGACCTACCGCGACTGGTCGCATATCCCGCCGCGACAGATCCGCCTCGACGAGTTGGTCACCACGACCACGGTGCTCGCGCTGGATCGTCTGCTGTCCGAGGACTCCACCTTCTACGGCGACCTCTTTCCGCATGCGGTCAGGTGGAAGGGCGTCGTCTACCTCGAGGACGGGCTGCACCGCGCGGTGCGGGCCGCGCTGCGTAATCGCACCGTGCTGCACGCCAGGGTCTACGACATGGACCCCAGCGCAGACGGCCAATTCTCGGGGAGCTGA
>JAHFVD010000015.1:0-13116 GCA_023264735.1 Mycobacterium sp. | reverse complement strand
TCAGTCGTCGAGCACGTCGCGCACTACGGCATCGGCCAATAACCGGCCACGGTCGGTGAGCACCAACCGGTCACCGGCGCGGATCAGCAGACCCCCGGTGACCGCATCGTCGGCCCGCAGCCGTTCGGAATCCGTCAGCGCCGCCAGCGGCAGTCCGGTGCGCAACCGGATCTGCAGGAGAACGTTCTCGATGTGGCGGGCGTGGGCGTCCAGACGCTCGAACTCCGCGACCGGCACCCGCCCACCGGCGAGTGTGTCGGCATACGCGCTGGGGTGCTTCATATTCCACCACCGGGTATCGCCGACGAACCCGTGAGCACCAGGACCCGCACCCCACCACTGGCCGCCGTTCCAGTAACCGACGTTGTGCCGGCACTCCCCGCCGGGACGACTCCAATTCGACACCTCGTACCAGCTCAGCCCGGCCGCCGACAGCCGCTGGTCGAGCAATTCGTAGCGGTGGGCGAGCACGTCGTCGTCGGGTGCGGCGATCTCACCGCGGCGCACCCGCCGGGCCAGCGCGGTGCCGTCCTCGACGACCAGCGCGTAGGCCGACACATGGTCGACGCCGGCGGTCAGCGCCGCGTCGACCGAACGCAGCAGATCGTCGTCGGACTCCCCCGGCGTGCCGTAGATGAGGTCGATGTTGAGGTGCTCGAAGCCGGCGGCCGTGGCCTCGGCGGCGGCGTGCAGCGCACGGCCCGGGGAGTGGGTCCGGTCCAGCACCGCCAGTACCCGCGGCGCCACCGACTGCATGCCCAGCGACACCCGGGTGTAGCCCGCGGCGCGGATCTGCTCGAAGAACTCGCGTGACGTCGACTCCGGGTTGGCCTCGGTGGTCACCTCCGCGTCGGCGGCCAGGACGAAATTGCCCCGCACGGCGTCGAGGACCTCGGCCAGCCCGGCACCGCCGAGCAGCGACGGTGTGCCGCCACCGACGAACACCGTGTCGACGGGTACGACGGGTACGGAGCCCAACCGGTCAGCGGCAAATTCGAGTTCGGTGCGCAACGCGGTCAGCCAGCCCTGCGGGGACGCGCCGCCGAGCTCGGCGGCGGTATAGGTGTTGAAGTCGCAGTACCCGCAGCGGGTGGCACAGAACGGCACATGGACATAGATGCCGAACGCCGTGCCGGGCGTCAGGGCCAGTTCCGGCAGGGCGGCCGGAGCGGGACGGACTGACATGTGTTCAGTGTCGCAGAGCCGACTTTTACTCACGACGAGCGGAAATTTGGCCCGGTTAGAGCTATCGAGGCGGTTCGTGGCAGAATGGCGCGCATGCCTGCCCCCCAGAACCTGCGCGGTGTCGCACTGGTGGTTCGGCGGCATGTCGACTTCAAGCGCGTCTGTACCTGTTGTTGTCTGGCTTGACGCCGTAGACCCGCCCACCTGCACTTCAGCTGGCCGCCGGATCTGCGCCGCCGGTACAGCTCACCGGTGGACCGCGCGATTCGAACGCCAGCTCCTTGACATCTGAGGAGCACATTTCATGAGTCAGCCGACAAAGGCAGCCCCGAAGCGCCCGAAAGGTGAGGGCCAGTGGGCTCTGGGCTACCGCGAGCCGCTCAACGCGAACGAGCAGAGCAAGAAAGACGACAACCCGCTCAACGTCCGGGCGCGCATCGAGGACATCTACGCCAAGAACGGCTTCGACAGCATCGACAAGGGCGACCTGCGAGGACGGTTCCGCTGGTGGGGCCTGTACACGCAGCGCAAGCCGGGCTATGACGGCACCTGGACCGGTGATGAGAACACCGACATGCTCGAAGACGAGTTCTTCATGCTGCGGGTCCGCAGCGATGGCGGCGCCCTGACCACCGCGGCGCTGCGCACGCTCGGCGGCATCTCGACCGAGTTCGCCCGCGACACCGCCGACATCAGCGACCGCGAGAACGTCCAGTATCACTGGATCCAGGTCGAGGACATGCCGGAGATCTGGCGCCGGCTCGACGAGGTCGGCCTGCAGACCACCGAGGCGTGCGGCGACTGCCCCCGCGTCGTGCTGGGTTCCCCGCTGGCCGGCGAATCGCTCGATGAGGTGATCGACGGCACGCCTGCGATCGACGAGATCGTCAAGCGCTACATCGGCAAGAAGGAGTACTCCAACCTGCCGCGCAAGTTCAAGACCGCCATCAGCGGTCTTCAGGACGTGGTGCACGAGGTCAACGACGTCGCCTTCATCGGGGTCAACCACCCCGAGCACGGCCCCGGTTTCGACCTGTGGGTCGGCGGCGGCCTGTCCACCAACCCGATGCTGGGCCAGCGGGTCGGCGCCTGGGTGCCGCTCGACGAGGTGCCCGACGTCTGGGAAGGCGTGGTCAGCGTGTTCCGTGACTACGGCTATCGCAGGCTGCGGGCCAAGGCTCGGCTGAAGTTCCTGGTCAAGGACTGGGGCATTGAAAAATTCAGGCAAGTTCTCGAAGAGGAGTACCTCAAGCGCCCGCTGATCGACGGTCCCGCGCCCGAGCCGGTCACCCGTCCCATCGACCACGTCGGTGTGCAGCGGCTCAAGAACGGGCTGAACGCCGTCGGCGTCGCACCGATCGCGGGCCGGGTGTCGGGCACGATACTGACGAAGGTCGCCGAGCTGGCTGAGGCGGCAGGCTCCGGTCGGGTCCGGTTCACCCCGTACCAGAAGCTGATCATCCTCGACGTCCCCGATGAAAAGCTGGACGAGCTTCGCAGTGGGCTCGATGCCATCGGATTGCCGTCGACGCCTTCGCACTGGCGGCGAAACCTGATGGCCTGCACCGGAATCGAGTTCTGCAAGCTCAGTTTCGCCGAGACCCGGGTGCGCGCTCAGAGCCTGGTGCCCGACCTGGAGAAGCGGCTCGAAGACATCAACTCCGAACTCGATGTCCCGATCACGGTCAACATCAATGGCTGCCCCAACTCGTGCGCTCGGATCCAGATCGCCGATATCGGATTCAAAGGCCAGATGGTCACTGAAGACGGGGCCGGCAATCCTCCCGTCGAAGGGTTCCAGGTTCACCTGGGCGGCAGCCTCGGCCTGGACAGCGGTTTCGGCCGCAAGCTGCGCCAGCACAAGGTGCTCTCTACGGAGGTCGGCGACTACATCGAGCGGGTCGTTCGCAACTTCGTGAAACAAAGACACGACGGAGAGCGTTTCGCCCAGTGGGCCGTTCGAGCGGAAGAAGATGATTTGCGATGAGTATTGGGGTGGGTGAATTGACGGAGGCTGACCTACGACAGCTTGCCGAGCAGGGCGCCGCCGACCTGGATGGCGCGAGCGCTGCCGAGCTGTTGGCCTGGACCGACAAGCATTTCGGCGGTGACTACGTCGTGGCGTCCAATATGCAGGACGCGGTGTTGGTGGACATGGCTGCCAAGGTGCGCCCCGGCGTGGACGTGCTGTTCCTCGACACCGGTTACCACTTCGCCGAGACGATCGGTACTCGTGACGCGGTCGAGGCGGTCTACGACATCCGCGTTGTCAACGTCACACCCGAACACAGCGTGGCCGAACAGGACCAGCTGCTGGGTAAGGATCTGTTCGCCAGCAATCCGACCGAGTGCTGCCGGCTGCGCAAGGTCACACCGTTGAGCAAGGCGCTGCAGGGATATTCGGCCTGGGTCACCGGCATCCGCCGTGTCGAGGCACCTACCCGCGCCAACGCGCCGCTCATCAGCTTCGACGAAGCATTCAAACTGGTGAAGATCAATCCGCTGGCCGCATGGACCGATGCAGAGATGGACGCCTACATCCAGGCCAACGGCGTGTTGGTGAATCCCCTTGTCGAAGAGGGCTATCCGTCGATCGGCTGCGCGCCGTGCACGGCCAAGCCGGTCGAGGGCGCTGACCCGCGCAGCGGACGCTGGCAGGGTCTGTCGAAAACCGAATGCGGCCTTCACGTTTCGTGACTGTGTCAATTCCCGGGTCGCTTCGCTCCTGCCCGTCGGCCATCCTCACCGCGCACGGCAGTGCCGATCCCCGCTCCTCGGCGACCACACATGCGGTGGCCGAGCATATCCGCGCACTGCGGCCCGAGCTGGACGTACGAGTAGCGTTCTGCGAACAGAACTCGCCAAATCTGCGCGATGTCCTGTGCGCGCTCGACGGTCCCGCGGTCGTCACGCCGCTGCTACTGGCCAGTGCCTACCACGCCCGCACCGACATCCCAGCAATGATCGCCGACGCTGGCGTCGACGTGATCCAGGCCGACACCCTGGGCGAAGACCCGCGGCTGCTCGCGGTCATGCGAGAGCGCTTGGCGCAGAATCAGATTCACCAATTCGAGCGCGGACTGGGCGTACTGGTGGTGGCGGTCGGCTCCTCACATCCCGCTGCCAACGCCCGCACCTCGGCGCTCGATGAGACGTTGGCGCGCGGCACCCGATGGTCGGGGGTGCAGGTGGCCTACGCCACCGGGCCGAACCCGTCAGTGCTGGATGGAGCCGAGATCCTGCGCCGCAAGGGCGCGCGGCGAATCGTCGTGGCGCCGTGGTTCATCGCACCGGGGCGCATCACCGACCGGGTGGCCGCCATCGCTGATGCCGAGGGGATGACGATGGTCGCGCCGCTGGGCGCGCATCCACTGGTGGCCGCGACGGTGCTCGACCGGTTCGACAACGCGGTGGCGGCCAGGGCCGCTGCGGCCTAGCTCGCCGCGACCTGCACTTCGCCGGCGATCGGCGGCACCCGGGTGGCCCGCACGTACACGGAGTCGCCCTCTTTGAGTCCCAGCGCTTCGGCGTCGCCGCGGGTGATTTGCGCGGTGAACGGCGCACCGTTGGTGGCGCTGGTCAATTCGACCCGCACTTCGAAGCCCAGGTACACCACCCGGTCGATGGTGGCGCGCACGACACCGGTGGACTCGGCGGTGCCGTCGCCCGCGGCGATCGCCATCTCGGGATTGCGCCCAACGCGAATATCGTGCGGGCGCACCAGGATTCCGTTGAGTGACGACACCGTACCGAGGAACGACATCACAAACGCGTTGGCCGGGCTGTCGTAGACATCCGTCGGCGAACCGACCTGTTCGACCCGACCCTTGTTGAGCACGGCGATCCGGTCAGCGACGTCCAACGCCTCGGCCTGGTCGTGGGTGACGAGCACCGTCGTGACGTGCACCTCGTCATGCAGTCGGCGCAGCCATGTCCGTAGATCCTCGCGGACCTTGGCGTCCAGCGCGCCGAACGGCTCGTCGAGCAGGAGCACCTCGGGGTCGACGGCCAACGCTCGGGCCAACGCCATCCGCTGGCGCTGGCCACCGGAAAGCTGGTTGGGGTAACGGGTTTGGAAGCCGGCCAGCCCGACCACCTCGAGCAGGTTGTCGACCTTGTCCTTGATCTCGGCCTTCGGCTTCTTGCGGATCTTGAGCCCGAACGCGACGTTGTCCCGCACGGTCAGATGCTTGAAGGCGGCGTAGTGCTGGAACACGAAGCCGATGCCGCGCCGCTGCGGCGGGACGTTGGTGACATCGCGTCCGTTGATGGTGATGTTGCCGGTGTCGGGCTGGTCGAGTCCGGCGATGGCGCGCAGCAGTGTGGACTTGCCCGAGCCGCTGGGCCCCAGCAGGGCGGTCAACGACCCGGCGGGAACCACGAAATCGACGTTGTCCAAAGCGGCGAAATCGCCGTAGCGCTTGTTGGCGCCCGTGACGGTGATGGCATTGGTCATGAAAGTCGTTCTCCTAGTTGGATTACTCGCTGGTCTTGGCGCGCCGGGCATCCAGAATCACCTGGACGACCAACACCAGCACCGCGACGACCATCAACAGCGTCGACACGGCGTACGCGCCGTACTCGGCACCGCGGCTATAGCGATCGGAGACCAGCAAGGTCAGCGTCTGTGACGTGCCGGGAAGATTGGACGAAACCATGATCACCGCGCCGTATTCACCGAGGGTGCGAGCGATCGTGAGCACGATGCCGTAGGTGAGTCCCCACCGGATCGACGGCAGGGTGATCCGCCAGAACGTCTGCCACCAGCTCGATCCCAGGGTGGCGGCGGCCTGTTCCTGGTCGGTGCCGATTTCGTGGAGGACCGGTTCGACCTCGCGGATCACGAAGGGCACGGTGACGAAGATGCTGGCCAGCACGATGCCCGGTAATCCGAAGATGATCTTGAACCCGAGGCTGTTCTCCACGAATCCGAACAGTCCCGCCGAGCCCCAGAGCAGGATCAGAGCAACACCGACGACCACCGGTGACACCGCGAACGGTAGATCGATCACCGCCTGCAATGCCGCCTTGCCGCGGAACTTGTTGCGGGCCAGCACGAGTGCCGTCGGTATCCCGAAGAGCACGTTGAGCGGAACCACGATGGCCACGACGAGCAACGAGAGTTCCAGTGCCGACACCGCGGCCGGCGTGGTGATGGATGCGACGAACGCACCGAATCCGGGGGTGAACGTGCGCCACAGGATCAGGCCGACGGGCACGATCACCAACACCGCGACGTACGCCAGCGCGATGTAGCGGGCGAGATAGCGCACCACAGGAGACAGATTCACGTTGCCAGCTCCTCCCGCTTCGCCGCGCGCGAACCGATGGTCCGCAACACCAGCAGCACAACGAACGAGAGCACCAGCAGCACAATCGAAATGGCTGCGGCTCCCGTCCGGTCGTCATTCTCGATCAAGGTCCGGATCCACTGCGACGACACCTCGGTCTCCCCCGGCACCGCACCACCGATCAGCACCACGGAACCGAACTCGCCGATCGCCCGCGAGAACGCCAGGCCCGCACCGGACAACAGCGAAGGGAGCAACGCGGGAAGGATCACCTTGGTGAAGATGACGAAGTTCGTCGCCCCCAGCGAGGCAGCAGCCTCCTCGACCTCATGGTCGAGTTCGAGCAGCACCGGTTGGACCGAACGCACCACGAAGGGCAGCGTGACGAACAACAGCGCCACGCCGACACCCCATTTGGTGTGCTGCAGGTGCAGATCGATCGGGCTGTTGGGCCCGTAGAGCGCCAGCATGACCAGGCTCGCGACGATGGTGGGCAAGGCGAACGGTAGGTCGATCACGGCATCGATCAGCCGCTTGCCCGGGAAGTCGTCGCGGGTGAGCACCCAGGCGACCAGCAATCCGAACACCGCGTTCACCAGCGTGACGCCGATCGAGATCGTCAGCGTCACCCGGAACGATTCGATAGCGGCGTTCGAGGTGATCGTCAGCCAGAAGGCCTGCCATCCCCCCTTGGCCGACTGCCACACGATCGCGGCGAGCGGCAGCAGGACGATCACGCTCAGCCAGATCGACGCCGCCCCGACCCGCAGGCTGGTCGTCCCGTGCCTGCGGCCGCCGAAGCGGGACGGCCCGCCCGAGCCACCATTCGGGGTGAGCTCGGGCCGGACCGCCTGCGGATTTGGTTCGATTGCTGCTGTCATCCAGTGGCCTGCTTGTAGATCTTGGTGATCGTGCCATTTTCCTTGTCGAACAGTGCCGGATCCACCTTGCTCCAGCCGCCGAGGTCGGCGATCGTCCACAGCTTCTGCGGAGTCGGGAAGTCGTTGGCGAAGTCGGCGGCCACCGCGGGATCAACCGGACGGAATCCGGCCTGGGCCCAGATCTTCTGTCCCTCGGGGGTGAACAGGTAGTTGTTCAGCGCGGTCGCCTTGTCGACATGGGCGCTGGTGGTCACCACGGCCACCGGGTTCTCGATCTTGAACGTCTGCGGCGGGTTGACGTGCTCAACCGGCTTGCCTTGACGCTCGGTGTTGATGGCCTCGTTCTCGTAGCTGATCAGGACGTCACCGGTGCCCTGGAGGAACACGTCGGTGGCCTCCCGGCCGGATCCCGGGCGGGTCTTGACATGCTCGGTGACCAGCTTGGTGACGTAGTCCAGGCCGGCCTGCTCATCCTGGCCGCCATTGCTCTTGGCGGCGTACGGCGCCAACAGGTTCCACTTGGCCGAGCCGGAACTCAGCGGGCTCGGGGTGACAACCTCGACGCCCGGCTGCAGCAGATCGTCCCAGTCCTTGATGTTCTTCGGGTTGCCCTTGCGGACGACGAGAGAAACCACCGAGCCGAACGGGATGCCCTTGGTGGTGGACTTGTTCCAGTCGGCGGAGACCTTGTTCGCCTTCACCAGGCGGGTGACATCCGGCTCGACCGAGAAGTTGACGATGTCGGCCGGCTTGCCGTCGACCACGCCGCGGGACTGGTCACCCGAGGCGCCATAGGAGGTCGTCACTGCGACGCCCTTGCCTTCCGGGGTGGCGGCGAACGCCGGGATGATCTTGCTCCAGCCTGGCTCCGGCACCGCGTAGGCGACCAGAGTCAGAGTGGTGTCAGCCTTGGGCTGGTCGCCGCCGCCTGCGACATCGCTCGAACCGCCGCCGCCGCAGGCGGCAAGCACCGTTGCGGTCGTCGCGAGCGCGACTGCTGTGCTCCACCGTCGAACAGGGGCATGAATCTTGGGCATTGCTGGCCTTTCTCATTGCGGGTTACGGGAATCGAGCCCCGTCGCAACGGAAAGGCGATGTTCGACAACGAATGCCAACGACCATCACCGACACCAAACCGCGGACGGGTAGAGGGTGTCAGCGACAACAAGCAACATCAGCAACGGCCAAAGCACCGACGGCAATAAGGGCCAAGACATGGCCCTCGCCGTAACCGGTCGCCGTTTGCATGGCGCGAAGCTTAACAGAGATTTTTCCGGTGACCAGCCGGGGTATCAGCGGTTGATCAGCCACACCACGATGACCAAGATCAGCAGCGCTACCAGGGCCAGCGTGACGCGAGATCGCGGCATTCCGCTCATCGGAGCCGCCGGTCAGCGCCGCGAACACGGCGCAATAGCCGGATGCCGTTGCCCAGGAACGCATCAATGACCAATGCGATGACGTAGGCGAGCAATAAAACCACGGGCATCACAATGATTGTCTGGAGTACGAAACCGAGGCCGGACAACCACAGTTCGACGCCATCCCACCAACTCAACAGCCCGTGCACGGCACCAGCGTATGCCGCGCCCGTCACCGCCTCATCACCGGCGGTAACAGCAAAGGCACGGATCGGTGCATAAGTGGACGCCGAGTAGTCCGGCGGTCGATGATGTCTCAATGGTTCTGCAAGCCCAGCCGACCGGAGAGCACACTAGGGACGTGGCCAGAGACTCAGCCCCGCCGCCGCTGTCCGCAACCGCCCCGGTGCCGTACGCCTCGCCCGCTTCGCTGCGCAACCCGTTCCCGCCGATCGCCGACTACGCCTTCCTGTCCGACTGCGAGAACACCTGCCTGATCTCGTCGGCTGGCGCACTGGAATGGCTGTGTGTTCCGCGGCCGGACTCCCCCAGCGTTTTCGGGGCGATCCTGGACCGCGGCGCCGGCCATTTCCGGCTCGGGCCCTACGGCGTGTCGGTGCCGGCCGCCCGCCGCTACCTACCCGGCAGCCTCATTCTCGAGACCACCTGGCAGACCCACACGGGCTGGCTGATCGTACGGGATGCCCTGGTGATGGGGCCGTGGCACGACATCGATGCCCGGTCCAGGACACACCGGCGCACCCCGATGGACTGGGACGCCGAGCACATCCTGCTGCGCACCGTGCGGTGCGTGAGCGGGACGGTCGAGCTGGTGATGAACTGCGAGCCGTCCTTCGACTACGCCCGGGTCAACGCCGCCTGGGAGTACTCGGCCAACGCCTACGGCGAAGCGATCGCACGGGCCAGAAAAGACCCGGATGCCCATCCCACGCTGCGGCTGACGACCAATCTGCGGATCGGGCTCGAAGGCCGGGAAGCACGAGCCCGCACCCGGCTCAAAGAGGGTGACAACGTCTTCGTCGCGTTGTCGTGGTCGAAGCACCCGTCGCCGCAGACCTACGAAGAGGCCGCCGACAAGATGTGGCAGACCAGCGAGGCGTGGCGGCAGTGGATCAACATCGGCGACTTCCCCGACCATCCGTGGCGTTCCTATCTGCAGCGCAGTGCGCTCACGCTCAAGGGCCTGACCTATTCGCCGACCGGCGCCCTGCTGGCTGCCAGCACCACCTCGCTACCCGAGACACCGCAGGGTGAACGCAACTGGGACTACCGCTATGCGTGGGTGCGTGACTCGACGTTCGCGTTGTGGGGCCTCTACACGCTGGGTTTGGACCGCGAGGCCGACGACTTCTTCTCCTTTATCGCCGACGTATCCGGTGCCAACAATGGCGATCGGCATCCACTTCAGGTGATGTACGGCGTCGGCGGCGAGCGCGAACTGGTCGAAGAAGAACTCAACCACCTGTCCGGGTACGACAACGCTCGGCCGGTGCGCATCGGCAACGGCGCATTCGACCAGATGCAGCACGATATTTGGGGCACCATGCTCGACTCGGTGTACTTGCACGCCAAGTCCCGCGAGCAGATCTCCGATCAGCTGTGGCCAGTGCTCAAGGAGCAGGTCGAAGAGGCGATCAAACACTGGAAGGAACCCGACCGCGGCATCTGGGAGGTCCGCGGCGAGCCGCAGCACTTCACCTCCTCGAAGGTCATGTGCTGGGTCGCGCTGGATCGCGGGTCCAAGCTGGCCGAGCTGGTCGGCGAGAAGAGCTACGCACAGCAGTGGCGGGCGATCGCCGAGGAGATCAAGGCCGACATCCTGGCGCGCGGCGTGGACAAGCGCGGGGTGCTCACCCAGCGCTACGGCGACGACGCGCTGGACGCGTCGCTGCTGCTGGTCCCCCTGGTGCGGTTCCTGCCGTCGGACGACCCGCGCGTGCGGGCCACGGTGCTGGCGATCGCCGACGAGCTCACCGAGGACGGGCTGGTGCTCCGGTACCGCGTCGGGGAGACCGACGACGGCTTGTCCGGCGAGGAGGGCAGCTTCACGATCTGCTCGTTCTGGCTGGTGTCGGCGCTGGTGGAGATCGGCGAGGTCAGCCGGGCCCGTCACCTGTGCGAGCGGCTGCTGTCCTTCGCCAGCCCGCTGCACCTCTACGCCGAGGAGATCGAGCCGCGCACCGGCCGGCATCTAGGCAACTTCCCGCAGGCGTTCACCCATCTGGCCCTGATCAATGCCGTCGTGCACGTGATTCGGGCCGAAGAGGAAGCCGACAGCACAGGCGTGTTCCAGCCGGCGAACGCGCCGATGTAGGCGGATGGCCTACAAATAGGCAGATGTAGCTAGCCCAAGCGATCGGCCACCAGCCCCGCTTCGACCCGTTCGAGCAGGGCCTTGGCTGCTGCCACGTGCTGCAGCTCGCCGCCCAGCGCGCTCGCCATCTGGGTGGCCCACTGCCGTCGCAACCGTGTGAGGTTGTCGGCGGCCCGGTCGGTCGGAAACAGATTGATGCCCCTGGCGTCGTGCGGATCGGCGCGCCGCTCGACGAAGCCGCGGCGCTCCAGCGCCCGCAGTGCGGTGGACAGATTGCTGCGCTGCAGGCCGGTCGCTCGCGCGACATCGCTCGGTGTGACGCCCGGATGGTGATCGATGTGCCGCATGACGTGGGCTTCCTGAGCCGTCAAGTGCTCGACGTCGGCATCTGTCCGCATCCGGAGCTCTCGCCCGACGCCCAGGATCGCCTCAGCGAGATCGGCCAGCTCACTATCCATGGACAAATCCTACCCTACTAGTTATGATTCAATAGTTATTGTTTCATAACTACTTGGATTGAGGACTCCATGACCACCGTCACCCAGCACGCCCCCGCAGCTGAGCGCGAGGCCGCCATCTCACCGTGGCTGCTCGTGGTGCTCGCCCTGCTGAGTGCGGTCGCGCCGGTGGCCACCGACCTCTACCTGCCGGCCTTCCCGGAGATGACCGCGGAGCTACAGGCCAGCGCCACCGCTGTGCAGCTGACCCTGACGGCGTTCCTGCTCGGGCTGACCTTCGGACAGTTGATGTTCGGCCCGCTGTCCGACCGGCTCGGCCGGCGCCGTCCGCTGATCGTCGGCGCCCTGCTCTGTGTGGCGGCCAGCGTTGTCGCGGCCACCGCGCCGACCGTCGGCATTCTCATCGCGGCCCGGTTCGCCCAGGGCTTCGGCGGCGCCGCCGGCATGGTGATCGGCCGCGCGGTGATCTCCGACCTCACCGGCGGTAAGACCGCAGGTCGGGCGTTCAGCCTGATGATGATCGTCGGCGGTGTCGCACCGGTGGTCGCACCGTTCGCCGGCGGCCTGCTGGTCGACTCGCTCGGCTGGCGCGGCATCCTCTGGGTGGTCTGTGCCATCGCGGTCGCGATGCTGATCGCCATCGTGGCCGTGGTCCGTGAGTCTCATCCCCAAGCACGCCGAGCTGAACTCAAAGCCGATGCCGCTCAGGGCATCTCACCGTGGACCGCGTTGCGCTCCCCAGCCTACCTCGCCAACACACTGGCCTTCGCGTTCGGCTTCTCGGTGATGATGGCTTACATCTCGGCATCACCGTTCGTCTACCAGGTGATGATTGGCCTCACTCCGATGCAGTACGGGATCGCCTTCGGCGTCAACGCGCTGGGCATGATCAGCGTCAGCGCGGTGTCGTCCCGGTTGAGCCAGACCGTCTCCAGCGCCAGACTTCTCGGTCTCGGGCTGGCACTGACCATGGCCGCGACGTTGGTTCTGCTCGCTGTGGTCCTGACCGGTGCGCCGGCGTGGCTGATGATGATTCCGATCTTCGTGGCGGTCGCCTGCCAGGGCCTGATCCTCGGCAATGCCACCGCCCTGGCGTTGTCCGCCGTCCCGCGTGCGGCCGGCTCCGGCTCGGCCGGTCTGGGCGCCCTCCAGTTCGGGCTGGGCGCTGCCGTCTCCCCCTTGGTCAGCCTCGGCGGCGAGCACACCGCCCTGCCCCTGGCCATTGTCATGGTGACGATGTCCGTGCTGGCGTTGACGGCCTACCTGACCGGCAGACGGGCTAGCTGAGCAGCGCAGGCTCGGGAGCGGCCGAATACTCCTGCCGCGCAACCAGAACAGCCTCCAGCTGTTCGGGTGAGTGCCGACCCAGGCCGCACTCGGTAGATATCCCGAACTCGGGCAGGAACTCCGCGGCCGAGGTAGAACTCGGTGCTGGGTTCCAGCGCCAGATCGGCCAGCGGCTGCCAATGGGCACGGTCGGCTTCGGTCAGGTCGAGTACGGGCAACACGAGAACCATTGTGCGACAGCGCGCTGTGTGCCCGCCACGGGCGTTCACGAGAACTGAACGGGTGTGAAGCAATCACGGTGCTTTGATTTCTTGTCCG
>JAHFVD010000089.1 GCA_023264735.1 Mycobacterium sp. | reverse complement strand
TCGGATTGCCGACAGGTCGGGGACGATCGTGAACGTCGCCTCGGTGCTGGCGTGGTTACCCGTCGGCGCGAGCTACGGGGTGACGAAGGCCGCGATGTGGAGCGCCACCGACTCCATGCGCACCGAGCTCGCGTCGCGTGGCGTGCAGGTGGTGGGTGTCTACGTGGGTCTTGTGGACACCGACATGGCCTCGTTTGCGGATAGCCCCAAGTCCGACCCCGCCGACGTGGTTCGTCAGGTGCTCGAAGGCATCGAGTCCGGCGCCGACGAGGTCTTGGCCGACGAAATGACTCGCCAGGTGCGCGCACGCATGAACCTATCGGTCGGTGAGCGCTTCGGCGGGTGACGGTATCGCGACGTCCTCCTTTGACGAAACCCAACGCTCTGCGCGAGCACCGCTGCGTTCTTACCCCTTCCGGAGTACTCCGTTAGAGATGTTTTTTTGGTCTGACCATAATAACAATTGAACTTCAGTGACCCTCGCGGCACCCTGAAGGTGACGGCGACCACACGTCATGCCGCAACCCCGGCGGCATCACTGTTTTCAGGAGGAGTATCGATGTCGATCGACTACCGCCAGCTCTACCTCGGAGGTCAATGGACAGACCCCGCAACGGCAGCCACGATCGACGTGCATTCCCCCACCACCGAACAGCTGATCGGTTCGGTTCCGCGCGGGAGCGAGGCCGACGTCGACGCCGCGGTCGCCGCCGCCAGGACGGCGTTCGACGATCCTGATGGGTGGGCCTCGTGGCACCCCAAGCAGCGTGGCGAGGCGTTGGAGCAGTTCGCCGCCGAGCTCGACGCGCGCGGCGCCGAGACCGCCACCCGGGTGTCGATGCAGAACGGGATGCCCATCTGGCTGGCCCATCAGTTCGAGACCGCCTTTCCGCCCCTGCTGCTCCGCTATTACAGCGACGTGATGAACAGCACCCCAGCCGAGGAGGTGCGCCAGGGGATGCTCGGCGGCACCTCCTTGGTGTCACGGCAGCCAGTGGGTGTCGTCGGCGCGATCGTGCCGTGGAACGTCCCGCAGGGCATCTCATTCCTGAAAATTGCACCCGCACTCGCCGCCGGATGCACCATGGTGCTCAAGCCGGCTGAGGAGACCGTCCTCGACGCCTTCCTGATGGCCGAGGCCGCAGTTGCCGCCGGGCTGCCCCCGGGTGTCCTCAACGTCGTCCCCGGCGGCCGCGACCTCGGCGCCTACTTGGTGTCACACCCCAGCATCGACAAGGTGTCGTTCACCGGCTCCACCGGTGCCGGCCGCGCCATCGCCGAGACGTGCGGACGCCTACTTCGTCCTGTCACGCTCGAACTGGGTGGGAAGTCCGCGGCCATCGTGCTCGACGACGCCGACCTCGGCGCATCGATCGAGGCGTTCTTCGGCGCCACACT
Source organism: Mycobacterium sp. (assembly GCA_023264735.1). Classification (GTDB taxonomy): domain Bacteria; phylum Actinomycetota; class Actinomycetes; order Mycobacteriales; family Mycobacteriaceae; genus Mycobacterium. The sequence continues at coordinate 29,020 of JAHFVD010000089.1, read as the reverse complement.
GCTCAACAACGGTCAGATCTGCTGGCTGAACACCAGGGTGCTGGCGCCGCGCAGCCGCTACACCGAGATCGTCGACACCATCACCGATCTGGCCCGGTCACTGACCATCGGGGATCCACTGGACCCCGAGACCAAGATCGGCCCGCTGGTGTCGAGTCGCCAGCGCGAGCGCGTGGAAGGTTATATCGCCAAAGGCAAAGAAGAAGGCCGGTTGACCACGGGCGGTTCGCGGCCCGCGGGACTGGACCAGGGCTGGTTCGTGGAGCCCACGGTGTTCGCCGATGTCGACAACAACGCCACGATCTCCCGCGAGGAGATCTTCGGACCGGTGCTGTCGGTGATTCCGTACGGCGACGAGAGCGAGGCAATCGCGATCGCCAACGACTCGAATTACGGTCTCGGCGGTACGGTGTGGTCGGCCGACACCGAGCGCGCGACGGACATTGCCCGCAAAGTGCGTTCGGGCACCATCGGGGTCAACCACTACGTCAACGAGCCGGTAGCCCCCTTCGGCGGCATCAAGGAAAGCGGCATGGGCCGCGAACTCGGACCCGAGGGACTGGCCGCATTCCAGGTCTACAAGACGATCTACTTGCCGCCGGCTTAGAGATAGAGGACACCATGTCTGCAGACACCAGCCACGAGATCGAACGCACCCGCGAGATCATCAGTGCTGCAAATGATTTGCTATCCATCGATGACCTCTGCCGAATGCCTGCCGACGGCGATCTTCAGGCCAGCAACACCGCACTGAAGACAACCCGCCAGGCTCTCCTGCACGCCCTTGACGGCGGGGCCGAGGAGTCCATGGGGTTGCCCGCGGTCAAAGCCGCTGCTCTCGTCCTGGGCACCGTATCCGTCGAGACAGATGTCAAGGACGCGCTCATCCAGCATCGCGCCGAAGTCGCACTCGGAGTCCGAGATGCGTTGTCCGCACTGCGCAATGCACCGTCGGCCGGGGTGCTGGCTGAGCGTGCGCCGATCGAAGCACGGCGGATCGGCTTCCGGAGGGCACTGTTCTCCAAGATCGAACAGGGCACCTGGATGGCCCGGACGGCGTTCGCCGTCGATGATCCGGAATTCGGCGAGGAGATCGTCGCCATCGGACGCGCGAATCCGCGTCAGCTCAACGGACCGCTGATCGAAAGCGAGATGGTGCGCCGATGTACTCCGGTAGTCGTGTGTGACCCGCAGTCGAACCCGCGGGTGCACACCGAATTCATCCGATATACCGGAACCATCGGCTATGTGGCCGCACCGATCACGGCGTGGGGGGTTCCCGTGGCGATGATGCACGCTGATCGCGATATTGATTGCGCCGTAGATGAATTCGACCGCTATATACTGGGAACATACGCCGAGGGTCTGGGCTTGGCGATCGAACGTGCCCAGCTCATGGAGCGGCTGCAGGCGGTGCGTCGAGCCACCGCGGATTACCTGTCCGGAGTCCACGCCATCGCCGACGACTTCACCGCCGACGTCCTCGAGAGTGCCGAACTCGGCCTCGAACCACCCGCCGAAGCCAGCCGGGGCCACGCGTCGATGCTGTCCGAGGAACGCGGGGAACGACTCACGCCACGAGAATGGGACGTTCTGCGGAACCTGGCTTCCGGCAAGACAAATGCCCAGATAGCGGTCGGCCTGTTCGTCACCGAGGGAACAGTCAAGTCCCACGTCAAGCACATCCTGCGAAAGCTGAGTGCCACCAACCGGACTGAGGCGGTGGCCCGGTATCACCGACTCGCGTCGACCGCCGGTCCCGCCAAGGCCGGCTAGTGTCCTGAGTCATTAATTCGCCAACCCCGGGAGTCGCCCGAATCGGCCCCCTTCACGCGCCGAGCGTGGTTGCTATCGTTGATTTTTCGATCTTCAACGACAACCCGCACACTCGGCGGTCGGGACCACTGCGAAGGAAGCCACTAGAAGCGGATCACTCCGCGAATATTGCGGCCCGCCAACATGTCCTCGTAGCCCTGGTTGATCTCGTCGAGGGTGTACTCGGCGGTGATCAGCTCGTCGAGCTTCAAGTCACCAAGGGTGTACATCTCCAGGTACCTGGGGATGTCGTGGCGAGGGTTCGACGAGCCGAACAGCGAGCCGTGGATGGACTTCTCGTAGAGCGTGAGTTCGAACAGCGATCCGTCCATGGTCAGCTCGGTGGGATGGCCGATGGCGGTGACGATGACCTTCCCGCGCCGACCGACGAGGCTGAGTGCCTCGGTGACATAGGCACCCTCGGCGTTGTCGGTCGTGATGACGCATGCGTCGGCCATCACGCCACGGGTCAGGTCGGTGATGAGCGCCTGCGCCTCAGCGACATTGGCGGCGGTATGGGTGGCACCGAACTCGATGGCCTTCTCACGCTTGAACTCGACGGGGTCGATAGCCACGATGTAGCGGGCGCCCGCACCCTTGGCGCCTTGCACAGCATTGGCGCCGATCCCGCCGACGCCCATGATCACGACGGCGTCACCGGGACGCACGCCGGCAGTTTTCACTACGCTGCCGTACCCGGTGGGAACGCAGCAGCCGATCAACGCCGCGCGGTCCAGCGGGCTGCCCGAGTCGACCTTGACCACCGAGGCCATCGGCACGACGGTGTACTCCGAGAAGGTTCCGAGCAGACACATCTGGCCCAGGCCCTGTCCGCGGGCATGGAATCGATAAGTACCGTCGAGCTGCGGGCCCTGGATGATGTGCGCACCGAGGTCACACAAGTTGGTCATGCCCCGCGCGCAGTGCGAGCACTTCCCGCATGCGGGCAGGAAGCTCAGGACTACCGAGTCGCCCTCGGCGACGTCGGTGACACCCGGGCCGACTTCGGCGACGATGCCGGCTCCCTCATGGCCACCGACATAGGGAAGTGGAACCGGGATGTCACCGGTGACCAGGTGGTAGTCCGAGTGGCACAGGCCGCTGGCGACCAGTTTGATCAGAACCTCGCCCTCCTTGGGCGGATCGAGCTCCACCTCTTCGACCTGCCACTTCTCGCCAGTTCCCCACAGGACCGCAGCCTTCGTCCGCACGGCGCACCTTTCGACTCAATACCGAGACTTCGTGAGGCCATCGTCACCCCGATGACGGCGCGGAGACATCTCCCTGAAGGGGTGTATTTGGTGTCCGCTATGGGTCGGCTGCACCGAATCGCCTAGAAGTAGCGCGGAAACCGGCTCCAATCGGGTGCGCGCTTCTCCAGGAACGCGTCGCGCCCCTCGACGGCCTCGTCGGTCATGTAAGCCAGCCGGGTGGCCTCGCTGGCGAAGATCTGCTGACCGACCAGACCGTCGTCGAGGAGGTTGAACGCGAACTTCAGCATGCGTTGCGCCTGAGGGGATTTGCCGTTGATGGCCGCCGCCCACTGCAGACCGACGGTCTCCAGTTCGGCATGGTCGACAACGCGGTTGACCGCACCCATCTCATGCATCTGCTCGGCGGTGTAGGACTCGCCGAGGAAGAAGATCTCGCGGGCGAACTTCTGCCCCACTTGCTTGGCCAGGTATGCGCTGCCGTAGCCGCCGTCGAAGGATCCGACGTCGGCGTCGGTCTGCTTGAACCGGGCGTGCTCACGACTGGCCAAGGTCAGGTCACACGTCACATGCAGGCTGTGCCCGCCGCCGGCTGCCCACCCGTTGACCAGACAGACCACCACCTTTGGCATGAACCTGATCAGTCGCTGCACCTCCATGATGTGCAGTCGTCCCGCACGCGCGACGTCAACGGTGTCGGCGGTGTCCCCCGATGCGTACTGATAGCCGCTTCGGCCACGGATCCGTTGATCGCCACCAGAGCAGAACGCCCACCCACCATCCTTGGGCGACGGCCCGTTTCCGGTCAGCAGCACCACCCCGACATCCGGCGACATCCGGGCGTGATCGAGCGCGCGATAGAGGTCGTCGACGGACTGGGGGCGGAAGGCGTTGCGCACCTCCGGCCGGTTGAAAGCCACCCGCACCGTGGGCTGTCCGATGCCGTCGAGAACGTGCCGGTGATAAGTGATGTCGGTGAGATTCTCGAAGCCCTCGACGGGCACCCACAGCGACGGGTCGAACGGGTTGTCAGTCACGGTGCGAACATAGGGCCAGATTCGTTGCGAGGGTTCCGACCTGGCGGCAGTCCCCTCTTTCGGGGGATGAAAGTTCGCCCGCTTGGGACTCGTTCGCGTGAACGCCGTCACACTAGTGTCGACCGTAGTGGTTACCGGGCACGGCCGGGAGGTACGAGATGTCGGACATCTGGAAATCGGTCGAGATCTTTCTGCCCAGCGATATGTCGAAGGAAGATGTCCGCGACACTCTGCTGGATGAAGTCATCTGCACCGCAACCGACGCCGGCGACTTCGTCCACCGACTCCGCGTCAGTGGCAGCGTGGCCCACACCGACGGCTGGCGGAAGTGGACTGCGTCATACCTTCCCGGTCCGCCTGGAGTATTCCGCTGCAAGCGGTTGCTCGGGCCGGGGGAAACTACCTCTTCTGGACCCGGAAAAACGTCTCTTTCGAGGACTGATGCGGCCAGCATCCCGGTGGTGTGATGAGGAATATCGTCCATTAATCAGGAGGGGCTGATGAGCAGCCAGTGCCGGATCATATTCGACCGTTCCAAGTGCGCCACGATCGGGTTGTGCGAGATGACCGCGCCAGATTTCTTCAGTATCCCCGACGACGGTGACGGGCAGGTGGTCGTACTTCACGAGACCGCCGACGCCTCGCGTCGAGCCGAGTTGGAGAAAGCCGCCAGCAACTGCCCGACTCAATCCATCCAGATCGTCGACGCCTGAGTCGCGGCCGTCACACCAGCCGCATTCCCCAAAGCAACACCCGCCTCACCGCATCTCGATTATGGTCTGACCATATTAATTATTTGAGCTACGATGCATCTTTGACTGCGAGTGGCACAAGTCACATACTTGTCCCAACACGGCCACCGGCGCCCTGACCGCGCTGGTCGCAACCATCGGGATGAGCGCGGGAGGAGCTGAGATGAGCCAACATGCACAGTCGGCGCCCGACGCAACCGACTTCCTCCGGCAGGCGTGGGACATCGTTCGCATGACCGAAGAGATGGTTGGGGTTGATGATCTGTGCCCCGCCGGACCCGGTCCTGACCCGCAAGCCACCGATGCCGCCCTATCGGCTGCCCGCCAAGCCTTGACCCGACGCCTCGAACTCACCAGCGTTTCGAGAAAGTTCCGCGACCAGGCCTCGCTGGCGACACTGGCGCTTCGAGCCGAACAGACCCAGGTCGCGCTCAAGGACATGATCTTGGGAACCCAGAGCCAGCGCCTGGAAAGTGTGCAGAACGCGATCAACGGACTTCGCGGTGCGACCTCTGCGGCCGCCCTGGTCGAGCGCATCCCGACCGAGGTCTACCGGATGGGCTTCTCCCGGGTGCTGTTCTCCCGCATTCGGAACGGAATGTGGTTGACCTGCTCAGCCTTTGCCGGGGCGGATCTGGAGTTACCCTCGAAAATGGTCGAGGCGGGCCTAGCTCACCCACGGCAACTGGCCGGCCCGCTGTTGGAGTACGAGATGGTTCGCCGTGGTGCTCCGCTCCTGGTGACCGACCCACAGACCCACCCCGGTGTCCATCCCGAACTTCTCGAGGCGGTCCAGACACCGGCGTACGTGGCAGCACCGGTGTTCAGCTGGGGCAAGCCCATCGGGCTGGTACACGCCGACCGCAATGGCGGCGCGTCGCGCGTAACCGAGTTCGATCGGGATGTGCTCGGGATGTTCGCCGCAGGCCTCGGACTGGCTTTCGAGCGCAATCTGATGATTGACCGGCTCAGGGCGATGCGCCGCGCCGCGCAGGAGCACGCGCGCCTGGCTGGTGCGCTGGCCGACGACTTCACCCTCGACGTGATCGACTCGGCCGGACCGGCGCTGGCCTGGGCGGATGACGCCATCGGCCGGGGTTCCGCCGCCGGGTCGGCCGGCGGTGACGCCCCCGCAGTGCTGGCCGGCCTGACCTCGCGCGAAGCGGAGGTCCTCCGCGCCATCGCGGCCGGCAAGACCAACGCCCAGATCGCGGCGACGCTCTACGTGACGGAGGGAACGGTCAAATCCCACGTCAAACACATCCTGCGCAAGATGGGCGCATCCAACCGAACGGAAGCCGTCGCCAAGTACCACCGGGCCCGCCGGAGGTAGAGCACTTCCTCCTCTTGGGAGATGTGCCCACAACCTCACCTTCATAGCGTCAATGGGGTGGCAGCTCCACACAGAGTTCTGCGCTCGGTAGACGCCGATCGCCCTCCCGCGGTAGCACCGGATGCCAGACCGATGGCGGCCACCGAGGCGCTGGCACGACTCCGGCGGCTGTCCAGCAACACCGAACTTGCCGATCACCTGCCGCTCGAGTTGTGCAGGGCCGGCTTCGCCCGCGTCCTGTTCTCCCGCATCCAGCGCAATATGTGGGTGGTGCGCTCCGCGCACGCCGCCGGGGACGCCGACCTCACCGACACTTTGTTGCGAGTCGGTCGGGCGCATCCGCGACGGCTGTGCGCACCATTGCCGGAAAGCACGATGGTGCGCGACAAAGCACCGATCCTGGTTACCGATCCGCAATCCGATCCACACGTCAACACCGACCTCGTCGCGGTCGTCAAGCCCGACGTTTACATCGCCGCGCCGATCTATGTCTGGCAGACACCGGTGGGACTGCTGCACGCCGACGCGCCGTCGGAGTCCGGTGATGTCGGCACCGAGGACCGGGATCTGTTGGGACTGTTCGCCGAGGGTCTCGGCACGATCATGGAGCGCAACATCGTGATGGAACGGATGCAGTCGCTCCGCACAGCGGCAAAAGATCATGCGCACGAAATATATTCCCTGACAGGTATTTTCGATGATGCCATCGACATGGCCGAGTACATCACCACGATCAACACGCCCGACGTGAGCGCTGTCGATGACAACACCGGGCAGCTGACACACCGAGAGCGGCAGGTGCTGGTGCTGATGTCAGCCGGTAAGACCAATGCCCAGATCGCCGCGCGGCTGTTCATCGCCGAAGGCACCGCCAAATCCCATGTCCGGCACGTCATGCAGAAGCTCAACGCGAGCAACCGCACGGATGCTGTTGCCCGCTACCAACAATCACGCGGTATCCCCCCTCTGCCGTAGAAACATTGACCCCATAAGTGGATGTGTCCGCGGTCACAGCAGACATAGCATCGCCACAGCTGGCTTCCCAATTCATGGTCGGCATGACGCACGGTTGAGGGATATTTCATGAGCACTGCCGCCGAGGGCATCGACACCAGGCTGAACTCGCTGGAATTCTGGGCCAAGCCGCGGCCCTATCGCCATGAGGCGTTCAAGTGGCTGCGCAACAACCAGCCGATCAGCTGGAACGATGCGCCCGACTCCCTCGACCCGAATCTCCAGAACGCCAAAGGCTTCTGGTCGTTGGTCAAGCACCGCCACCTACGCGAGGTCTCGCGCAACGTCGAGGTGTTCAGTTCGGCTGAGGGCGTCTTCATCGACGACTTCCCGCAGTTGGAGGACATGCTGTCGTTCATCGTGACGGACCCACCGCGGCACACCGAGATGCGCAACATCGTCACGGTGGCGTTCACCCCGCGCAACATCCGCAAGATGTCGGACAAGATCGGCGGCATCGTCAGGGGCATCGTCGACAACGTCGCGTACCGCGGCGAAGGGGACTTGTGCGAGCTCATCACAAAGGAGGTTCCCGGCCGAGTCTTCTGCAGCATGCTCGGCATCACGGACAACGACCAGATTCAGTACACGATGGACGCCGCCGAGCAATTCGCCTGTTGGAACGACCCGGAGTACGCCCATATCGGCTCTCCGCTGATGGTCTTCGCCGACGCGTCGATGAAGCTCGCCACCCTCGCCAACGAACTGGTGCCAGACCGGATCAAGAACCCCGGCGACGATCTGCTGACCTGGGTCGCCGAGGCGCAGTACGAAGGCCACAAGCTGTCCCAGCAGGAAGTCGGCGTCTTCTTCGCCCTGTTGGCCGCCGGCGCGAACGACACCACCCGGCACGCGATGGCCCACTGCTTGAACCTGTTCCAGGAGCACCCCGATCAGCTGAGCTACCTGATGGCGGATTTCGAGGGACTCGCTGACAACGCAGTCAACGAGGCGCTACGGATGGAACCCCCGCTGATGCACTTCCGTCGCACCGCAACACAGGACTACCAGCTCGACGACGTCACCATCAAGGAAGGCGACAAGGTGGTGTTGTGGTACATCGCGAGCAACCGCGATGAGGAAGTCTTCCAAGACCCGGACGCGATGGACATCAGCCGCGACGACAAGCACAACCCGCACCAAGCATTCGGCGCCGGCGGTCCGCACTACTGCCTGGGCCACATCCTTGGCCGCGAGGTCATCAAGGCCGAGATGCGCGAGATCTATCACCGCATGCGGAATCTCGAGGTTGGCGAGCCCGATCTGCTGTTGTCGAACTTCATGAACGGGGTGAAGCGACTTCCCGCCACCTGGACGCCGGAGACGAAGAAGCCGTCCTAGTTTCAGCCCCGGGCGGGCATTGCAGCGCGTGGTGAGGCATCCGGCTGCCGGCTCACCAACACATCGGATACGAAGGGCAACGTCGTGCGTGTGCTCAATCGGCGGTGATTGACCGCTACGAATACCGCGTAGCCCGCGATCGGCGCTGCTTCCACCACCGAGATCCACAGCGAGGGACGATCGCGCTGGGTTCCTGGTATGCATTCACTAACGAAGCTGGAAAACTTCAGGTGAGACGCAATGCATAATGAATCCGCATACACATTCGGAGGTGAGGACGATCGTCGCTGACTCGCGTGCCGGGGCACACTCCCCCGTTCGCACTCGCGATCCCGAACGCAAGAACCGCATCTTGGCCGCGGCTGCTGACCTCGTGGCCCGCAAGGGCTACCACGCGGTGTCCATTGCCGAGATCGGGGCAGCCGCCGGGATCACCGGTTCCGGGGTGTATCGCCATTTCGACAGCAAGTCGGCCGTCCTGGTCGCGCTGTTCGACCGAGTCATCGACGACCTGCTTCGGGACGAGCAGGAAATCCTGGGCGGCGCCGGCGATCTCGGCGACGCGCTGAGCCAATTGATCGCCGGACAGGTCGAATTCGTGGTCGGTGACCGGGAATTGGCGCAGGTCTACCACAACGAGATCAACAATCTTCCCGAAGAGGACCAACGCAGACTTCGCCGCAAGCAGCGCCTCTATCTCGAGGAGTGGGTCCACCTGGTCGACGAGCTGCGCGACGACCTCAACGACGCCGAGGCGCGCACCGTCGTGCACGCCGCGATCGGCGCTATTCAGTCAACGTTGTTCCACGGCGTCGGCCTGGCTGAGGACCGGTTGCGGCTGTTGCTCACCGAAGCCGCCCGCGCGGTGCTCGGCATCTGACGACTCAACCGGTGGCGTGTCCGGCAGGAACTTGCTCAGGCCGTTGACCACAACGGCGCACAGCGTGATGGAGACAATCGTCGCCAGGCCGATCACGGTTCGGGTCGCCAAGCCATGGTCGAGATGAAGCGCGATGATCACCGGTGCGCCGAGGCCGAAGTTCGCCCCGAAGAACGTCATGGGGAAGACGATGAACAAGCCCAGCAGACCCCAGTTAGTCGCAACCTTTCGCCAAACGAGAACCGCGACGACGGTGAACAAGATGACTTGGGTGCCTTCAAGGACGCCAATAATGAAGGGGTAGTTCCAGACTCGTCCGACATAAGGTCCGTAGTAGGTGTAGACGTTCGTGGCAGTGCCGGTGACTTCGAAGACACACGAGAGGATGATCTCGGCCCCCCACACAGCGAACAGCGCGCGCCGGCTGAAACGGCCCTGATAGATGAGCCGGCCGGCGTATAAGCACGCGGTGGCGTACAGGATCATGTAGCCGCTGTGGGTCCAGTTCGGTTGGGGCACCATGAATGCAGAGAAGTGCGTGAAACCGGCGCCCGGCGCTCCGTCGGCATGTGCGTCGTAGAACCAGAGGTCGAAGGCGACGTCGTATAGCGGTTCGGCGAACGCGCTGACCCCCGCTGCCAGGCAGGCGATCAGGTAGAACGGGGTGCGTTGCTTCATGCCCATCCGCACCGCGATCACGAGCATGACGAGGACGATTACCCAGCTGGCCCAGGTGAATATGTTCTGCCACAACAGACTGAGCGCGTGCTGCATCACATCGTTCGGCGTACGGCCCATTCGACGGCTCCTTGGTGGGTGTTCTCACCAAGCTATGACTGCAGTGGCCGGCGCCACATACCCCAACGGGGGAATTGAGTCGCCTATTGGGGGTGAGCGCGACGACACCACTGTTTCGGTCGTGCCAGGCTGCGGGCATGTATGTGGACAGCAATATCGGCGGTGGTACTGACGGAACGGGCGGCGCCGCCTTCGGCGTCCTGATCGAGCAGATCAAGCAGGCCCAGCGCCTGGGCTTCGACGGCGTGTGGTCGACCGAGGTGAGCCGGGACCCCTTCCTGCCGTTGGTTGTCGCCGCACACGAGGCGCCGGCGATGCAGATCGGCACCGCGGTCGCGGTGGCCTTCGCACGCAGCCCGATGACGACGGCCGCCGTCGCCAACGACCTCAACACCTTCAGCCCGGGACGGTTCGTGCTCGGCCTCGGCTCGCAGATCCAGGCCCACATCGAGCGCCGGTTCAGCATGCCGTGGTCGGCGCCCGCGCAGCGCATGCGGGAATACATCCAAGCGCTGCACGCCATCTGGGCCTGCTGGCAGAACGGCGAGAAGCTGGACTTCCGTGGGGAGCACTACCGGCACACGCTGATGACACCGATGTTCAGCCCCGAGCCCAATCCTTTCGGCACGCCACGCGTTGTGCTGGCCGCCGTCGGGCCGAAAATGACCTCGGTGGCAGCCGAACTCGCCGACGGACTGTTGGTGCACGGCTTCACCACCGCCCGGTACCTGCGCGACGTGACCCAACCCCTGATCGAGGCCGGCCTGCGGACCACGGGTCGGCGCCGCACCGATTTCAGTGTCTGTTATCCGGGTCTGATCGTCACCGCACACACCGAGCAGAGTTATCTCGATGCGGTGCAACAGGTACGGCGACAGATCGCGTTCTACGGCGCCACTCCTGCTTACCGACCGGTGCTGGACCTGCACGGTTGGGGCGACCTGCACACCGAATTACACCGCCTGTCCAAGGCCGGCGAGTGGAGCACGATGACCGAGCTGATCGACGACGAGGTGCTGTCCGCCTTCGCCGTCTGTGGCGAGCCGGGCCAGGTCGGCGCTGAAATCGTCCGCCGCTTCGGTGGACTGGTGGACCGCTTCACCATCTACACGCCCTATCCCCTCGACGAGGCCGCCCGCGCGGCCGTCGTCGAGGGGATCAAGCGTGCCGGTCAGGCCTGACTGGCCGCCGCGGCGGTGTTGAGCAGGAATTCGCCGATATAGGTCTGGGTCTGATCGCCGTTGAGGGGCTGGAACATCGACGCCGCCGAGTCCCGGTAGAGGCGCTCGAAAATGGTGCCCTTGCGGAAGGACTCACCGCCCACCAGGCTCATCGCCTTACGCGACATGTACAGGACGTTCTCGGAGGTGAACGTCTTGGCGATCCCGAGATACGGGAACCGCAGCTCCGGTTGCCAGTCCTTGTCGCGCGCGTTGATCAGGTCCTCGCAGGTTTGGTAGACGACCCGCTTGGACAGCTGCACACGGGTGGCCATGTCGCCGATGCCGTCGATGATGTGACCGACGTTCTTGACTTCGGTGTCGGCCGCGACGATCGCACCGAACGTGGCGCCGAGATGCTTCTTGGAGAGTTTGGCGACCGATTCCTCGAGAATGCGGTACTGCATGCCGAGATAGATGCTCGCGAACATCAGCGACGCCCACTCGAGAACACCGAATGCCCCAGCGCGCCAGGGTGATACAAAGCCATCCTCGGGGATGAAGAAGCCGTCGAAATGGATGACCTGAGTGCCGGTCGCGTGCATGCCCAACGCGTTCCACTTCTTCTCGATGCGCACACCGTCGCCGATGCCGTTCTCATCGACCTTGAAGTCGCCGATGAACAGCTTCTCGGCGGCGACCCGGCCGTCGAAGGTGTCGGGCAGATTGCCTTCGGCGTCAGTCTCCGTGGCATTGGTGGTGATGATGTCGGCGGCCTCGCTCAACGTCCCCCAGGTCTTCTTGCCGTAGAGCTTCCAGCCGCCACCGGGCTGTGGCACGGCCCGCATGTCGGCCAGTCCGGAGAACCCGGCCCGCTTCTCGGAGAACGGACCGAACATCAGCTCACCGTCGGAGACGCGCCCCATCCAGTATTTGTTCTGCTCCTCGGTCATCAGGTTTCCGGCGATGCCGACCATGATGTAGTGCATGTTGTAGGCCAAGGTGATCGCCGAGTCGCCGCGCGACATCTCCGAGACCACCTTCGACACGTGAAGGATGTTGCCGCCCGGGCCGCCGAACTCCTTCGGCACCGGAAGGGCACCCAGGCCCGACTTCTTGAACACATCGATCGACGGGTAGGCGAAGGTGTTCTCCTGGTCGTACTTCGGCCCGATCTCGCGGAAGAACTGCGAGACCTCCTGAGCCTTGGCGAAGTAGGGGGCGAACTCCTCGTCCGTCATGTCCTGGTTCAGCATCACTGTCTCCATCTCCGTTTGGCGCTGATGGAGGCCGATGCTGCTCCGTGACGGCAGTGAGCACACCCCTCACTGGGGGTAACTCGCTCCAACGACAGAGGAACCTCTCCCCCCTTGGGGCAGTCGCTTTCCTCCCGGTGGTAGTCGCCCGGGCAGCGCGTGTTGCCTAGCGTCGGACAGGTCGTTCCCACCAGCTTCCCAGCAAGGAGAACCGTTCATGAGCCACGCATTCGCCGTCAAATGGCTGAAGGCGTTCCGGGAGAGCGCCGAAGCCGTCGTCGCCCTCTACGCCGACGACTTCCTGTTCGAAGACCCGATCCTGGGCCAGTCGATCACCTCCAAGGACGAACTGCTGCGGGTGTTCGCGCCGTATGCCAACGCCGACACCGAGAACGGCATCGGCATCAACAACTTCCGCATCGACGAGGTCGTCGGCGATGACAAGGCGGCCATCTACCGCTGGACCTGGCGGGCACCGACCGCCGGCGCGTTCATCGGAGTCCCCACCAACGGCACCGTGCCGGGGGCCCGCGGCATCACCTTCCACATCTACGACACCGACGGACGGATCAAACGCGAAGAGAGCTTCTGGGACGCCGCCACCGCGGTCCGCGACCTCGGATTGCCGGTCGACCCCACCGCCGTCGCCAAGTCCCCCGCCCTGGTCTGAAAGGAATACACGCATGAGCCTGGCCACCGACCACGCCGACCGTTGGGTCACCGCGCTGACCTCGGACACCGCCACTGCCGTCGGTCTCTACGCCGACGACCTGGTGTACGACGATCACGCCGACTCCGATCACGTCATCGACACCGCGATCACCAAGGCCGAGCTGGAGCCCCGGCTGGCGCCGTTCGCCAACAAGGACAGCGGCAACGGTGTGGGGCTGCACAGTTTCACCGCCACCGAGGCGTTCCAGCTGGCCGGCGTGAACGGCAATCCCGCGGTCGTCATCCTGTGGGATTGGGCCGGTGAGGGCCTGAGCACCTACCGCGGCGTGCCCACCGCCGGCAAGTCGCTGCACACCCGCGGTATCACCTGGCATCAACTCGACCGCGACGGCAAGATCGAGCGCGAGACGACCTATTGGAACGACACTCCGGTGCTACAAGAACTCGGCCTGCCGATCATCACGCCGGAGTATTGGGTCGAAGGGTTCGACCCGGCCTCGTTGGCGCAGTGACTGACCAACACGGGACCCACGAACACCGCGGAATGTGGGGGGTGCTGCCCGACGTTCTCGATCGGGCGTGCACCTACTACGCCGACCAGACCGCGATCATCGACGCGGACCGCAGCATCACCTATCGGCGACTACTGCACTGGCGCAATCAAATTGCTCGTGCCCTCATCGACTGCGGTGTTCAGAAGGGCGAACGGGTGGGCCTGCTGATGCCCAATTGCCTGGAGTTCATTCCGATCCAGCACGGCATCTGGGCCGCGGGTGCGGTGCTGGTGCAGATGCCGACCCGGGCCGCCGCCGAAGGGTTCCGATCCAACCTCGTCTCGACCGACGCGACCACGCTGATCTACCACGCCAAGTTCGAAAGCGCGGTCGCAGCGATCAGGGCTGACCTGCCCAAGCTAAACACGCTGATCCGGGTCGGCAGCGCGGAACCGGCCGAAGTCGACGCACTCGATTTCGCCGAACTCGTCGACGAGCGCTCCATCAGCCGGCCCGAGGTGGACATCGACGAGGACGACGAAGCCTATGTTCTGTTCACCTCAGGTAGCACCGGCGAGCCGAAAGGCGTTGTCAATTCCCACTTCACCTGGAGCTACTACAGCATCTCGGCCGGGCTGGAGATCGGCGACATCGCGTTCGGCGAGGTGTTCGCACACGGCGCCCCGCTGACCCACTTCTCCCAAATTTTCGTGATGCCGACCTTCGTCCGCGGCGGAACCAACGTGATGCTGCCCGGACTGGAGGTCGACGGGCTGATGGACAGCATCGAACGACACCGGATCACCGCGACCGCCTTGGTGCCGACGATCATCTACCTGCTGCTGGATCACACGCGCCGAGGCGATTTCGACCTGAGCTCATTACGCACGGTGGTCTACGCTGGCGCACCGATCGCACCCGAACGCCTGCGTGAAGCACTCGCGGTGTTCGGCCCGATCTTCATCCAGACCTACGCGGGCACCGAGCAGGGGTATGTCTCGTGCCTGCGCAAGAACGAACACCGGATCGACGACGACCAGTGGACGGCCAGGCTCGCCTCGGCGGGCCGGCCGATGTTCGGAGTCCAGATCAGCATCCAGGACGACGACGACCGCCACCTGCCCACCGGTGAGACCGGCGAGATCTGCACGCGCCAGCTCGGCCAGATGCTGGGCTACCTGGACCCCGCGCGCAACCCCGAAACGATGCGCGACGGCTGGGTGCACACCGGTGACATCGGCTACCTCGACGAGAGTGGCTTCTTGTTCATCGTCGACCGCAAGAAGGACATGGTGGTCAGCGGCGGCTTCAACATATTTCCCCGTCAGGTCGAAGACGCCCTGTCGGCCCATCCCGCGGTGGCGCAAAGCGCCGTGATCGGTGTGCCGCACCCGAAGTGGGGCGAGGCCGTCCTCGCCGTCGTGGTGCCCAGGGCCGGCGAGATCACTGGCCCTGGCCTCGAGCTGGAATTGATCCAGCATGTCAAGGCCACACTCGGATCGGTGCCCGCCCCGAAGACGGTGCTGTTCGCCGACGAGCTGCCACTGAACCCGGCCGGCAAAGTCGACAAGAAGGCCATCCGCAAGCCCTACTGGCAGGGCAGAACCCGCCAAATCGGTTGATGCAAAGGAACTGTCATGACCAATCACTACTCGATGTACATCGACGGCAAATGGGTCGAGTCCGACGAGATCTACGAGATCCGCAGCCCGGCAACCGAAGAGCTGATCGCAACGGTGGCCAAGGGCACCATCGACCATGTTGAGGCTGCGGTGGGCGCGGCCAAGGATGCGTTCGACGAAGGTACCTGGCGTCGGACGCCGCCGTCCGAGCGCGCCGCGCTGATCAACACCGTCGCCGAGAAGCTGGCCGCGCGAGCCGACGAACTAGCCGCATTGCAGACTCAGGAGAACGGCGCCACGATCCGCATCACCGGCGCCTTTCATATCGGGCTTTCGGTCGGCCAGCTGCAGTACCTCGCCGCCATCGCCCAGCAATACCAATGGGAGACACCCGGTCCGGCAATCGAGCCGATCCCGGCCGACGGCATCGTCGTGCGCGAACCGATCGGTGTCGTCGCGGCGATCGTGCCCTGGAACATCCCGCTGCTGACGACCGTCTGGAAGGTGGGACCGGCGCTGGTGGCCGGCAACTCGGTCGTCCTCAAACCGGACGAGCACGCACCTCTGCTGGCATTGGAGCTGGCCCGCGAATTCGAGGCTGCCGGGCTGCCTCCCGGGGTACTCAACGTCATCACCGGCGACGGCGAACCGGTGGGTGCCCATCTTTCGGGACATCCGTTGGTGCGCAAGGTCTCCTTCACCGGCTCCACGGCCGTGGGCAAGAGCATCCTGCGGCAGTCCGCCGACTCGGTCCGGCGGGTCACCCTCGAGCTGGGCGGTAAGGGCGCCAACATCATCCTCGACGACGCCGACATCGATATGGCGGTCGACGGGGCGTTATTCGCCTGCATGGCCAACAACGGTGAGGCCTGCGAGGCAGGCACCCGCCTGCTCGTTCCCGCGAGCCGCAAGGACGAGATCATCGGCAAGCTGGTGGAACGAGCTTCGACCCTGAAGCTCGGCAACCCCCTCGAGCCGACAACACATGTCGGGCCGATCATCTCGGCGACGCAACGAGATCGCATCCTCGAGTACTTCGGCATCGCCGCCGCCGAAGGGGCCACAGTGGCGCTCGGTGGCCGCGCACCGTCGGGTCCGGAGTTCGAGAAGGGCTACTGGATCGAGCCGACGATCTTCGTCGATGTCACCAACGATATGCGGATCGCCCGTGAGGAAGTCTTCGGGCCGGTGCTGGTGGTGCTCAGCTACGACTCGGTCGACGAAGCGGTGGCGATCGCCAATGACACCAAATACGGTCTGTCTGCCGGAGTTTGGGGCAGTGACGAGCGGGCTCTCGATGTGGCGCGGCGCCTCGATTCCGGCTCGGTGTGGATCAACAACTGGCACATCATCCATCCGGCGTACCCGTTCGGCGGCTACAAGGAGAGTGGACTGGGCCGCGAAGGTGGCCCCAACGCCATCGACGAGTACGTCGAGGAGAAGTTCATCACGCTGGACCGCTCCGGTGGGATCGAAAACAAGGCATTCGCCATCGTCATCGATCCGGCCGTCAGCTAGCCATGGTCGCCATCGATATCGACATCACGCAGAACCGGCCAATCCGGCTGGGGGTGGCGCTGGCCGACGGAGTCCGGTGGGACAGCGCCGGTGCCGCCGAGCGTGTCCGGGCAGCCGATCTCGGCGAAATCTGGCGGAAGTCAGCCCGGCTGCGCCGTGAGCGTCCTGATGTCGATGTCGTGGCCGATATCGACGTTGTCATCGCCGCCGACGCACGCACAGCCCGAGCCTTGCTGGACCACGCCGCAGGTGAAAGTGCCGACCGGACAATGCTTTACGTAGGGACGCCGGCGGGGCTCGCCGGGCTGATCGCCGATATCCATGCCCTCGGCATCGCCGATGGTGCCGTGTTGATCCCGCAAGCGCCAGGGACCATCGAACTCATTCGCGACGCAGTCTTGCCAGCTCTGATGCGCTGGGCGCCTGAGGGTCTCAGCGATCCCGCAACGCCCAGGCGATCGCCTGAGCACGGTTGACCGCACCATACTTCCGCAGGATGTGCTTGACGTGGGATTTGACGGTGCCCTCGGTGATCACGAGCCGGTCGGCGATGGCCTGATTGGTCGCCCCGGTCACCATCAGCTCCAGAACCTCAGCTTCACGCTCGGTCAACGGCACCGGCCCCGATGTGCGGCCATGCGAATCGATCTCGGCCTCGTCGGATGCCCGAGCAGATTCCAAACCGGCTTCGCAAAGCTCATCGATTCTGTCGACGGCACCGAAGAACAGCTCCCGGACATTGTCCCGCTGTGCTCGCAGTCGCTCGAGAAGCACTGAACGTTCGTAGATATGGCTGAAACCGTCTGCGAACGCCCACAAGACATCGCGGTCCGACTCATCGACCCGGCGAGGCAGCGGGTGATGATCGGTGTGCAGAAAACCGATGACGTCGCTGCCGAGAACCAACGGTGCCACCACATAGGACCGTGACTGCCCAGCCGCAACGATCAGCGGTCGGTACACGGGAGCGTTCGCGGTGTCGTAGACCAGTGATGGCCGCCGCCGGGACAGCATTTCCGCCTCGGGCGCTGTCTCGGAAAGCGGGACACGCTGATTGATCCACGCGCTGAACCATGACGCATCTCCTGCGTCGCCACGCTCATGCAAGATCAAGGGCTTCCAACTGCGACTCTCGACCTTGGATAGCACGGCTCGATGGAATCCACACCGCAGCACCAACTCTTCGCACGCGCTGTCGACTAGTGCGACCGAACTCGGCAGACCCCGTAACCGGGCCAACCCGGCGGCGCAATCAGCCAGCCGCTGCCCACGCATCGCGGTGTCGTGGAGATACCAGTCCATAGCGAGCTGTTGCAGGTTCAGAATCTGATCGCACAGATCGCGACTCGCACCCACCTCGGTGTCGGGGAGACGACGCAAACGGTCGATGCAGGCGTGTGTCAGCACGGAAATCAATTCCGCAGCGCGCCAGGGCACATCCCACTCGACGGCAGGCAGAGAGAGTTGGGCGCCGAGTGTTGCCTGAGTGTGATCACTGGCAACTCGAAGACGTTCGACGAGCTCGACCTCACGGGACCACCACTCGGCCCTCGATCGTGTTGCACTGGAACGTGTTCCGTCACTTGCAAGGGAAACGCTCATCGCGGCCGCCGTTCGTCGGTTCGAGTCTCTCGCAGGTAACAGGCGATGGCCGCGGCGCGATTGCCGGCACCAAGCTTGTGCAGGATGTGTTTGACATGGGATTTCACCGTGCTTTCAGCGACCGTCAGTCGATCGGCCAGCTGAGCATTCGTGGCCCCGTGGGCCAACAGAGCCAGGACCTCCCGCTCGCGGGCGGTCAAGCGCGACATCCTGCTGGAATTCCACGAGTCACCTCGCTCCCAAACCGCAGCAGATTCAACGCGACTCGGCGCCGGCCGTGGCAACGAATCGAGAGCGAGGTTCGGTGCTTCATCGATCTCAGACAATGCACGAGCCGCGGCATCGCAGACTTCGGCGACGCTGCGCCGTTGCTGATTCGTCCGGTCCGCCAGGACGGCGCGTTCGTATGCCACCCCAACACCGTCCGCGTAGAGCCGAAGCAGGTCGCGCTCCAACGCTGCCACCGGAGGGCCCGTCACGCGATCGGCATGCAGCAGCCCCACCACCGTCGACATCGCGATCAGTGGTGCCACGACGTAGTCCCGGCAGCCGGTCCACTCGACAAGAGGGGCATACGCACGCGGCTCGTCCACCGCATCGTTGACCAGAGCAGGAACCCGACGGCGAACCACCTCGGCTTCTACCAGCGGCGAGGCCAGTGCGATGTCGAGACCCTCGATCATGCCGTCGATCTGGAGATTCACCTGCCCGTCTTCGGTCCTGACATACAGCACCTCTGGTGACCAGCGCGACCCCCGGACCGTGGACAACATCACCCGGTCGAATGCACCGCTGACGCACAACTGCCGGGGTGCGGTATCCAGCACAGCCGAAGGAGTCGTCTCCTGACGCACCCGATCCAGCGCATCGAGGGTGGCACTCAGCGCCGCCGCGACGCCGTCACTGGATTGCTGGAGTGACTTCCCGCGGGAAGCGCTGACCTCGGCCAACTCGTCCGCGATCTGAGCTACGCCCAGCGTGTCGGGCCAAACATCAGTATCGATGGCGTGCACTCCTCGTCATTTCCCGAACAAATGCGGCTCAGGATTAACTAATCCCGGTATTATTCGTGAGATACATCACTCTTGTCAACTGCCGTCCTGATCGGAAATAGGCCCGCAATCAGGGATCAGGTGCTGCAACGCGGTGGGCGGGCCCCTGTGCACGGCTTGACGTCTTAGTTATTCTGAATTCACTAACTGACCGACCTGCGTGAAGGTGATCGTTGCCCATCCCCCGACCATGGCAGACCCGACTGACCTTGCCTGCGATCGCCGCCCCGATGACCGCGGTATCCGGCCCCGATCTCGTCATCGCCGCCTGCCGGGCCGGCGTGATCGGCGCCTTTCCCACCCACAACGCACCCGACTCCACCGTCCTCGACGAGTGGCTACGCCGAGCCAGGACCGAACTGACGCCCAGCGCCGCCCCGCTGGCCGCCAATCTGGTGGTCCATCGGAGCAACCGACGCCTGTGGACCGACGTCGAGAGCCTCCAGCGCCACAACGTCGAGCTGGTCATCACCAGCGTCGGGAGCCCGGAGCCGGTCGTCGAGCCGTTGCACGACGCGGGAGCACAGGTCTACGCCGACGTCGCCAGCGTGGGACACGCGCGGCGCGCGCTGGCCGCCGGTGTCGACGGACTCATCCTGCTGACCGCGGGCTCGGGTGGACAGACGGGATCGGCCAACCCCTTCGCATTCGTGCGTGCCGTCCGAGAGTTCTACACCGGCCCGGTGGTACTCGCCGGCGGCATCACCGACGGCCGATCGATTCTGGCCGCGGAGATACTCGGCGCCGACCTGGTCTATCTGGGCACCCGGTTCATCGCCACGCACGAGAGCATGGCCGACGACGCCTATCGGGCGGCACTGGTCGCCGCGACTCTCGATGACGTCAGGCTGTCCACCCGCGTTGGCGGTATCCCCGCCAGCCTGCTCGCCAGCTGGCTCGACAAGGTCGATTCAGACGATCCGGCGGGGGGCCAGCCGAACCGAGGTTTCGACCAAGATCGGTTGTTGTCCAACAGCACTGCCTGGAGTGCCGGCCACAGCGTGTCCGGCGTCACGGCGGTGACGTCCGCGGCCGCCGTGGTCGCCGGCCTCGTCGGTGAATACACCGCGGCACGGCAACAATCGACGGGCCTAGTGGCCAATGAATAGCTCCGGGCACGACTGTCTACCCCTGCTGGATCGTCGGTATCACCAGATAGAGGTGACTATCAGGATTCCGTTCGAGATCCAGCCACGCGCCTTTAGTGTTTCATCGTTCACTATCCGACTGCGGCCCTATCGACGCTGCCGCCGCGACAAGGAATTCTGATGCCGGTCCTGAGTACCGAAGTCAACACGGCTTCACCTGCCTACCTGAGCAATCTGGATGCGCAGCTGGCCGCCGTTGCCGCACTCAACGAGCAGCTCGAGCTCGTTGCTGCCGGTGGCGGGCCGCGCTACGTCCAACGCCACCACGATCGCGGGCGGTTGCTGGCCCGCGAACGTATCGAACTGCTGGTCGACCGTGACGGTCCATTCATGGAACTGTCCGCATTGGCGGCCTGGGGCACCGAATTCAACGTCGGTGCTGCGATCGTTACCGGCATCGGACTGATCAGCGGCACCGAATGCATGATTATCGCCCATGACCCCACCGTGCGCGGCGGCACGATGAATCCCTACACACTGCGAAAGAACCTGCGGGCATTGGAGATTGCCCGCATCAACCGGCTTCCGGTCGTCTATCTCGTTGAGTCGGGCGGCGCCGACCTGCCCACGCAGGCGGAGTTGTTCGTACCCGCGGGCCGGATCTTTCACGAGCTCACCGAGCTGTCCGCCATGGGTATCCCCACTGTCGCACTGGTATTCGGCAATTCCACCGCGGGCGGTGCCTACGTGCCGGGTATGTGCGACTACGCCGTGCTCGTCGACCAGCAGGCAAAGGTCTTCCTGGGCGGGCCTCCCCTGGTGAAGATGGCGACCGGCGAGGACGCCGACGACGAGGATCTCGGCGGGGCCGATATGCACACCCGGGTGTCGGGTCTCGGCGACTACTTCGCCGTCGACGAAGTCGACGCGATCCGCATCGGACGCGATATCGTCACCCACCTCAACTGGCACAAGCTCGGTCCCGGCCCGAGCCGCCCTGCCGACGAACCGCTTTACAGCACAGAGGAACTGCTCGGCATCGCCTCCGGCGACTCTCGGGTGCCGTTCGACCCGCGGGAAGTGATCGCCCGGATCGTCGACGGATCGCGGTTCTCCGAGTACAAGCCGCGGTGGGGCACCAGCATCGCCACCGGATGGGCCTCCATCCACGGGTTCCCGGTTGGGATTCTGGCCAATACCCGCGGTGTGCTGTTCTCCGAAGAGTCAAAGAAGGCAACCGAATTCATCCTGCTGGCCAACCAGACCGACACTCCGCTGATCTTTCTGCAGAACGTTACCGGCTACATGGTCGGCACCGAGTACGAGCAGGGCGGGATCATCAAGGACGGGGCCAAGATGATCAACGCCGTCACCAACAGCACCGTCCCGCACATCACCGTCAACATGGGTGGTTCGTTCGGTGCGGGTAACTACGGAATGTCGGGCCGCGCCTACGATCCCCGCTTCATGTTCAGCTGGCCCAACGCCAAACTTGCGGTGATGGGTGCCCAACAGCTCGCCGGTGTCCTGTCGATCGTCGGCAAGGCCTCCGCGCAAGCCGCGGGCCGTGAATTCGACGTCGAGGCCGACGCCCGCCGGACCGCCGAGATCGAGAGCCAGATCGAGCGGGAGTCGCATTCGTTCTACGTGTCGGCCCGAATCTACGACGACGGCGTGATCGATCCCCGGGACACCCGTTCGGCGCTCGGGATGGCGCTGTCCGCTGCCCATTCCAACGTCGTCGAGGGTCGTCGTGGCTTCGGCGTCTTCAGGATGTGAGGACCGTGTTCCACAAGCTGCTCATCGCCAATCGCGGGGAGATCGCCGCCCGCATCATCCGCACCGCTCGCGAGATGGACATCGCGACCGTCGCGCTGTACTCCGACGCCGACCGCGACATGCCCTACGTCGCCGCCGCCGACGAGTCGGTGCACCTGCCCGGCACTGCACCGGGCGACACCTACCTGCGCGGTGATCTGGTCCTGGCCGCGGCGGCCCGCACCGGGGCCGAGGCTATCCATCCCGGCTATGGATTCCTCTCGGAGAACGCAGATTTCGCCGCAGCCTGTGTAGCAGCCGGAGTCGTGTTCGTCGGCCCGAGCCCCGACGCGATCACCGCAATGGGCTCCAAGATCGCCGCCAAGGAACTGATGGCGGGTGCGGGCGTTCCCGTCCTTCCCGGCGCGACCGTGCAAAGCGGCGAAGACCCCGATCCCGAGCGCCTCGGCGAGGCGGCGCACGCGATCGGCTACCCGATCCTCGTCAAGGCCGCATTCGGCGGTGGCGGCCGCGGTATGCGGATCGTCACCGATGCGAGCTCTCTTGTCGAGGCGGTGCAGAGCGCACGGCGCGAGGCCGCTTCGGCGTTCGGCGACGGCACGGTCTTTCTCGAGAAGTTCGTCGAGTCTCCGCGGCACATCGAGGTGCAGATCTTCGGGGACAGTCACGGCAGCGTCGTCCATCTCGGCGAGCGGGAATGCTCGATCCAGCGGCGCTATCAGAAGATCATCGAGGAAGCACCGTCGACCGCCGTCGACGCCACGTTGCGGGCGGAATTAGGCCGGGCGGCGGTGGCCGCGGGCAAGGCGCTGTCCTACGAGGGTGCCGGCACCGTCGAATTCGTGATGGCACCCGACGGGTCGTTCTACTTTCTCGAGGTCAACACTCGCCTGCAGGTGGAGCACCCGGTCACCGAGTTGGTCACCGGCATCGACCTGGTCCGCGCGCAACTCCTGGTGGCCTCGGGTCAGCCGCTGCCACCGGAGATGCTGGACCGGTCGCCACGCGGGCATGCGATCGAGGTCCGGCTCTACGCCGAAGACGTTGCAGCCGGCTTCATTCCGGCGTCTGGAACGCTGACGACCCTGGAGTTTCCCGACTTCCCCGGTATCCGGATCGACGCCGGTTTCGAGTCCGGTTCGGTGATCAGCACCTTCTACGACCCGATGCTGGCCAAAGTAATCGGCTACGGCGACAACCGGGACGAGGCCGCCGCCCGGGTGGCCCGGGCGCTCACCGAGACCCGTGTACACGGTGTGGCCACCAATCGCGACCTGCTGATCGGCATCCTGCGTGAGCCGGAGTTCCGGTCCGGCGCGATCGACACCGGTTACCTGGACCGGCACGATCCGGCCGGCTTGATCGCATATTCCACCAACGATGACGCGACAGCCATCCATGCCGTGATCGCCGCACTGGCCGCCCAGGCGGACCGCCGTGCCACCGCAGAGATCCTGCCCGGCCTGCCATCGGGGTGGCGAACGCTGCCCTGCGCGGACCAGCAAGTCACCTTCACCGTGGGTGAAGCCGAGATCGACGTGGCGTATCGCTTCACCCGCGGTAAGGTCGACGCGTCGGCATCGGGTACCCAACTTTGCGTCCAGTTGCACAGTGCCTCAGCCGATCTCGTCGATGCCGACATCGACGGGGTGCGGCGGCGGTACCGGGTGTTGCGGGACGGGCTGGATCACTACGTCGACAGCACGCTGGGTTCGACCGCGCTGCGCGAGACCGAACGGTTCCCCGATCCGACAACGGTGGCCGAGGCCGGCTCATTGGTGGCGCCGATGCCGGGCGCGGTGGTGCGCATCGAAGTCATCCAGGGCAGCCGTGTACAGGCAGGCACACCGGTGGTGGTGCTCGAGGCCATGAAGATGGAGCACACCGTGCGCGCCCCGGCCGACGGTGTGGTCGCAGCGATCGCGGTGACCGCTGGTGATCAGGTGGAATCTGGTCAGGTCTTGGCTGTCGTCAGCGCGGACGAGACGGCATGAGTGTCGAGTACGAGGTTCGCAACGGCGTCGCCTGGCTGACGATCAATCGTCCCGAAGCGCGCAATAGCCTCAACAAGGCTGTGCGAGAGGGGCTGTTCGACGGAGTCCGCCGGTTCAACTCGGACGACGGTGCACGGGTCCTGGTCCTGACCGGTGCCGGCGACAAGGCGTTCTGTGCCGGCGGCGATCTCAAGGAGATGTCGGAGGAGCGGCTGACCATTCCGCCGGTCGACTACGTTCCCCAGTTCGGTCGCAATATCGAGGTCGAGAAACCGACGATCGCCGCGGTCAACGGGGTCGCCTACGCCGGTGGATTCCTGCTAGCACAGACATGCGACCTGTGCGTGGCCTCCACCACGGCGTCGTTCGCGATCACCGAGGCGCGAGTGGGCCGCGGGTCGCCCTGGGCAGCACCCCTTTCCGCCATGATTCCGCGGCGAATCGCCATGGAAATGGTGCTCACCGCGGCACCGCTGGGTGCTCAGCGTGCCTATGAGATCGGCTTCGTCAACCGGCTCGCTGAGCCCGGTGACCTCGTCGCGGTGACACAGTCGCTTGCGGAGCAGATCAGCGCCAACGCGCCGCTGTCGGTGGCGGCGGGAAAGCGCACTGTCGGCCTCATTGCCCAGCACCCGCTCGATGAGGCGTTCGTGCACGCCGAAAAGATCTGGGCACCGGTCTATCTCAGCGGCGACGCCCAAGAAGGTATGCAGGCGTTCAAGGACAGACGGCAACCCGTCTGGAAGGGCCAGTGATGAGCCTCGACTACCCGGGCCTGCTGGCCGAGCTGGACCAGGAATCTCAGGATCTCATCGCGTGCCTGCGGGAACTGGGGCCCGACCGGTGGGCCGACGCCACACCGTCACCGGGGTGGAGCATCCGCGACCAGGTCTCGCATCTGGCGTTCTTCGACCAGACCACCAGGCTGGCCCTGACCGACCCCGAAAAGTTCCGGACCCAGGCCGACAGCCTCATGGCCGACGGCATGGACTTCCCTGACCGCATCGCCGCCGAATACCGCTCCATGGCCCCCGCGGAGCTGTTGCGCTGGTTCGTCGATGAACGGTTCACTCTGATAGCCACACTCACCGCAGATGACCCCCGACGCCGGACACCCTGGTTCGGCCCCGACATGAGCGTCGCCTCGTCAGCGACCGCCCGCCTGATGGAGACGTGGGCACACGGCCAAGACATCTACGACGCCGTGGGGGTCGAACATCCACCGAGCCCCGGATTGCGCAGCATCGCCCACTTGGGTGTGGCGACATTCGGTTTCGCTCACGCCCTGAACGGGTTGCCCGTGCCCGACGAGCCGGTGTACGTCGCCCTTCGCTCACCGCAGGGCGACACCTGGACGTGGGGACCGGCCGGCGCCGCCAATCACGTCACTGGTCCTGCCGAGGATTTCGTCCTCACCGTCACCCAGCGACGACATTGGACCGAGACCGCACTTGTCGTCGAAGGCCCGATTGCATGCGGTTGGCTCGACATCGCACAGGCATTCGCGGGAGCACCGAGCCGGCGCGGGATATCACGGTGAGCAGACCCGTCCGCATCGGAAACGCCTCGGGGTTCTACGGTGACCGGCTCAGCGCCATGCGCGATCTGGTCAACCAGGCCGATATCGATGTGATCACCGGCGACTACCTGGCCGAGCTGACCATGCTGATCCTCTGGAAGGCCCGCCAGAAGGACCCGCAGACCGGTTATGCGCGAACATTTCTCACGCAGTTCGAACAGGTCGCCGCAGCCTGCGCGCAGCGTGGTATCAAAATCGTCGTCAATGCCGGCGGACTCAACCCTGCCGGGCTGGCTCACGCGGTCCGGTCGGTGGCGGCCGAGGTGGGTGTGAGCCTCAACGTTGCCCACGTGGAGGGCGACGATCTCATATCCCAGTTGGCCGAGCTTCGCCGGGCAGGTGTGCCGCTCGCGCACCTCGACACCGGTCGAGGGTTCGATGAGGCTGGTATACAGCCGGTTTCGGCGAACGCCTACCTGGGCGGATGGGGCATTACCGCGGCATTGTCGGCCGGTACCGATGTCGTGGTCACCGGCCGGGTGACCGATGCCGCCCTGGTTGTCGGTGTGGGCGCCTGGTGGCACGGCTGGGCACGCACGGATTACGACGCGTTGGCCGGTGCCGTGGCGGCCGGTCACATCATCGAATGCGGCCCGCAGGCCACCGGCGGAAACTACTCGCAGCTGGGCGAGATCGGCGACCGACGATATCCGGGCTCCCCGATCGCCGAATTGGCCTGCGATGGAAGCTTCGTCATCACCAAACCCGCCAACACGGGCGGGCTGGTGTCCCCCGGCACGGTCATCGCCCAACTGCTCTACGAGGTCGGGTCCCCGCACTACCTCAACCCGGATGTGGTCGCCCACTTCGACACCCTGAGCGTCACCCAGGACAGGCCCGACCGGGTGCGGGTCAGCGGAACCACCGGATCACCGCCACCGTCGACCCTCAAGGTCGCCATGAACTATGTCGGGGGTTACCGCAACACCATGACGATGGTCCTGACCGGACTGGACATCGACGAGAAGGCCGCC
Organism: Mycobacterium sp.; assembly: GCA_023264735.1. Lineage (GTDB taxonomy): Bacteria > Actinomycetota > Actinomycetes > Mycobacteriales > Mycobacteriaceae > Mycobacterium. The sequence goes on along the minus strand of JAHFVD010000089.1, from coordinate 2,049 downwards.
TGGGCCGTCGACGAACTCTTCGAACTGCTCGGCGGGCGCGAGAAATTCGACGAGGTCGACGTCCAGCTCCTCCGTTACGACAAGCCCGACCCGACGTCGATGGCGGAGGCGACCGCGCATTTGCGAGTGACCGTCAAGGACCGCGACCGCAGCAAGGTCGACAGGGCGTTCTCCAACGCGGTCGTCGAACTCTACGTCGCCGGCTACCCGGGCTTTCACACCACGACATCCCCATCCTCGGCAAGCGAATTCGGTGTCTACTGGCCAACGGTGGTGCCCAGCCACTTCGTCGAACACGTCGTCGTTCACGCCGACGGATCGCGGGAAGCCATCCCGCACAGCACGTCTGCCGCCGAGCCGGAGACCGTCGTCCCGCAGTCGCCACCAGAAGATGGCCCGCCCGTCGACTTGGGTCCGACGACCCGGCGACCGCTGGGTACCGTCGTGGCCGCCCGTTCCGGCGACAAAGGGGGCAATGCCAACGTCGGGGTATGGACAGACACCGACGAACGCTGGGCGTGGCTGCGGAATCACCTGACAGTCGACCGATTCCGGGAACTCGTCGGCGAAAGCGGCGATCTGCCGATCCAGCGCTACGAATTCGGCAACCTGAAGGCGCTCAACTTCGTCATCATCGGGTTCCTCGGCGACGGCGTGGCGTCGTGCACGCGGCCGGACCCACAAGCCAAGGCGCTCGGGGAATACCTGCGTGCCATACACACCGACATCCCCGACACATTGGTGCGTTGATGGATTTCACTTCGCCCCCCGAGCACCACGACCTGCGCAAGGCTGTCGCCGCGGTCACCCGACGCTACGGCCCCGGCTATTTCGCCGAGCGAGCTGACGCAGGCGCACCGACCACCGAGCTGTGGCAGGAGCTGGGCGCTCACGGTTTCATCGGGATCAACTTCCCCGAGCAGTACGGCGGCGGCGGGGCTGGGATGGCCGAGCTCGCGATCGTGTGCGAGGAGACCGCCGCCAACGGATGTCCCCTGCTGCTGTTGCTGGTCTCCAGCGCCATCTCCGGTGAGTTGCTCAGCCGCTACGGTAGCGAAGAGCAACGCCGAGAATGGCTGCCGCGGATGGCATCCGGTGAGACCAAGGTCGTCTTCGCCATCACCGAGCCGAACGCGGGATCCAACACCCGCCAGATCAGCACCACCGCCGTACGCGACGGCGACGACTACCTGCTGAACGGCACCAAGTACTACATCTCCGGAATCGACGAGGCCCACGCGTTGATCGTCGTCACCCGGTCGGCGCCCGAGCGGTTGTCGTTGTTCCTGATCCCCACCGACGCACCTGGACTGGTCAAACATCGCCTCCCCGTTGGAATCCACGTTCCCGAAAAGCAATTCACCTTGCACTTCGACAATGTGCGGGTACCGGCGGCAAACCTGATCGGCGTCGAGCACGAAGGGTTCCGGCAGGTGTTCGACGGGTTGAACCCGGAACGGATCACCGGTGCCGCGCTGTGCGTGGGCGTCGGGCGGCACGCGGTCGAGCAGGGCGCCGAGTACGCCCGCACCCGGACCGTGTGGGGGCCACCGATCGGTTCGTATCAAGCCATTGCCCACCCGTTGGCCAAGGCCAAGATCAACGTCGATCTCGCCGCGATGATGACCGCCAAGGCCGCATGGCTTTTCGATCAGGGACTGCCCGCCGGAGAGGCCTCCAACATGGCCAAGTACGCGGCCGCCGAGGCCGCGGTGGAGGCGGTGGACCACGCCATCCAGGTGCACGGCGGCAATGGGCTGTCCACGGAGTACGGCCTGCTGCCGCAATGGAGCCTGGCCCGTCTGCTGCAGATCGCGCCGGTGAGTCGCGAAATGATACTGAACTACGTGGCCCAGCACACGCTGGCGCTACCCCGATCGTATTGAGGGCCGCATGAAACTCGGTCTACAGCTTGGCTATTGGGGCGAGCAACCCCCGACGAACCATGCGGAGTTGGTGGCGACGGCGGAGGAGGCCGGGTACGACACGGTGTTCACCGCTGAGGCGTGGGGCTCGGATGCCTTCACTCCGCTGGCGTGGTGGGGCCGT
>JAHFVD010000088.1 GCA_023264735.1 Mycobacterium sp. | reverse complement strand
GTCCCGGAATGCCCGAATCTCACCGACGAAATCGTAGGCCTCTCGCCGCAGAGCCGATCGGAAGCACAGCCCGATCGCATACGACACGAACACCTCCGCCTCACGCGCGGGATCGAGATCGACGCGCACCGAACCGTCGGCCTGCCCGGTCGTCAGATGCGATGCCAGCTCCGATTCGTAGTCCGAGATCAACCGGTCGAACCAGCCGGCGAAGCTCTGCAACGGGCCAGGGGTCTCGAAGGTCAGCACGATCATCGCGCGCATGGTCTCGGGTTCCGATTCGACGGCGGTGAGCAGATCATCGATCTGACTCAAGACGTGGGCCAGTCCCGTCCCGGTCCGTTCACTACGCACGGCCGGCATCAGCTGGTGGGCGAATTCCTCGAAAACCGATTGCAGCAGTGCATCTTTGGAGCCGTACCGGTCACGCACCATGTTGCGGCTGAAGCCGGCATTGGTGCCGATCTCGGCGGCGGTGGTGCGCTCATACCCCTGCCGGGCGAACAATTCGATCGCCGACGCGACCAGGGCCACGGTGGACTCTTCGACGCGCTCCCGGTTCGTCTTCGGCTGACGTTTCACAGCAGTCACCACCGGCACAGTCTAGCTGATATCTGTTTCTAGACAGATATCTGTCTAGAAACAGAGAAACGTCTGTTCACAAACAGGCGAAGATGTTACCGTCATCACGTGCGACCTGAACGTCCGTTAACGACACTGCCTGGGGGCACTGCCGAGGAGCTCAGGCCAGATCCGGCACAGGCCCAGGCGAACTGGGCGAAGGTCTGGGCCGTACACGGGCTGGCCTGGCTGCTCCTGATCGTCTACTGCTGGACGATGTGGGTAGTCAGCGGTGATTTCACGCCGAATACCCTGGGCCGGGGCGAAGAGCCCACCTGGTATGTCATCCTCGTCCGCTGCGTCGAGGTGATCTTCGGGGTCTTGATCACCGGCTGGATCCTCTGGAAGTTCGTCATCGGGCCGAAACTGCGGACCGGACGCTTCACGTTCGACGGGTTGTTCTTCCTGGCGGGCTGGTTGATGTTCTTCCAGGAGCCCTGGATCAACATGATCACCTACCAGTTCCAGTACGCCACCACGTTCGTGAACTTTGGCAGCTGGCTGCCCCAGATCCCATGGTGGAGCTCGGGCAACGGACAGCTGATCCCGGTGCCGATGGTGTACTTCACCGCCTACCTGTGGATGTGCGCGATGTCCGGTTACGCCGGCTCGAAGTACATGGGTTATCAGCGGCGAAAAGATCCATCCCGCAGCATCCTTCGACTCATCTTGCAGACCTACGGCGTGATGATCGTCGGCGATGTCATTGTCGAGCTGATCATGACCCGTACCGGACTGATCAGCTACTCGTCGACGATCGAGAGCCTGACGTTGTTCGCAGGCACCGATCACCAGTTCCCGATCTACGAACCACTCAGCTGGCCCGGCACCTTCATCATCCTGAGCTGCTTGCACTTCTTCCGGGACGACAAGGGGCGCTCCTGGCCCGAGCGCGGTATCGACCGGATCAACTTCAAGCGCGAGGGCGTAAAGACTTTCGCCCGGTTCTGCGCGATCGTGGGGTATTGCCAGCTGGCGATCCTGATCGCGTTCAACATTCCCTACTCGCTCTACGCGCTGCACTCCGGACCGATGCCAAAGCCGCATATCGAACGGGAGTGGCGAAACGGTGGAGTATGCGGACCCACAACAGCTTTCAACTGCCCCGATCCCAGTAAACCCATTTCCCGGGAATCTGCCCCCGACCGACCCGAATTGCTACCAGCGAGGAACCCGTGACATCTCAGACCGACCAGCACAGCACCGCAGCCGTCATCGGGGGCGGGATGGCCGGCATGGCGGCCGCCTACGAACTGCACAAGGCCGGCTTCCGGGTCACCGTATTCGAGACCAACGACCGGGTCGGCGGGCGCATCTTCACCGTCAACAAGGGTGACTTCGTGATGGACCTGGGTACCGCCGTGTATCTGGGTACCTACCGCGAGGCCGTCTCGATGATCCACGAGGTCGGCCTCGACAAGGAGTTCGTCGAGACCCCGGTTATCTTCGGAATGCCGCGACAAGGCAAGCAGCACTATCTGGACCTCGCCAAGCCCATCCGCGCCAGCATCGGCACCAAGGTCATCTCCTGGCCCGCCAAGATCAAGGCGCTGCGCCTGTTCGCCGACGTGTTCAAGTACCGCGACAGCCTGGGTTACGACACCTACGACGGCCTGGCCGAGCTCGACACCGAGACCGTGCTCGACTACAGCAACCGCGTCCTGAACTCCGAATTGGCGCAATACATCTCCGCTCCCCTGGTCAGCGGAACCTGGGTGCACGAAGACCATGACACCTCGGTCGCGCTGCTGCACTGGACGGTGCGCAACATGCTGGTCAAGTCCGTCTTCAACCTGACTTCCGGCGTCGCGGGGCTGCCCTGGAAACTCGCAACCCTGGTCGACACTCGACTGGAGCACACGGTCACCAACGTCACCGACACCGGCTCCGCGGTCGACGTCACCTACCACTCACCGGAGTCCGGCGGCGACAAGACCGAGACCTTCGACACCGCGGTCATCGCCACCACCGCCCAACCCGCGGTGTCGATGTACCCGCAGATGGACGCCAACCACCGCGGCCTCTACGAGACGGCCCGTTATCACCGGTTGGGCAATGTGTCCCTTGGGTTCTCGAAGCGGCCCGACGACCCGGGCACGTTCTCGATGATTTCGCCGTATGACGACCCCGACACCATCGCGGTCATCGCCGACCACAACAAGGCACCGGGCCGGGCACCGGAGGGCAAGGGCCTGATCTCCGTTCTGCTGTCGCCGTCGTATCTGGACCGCACCGACGACAAGGACGACGACTACCTCCTTGAGCACGCCCTCGACCGGGTCAAGTACTACTACGGCTGTATCCCTGGCGAACTCGAGCAGTACGCCATGAAGCGCTGGCCAGAATCCGTGCCGGTGCTCGACAAGGGGCGTTTCAAGGTCATTGCCGACTTCCGCAAGAAGGTCGACCACGGGGCCAGAGTCCAGTTCGCCAGCGATCTGGACCGGATACCGGGTCTCAACGGGGCCCTGGTTAGCGGTCAGGAAGCGGCCAGACGCCTGACAGCACGGTTCGCCAACCGACGACCCGCGACGATTCGATGACGTCCACCAGAGGGGGATTGTGATGTCGAGAACGCTGCTGGCACTGGCAGAGCCGCCGTGGGAGATGACCACACCTGCGACCGCACAGGTGGTGATCACCAGCATTCTGGCGGTCGTGGTCGCAGGATTCCTCGTCGCCGCCGCGCTCGATTGGCGGCGCACCGGGCGCCCGGTCTTCTTGTTCATGCTCATCGGCGGGCTCGTGTGCTCGTTCAACGAGGCCACCGTCGATGTGCTCGGGCACTGCTTCTTCCCCACCGACGGATGGATCGGCTACACGTTCTTCGACCGCGCCGTGCCGATCTGGGTGATCCTGGCCTACGTCGTGTTCTTCGGCGGCCTGTCCTACCTGATGGCGATGGCGTTCCAGAAGGGCGCGACCCGCAAGACCATGTGGATCGGGATCGGCATCTTCGGGGTGCTCAACGTGCTGTTGGAGATTCCGATGCTGGGCTCCGGGCTGTATGTCTACTACGGCGACCAACCGTTCGTCATCGCTGGATTCCCGATCAGCTGGCTGGTGATCAACAGCCTTGGCTCGCTGTTCGGGGCCGTCGTCCTCACCCGCCTGGACTGGCTGTTCACCGGTGCCCGCCAACTGCTCATCATCCTGATTCCGTTCGTGACCTACATGTCGTCCTGGGTGCTGGCCATGCCGTACTTCGCGATCACCAATACCGATGCCCCCAGCGCGGTGCGGATGCTGGCGGCAGCGGTCAGCCTGGTCCTCGGGCTGATCGCCATCGACGCGTTGATCCGGATCGGCAGCGGAAGCCTGCGGTTCGTGGCACCCGGAACCCCTTCGCCCACTGCATCACAACCGGAAATGGTGAACAAATGACCGAGACATTCGACTACATCGTCGTCGGAGCGGGCCACAACGGCCTGTCTGCGGCCTGCACTCTCGGCGAGGCCGGCAAGTCCGTCATCGTCGTCGACCAGCTGCCCTTCCTCGGCGGCCTCTCGGCCAGCGTGGCGTGGGTGCCCGAAGCGCCCAACCACCTGCTGTCCGTCGGGGCGATGGACGACATGTTGATGGCGCAGACACCGCTGACGCAAGAACTCGGCCTCAAGAAATATGGCTACCAACCGATTCCGCTCGAGGCGCCGTATGGCTGGATCAACGAGGACGGCGACACGCTCCTGCTGTTCCGGGACTTCGACCGGACGCTCTCCGAGATCAAGCGGTTCTCGCCCAAGGACGCCGCCACCTACGCCGAAATCAAGCCGACCCTCGACTTGATCATGGATCTGGTCGAGAAGCTGGTCGTCCAGTTCCCCTCGCTCGGCAAGGCTGAGCTGGCCAAGCTGGCCGTCAGGCTGGTGCGGGACAAGAAGTCTCGTGCGCTGCTACAGAAGATGGTCAAGCTGAGCGTCTTCGAGATGATCTCGGAAACCTTCTCCAGCGATGCGATGCGCGGGCTGTGGGCGTATTGGACATCGATGCTAGGGCCTGCCGATCTGGAGGGCACCGGTGTCTACCTGATGGGTTATCACGCCACCCACCGCAAGCAGGGCATCCTGCGCCCCCGCGGTGGCATGACCGGGTTGATGAACGCCTTCGCCGGGAAGATCGCCGCACACGGCGGGCAGATCCGGCTTGGTGCGGGCGTGCAGGAGATCCTGTTGTCGGCGGGCCGCGCCGACGGCGTGCGGCTCACTGACGGCACCGTATTGCAGGCCCGACTTGGCGTACTGGCCAGCTGCGCTCCCCAGGTCACGCTGTCAAAGCTGTTGCCAGAAGGCACCTTGGACCGCAGGCTGACCAACAAGGTGGCCATGATCCCGGCCAACGGGGTGAACGTGGCTGCCTTCAAGATCGACTTCGCGGTGGGTGGTCGGGTCGACTACCCCAAGGCCGCCGCCAAACGCCACGACGGCTTCGATGTCCGGCGCACCACACTGATGACCGGCACGCTGGAAGAGCACTACAACCACCTGCTGACCACCAAGCTCGGTCAGATCGTCGACACGCCGCCGGTGTACATGGCGGTGCTGTCGGCCAGCGACCCGACGATCGCCCCCAACGGTCAGGACGTGCTGTACCTGCACTCCAACGTGCCCGCGGACCCGGTCGGTGGTTGGGAGGCCAACAAGGACCTCTACACCCAGACCATCGTGAAGTCGGCCGAGCGCTTCCTGTCCGGACTCGATGCCGAGATCGGGCGAGTCGTGCACACGCCCAAGGACTTCGAGGATCGGTTCGCCACGCCGAAGGGCTGCTACTTCCACGTCGACATGACGCCGCTGCGGTTGGGCACCAACCGGCCGGCGGCTGAACTCGGCGGCTACTCCACCCCCGTGCCCGGTTTGTACCTGGCCGGCGCCGGCTCCCATCCCGGCGGAACCGTCAGCGGTTGGTGTGGCCGCCTGGCCGCTCAGACCGCGATCGCCGAAGAAGCCTGAGAGGACACCTCCAATGCGCCATATGAACATCACCGCCCAGAAGATCTGCGTCTGGTGCGGGCCGGTGATGATCTTCACCTGGGCCGCCGCGTTCGCGTTCCTGTGCAAGTTCATTCCGCCGCCCGCGCCGACGCTGACCCGGGACCAACTGGTGGCCCAGTTCAGCGAGAACACCAACATGATCCGGCTCGGTCTGGTCATCAGCGTTTTCATGTGCGCTCTGCTGGTGCCGTTCTGCGCGGTGATAGCCGCGCAGGTCCGGCGGATGGAAGGCGTTCGTTCCGTCCTCGCCGAAACCCAGCTGATCTCGGGCGGCCTGCTGTGCGTCGAGTTCCTGCTGCCGTTCGCAGTCTGGCAGACCGCGCTCTACCGGCTCCACGAGTGGAGCCCGGAGACCGTCCAGATGCTCAACGACATGGCCTGGCTGACCTTCCTCGGCATCATCTCCTCGGCATGCGTTCAGGTTGCCGCGCTAGGCCTGGCGATCCTGCTGGACAAGGGCGCCAAGCCGGTATTCCCGCGCTGGGCAGGCTATTTCAATATCTGGGTCTCGATCATCTGGATCCCTGCCGCCATCATCCCGTTCTTCAAGACCGGACCATTCGCATGGAACGGCGTGGGTTCCTGGTGGATCCCGCTGTGCGTCTACTTCAGCTGGTTCGTGGTGACGATCGTCCTGCTGCTGCGCGCGATCGGCGACGACGAGCGTGAACAGAACCTGGCTACGCCCACGGCTCAAGCTGGGGGATCGTCTGCGTCGAACGACGAGCTGATCCGTGAAGTTGCCGCACTGCGAGCACGCGTCGAGCAGTTGTCGCCGATCGCCTGAAACGTGGGCAAAAAACGGACTACCGGCCCCCTCCCCCGAGAGCTATAGTTATTTTTGAGATGACCAGTCACGTAATTCCAGAGCTGCTCCGCGCCCGCGCCGCGGACACCCCCGAGCGCGTCTGCTGCGCCATGGATGACGCCACCTACACCTATGCACAGATGGACGCGCGCTCCGACCGGGTAGCCGCCGGCCTCGCCGCGCTCGGCGTCGGACCGGGAGAACGCGTCGCAACGCTCTCGCCGAACCGGCCTGAGCTTCTCGAACTGTTCTATGGCGTGGCCAAAACCGGTGCCGCACAGGTGCCGTTGAACGCCTACCTCAAGGGTGAATTCCTCCTGCACCAACTGCGGCAGTCGCGTTCTGGTGTGTTGGTCACCGATGCGGCGGGCCGCGACGCACTCGCGCCCGTCCGCGACCAACTACCCGAACTGCGGGCCGTCGTCATGCTGGACGACGCGGTCGGCGACGAGGTGTCCTACGCCTCGATCCGGGACTGTGACGGGCCAGTGCCCGCTATCGCATTGACCGCGAGCGACACGATGTCGATCCTCTACACCTCCGGCACCACGGGGCTGCCGAAGGGATGCGTGGCCAGTCACGGGTACTACTTCCGTAGCGCCCAGCTGATCGGTGACGCACTGGAGATCACGCCCGAGGACGTGCTGTTCGCCGGTCTGCCGTTGTTCCATGCCGGCGCGCGGCTGGTCACCGTCACCCTGCCGCTGGTGTTCGGCATCCCCGCCTATCTGCAGGGCACTTTCAGCGCCAGGACGTATTTCCCGCGCGCCAAGGAGGTCGGTGCCACGGTGATGATCGCGGTCGGCGCGATGGGGGCAGCGATCCTGGCGACCGATCCATCGGACGCCGATCGCGACCACAAGGTCCGGCGGATCATGTGCGCCCCGCTGTCGCTGGAATCGCAGGGCCTCTTCCGCGACCGCTTCGGTGTCGAACCCTGGGTGGACATCTTCGGTCAAACCGAGTGCATGCCGACCACCCTGACGACGCTGTCGTCGGATCGCCGCGACGCAGAAGGCTGCGGGATCGCCGCACCCGATCTGGAGGTGGCCCTGCTCGACGACGAGGGAAACGTTCTCGAGGGTGAGGCCGCCGGCGAGATCTGCATCCGGCCGCTGCGCCCGCACGCGATGTTCGAGGGTTATTTCGAGCAGCCCGAAGCCACGCTCCAGGCATTCCGCGGATTGTGGTACCACTCTGGCGATTTCGGGCGACGGTTGCCCAGCGGCGCGTTCGCCTTCGTCGATCGGATGAAAGACTGCCTGCGCAGGCGCGGCGAGAACATCTCCAGCTTCGAAGTCGAGCAGGCCATCGACCACCATCCGTCGATCACGGAATCCGCGGTCCATGCCGTGCCGTCGGAGTTGGGCGAGGACGACCTCAAGGCCGTCATCGTCGCCACGACACCGATCGACCCAGCCGAGTTGTTCGCGTTCTTCAAGACCTCGTTGCCGTACTTCGCGATCCCTCGCTATATCGAGTTCATCGACGCACTCCCCCGCAACGGCGTCGGGCGGGTGCTCAAGCACAAGCTCCGTGACGTCGGGTTGGGCGGCAGCACCATCGACTTCGAGGCGCTGAACCTGACCGTCACCAAACAGGAGCGACGCTAACCATGGATTTCAATCTGACTCCGGCACAACAGGATCTGCAGGCTCGCGCCGAGAAGCTGGGGAGATCCTTCGCCGAAGAAGTCGGGGGCTGGGACGAATCGGACGAGGCCCCCTACCGGGAGATCTTCGACCGAGTCGGCGCCGAAGGACTTTTCGGCATCGCGATGCCGACAGAGTACGGCGGCCAAGGCGGCGGCGCCATCGAATACCTCATCGTCGTCGAAGCCTTGTTCCGCCACGCCCAGTCCTGGCTGCCGCCCGAGCCGGTGTTCTGCACCAGCGGTCCGGGACCGTCGATGTTCCTGCTCGGCGACGAGACGGTGAAGGAAAAGTACCTGCACGACATCGTCGCCGGCCGGCGCGCCTGCAACATCGCGCTGACCGAGCCGGACGCCGGCTCCGCGCTGACTCACCTCACCACCACGGCGGTGCGCGACGGTGACAGCTTTATCCTCAACGGCCACAAGAGTTTCCTGACCGGATCCAATGTCAACGACCTCAACGCGACCTTCGTCCGGTTCGACGATCTGCCGGGAGCCAAGGGGATCGGCGCGGTCGTCGTCGAGGCCTCGATGCCCGGCGTCGAGATTCGTCGTGGCCCGGTGTTCATCGGTGACCGCGGTATCCATCACGGCGATATGGTGCTCACCAACGTCCGGGTCCCCGCCGAGAACGTCATCGTCGGTCCCGGCCAGTTCGCCCGCCTGATGACCGCCTTCAATCTGGAGCGCCTGCACAACTGCGGGTTCTGGCTGGGCTTCAGCCAGGCCGCCTACGACGAAGCCGCCGCATACACCCAGCGCCGCGAGGCCTTCGGCAAGCCCATCATCGATTTTCAGTCGGTCTATCACAGCCTCGCCGATATGTGGGTGCAGATCGAGGCGCTGCGGCTACTCGCCTACCGCGCCGCCGCATCGGCGATCGAAGGGCGGTTCCCGAAGCTGGCCGAGGTGACGCAGGCGAAGCTCTTCGGCGCCACCGTCGGTCCGCAAATCACCCTCAAGGCCATGGAGTTACACGGCGGGTACGGCCCGACAACCGATTTCGCGATCCAGCGCATCCATCGTGACTGTGTCACCAATGTCGTTGCCGGCGGCGCACCGGCGGTTCTACGGAATGGTGTCGCGGCAGGCCTGTTCCCGGATAGAAGGTTTCCCCAAGCGTGAGCCTCACCGTCGAACAGCTCGACCTGCAGCAAGCCATCCGCGATTTCTGCAGCCGCGAATCCGCCACCCGCGAACAGCGCGAGGCCATCCTCGATCCCGACGAAGAGGACCAGTCGACGACCCTCTACAAGCAGCTCGCCGAACTCGGTTGGCTCGGGGTCTCCATTCCCGAGGAGTACGGCGGTTCGGGTGGAACCTATGTCGAGCAGACGATCGTGTTCGAGGAGCTGTGGCGCGGTCTGGCCCCGGTCAAGGCCTTCGGCCCGACCAGCACGGTCGCCGGATGCTACAAGCGATTCGGTTCAGAGCAACAGAAGCACGAAGCGTTATCGGCGATCGCCAACGGCGAGATCATGTCGATCTCCATCTCCGAACCCGGCGCCGGCTCCGACGTCGCAGCCATCGCCTGCGCGGCCAAGCCGGTCAGTGGCGGCTACCTGCTCAACGGACAGAAGACTTGGTGCTCATACGCTCACCGGGCAACCCGCATCCTCCTCGTCGCGCGGACCAGCCGCGAAGAGAAGCCACACGCCGGACTGACGATCTTCGAGGTGCCCGCCGATTCCGAGGGTGTGCAGACCCGCCGCATCTCCACCATGGGCGGCCGCGAGGTCAACGATGTCTTCTTCACCGACTGCTTTGTCTCCGAGGAACAGGTGGTCGGCGAAGTCGGGCGCGGGTTCCAGGAGATCATGGCCGGCCTCGACGGCGAGCGCCTCCTCGGTGCGGCCGTCGGGCTCGGCCTCGGTCAGCGGGCGCTCGACGACACCATCGCCTACATCAAAGATCGCAAACAGTTCGGTAAGGCCATCGGGTCCTTCCAGGTCCTGCGGCATCGGATCGCCGATCTAGCCACCGAACTGGAATGCGCGCGACTGCTCACCTATGAAGTCGCCCAGCGCCTGGAACAGGGCCCCAACCCAGTCACGACCCGGATGACGTCGATGGCCAAGGTCAAGACGTCCGAAGTCGCCAAGCGGATCGCCCTGGAAGGACTGCAGATGATGGGCGGTTACGGGTACGCGACCGAATACGACATGGAAAGCCATGTTCGCCACTCCCTGGTACTACCGATCTACGCCGGTACCAACGAGATTCAGCGTGAGATCATCAGCGGGTCGTTGGGCCTGCGGTAAGCCAGCAGAGAGGTTCAGAACGACGTTGAACTCGACAGTCCCCGATCAGACCACCGACACCGACGTGCTCGTCACCAGCGACGGGCCGGTCGGCATCGTGACCATCAACCGTCCGCACCGGCTCAATGCGGTCACCCCCGAGGCAGGTGATCGACTGGCCGCCGCCTTCGAGGGCCTTGAGGCCGATCCCCAGATCCGGGCCGTGGTGCTGACCGGCGCAGGCCGGGGATTCTGCGCGGGAGCCGATATCTCGGGCGAGGTGGGCAACGCCCGCGATGTGCTGATCGACACCTGGAACCCGCTGGTGCAGAAGATGGTTGGTCTGGAAATACCGATCATCGCGGCGCTCAACGGTGTGGCCGCCGGCGCCGGCGTCTCCCTCGCGCTGGCCTGCGACCTGCGGGTCGCGGCCGCGTCGTCTCGAATCCAGTTGTCCTTCACCAAAATCGGGCTACTTCCCGATGCGGGGTTGACCTGGCTACTGCCGCGCATCGTCGGACTCGGACGAGCCAACGAGCTGGCGTTGTTGGCCAGGGATGTGCACGCGCCCGAAGCACTGGAGTGGGGCCTGGTCAACCGAGTGTGCGACGACGGCACCGCATTGGAGACCGCGGTCGCACTGGGGCACGAGATCGCCGCCCTGGCAGGCAGCGTGACAGCGGTCAAGCGCGCACACCGGCGCACGTTCGACGCGACGCTCACCGAGCAATTGTCGTTCGAGGCCGACACCCAGGGCTGGCTGCAGCAACAGCCTGACTTCGCGGAATCAGCAACAGCTTTCGGCGAGAAGCGCCCGCCGGTCCGCACGGCACGCAGACCGGGGCTCCAGCCGTGACCGAGAAGCACCAACGGCTTCTCATCTGGGTAGGGCTGGGATTCCTGCCGCTGTTCTGGCTCGGCCTGATGGTCGCGGGCTGGTTCCCCCCACCGACACCGAACCTCTCGGTGGACGAGGTCGCCAGGATGTTCAGCGAGGACAGGGTGCGGATTCGCATCGGGGTGCTGATCCTGACCTCCGCCGCTCCCCTGCTGGCCGGCTACGGTGCCGCACTGACGCATCAGATCCGCCGTAGCGTCGGTGCGACATCGCCGCTGGCGACCGCTCAAAGCCTGGTCGCCGCATGCCTGATCCTGGAATTCATCATTCCCCAGATGATTTGGCAGGCAGGCGCCTTCCGCGCCGAGCGCAGCCCCGAGTTGGTCCAACTCTGCTACGACATCGGCTGGCTGATGTACATCGGTGTCGTGGGCACCGCGATCGTCCAGATGCTGCTCTGCGGCGTAGCGATCCTGCAGGACCGCAGGCCCGAACCTCTCGTCCCGCGGTGGGCCGCCTATGTGTGCGTCTGGGCGGGCCTGGGTGTGGCCGGTGGTTCGTTCTGCGTGTTCACCCGTACCGGACCACTCGCTTGGAACGGCCTGATCGCCTTCTGGCTTCTCGCGGTCGCGTTCTTCGTCTGGATGCTGACGATGAGCTGGGCGATGCTGCGCGCCAGCCGGATCCGCGAAGAAGCCGCTGCGCCCTCTGCAGTTCTCGGCTAGGACGACAGCGCTAGCTGAACTGACGCAGCAACGCCGCGGCGGCGGTATCGCCCCATCGGGTGGCCGATTCCATCGATCCCGCACCGAACAGATCGCCGGCCACTCGGACCGGCCCGTCGGCGGGTAACGCGTTCAGCAGCGTCTTCGAGCGCCGCCAGAACCCGGGTTCGGCGAGATATCCCGCGATCGGCCAACGGGTCACCACCGCCATATCACGGCGTCCGGCGAGCTCCGGGCACAACCGCTCGATGATGCCTGCGGCCCAGGCCTCCAGTTGCGCGTCGCTGCGGTCGAGGAACGCGTCGGTGACCGTGGTGTCTGTGTACACCGTGACGAGGCTGTGTCCCGCGGGCGCCCGATCGGGAGACTTGTTGTGTTGCATGAAGATCAGCAGCGCTTCGCGATTCTCCACGGTCGGCACCAGAATCGGGTACGCCGCGGTCCTCGTAGGCACGGTATAACCCAGCGAGACGCTGATCAGCTTGACGTTGCGCAACTTGTCCCCGAACGCCGGTGAGGCGTGCGACAAGGTCGGCCACATTTCGCTCGCCCGGTGGTACATGGCGCTGATCACCACACCATCCGCGGACAGGTCATGCTCCGCACCCTCGGCGTCTACATAGGTGACACTCGCGCCAGTCGGGGCCTCGTCGACCCGGGTGACGGTGGCGCCATATCGGACGTCGAGCCGGCCGGCCAGTGCATCCGTGATACCGCCCAGTCCACCGCGGACCGTCCGCAGCGCACCCGACCAGGCGCCCAGGGCGCCGAGCACACTGAGGGTGGACGCATTGTCGCCGCCGCTGCCCGTCGTCAACCGCATCAGCGGGTCGATCAGATAGTCGGCGACCTCGCGGCCGAATTGCCTGCGGGCGAACTCCGCTGCCGTCATCGACGGATCGTCGAGCTCGGCCGAGCTGCCCATATCGTAGGAATCGACCCCGGCGATGGATTTGCGGAGCTTCACGAACCCGGCCGCCATCCGCAGTTTCGCCACCGGCGACAGTGCCGGGGTGAACGGCAGCCGCAGCGGCCGGCCCGGGTCGATGTCGATCACCTTGCCGTCGCGGATCAGGCCGATCACCGCGGATGTGTCGTGCAGCCGGCCCTGCAGGCCGATATCGCTGATCAGCCGCAGATAGCTCGAATACCCACCGGTCAGTGCGTCCGGCCCAGTGTCGACGACATAGTCACCGCAGGTCTCGGTCTGCACTCGCCCGCCCGGCTGGGCGGCCGCCTCGAGCACCACGACCTGTGCGCCGCCCTGCTGCAGGCGATAGGCCGCGGTCAGGCCCGAAAGGCCCGCTCCCACAACGATGACTGAAGCCATGATCTCTCCCAGCGCTGCAAGCGATAACGATCGTTATCGCGACGATAGCGCATGAGGGTACCCGCGCGGTAGCGGGAGTACAGCTGCCGACCTGCCCCCTGCGGTACCGTTGACGGGTGGCTACCACCCGAAACGAGCGTTCCGAGCGCATCCTGCGGGCAGCGATGCACCTGTTTCACGAGCGCGGCTTCGACGGCGTCGGCGTCGATCTGATCGGCGAACGGGCGGGCATGTCGGGACCCGCGATCTACCGCTACTTCAGCGGCAAGGACGAAATCCTGATCACCCTGGTCGACGAAGCCATCGACCGGGTGCTGATGTCGACCGGTGGTGAATTCGACAATCCGCGCGACGAACTCGAACACCTCATCCGCGGTCACGTCCAACGGGCGCTCGAAGAGCGCGAGTTGATGAGCGTCTGGACCCGGGAACGCAATTCGATTCCCAAGCAGTACCGGTCACGACTGCGCTCCCGCATCAACCGGTACATCGACCATTGGGTCGACTGCCTCGACACGTGCTATCCGGGCAATACTCGTGATCTCCTGGTCAGCGCGGTGCACGCGACTCACGGGTTGATCGATTCCACGGCGTTCTGGCCGGCCCAGTCGTTGAAGCTGCCCGCCCTCGACGATGTTCTGACGGGTATGACGTTATCCAGCCTGGAGTGGTTGGCGCAGAGCAGTCAACCGGCCGCCGTACGCAAGTCGGCGCCCAAAGCGAACGCCAAATAGGGCCCCTGATCCAGGTGATACGGCACGAACAATGGGTTGCCGGCAGTGTAGGGACTCGTCAGGTCTGCTCTTCATGGACCACTCGCTCCTGCTCCTGAATCTTTTTCCGAGGCAGCGGAATCGGCAAGAAACGCCGGGTTCGTGCCATCAGAAGCTGATACTCCGGGCGCTTGCCCAGTCGATTGTCGGCGAACGTGCTGCCGAGGACCGACGTCAGCATCAGGGTGTTGACAATCGGACCGGCGGCGGTCCACCACGTTGATGCGAAATCACCGCTGATGGCTACCAGCCAGATACCCCACCACACACACGTGTTGCCGAAATAGTTGGGATGCCGGGAGTGGGTCCACACGCCGGTGGAGAGATAGCGATTCTTGTTGTTCTCCCTGTTCGCCAGGAACGCCTGGAGTTGACCGTCAGCCAACCATTCGAAGTATGAGCCGATGCCGAAGACTACGAGTCCCAGCAGCGCGATCGCATTGACGTTCGCACCCGGATCACGGTTTTCGAGAATGCCCCAGATCGACGGAAGCCCAATGACGACGATGACCACGGCCTGCGGCTCCATGACCATGATCAGGCTCTTCCACCAGTAGCCCGGCTGGAGGTCGCGGGCGAAGTCGAGGTACTTCGGATCGCCGCCAAGCTCTTTTGCCCAGCGCATGTTCCGCGCAGATAGGTACCAGCCCAGCCGGCCGCCGTGCAAGATCACCATGAAGAGAAGCAGCGCCGCCGCGACCGAGTGTGCGTCCACCGCGTAGTAGGCGATAAGGGCCGGTAGCACGTAGCCGAATCCGTAATAACTGTCGATCAGCGAGTGATGGCCACGCTGCAGGCCAATAGCCCAGATGATCGTGACGGCGGCGAAGGTGAAGATCGTGCATGCCAGGAAAACGCTGAGGTTGGAACCAACGTCAACACCGAGCAATTTCAGGAAATCGGGCATTGTCTCTCTATCTGGTCGAAGCTCACCAAGGGGTGAAAGAATTGAAGATCAGCGCGACGACGGCAACCGCGAAGTAGTTGACTCCTGCCGGCAGGATCAGGCAGATCCACCACACCCCGGCCGAATCACGTTGGCGAACCGGCCTTTCAGCGTCCGCGTGCGCCCGGCGGGTCAACTGATCGACGTTCACGACGGCGAACAGGAGGCCCGCCGCCATGATCACGACGTAGAGCACCGTCGCCCAGGGCAGGTTGAGAATCTCCCAACGGGTGTCGTAATCGAAGACATACATCTTGAGCAGCGTCACCGCCACCCCACCCTCGACGAGGATATCGAGTACGCCGACCACCAGTCCCACCACCAGGTAGGTCCACGCGCCGAACTTGCCATGCAGGTACGGATATACGGCCAACCCGACCACCGCAGCCGTGCCGAAGACCAGCCCGTAGGCCAGCGGTGCGAACAAGGGCTCAGCACGGCCGTTGAGCACGAACGCAGGGATGAGCCGGTCGTCGAAGGTCAATCGGAAGAACCACGCCTGTCCCTGGATCCAATCCCAGAGAAATGCGAACAGCGTGGCGCCGAGGTAGGTGCCGAGCCGAATGGCGGTCGCGCCGGTCTTGGCGACAACGATCAGACCGATCAGCCATAGCAGCGAAAAGAGCGCTTCGCCGAAGTGCAGCAACCCAGCCGGGCTGCCGAAGGTCACGCCGGCACCACCGTCACCGGCAACGAATACACACCGCGGGTGAGATGGCCCTTGACATAGGAGATCTCGCCGGCGGGCTGGATGTCTTTGACCCGCTTGAGGAGTTCCTCGAGTACGACTTTGATCTCCAGTTCAGCGATGTGTTTGCCGATGCAGATGTGGGAACCCCGACCAAAGGACAGATGCGGATTGACGGCACGGCTGAGGTCGAAACGCCTGGGATTCTCAAAGGCCTCAGGGTCGAAGTTCGCCGCGGGGAGCAGCGGAGCAACGCGTTCGCCGGCCTTGATGTGCTGACCGTGCAGTTCGAAATCTTCGGTTGCCGTGCGCACCTGTTGAATGACCGGAGCAGCGATACGCAGTAGTTCGCTGATAGCGGTTGCCGGGATGTCGTCGGCGTGGGCACGCAGCCATGCCATCTGCTCGTCGTTGCGCATCAATTCGTGGATCGCGTGCCCGAGTACTGCTCTGGTCGTCTCGGCTGCGCCCGCAGCGAATGTCGCAACGTTGCCCCGTATCTCACCGTCACTCGCGTCAGACTGCGCCAACGCCGTCAGCACATCGTCGGCTGGACACTTGCGCTTCAACTCGGCGGCATCCAGCGCATAGCCCCAGATTCCGAGGACCGCCTCCAGGCCGGCTTCCACCTCTACGGCAAGCCGCTCGTCGAACGGGGAGATGAAGGCATCCGACCATTTGTAGAACTGCTCGCGATCCTCCTGGGGAATCCCGAGCACGTCGCCGATGGCGGCGGAAGGCAACGCGTGTGCGATATCGGGAATGAAATCGAACGTTTCCCTCGCCACTGCACGGTCGACGAGTTCCGCCGCCAGCACGCGGAAATGAGGTTCCAGGCGTTTGAGGGTTGCGGGCCGTAACGCGCCGCCGATCTCCTTGCGGCGCTTGCGGTGTATATCACCGTCCTGGCAGAAGATGCCGGGGATGTCGGGGGGTGCGACCGGGCCGAACCGGGTGATCACCGGAAGGTTGTCCGGATCGCTGGAGATGAACCGCTTGTCCGTGAGGATGTTGGAGATGTCCGCGTGCCGGCTGATACACCAAACGTCGTCCACCAGCAGCGGATGATCGAAATAGATACGTACACAAGGGAGCTCGGTCCGCATCTGGTCAAATAGGTCCAGCGGCAGCCCGAACGTCTCGGGGTTGCCCGCACCGTAGGTCTCCGGCGCGAAGGCGGCGGTGTATGAGATGTGATTGGTCGTCATGGTGCCCTGCTACTCGTTGGGGATGTTGAAGTAGTCCTGGTAACGCCCGTAAACCGCACGCGCGTGCGCCAACTCGTCGCCTTCAGGAATCGGGTATCGGTGCGGTGCCCGATTGTCGCGTGGATGCTCGGCGAGGTAACGCTCGATGCCTGCCCGCCCCTCAGTCGTGAACGGGATATCGAAGTGATCGTAGATCTGTTGCAGCGTCCCGATATTGTCGGTAACGAGGTCCTTGTAATGCACGTTGCAGACGCGATCGGCCGGGATTTCTTTGTTCTCCAACAAATCGATCACGCCGTTGAACCGCTCGGCGGAGACGGCCGGGTCCTTGCAGTAGTCCAGGGCACCGTCCTTGAGCGGGTGGTCGCTACCGACCCACTGCATCGTGCCGAGCATGTTGACGAAGGAGGACGCGGCCCGGACCGGGTCTCGGTGGCACCAGACGACGCAGGCATCGGGATAGACCTCGAACAGTGCTTTCATCCGACTGAGGCTGTATACCTCTTTGAGCACCCAGTGCGAGCGGGGATTGCGCCACTGCAGCAGCTTGAGAACGCGCTTGTGGTAGCGCAGGGCATCAGCCGGATCCTGCGACGCGAGATACACTGCGTAACTTGGGGTCTGGCCAATGATGCCCAGCCAAGCCTCGGAGGTGAAGTTGATCGACATCATCACGCAGTCCTCGAACGGCACGTTGCCGGCGAACTCATGCATATCCCGCAATGTCGGGGTGATCCGGTTCCACTGCTGGACCCAACGGTCCGCGCGTTCGATGCGGGGGTCCGTCCAGTAAGTCTCGGCCTCCGGCGGTGGGCAGGGGTACAACATTTCCCAATGCCTCAGACCACCGTGGTCGGGGTTCTCCGACATCAGGTTCTGCAGGAACGTGGTGCCGGAGCGACCCTGTCCGGTGATCATGATCGGCTGGTGGATCTGCTCGTCGTCGATCTCCGGATGCCGCTTGTAGGTGTCCTCGATCTGCAAGCGTGCCTTGAGGAATAGCAGCACCTCTTGCCGTGCCCGCAGCCGGCCGAGAAGGTTGAGGTCGGCCTCTTCGCGCAGCGACTTCGTGTAGGCCGCGAACGGCCCTCGCCAGCCGTCGTCGCCGAAGTCCGTGAGACCTGTCGCCTCCGTCGCAGAATCCAGCAACGAGCGCTCGTCGAGGGGAACGACCTCGGCGATGTCCATACAGTCGCCCTCTTCGAGGATGCGCGC
This sequence comes from Mycobacterium sp., assembly GCA_023264735.1. Lineage (GTDB taxonomy): Bacteria > Actinomycetota > Actinomycetes > Mycobacteriales > Mycobacteriaceae > Mycobacterium. Next base: position 12,648 of record JAHFVD010000088.1, on the reverse strand, counting down.
GACCCAGTCCGGACGCTCGGGCGGCACCCAGGTCTGTGCCGCTGTGGTGATAGTTGTCATCGTTGGTAACTCCTAGTGTTCGGACGGGAGGACGACGCCGGTCACGCGTACCTCGTGTTGGGCGCGACGTTGAGCCACGAGTGCCTGGCGTTGAGCGGGCGTCACGCGGGATTGACCGTTGGGGATCTGCGCCGGCACCTCGGCGACCGGCAGCACGCGGGCCTCCAGCACCGCCTGCTCGACCACCCGGGTCCCTGCCGACCACGACTTGCCGTCGTCGTCACCGCTCTCGGCTGTGGCGGGTTGCTCTGCCATCAGCTCCCAGCGGGCGGTGAAGGTACCGGTCCGAAGACCTACGGTGTCGAGCCAGTTGAAAACGCCCGGATCGCGGGGCGAGAGCACAAAGGTGTAAGTGCCGTCGTTGTTTTGCTGCGCCTGGGCGTTGTTCAGGCTGGCGCAATGAGTGTCGTAGGGAACCGCCCTCGTCCACGGGTCGCAGGCATTGATCACCAGATACTTCGCCGTCAACGGATCCAGGGTGATCATCAACGCTTCGTCGTCGGCGACGGAGAAGCGGTTGGCGGAAAACAAGCCTCCGGCCATGCCCCACTTCACCGGACGCTGGAAAACCAGGAGCTGGTTCACCGGGCCCGCATTCAGGGTGTTGTCCAGGAATGCCAGCGTCATGCTGACGCACTCGTGAAAGATCTCAGCGCCGGCTCGGGCCACATCGTCGTCGCTGCGGGCTGGACGTTCCGGACCATCGAGTAACTCGACTGAGACTCGGTTCGGAATCTGGCCCGCCCAATCCACCAACGTGTCCCGCACGACGATCATGTTGGTTTTCGGTGGCAGCTCGAGGTGGTTGCGTCGGCCGGCGGCGGGGGTGCTGTCGGCTATCACGCTGAACGACCCGTCGTCGGCGATGTCGATCGCTTCCCGCGCGAGCCGAACCAGCGGCTGGCCATACAGGCCGGGCGCAGGAATCGCCTCGAAGCTGAGGTCATCCTCGGACGGGTGCGTCGGGTGTCGCCTCCCGGTGATTCGGTACCGGTAGTCCGAATTCGCTCCGATCATCCGGTAGACCCGGTCGGGGTTGTCACCCCCATAATGCGAGCCGGGAAATTGCTGCCCCTCCGCGCTGTAGGGCCGGCGAACCGTCCAGAGCACCTTGGGCCGGCTGGGGTCCGAGATCACCGCACACTGGAGGCAACTGAATAGCAGGTCATCCACGGTATACGCCACCGTGTCCGGGGCGTCCGGCACGGCGAACTCGGGCGAGCTGCGGAAGCGCTCGGCGGCCGTGGCACGCGCGGACACAACGTCTGCGTGGTCCAGCAATGACGCTGCCCTGGTGTCGATATCGCGTTGGTCTGCCGACCACCAGATGTCGCCCGGAGGCGCGGTCGATGTTGTCTGCGTCACGTCAATAGGGAATGCCACCCGCGGGATCGGTGTCCACCGTGACGACCACGGGAGTCCATGCATTCGACCACGGTGGTTGACGGGCTGACCTAGCCTAAATCGGTGGAATGGCCCCTACGGGCTCGCACCGACGAGATGCGTTGCCTGCGACGCTTACTGGCCGACGGCCAACCTGGCGCGATTCTCGCCGGACAGTCGGGGGTGGGGAAGACGCACCTCGCACTGTCGTGCCTGCAGCTGGCGACCGAGATGGGCTTCTGTACGCAGCAGGTGGCCGCGACCAACGCGGCGGCCGGCATACCATTCGGAGCGCTGGCGACGCTGTTGCCCGATCTGGCGACTGACCCTCAGGGAGGCCTCGACGACCGGGCCCAACTGATCGCACGCTCCGCGGCGGCGCTGGTCGAGCTGGCCACTCCACGCCGCCTGGTGCTTCTGGTTGACGACGTGCACCTGCTTGACAACCTGTCCGCGACGCTGATTCATCAGCTGGCGGAACGAAACCTGGCTTTTGTCTTGGGAACACTGCGTGTCGGCACCGCCACCCCCGATGCGATCACCGCGCTGTGGAAGGACGGGATCCTGCACCGCATCGACCTCGCGCCATTCGACGCGACCGCTGTGCAGGGCATCCTGCCCGCGGCGCTTGGTGGTCCCGTCGACCCGGGGACGGCCAACCAGTTCGCCGAGCGGTCCCAAGGCAACGCGCTGTTCCTCCGGGAACTGGTGCTGGGAGCCATCCAGAGCGGTTCACTGTCGAACACCGGCGGGATCTGGCGGCTATCCGGACCGCTATCACCATCCGCTCGGTTGACTGAACTTGTCGAAAGTCGTTTGGGCACACTTACTTCCGAAGAAAGCACCTTGCTGGAATTGGTGTCGTTCGCCGAACCGCTCGGGCAGGCGGAGCTGAGCGAACTTGCCGACGCGAACGTTGCCGAGGCGCTGGAACGGAAGGGCTTGATCAGTAGCCGGGTGGACGGCCGGCGATTGGAAGTACGGCTTGCGCACCCGCTATACGGGGACGTGGTCCGGGCCCGGATCCCGGCTCCGCAGATCCGCGTCATGGCTCGCAACCTTGCCGACGTGGTGGAGCGATGTGGAGCACGACGTCGAGAAGATCTATTACGAGTAGCAACGTGGCGGCTCGATGCCGGCGCTGCTGATCCTCAGCTGATGTTGGCCGCCGCTCACACCGCCCGTGCATGTCACGACCTCGACCTAGCTCAGCGCCTGACCCAGGCCGCCATCGCGGACGGTGCGGGTTTCGACGCGAAACTGCTGCTGACCGACCTATATACGCTGCAGGGCAAGGTCACCGAGGCTGACCGTGAACTCGCGACGATGATCGACAATGCCGCCGACGATGAACAACGTGGCCAGATTACCGTGCGCCGCTTGCAGATTCGCATCTTCTGCTCCGGACTGGTGGGTGACGAACTTCAACTGGCCGACGACGCGTTGGCGCAGATCGGCGATCCGGCCTGGCGCGACGAGGTAGCCGCGATCAGGGTGGGCGTGCTTATGGCAGTCCGTGGTCCCCAGGAAGCGGCGCGAGCGGTTGAGCCGCTGATGCGGCGTGCCGAGGGGCGAACATTGGCGTGGGCTTCGCTGTGGGCGTCCAACAGCTTGGGCCGACTCGGCCGGACCGAGGAGGCTGTCGCGGCCGCCGAACTCGGCCACGCGGCGAATGTTGCACTGAGCGACCAATTCCCGTGGGCGCACTGGTACCACCTGTTCGAGAAGGCCGACGCGATGCTGAACGCCGGCCGCTTCCGAGAAGCCGAGGCACTGGCGTCTCAGCAATACGATCTGGCTCTGCAGGAAGGCTCACTGGAGGCGCGGGCGATCTTCGCGTGGCACAGATGTAAAGCGGTTGGTGAACGGGGCCGAGCACGGGACAGCATCCGGATCGGGCTCGAGGCGTTGGCGTTGTTCGACCAACTCAACCGCCCGCAGTTCACGTATTACACGTCGGTGTACCTGGCCATGGCCTACGCCCTGAACAAGGAGCCGACGCAGGCTGCCGCGGCGCTCGACGCGCTTGACCACCTCGCCCTGTCAACGACCTTCTACATGGGCGTGGACCTTCACCTCGCCCGCGCATGGACCGCGGTGGCCGGCGGCGACCTGGTCGCCGCACGAGCCCGGCTCGAGGAGGCTGTCAAAGTAGGAAGCCGGATGGGCGACCTCGTCGGCCAGACGGCCGCCTTACACGGACTGGCCCGAATCGGTCATGCCTCAGACGTGGCCGACGAACTCACGATGCTCGCTGGCCAGATCGAAGGAGAACTCGCCCCCGCCCGTGCCCATCACACGCGCAGCCTCGCCAAACACGACCCAGAAGGACTGCTCGCCGCTTCTGACACCTTCGAAGCCATCGGCGCCGATCTGTTGGCCGCCGAAGCCGCCGCCGACGCGGCCGCCGCCTGGCGTCTGCTCGATCAGCCCCGCCGTGCCGCGGCAGCCGAGCAACGAGCCGCCCGGATCTCCGACCGGTGCCAGAACCCGGTCACGCAATCACTGCAACCACTGCGAACTCGCACACAACTGACGCCGGCGGAGCGACAGACCGCCCTGCTCGCCGCAGCGGGACGGCCGAACCGCGACATCGCGGCCGAACTTTCGCTATCCATCCGTACCGTGGAGAGCTACCTCAGCAACGCCTACGAGAAGCTCGGCATCGACGGGCGTCGTGGGCTTGCTGCCGCATTTGAGAATTCCGTCGACGTAGATCACTGAGTATCAGTGCGCCAGAACGTGACTGGCCGGCCGTGGCGTCCAGGACGCGAACGGAACCCCTGCCCGCCGGGCGTCGGCGATGACGACGAAGCTCCACACACACGCCGCGACGCAGATCCCCACGTACGGCCACGAATGGAAGAACCCGCCGCCGAAGAACACGATCGAGACGATCGAATAGCACACGGCCATCACGCTGTAGCAGATCCATTCCAGCATCGACTGCCCGCGACCGTCCGGACGGCGACCCAGCAGCGCGCTGGCCGACGGCGCCCCCCACAACAGCGTTGCCATGAAGGACAACAGATAGAGATCGTCTTCGAGCGCGCCCTTGACCAGCGCCCAGCTGATCACGCCGGCCGCGAGCGCCCCCAGAATGCGCAGCCGATGCTGCGCGTCCGTCCGCCCAGGCGACAGCTCGTCGCGCCCGTATTTCATGGTCTGCCAGGCGTACGTGGTCTCGGCGAGGAAAGTGATGACGATCGCGAACCAGAACAGTTGCATGAACCAGTGGTCGTAGCGCCCGCCGAACCAATCGCCGAAGTGCAGCAGGTACGAACCGTCGTGCGGCCACCACAGTGCGGTCATCCAGAGTGCCATCGGATAGACACGATCGCGTCTGCCCATCCGCGCGCCCTCGATGAAGAAGACGAACATCGCCAGAATCGACAGTCCGCCGATCGCCACCACCGCGACGGCATTGCTGGATATGGCGTCGAGGACCGCGGCAGGATCATAAGTGCCCATATTTTTGAAGTTTAGCAACTCAAAAATGCCCTAAGGCCGAATTCACCAGGCGATTCAGTATCGTGTGTGCCGTGGTTGCCCCCCGTCCCGACAGTGGCGGGGACCTTCGTGCCCGCATTCTCAAGGCCGCTCACGACCTCTTCACCAAGCAGGGCTACCAGTCGACCACCACGAAAGAGATCAGCGTGCGGGCCCGGGTGGCCGAGCCGACCGTCTTTCGTCACTTCGGCTCCAAGGTCGAGCTGTTCGAGGCCAGCATCCTCGAACCGTTCAACCAGGTCGTGGACGAGTGGACGCGGTCATGGGCCGACATGCCCAGTGAGATCACCCTCGAGGAACTCGCGGAGAACTTGGTGGACGGCCTGTACACGCTGGTCTGGGAGGACCGCCGGATATTCCGGGAGCTGATGGCCGCGCGCTCCGATCCGCAATCGGCGCTCTACGCATCGTCAGTCACGATCAGCGCCCAGTTCAGAGAGGGCCTCAGCTCCGTTCTCGACGTCGGGGTCGATATCGCCCGAGCCAAGGAACTCGTCTACGTCGATCCGCCGGCCACCATCGGCGCGGTCGCCAGCATGATCATCGGCTCCGTGTTGCTCGGCGACTGGGCATATCCGGCGAACCGGCGGACTCCCGGACGGACCAGGATGGTCCGCGAGATGGCGCGACTGATCGTCGACGGCATCGCCCACCGGCATTCCTGAGGGTGCGGCACCGCCGCGCCACTGTTTATAAGATCATTCGTCTCGTATATTGCCGCCACCACGTTGAACTGTTCAAAGAGCGTGGCGGCTACGCAAGCGCGGCTATTGATGTCAGTGCTCGCTGACGCTATATTGACCGGAGGTAACGCACGTCACAACGACGCCCGTTGGACGAGAGGAATGACGATGACCCGGCACCTGGACCGACCCATACCGACAGCGGCTGCTCCGGTCGATTCCGCCTCGCAACCGAAGCGGAATCTGCCCGTCAACATCTTCGCGGCCTTGGGTGTGCTTCTGGTGCTGTTCGAGTGCTACGTCCTGATCAAATGGGTCACCGGCCCGTTCTTCGTGCGCGTACCCAGCGGCCCGTCGGAGCCGCCCGCGCTGATGAAGGGGATCCTCATCGCGTGGCAGGTCGGGTCGATCCCCGCCACGTTGGGGTTGACGTACTGGTTCGTCATCCGGCCCTGGCTGCGTGACCGCAAGCTCGGCATCGACGGCATCCTCGTCATTTCGTTCTTGACGGTGTGGTTTCAGGATCCGCTGTCGTCGTATGGCGGCCACTGGTTCACCTACAACACCTGGATGCTCAACTTCGGGTCCTGGGTGAATTCGGTGCCGGGCTGGAATTCATTCGGCAGGCCGGGCGCGATGCTGAGCGAGCCGATTCTGTTCACCCCGTTCGCCTACTGCTACATCTTCGTCATCGTCATGCTGGTCGGCTCGTGGTTCATGCGCACAGTGCGCCAACGCTTTCCGCGAATGAGCAACCTTGGTCTCATCGCGAGCTGCTATGCGTTCATGATGGTTTTCGACTTCATCCTTGAAGGCCTGCTGTGGCTGCCGATGGGGATCTTCGCCTACCAGGGCGGGCACTGGGGCATTTTCCCGGACACCTATCACAAGTTCCCCATTCACGAGGCCCTCACCATCGGCGCCGTCTTCTGCGCGGTGGCCTGCTTCCGCTACTTCCTGAATGACAAGGGGCAGATGGTCTTTGAGCGTGGCATCGAAGACGTCCGGGGCGGCGAGACGCGCAAGACGGTCGTACGAGCCCTTGCCGCGATCTTCGTGATCCAGGGGACGATGTTCATCGGCTACAACGTGCCGAACTTCTGGGTCGGCATGCACTCCACCGAATGGAACCAAGACATTCAGAAGCGTTCGTACTTCACGTCGGGCATCTGTGGTGAGAACACCGACCGTCCGTGCCCGGGCCCCGCTGTACCGCTGGATCGCAATAACAACAGCAACCCGGTCGATGGCAGTTCGGGCTACATTGACCAGAACGGAAAGGCGGTGATTCCCCCCGATGCGCCGTGGCAGCGGAAGGTTGTCCCGTTCGATCGACCGGGTCAGTGATCATCGCGACTCCCCCGCGCCTGCGGCCGCCGGAAACCTCGCACTGTCGTTGTTCGCAGGTGCGCTAGCCGGCAAGCCAGTACCACTGGAGTTCACGACGGGCGCTCGCGGCAGCAGTGACGGATGGACGATCTATCTGCCCGCGAGCCTGGATCAGGACTCCACCGATGCCCGGTACCTGGTGATCTGCCAGGCCTCGCTACAACGATTCGGCACCTACCGCAAAGATGTTCTGCGCAAACTCAATCGGGGGGGCTCGGCGGTTGCGCAGCGCTACCTGACGCTCGAAATACTGCGATCCTGCGGCGCGCTCGAGCACATGCTGCCGCGCTCGTTCAACATCGCGCTGCACGACGTCGCCGCCGGTATCCGGCCTTCGGCGTCGCCGGCCGAGTCACTGTCGCGGGCCAAGTCGACCGAGCGGTTGCCGGTACCGCCTGCGTGGTTCGGCGAACTGACGCCGTCACAGATCCTGTCGGCCGGAAACGTCGCGCCCGCCGATGATTCGTCCGGCAGAGAGCTTGCCGGCTCGGACCAACTGCCCGAGCCGGATGACGAGGACGACGACACCGCCTCCGGTGATCGCAGCCGAATCATGGAGCTGTTCTCGGCACCCATGAGAAGCCCCTTCGGCGAAGCCCTGCAGAAGCTGCTCGGGATGGGCCGATCCCCGGGAGAAGGTACGGCCGGCGACGAAGTGCCCATCGTGGGTGCCCGACGTGGGCGAGGCAACTCCGCGAAGGGGCGCTTGGTCCCCGGCGGCGGCAACCCGCGCATCGAGATGGCCGGTGAACTCGTGGTCGGCGCCGCGTATCCCGAATGGGACACCCACCGCGGCAGCTACCAGGAGGACTGGACCCTGGTCGGAGAGTTCGATCCGGCCCCTGCCGACGATGTCGAGCCGCCGGGCACGCAGGCGAACCACTCGCTCATGCGCGCGATGGCGCGGCTCGGGCTGGCGTGGGAAACCCACCGCGCCGAACCGATGGGCGACAACCTCGACCTCTCCGCGCTCGTCGATCTGCACACGAGTGTCGCGGCGGGCCACGGCGGCGAGGCACTGGTGTACACCGCCGCCAGACGCACCTCGCAGCGCCTCGGCGTGCTGATCCTGCTCGACGCCACGGGCTCGACCGCCGAGACCGCCGACGGCGAGGTGGTGTTCGCCGCGCAACGCAACCTCGCGTTCGACGTGACTTCTGCCCTCGACCAACTCGGCGTGCGAACCGCGACCTACGGCTTCTATTCGCAGGGTCGCCGCAATGTGCGCTTCCTGCATGCCAAGTCGTTCAACGAGCCGTGGTCCGCAGCCGCGCAGCGGCGCCTGCTGAGTATCAGACCGTCGGGATTCACCCGGCTTGGTGCCGCGATCCGGCACGCGACGAACATCGTGGCGACCCGCGCCGGCACCGACCATCAGCTGGTTGTCGTCATCGGTGACGGCGTGGTCTTCGACCACGGGTACGAAGGGCGCTACGGATGCGAGGATTCGCGGTTCGCGATTGAAGAAGCGGCCCTGCGCGGTGTCGCCATCGCAGGGTTGTCGGTCTGCCCGACACCGGACGATTCGATCTGGCCCCTGGCCCAACATCGCGTCGTACACGACGCAGACGAATTGGCTCCCCACGTCCGCGACTTGTTCGGCGGAGCGCTCGCAATGGCTCGCGGAACACAGCGCCCGCATCACCCACAGAGGAGTGTGTATGTCAGTGCAGGAATTTGAGCGCGTCGACGTCGATCAGTCGGCAGATGTCCCCTATTACCTGCCGGTCGCCAACGAGGTCGAGGTGTTCCGCGCGGCATGGGAGATGGGCCTGCCGGTGATGCTCAAAGGCCCAACCGGCTGCGGCAAGACCCGTCTCGTCGAGCACATGGCGGCGTCGTTGCAGCTTCCGCTGCATACGGTGTCCTGCCACGAGGACATGACCGCTTCGGACCTGCTCGGCCGATTCCTGTTGATCGGCGGCGAAACCCGTTGGGTAGATGGACCTCTGACCACCGCCGCCCGCGAGGGGGGCATCTGTTATCTCGACGAGATCGTGGAAGCACGCCAGGACGCCGTGGTGGCGATCCACTCACTGGCCGACCATCGGCGGGAACTGAGCCTGGAGCGCCTCGGTGGGCAGACCGTGAAGGCCACCCCAGGCTTTCAGCTTGTGGTGTCCTACAACCCGGGGTACCAAAGCATCCTCAAGGACATGAAGCCGTCGACCCGCCAGCGAATGGTGGCGATCGAACTCGAATATCCCGGTCCGGAACACGAGGCGGAAATCGTGCGGCGCGAATCCGGCCTGCACGACGCCAGAATCGATGACCTACTGCGCTTCGCCCAGGCCGTCAGGAAGGTGGCGCACCCGGGAATGCGGGAAGTGTGTTCGACCCGAACGCTTGTCGCGGCCGCCCAGCTGATGCGTGCCGGACTCACCTTCCGCGACGCGGCCATTGCCGCCATCGCGGGGCCACTGTCCGACGACCAGGAACTGCGCCGCGGACTGATCGCGATGATTGATTCCTACGCTGACTGAGATCACGGACGGCCGACGCGTAGTAGCGGCGAAGAACCGGGAGCGCCTGCTGGAGGCCGCGATCGAGATCTTCGCGCAACGCGGATACCGGGGGACAACGACGCGGGACATCGCCGCGGCCGCAGGCATCACCGAGCGCACGCTGTTCCGGCAGTTTCCCTCCAAAGCAGCGCTTTTCCAGGAAGCCGTGGCGGGCCCGGTCAAGGGCTTTTTCTCCGACTTCCGGGAATCGTGGGCGGCACGTCCGCGAGGCTCACGCGATTCCGAGACGGAGATTCGCGAGTTCTTCGGCAGTCTTCGCGCCGTGCTGGAAGGTGAGCGGGCCCTGCTGCAGGCCTTCCTGGCCGCGATGTCCGTCGGTGAGACCGACGGGCTCGGCGATCTGCGTTCGACCTTCACCCCGGTGATCGATTCACTGGTCGAGATCTTTGCAGTCGAAGCCGAATTACGCGGCTGGACAGCCGATCACGCAATCGCGGTACGGCTGATCATCGGGATGGCGTTCTCGGCCACCGTGCACCGCGATTGGCTGTTCACCGATGAGCAACTGGGCGACTTCGAGTACCTGATCAACCAGCTCACGCAGATGACGCTGTGGGGACTCGAAGGACCTCGACCCAAGGACCAGTCCTGACCGACTGTCAGAGCACGAAGTAGACCGCCAGCATCGCTGTACACACCGCCAGACAATGCACCTCGAACAGCGTGCGCAACCGCGCAGGCGCGTCGCGCAGTTCCATGAAGTACATGCCGACGAATCGGACTTTGACGAACGCGACAAGCAAGATCACGGCTGTCGCGACGTGATGGTTGTGGATTCCGTGGTCGGCACCCAGATACCAGGACACGAGCGTCGCCCCGATCAGGAACATCCACACGAGCACGAACGGCCCGCGCAAGAGTTCGCCGAAAGTGACTGGTGCGCCTGCGTTCACGTTGACCTCACCGGACGAAGTACAGCAGCGGGAACAGGACGATCCACAGCAGGTCGACCATGTGCCAGAAACAGGCACCGCCTTCGACGAAGGCGAACTCTTTGACCGTCAGCAGCGCCTTCTTCGACTTGACCATCAGATAGACGAGCACGCCCATGCCGACAAGCAAGTGGAAGAAGTGCAGGCCCGTCAGGATGTAAAAGTACATCCAGAATTCGTTGGTGCTCGGCGTGATGCCGTGGCCGACCTTGTTGGTGTACTCGCTGATCTTCAGAACCGAGAAGCCCAGCCCGCAGACGAACGCGCCGGCGAAACACCACGGCGCAATGCGCAGTGCCCGCCTGCGGATGGCCCTCAGTCCCACGACCACCAATAGCGAACTCGTCAGCAGCAGAAGGGTATTGATCACTCCATAGAGCTGTGTCAGCTGGGCTGAGGACCCATTGAAGAGATCGATGTTGTGCGACCGGTAGACGAGATAGGTGATGAAGAATCCGGCGAACACGCTCATGTCGCCGAGGATGAAGATCCAGGTGCCGTCTTCACCCGGCGTGTGCGGCGTGACCGTCCTGCGGGACCCGGCCCGACCTATTGCCGCCAACGTCACGCAGGCGGCTCCGGATTCGCGAACGCCAGCCGGTCACGCGCATCGCCGACTTCGGTGTACGCGACTCCTGGGACCCCCGCCTCAGCGTCGGCTTGCAGCTTGGCTGCCTGCTGGTTGATGACCTTCAGCGACACCACGATCATCACCACGATCTCACCGAAGAAGATGAAGACGGGGAACCAGAATGCGCCTATACCGTTGTAGGCGAAGGGGCCGTCGTGCCAGAACACAATGAGCGCCGCCGGGAAGATGAGGAAGCCGCACCACAGGTTGAAGTACCCCACCCAGCGGGGGTAGATCGTGGGGACGTTGTGGTCCTTGAAAATCGCGGCCGCGATGACGAAGAACCAGATCGCGAACGGCGGCCAGGTGAACAGCCAGTCGAACCACACCCAGTCGTTGGCGAACTGGATGATCTGCGGGTCCATCTCGTCAGCGCGGTAGGCACAGACCGCCCAGGTCATCGGGATGAGCAGGAAGAACACGGACCCACCACCGACCAGTGCGATCGAGGCATACGTCAGGAACGGATAGCCCCGCTCCATCCGCCGAATGAAGGTTGTCACGACGACCCCCCACGTCGCCCAGAAGCTCCACGCGATGATCTGGATGATCGATCCGATCTGAATCGCAAACCTGCGGTCGATGAAGACCTGCCGCAGTTCGTCGGCGCTGAGGGTGGGGTCGGGCGCAGGCACGAAGCGCATGATGAAGCCCTGGGCCACAAGCAGTCCGACAACGACCACCGCCGCCGACCAGGTGAAAGCCTTGGCGACACCCTTGTCCATCTCGACCTGTCTGATCACCGGTCTCCTCCGTCCATGCCCGGTGCGGCCTCCTTTGTGAGACGCATCACTTCATAAATACCGCATCAGAGGGATCATTAGCAAGTGGCACTTTCGATAGTAGATAGCGGTACTTCCTTGATCGCCAGGGCTAGGATGGCCGCATGGCCGATGCCGATCCGACTAGCCCGCGCGCGCGTCGCGGGCCCCGCGAGGTACAGGACCTCGTCCTCAAGGCAGCGGATCGGCTATTCACCAGCCAGGGCTACCACGGCACCACGACCCGCCAGATCGCCGAAGAAGCGGGCGTTGGTGAACCGGTCCTCTTTCGCAATTTCGGCAGCAAGGCAGGGCTTTTCGAGCAGGCGACGCTCAAACCGTTCACTGAGTTTCTGGCCAATTGGGTGTCGTCATGGGAGCGCGAGCAGCCGGCGACGACGGATCCCGAGAAGATCGTGCGATCGTTCGTCTCCGGGTTCTACGGGGTGGTCGACGAACACCGCGAGCTGATCAGAACGCTGATCTCCGCCAGAGCACAGGGCGGCGATCAGGATCTCGACCGGATCTCAGCCGCGGTGAGCGACAAGTTCGCCGAGGGGCTGCGCATCATGCGAAGAGCGCTGCTCGCTCATGGCGAGCCAAGGCACTACGACCGGCTCGATCCCCCGCTGACCGTGGCGGTGAGCGCGGGCGCTGTCATGTCCGTTCTGCTGCTTGACGATTGGCTTTTCCCGGGCAGGGAACGCAAGCCCAGCAGGAAGCGGCAGATCGACGAACTCACGCAGATGCTGCTGCACGGGATCGCACACCGCG
>JAHFVD010000087.1 GCA_023264735.1 Mycobacterium sp. | reverse complement strand
GGCTGCGGATGAGTAGTGTTCGGCCATCCCACGGTGCGGGCCGGTGCCGGAATGCCGCCATCATGCCCACTTCTTCGATGGCCCGGGTCTTGCGGTCGTAGTCGGCGGAAAGTAGCCCGGCCAGCGGGACCGTCTTCTGCCGCTCCCACCACGTCCCGAACCCGTTGGCATCGTCGGTCTGCAGCGTCACCGTCGCGTCCGGCAGCTCCTTGCGGGCATCCCAGGCCACCCGGGGTGACAACCACGGGTCCAACATGACGACCAGGTCGACGATCTCGCCGTCGGCTTGCAGCGCGCGCGCCGTCTCCAGCGCGATATGCGCCCCGAGCGAATGGCCGACCAGCGTGTAGGGTCCGTGCGGCTGGATGCGACGTAGGTCAGTCCAATGCCGTTGCACAGCACGCTTTATCGACCAGTCGGGCAGCGCGCGTTCGGAAAGCCCACGTGGTTCGAACGCGTAAACCGCGGTGTGCTCCCCGACGTGTTCGGCCAGTGGAAGGAAGCACAACGCGGAAGCGCCCGCGCCGGTGAAGCAGAACAGGGGAGTGTCTGCGGTATCAGCCGACAGCGGCCGCAATGGCGTTGTGGTCGCCCGAAGGTGCGGTGGGCCGGCCGTTTTCGGGGCTGCCTGTTGGGCCTCTGCTATCTTCACCGCGAACGCGGCGAGCGTCGGAGCACTGGCAAGGTCGGTGGGTTTCAGTGCGATGCCGTGTGATTCGCGAAGCGCGACCAGCAGCTGCGCGACCGACAGTGAATCACCGCCCAGAGCATAAAAGCTGTCGGTTCGGCCGACGCGCTGGACGCACAGCACCTCGGCCCACAATTGGGCGGCCATCGATTCATGGACGCCGCGGGGTGTTTCGAACGCCACCCGGGTCGGTGTCGGCAGGGCCATCCGGTCGACCTTGCCGCGGTCGCCGCGCGGCAGGGTGGGCAGGATCTCGATGTTGGCAGGCACCATCCACGGCGGTAGGTCCCGATGCAGCCGGGTGCGCAGTTCGGCGACCGATGGTGTCCGCTCGGTCGTGCTGGGCGCGGCGTAGGCGGTAAGCGCAGGCTTCTGCGAGCAATCGGCGACGACGGTGACTTCGCGGATGTCGTGGTAGGACGCCAGCTTCGCTTCGATCTCGGCCGGCTCGACGAGGTACCCACGGATTTTCACGGTGTTGTCCGCGCGCCCCGACAGCACCAGGTCGCCGTGGTCATCCCAGCGTCCGACATCACCCCCGACGTATGTCGTGGTGTCCCCGTTGTCGGTGAAGGTGGCCGCCGACGACGAGGGGTCGAGATACCCGGGACCCAGGTAGCGGGACGTGATGGATACGACTCCGTCCTCGTTGATGTCGATCCTCTTGTGCGGAGCCGGGATTCCCACCGGGACCACACCGCGTGGTAGCGGCGCCGCCGGCGGGATGTCATGACTTGCGATGGCCAGTGTCTCGGTCGAACCGACCCAGTTGGTAATCACGGCGGTGGGTGCCAATTCCCGGGCCAGCCGCACGTGGCGCACCTGGATGGGCTCACCGGTGGTGATGATCCGCCGCACGTGCGAGAAGGTGGCGCCGTCGGCGGCCCTGTGCAGGGCGTCCACAAATGACGGTGTGCAGGTGATCACCTCGGCCCGAGACTCTTTGATGCGGTCGAACGCCTCCCGGGCGCTGTGTTCGCGCGGATCGACCGCGACGATCTCGGCGCCGCCCAGCAGCGATCCGATCAGGACATTGAGCCCGCCGGCGAAGCTGATCGGCATACACAGCGCCACCGTACGGCCGTCGGCGAGACCGAACCGGTCGTTCAACAATTGCGCGTCGGCCAACCACAGTCCGTTGGTGTGCAGCACGGCTTTCGGTGTGCCCGTTGAGCCCGAGGTGAATTGGACGCTGGTGACGTCGTTGGTGTCGGTGTCCGAGCCGAGTGTGCCGGTCGCGCGGTGCGCTCCGTTTCGCGTCTCGGGTGGGAACTCGACGGACCCCACCTCGTAGTCGTGCTCGGCGAGGATGGCCGCGATCGTCTCCGCGCGATTGCGGGGCAGCTCCGGGTCGAGCGCCACCACGATGGTTCGGGCGGCGATGAGGCCGAGGATGGTCGCAACCGTCTCTGGGGTGAGTGCGGCCGGTATGACGGCCGCACGTGGTGATTCGCCCGGCGGCGGCGCGCCGTTCCGCACCGTGCATGCGGCAGTCAACAGGTCACCATAGGTGACCGCTCGGGTTGCGGTGCGCAGTGCCACCCGATCCGGGTGGCACCCCGCGGTCGACTCGAAGTGTGCTGCCACGGAGCGGTGTTCGAGCGGCCGCTCGGGTGGAACCGAGCTCGGCCGCGGCATGTAGTCAGGTGCTACGCCGACTTCGGTGGCCGATCGTTGGGCGCGGCGCTGCCGGACCTGCGTCGCTGCTACGGCGACGGCGCCTGCGGTAGCCAGTGGTAAGCCGAACCGTAACAACCGCGCGGTGTTCGAATCACTCGGCAATGTGGATCCGACGGTCGCTCGGGTGCACGGCATTGAAGTGAGTGACTTGTTGCTCGATATCGAATGCAGCGGCGGATATCTCGTGCTCGACGGTGTGCCGAATGCCGAGGTGTGGCTGCGCATCGTGGGCACCGGCATGTGTGACCCGCGGTTGTGTTGAGGCAGAGCGTCCGTCGCGTGCTGCGGCCTCGAGGAGATCAGCCGCTGCTGAGACACTGTCCTGTGGGGTGGTCATAGCCTCGGCGATCGTGGCGGCACGACGCCGGCACCGCGGCGCCAGCACAGTCTGCAGCCCGGCCCGGATCGAATCGGGGGTGGCGATCGAAAAGCGTTCGGACGTCCCGACACCGAGCTTCATGACCTGCTTGGCCCACAACGGCTGCTCGGCACTGATCCACAAGATGAACGTGGGCATTCCCGCGCGCAGACCTGCCGCGGTGGTGCCGGCCCCGCCGTGGTGAACCACGGCACGGCATTTCGGGAAGACCGCGGCGTGATTGACGTTGCGCACGATCCGCACCTGCGGGGTCGAGGTGTCGGGAATATCCCATACCCCCGAACAGATCAGCGCACGTTCACCCAGTTCGGCGCACACCTTCGTGATCATCGCCACCGCCCCCGTCGGGCATTCGATCGGCATGCTGCCGAACCCGAAATAGATGGGCGGTGCGCCTTCTCTGATCCACGATTCGGTTTGCGCGTCGTTGTCGGTGTCGAGTTGCAGCGTGAGGGAGCCGATCAACGGTCGGCGGCCAGCCCACTCCTGCGCCAAGCCGTCGAAAAACAGTGGGTCATAGGCCTGGATCTCCACTGAGCTCAACTCGACGATGCGGCGGATCGCCCGTCTCCGCGTTGGCGGCAACCCTAGCTCGTATCGCTGCGCGATCTCGGCGCGCTTCATGAGGCGCCAATAGACGGACTCGGCGACCGGCCAGATCTTGTGGGCCAGCCAGCCGGGCACGCGGGGGAACATCACGCTGTTCGCACGAAAAGGGAAGTAGTGCAGGGCCGCCAGTGGTGTGCCGAGATACTCGGCGACGTTCGCGGCCACCTCCTGATAGGTAGTACCGGTCAGGATCAGGTCGGCATCCTTGGCCAGGTTGACCAGGGTGGTGCTCATCTCTGCCCAGCCCTGACTCAGATAGTCCTCGAGCTCACGCCATTCCCTGCGCGGATTCCGAACGCCCCAGGACTTGCGGAAGATCGACGCCTCGAGTTGTTGCTGGGAATCGACACCGTAGGACAACGCCGGCTTGATGCCACACGCCTGAACGAACGGGACCAAGTTGGGCGGGACCGCCATCGATACGTGGTGGCCGCGGCGAATCAGTTCAAGGGCCACCGCCGTACACGGTTCGACGTCGCCGCGGGTGCCGTGCACGGCTATCGCGAACTTCATCGCGTCGGTTTCCTCCTCCCGGCAGGCGCACGCGCGCACCAAAAATAAGCCGGGCCATGCAGTTTGGTCGTATGCTCGGGCGCCCCGCCGGCTATGGCGCGCCCAAGCACGGCGGATCCCCGCCCTGTGCCAGACGGTCGTCCGGCGTTTGGTTGTGGCCATTATGGCTGGCTTGGAGCCAGCTGTGGGGGCTACGTCTGGGCGCTATAGTGCACGACGAACACGTCGGCGAATTTCCGCCATTGATGCCGCCCAAATCTCGTAGCGACAGTCGCTTCTACCGCGTTGCTGTAACCGCGTATCCGTGACGAGTTGGCGCTAGCCTGCGCCACCGGACTGTGCGGCGGTCCGATACCCCCGCACGGCCAATGGTCCGAAAACAACGGCTAGTCCGATCAGCCATACCACGCCGATCAGTAGCGAGCGGCCGGCCGGCTCACCCTCGACGAGAGCGCGCATCGCGTCGATGACGGGGGTCAGCGGTTGCGTGCGCGCAAGGGGTTGAATCCAGGCGGGGAAGCGCTCGAGGGGCGCCACCCCGCCGGTGCAGAACGCCAAACCGATTGCCGCGCCGCCCAACAGGGTGAGCAGCGGGGCGCTGTGTGTGCGCACGGCGACGGCGATGACGATGGTGGCGAAGACGATGGTGACCAGTACCGGGATCAGCAGGAACACGATGACCGCGGGCCACGGGCCCTCGAATCGCAACCCGAGCCCCATGCCGACCAACAGAATGAAAAAGCCGGCGACCAGAGTCTGCGCCGCTTCGGCCAGCACCGTGCCGACCAGGAAGCTGCCCCGGTGCACCGGCATCACCCAGAACCGGCTCAGCAGTCCGCTATCGCGTTCACCGGGTATGTGAAAGCCGGCGTTGAGCGTCCCCATCATGGTGCCGGCCACGATGCACATCGGCACGAGCGTGGCGAGATTGTCCGAGCCGGTCGCCAGCATCATCGACTTGCTGACCACCAGGTAGTAGGTCAACAGCAATAGCGTGGGCAGCAGCACGGACTGCAGCGGCACCATCGGATGTAGCCGCCAGTGCATGAACATGCGCTCGGTGAGGATGATCGCGGGCATGATCCGCCGATGAGTCGCGGCGGCCGCGCTCATACCGGCCGCCGTTGCACGCGGACTGCGATCAGGCCGAAGATGACGAGGAGACCCAGACACCACGCCGCGGTGATCGCGACGTGGCTGCCCGCGACGTGGCCGACGGCCAGTCCGCGGATGGTGTCGGTCACCTGGGAGACGGGCTGGTGCCGGACGAAGGGCCGCACCCAGTTCGGAAAGGCTTCGGCGGGAGCCAATCCCGTCGAGACCAGGATGAGGATCAGCTGCGGCATCAGGAGGAGCTGACTGCCACCGATCCTGCGCAGCCAGGTGCCGGTGGCGTCGGCGCCCAGTGAAAGCGCCAAGGTCAGGCACAGCGGGATGGCCACGAACGCGACTGTGCACGCGACGCCACCGGTCAACCGGAAACCCAGCAGATAAGCGGTCACAAGCGCTGCCGTCAGCGAAAGTACCCCGCGGATAAGGCAGTACAACATCCGCGCAATCATCGGGGCGAGTGGCGAAATGGGTTGTGTCCGTAGCCGCGTGGTGAGACCTGAGGCCTGTTCCCGACCGGCCCGGTCTGCGGAGGTCACCGCGCCGAGCAGCATGGCTTGGACGATGATGGCCGGCACAAGGTATTCGGCGTAGCTCATCTGGCCGGTGTTGATGACGTACCGCAACGCGCCGTTGAGCCCCAGCAGGGTGCCCACTGGGACCAAAATGCCCAGCGCCAGATCGAAATCGCGCACCGCGGTGTGCACGATTCGTTCGGTCAGCGCGGTGATCGCGGTCATGGGGTCAGTGCCGCCGTGCTCAAATGCAAGAACACCTCGTCGAGAGTTGGCTTGCGCAGCGAGATGTCGACGAGGCCCACGCCCAGTTGGTCGGTGCGGCGGATGACCTCGGCAAGCGTGCCGACACCGTCGCGCGCACGCACCGACACGGTGTTGGTCTCGTCATCGGGGTCGACGTCGTCGATATCGGACAACGCGGCGACGACGCGCGGGATATCGGCGGAACGCACGAGGGTGACCTGACAGTAGGTCGCGCCTGCCTGACGCTTGAGTTCTTCGGCGGTGCCATGGGCGACGACCCGGCCCGAGTTGAGGATCACGATCGAATCGCTCAGTACGTCAGCCTCTTCGAGGTACTGGGTGGTGAGCAGAACCGTGACGCCCTGGGTGGCCAACTCGGACACCAGCTCCCAGACCTGGCGGCGGCTGCGGGGATCCAGACCGGTGGTCGGTTCGTCGAGGAAGAGCACCTGGGGAGTCACGACCAGCGCCGCGGCGATGTCGAGGCGACGCCGCATCCCACCGGAGTAGGTCGAGACGGGCCGGTCGGCCGCGTGGTCGAGCTCGAACTGGCCGATCAGTTCGTCGGCTCGCCGCCGAGCTTCCTTGCGCCGCATGCCGCGCAGCCGGCCGAAGAGGGTCAGGTTCTGCCGCCCGGTGATCACGTTGTCGAGGCTGGCGCTCTGCCCGGTCACACCGATGCTGTTCCGAACTTGGTCAACCTGCTCGACGACGTCGTATCCGGCGACCGTGGCCCGCCCGCCGGTCGGCGGTATCAACGTCGAAAGGATCTGCACCGCTGTGGTTTTGCCCGCACCGTTGTGACCGAGCAGCGCCAGCACCGAGCCGGTCGGCACGGTGAAGCTCACGTCGGTCAGGGCCGACACCCCGCCGTAGGCCTTGGTCAGGCCGTCGAGTTCGATCATCAGCGGATCGCCTTCCATTCCGTACTGACCGATCGGTTCAGGAAGAACACCGAGACGGAGTTGCTGAACCACTGCCACAGAAGCTTGCGCCAGCCGATCGCCTTGGCACGTCTGCCGGAGTGGTAGACGGTCAGATCCCGTGCGAAATGGGTCCTTCCGACCCGGGAAAGCCGCCGGAACAGATCCATATCCTCGGATGCGACGAGCTTCTCGTTGAACCCGCCGACCGTCTCGAACGCGTCGGCGGCAACCATCTGAAACTTTCCGCTGGCGGCGCCCACCCGCAGGATGTTGTTCTGCAGTAGAAATTGCAGTCCCAGCATGGTGAAGACGAATCGATCTGCTGCGGTGGCGGATTCAGGCACCACCCGATATTGGCCTGTCAGGGCTACCAGGCGGTGGTCGGAGGAGAACCGGGCGTGCGAGCTGCGGAAGAAATCGTCGATGTCCGGGATCACGACGTCGGCGTCGACGAACACGAGATAGTCGCCTCGGGCGACGGCCGCGCCGGCGTTTCTGACCGCAGCGATGGTTTGCTTCTCGGGCCGGCCATAGCGGACGACCGTGTGGGCGTACCTCTGACAGATCTCGACGGTGTCGTCGGTGCTGTTGTCGTCGGACACGATGATCTCGTGCTCGCCCGAATAGGAGGCCAGGCACTCGAGGGTCTTCGCGATGGTTTGTTGTTCGTTGAGGGTCGGGACGACGAACGAAATCATCGTGGCTCACCCTTCGGAACTGACAAATCAGCGAAGCCTAACGGTTGTCCAGCTCGATGTGGGGCCTACGTCTGCGCCGTCCCCGTGCCCGCGACGTGGGGTTATCCGATGCTCGACGGAGGGTCCAACCGAAAACACAGGTTAGGCTACCCTCAACCAATGACCGATGTGGCCGCGGCACCGCGATCGCCGATCGAAGCTGCCGGGTGGACGGAACTTCCGCACGGAATGGATCCGGCGGATGTGGTTGCACAGCTGGCCACCCTCGTTCCCGAGCGTATCGGCGCCGACTATCTGGTCTACGAGCAGGACGGCTGCTGGACACTGGCGATCGGCACCCGCGCATCGATCGAGCTCGATCGCGACGAGTACCGCATCAGCGACGGCGGTCCTGTGGTGAGTCGTCCCTGGAGCGGCCGCCCCGCGGCAGTACTGGCCGAAGCGGTCGATACCGTGCTGGCGGACGGCGAGCCGGCGTTCGGGTGGATTTCCTTTGAGCTGGGCGCACATCGCTTGGGGTTGTTCGACCAGATCCCCACGGGCACACCGCTGGCCCGGATCTTCACTCCGGCCAGCCGTGTTCAGGTTTCGGCCAACGGAATCGAGATCATCAACGGTGACGAGCAGCTGCGTGCAGCAGTACAGGACCTGCGGCCCGGCGCATTGAGTTGCCAGGTTCGCGAGGTGGACATCTCGGTCGATCACAGCCGATACCGGGATCGCGTCGCGACGGCGATCGCCGAGATCCGGGATGGCCGCTACCAGAAGGTGATTCTGTCTCGCACCGTCGACGTTCCGTTCACCGTCGACTTCCCGGCGACCTATAGTGTTGGCCGCCAGCACAACACGCCAGCACGGTCGTTTCTGATGCGCCTCGGCGGTATCCGGGCGCTGGGCTTCAGCCCAGAACTGGTGACCGCAGTGCACAGCGACGGTGTGGTGATCACCGAACCACTCGCCGGGACAAGGGCATTCGGCCGCGGAACCATTGATGATCGAGCGGCTCGCGACGATTTGGAATCGGATGCCAAGGAAATCGTCGAGCACGCGCTGTCGGTCCGTACGTCGATGCTCGAGATCGCTGAGGTCGCCGAGCCGGGCAGCGTCGCGGTGACTGATTTCATGACCGTGCGGGAGCGCGGCAGCGTCCAACACCTGGGCTCGACCGTCGGGGCCCGACTGGATCCGGGCAGGAACCGGATGGATGCGCTGGAGGCGTTGTTCCCTGCCGTGACGGCATCAGGTATTCCGAAAGCTCCTGGGGTGGACGCGATTCTGCGACTCGATGAAATGCCGCGTGGCCTGTACTCGGGTGCGGTCGCGATGTTCACCCCCGACGGCGGCCTGGATGCCGCGCTCGCGCTGCGGGCGGCCTATGAAGTCGATTCCCGGACCTGGTTGCGCGCCGGTGCGGGCATCATCGCCGCGTCGTCACCCGAGCGGGAATTCGAGGAGACCTGCGAGAAGATGGGGTGCCTGGCACCCCACCTCGTCCCGCTCGGCGAGTGACCAGGCTCAGAGGCACAGCTGCGCGACGATCGTGCGCTTGTCCACTTTTCCCACCGCCGTGGTCGGCAGTGTGGGCATCGGCGCGACCACATCCGGACGGCAGTGCACGGCGACACCGCGGGTGTCGAGATGCTCGTTGAGCTCGGCAAGGGAGACCGGCCGTCCGCGAAAAACTATTGCGGCGCAGATCTTCTCACCCAGATACGGATCGGGTAGCCCGACCGCGGCAGCGGCCGAGACGGCTGGATGGGTCAGCAGGTGGCTCTCCAGGTCGAGTGCCGATACCGTCTCCCCGCCGCGCAGGATGACATCCTTGACCCGGCCGGTGACCTCCAGGTAGCCGCTGGGGAGGCGACGCACCTTGTCGCCGCTGCGGTAGAAGCCGTCCTGAGTGAACGAACGCTGGTTTTCGCCCTCCGCCCGGAAGTAGCCGTTGATCGTGTAGGGCCCGCGCACCAACAGTTCGCCCGGCTCTCCCTCGGGCACCGCGACACCCTCGTCGTCGACAATCTGCAACTCGTCATGCTCGGCCAGCGGCCGGCCCTGGGTGTGCTCGAGGATCTCGGTGGGATCGTCGATTCTGGTGTAGCACAACAGGCCTTCGGCCATCCCGAACACCTGCTGCAATCCGGGGGTGAGCGTCGACCGCACGTGCCGGGCATCGTCGGCGGCCAGCTTGGCGCCGCCGACTTGCAGCAGCCGCAGGGTGGTCGGACGCTGTTCCTCCCATTCGCAGGCCTGCGCCCACAACCGCGCCAGCGCAGGAACCAGCGCTGTGGCCGTGACTCCGTGGCGCGCGATCGTGGCGAAGGCCGCTTCCGGGCTGGGGTCCGTGCCGAACACGACGGTGGCGCCGACTGCCATCGCACCCAGCAGCCCGGGGCATGCGAGCGGAAAGTTGTGTCCTGCGGGCAATGCGACGAGGTAGACGTCCGCGCTTGTCAGCTGGCACAGCCGGGCGCTGGCGGTGGCGTTGTAGGCATAGTCGTCATGGGTGCGGGGGATCAGCTTCGGTGCGCCCGTCGTCCCGCCGGATACCAGCAGGACGGCCGGACTACTGGTGTCGACGCGCAGTTGCGGTGGCTGCCTGTCGCTCTCGCACAGCTGCGACCACGAGATGTGCGGTCCCGCAATCCCGTCGACGATGATGTGGCGCAGCGCGTTGTCACGTTCGAGTAGCCGCTCGGCCATGGCCCGGAAATCGAATCCGGCGTCGGTGCCAACGATGATGCCGACCGCGCCACTGACATCGAGGAAGTGCGCGAGTTCCGCATCCCGGTGGCCGGGCAGGCACATCACCGGCAAGG
Source organism: Mycobacterium sp. (assembly GCA_023264735.1). Taxonomy (GTDB): domain Bacteria; phylum Actinomycetota; class Actinomycetes; order Mycobacteriales; family Mycobacteriaceae; genus Mycobacterium. The sequence goes on along the minus strand of JAHFVD010000087.1, from coordinate 21,029 downwards.
CGCCGGCGCGCAAGAGCCCGAACAATGCGACGGCGAACTGGCAGCTGTTCGGCAGCTGCACCAGGACGGTGTGGCCATCCCCGATCCCCAGCGCGAGAAGTCCCGCAGCGGCCGCATCCGCGCGTCGGTCCAGCTCGGCGTAGGTGAGGCGCAGCCGATCGTCGATCACAGCCGGGTGGTCTGGCCAGCGCTCGGCGGCTGACCGCAAGATCCCGTCCAGGGGCTGCCCCGTCCAATAACCGGCCTCGCGGTAGGCCGCGGCGCGATCTGGCGGAAAGGGGGTGAATCCGGTCATTGCGCTCCCCGAGGTAGGCGGTGTCCGACCAGTCAGCATAGGGTAGCCTTCCCAAAGTTAGGTGAGGCTGCTCAGGTGTAGGGAGGCGACAGTGACCGGGGCTGAAGACGGCTCCCCACACCAGGGGGGTCCGGAAGCGGCCATGATCACCGACCGGGTCGCGGACCTGCTCGGCGTCGACCACACCGACATCGATCCGGACGGCGATCTGATCGCACAGGGTCTGGACTCGATCCGGATGATGACGCTGGCCGGTCGGTGGCGTCGCGCCGGATTCGACATCGACTTCGCCAGGCTCGCCGCCGCCCCGTCCGTTCGCGCCTGGGCCGAATTGTTGACACCGGCCGACCGGCCCGAGCCGGTACCGGCCGAGGCCCTGCCTGCCGACGGTGAGCCCTTCGCCATGGCCCCGATGCAGCACGCCATGTGGATCGGCAGGCACGCCGACCAACAGCTGGGCGGCGTGGCCGGCCATCTTTACGTCGAGTTCGACGGCGCGGCGGTGGACCCCCAGCGGATTCGCGAGGCGGCCGCCCAACTGGCCGCTCGCCACCCCATGCTGCGCGTGGAGTTCCTGCCCGACGGCACCCAGCGCATCGGCACGTCGGCCGACCCGCTGCCGGTCGCGGTCGTGGACCTTCGCAGCGTCGATGACGCCACCGTCGAGCAGAGGCTGGCGGCCACCCGCGCGGACAAGTCGTGTCAACAACTCGACGGCCAGGTGCTCGAGCTGACGCTGACCCTGCTGCCCCGGGACCGCACCCGACTGCACGTCGACCTGGACATGCAAGCCGCCGACGCGATGAGCTACCGAGCGCTGATGGCCGACCTTGCCGCGCTGTACCGCGGTGATCTGCTCGCCGAGATCGGCTACACCTATCAGCAGTACCGCCAACAACTTTCGCTGCCGGATAGCTTCGACGCCGATCGGCAATGGTGGGCCGAGAAGGTTCCCGAGCTGCCCGATGCACCGGCACTGCCGCTGGTGCCGCTCGCTCAGCAGGCCGACCCGCGCCGCGCGGGCCGTCGCTGGCATTGGCTCGATCCCGCCACGCGCGACGGCCTGTTCGACCGCGCCCGGCAGCGCGGGGTGACGCCGGCGATGACGCTGGCGGCGTCCTTCGCCGACACGGTGGCCGGCTGGTCGGCCGACCCGCGATTCCTCCTCAACGTCCCGCTGTTCGGGCGTGAACCACTGCATCACGATGTCGACAAAGTGGTCGGTGACTTCACGTCGTCGCTGCTGCTCGACATCGATCTCGCGGCCGCCGACACCCCCGCGCAGCGGGCGCGGGCGGTTCAGCAGACCATGCACGAGGCGGCGGCGCACGCGTCGTATCCGGGGCTGTCGGTGCTGCGGGATCTGGGCCGCCACCGCGGGACGCAGGTTCTGGCACCAGTCGTGTTCACCAGTGCACTCGGGCTTGGCGAGCTGTTCAGCTCAGAGGTGACAACACAATTCGGGCCGCCGGACTGGATCATCTCGCAGGGTCCGCAGGTTCTTCTCGACGCTCAGGTGACCGAGTTCGACGGGGGCATCCTACTCAACTGGGATGTCCGCGAGGACGCGTTCTGCCCCGGTGTGATCGATGCGATGTTCGCCCGTCATATCGACGAGGTGCAACGCCTGGCTCACGACGACGACGCCTGGGACACCGCGCGACGGCCGCTGTTACCTGTCAGGCAACGCTGCGCCCGGGACGCAGTGACGGCGACGACGATTCCCAGCGGACGGATGTTGCACGACGGCTTCTTCGCCGCCGCATCCGAACACCCGGACGCCCCAGTGGTTTTCAGCAGCCTGGGCGATCTGACATACGGGGAGCTGCGTCGGCAGGCCCTCGCGGTAGCCGCCGCCCTGCGTGCGGCCGGGCTCCCGGACGGAGGGACCGTCGCGGTACTCGGCCCCAAGACCGCTGAACAGGTGCCTGCGCTGCTGGGCATCCACGCCGCAGGCGGGGTCTACCTTCCCGTCGGCGTCGACCAGCCGCACGAACGCGCACAGCGGATGATCGCCGGCGGCTCGGTGGATCTGGCGCTGGTCTGCGGTACCGAGCTGCCCGACGTGCCGGTGCAGGCAATGACGGTGGCCGATGCGATCGCACGCGGCGCCGGATCCGAATTGCCGCCTGTCACCGGCGATCCCGACCGACTGGCGTACGTGCTGTTCACCTCCGGATCGACCGGCGAACCCAAGGGCGTCGAGGTCACTCACGACGCCGCGATGAACACCGTCGAGTTCATCACCGGCCACTTCGGGCTCGGCCCCGACGACCGATGCCTGGCGCTATCGACGCTGGAATGCGACATCTCGGTGCTGGATATCTTCGCCACGCTGGCGACCGGTGGCGCGATCGTCGTCGTCGACGAGGAGCATCGCCGCGACCCGGACCAGTGGGTCCGGCTCATCGACGCCCACCGGGTCACGGTGCTGCACTTCCTGCCTGGCTGGCTGGCGATGCTGCTCGACGTAGCCGGCCCCCTCCCGACGGTGCGGGTGGTCCCGACCGGCGGGGATTGGGTCACTCCCGCGATGGCCCGGCAGTTGCGGGAACTTGCCCCGAACGTGCGGTTCGCCGGTCTCGGCGGCGCCACCGAGACGGCGATCCACAACACGATCTGCGAGGTGGCGGCCGTACCGGCCAACTGGACGACGATACCGTTCGGAAAACCCTTGCCGAACAACCGATGCCGCGTTGTCGCCGCCAGCGGCGCGGATTGCCCGGACTGGGTGGTCGGTGAGCTGTGGGTCGGCGGGCGCGGGATCGCGCGCGGTTATCGGGGCAGGCCGGACCTCACCGCCGAGCGATTCGTCGACCACGACGGCATGCCGTGGTATCGCACCGGAGATCTGGCCCGCTTCTGGCCGGACGGCACATGTGAATTCGTCGGCCGTGCCGACAACCGGGTCAAGATCAGCGGGTACCGGGTCGAACTCGGTGAGGTCGAGGCGGCGTTGCAGCGGGTTCCCGGCGTGCACGGCGCCGTCGCGGTGACCATTCCTGCTCGCACCGGCTCTCAGGATTGGCTGGCGGCGGCTGTTGCGCTGGCACCGGGTTCGCTGACGCTCGAGGAACTGCGGAATCAGCTCGGCAAAGAACTTCCGCCCCATATGGTTCCGCAGCACATCGAGGTGGTCGACCGGATCCCGTACACCGTGGGAGGTAAGGTCGACCGGCAGTCCATCGCACGACGGCTGGCCGAACAGGCCGAATCCGCGGCCGGGCACCGGCCCGCGTCCGGCCCCCTCCAGTCGGCGCTGGCCTCGATCGTCGCGGGAGTTCTGGGCGTGACCCGGCTGGGAGTCGACGATGACTTCTTCAGTTTGGGTGGTGATTCCGTGCTGGCGACCACCGTCGTGGCACGGATTCGGCAATGGCTGGACGTCTCGGGGCTGAGCGTCGCGGACATCTTTGCCACCCGCACCGTCGAAGGCCTGGCCAACCGCCTCCGCGAACTCGAACCCGCCGAGCGGCTCGACGAGATCGCGGAGCTGTACCTCGAAGTGACCGACATGGACACCGCTGAGGTGGCCCTGGCGCTCACCACAGCCGGCGACTCCGCGCAGCGGCTGCCGGGCTGACGCCGCCGCGCTCGACGATCACCCACCGGAGGAGATCCCATGACTGATACCCTTGACGCCGACCAGCAGCGGCTGGAGTTGTTGCGCCACAAGCTTGCTCAGCGCGGCCTGCTGGCGGAACCTACAGCGGCCGACCCTGCGGCAATGACAGACGGCCAGCGCCGAATGTGGTTCGTCCAGTCCATCGACACCACCGGCGCACTGCTGAACGTCGGCGTCTCGTATCGGCTGATCGGCGAGCTCGATGCGGACCGCCTGCACGCGGCGGTCGATGCCGTTGCCGCTCGCCACCCGATACTGCGAACCACCTACCACACCGGTGCTGACGGGGAACCGCGCACAACCGTGCACGGGGATCTCAAACCGGGCTGGGCCCAGCATGATTTAGGCGAGCTCAGCCCGCAGGCCCGTGGGTTGCGGCTGGAGGTGCTCGCTCAGCGCGCATTCACCACACCGTTCGACCTGAGTGTCGAGGCGCCGCTACGGATCACCCTGGCCCAGGTCGGCGCGGGTGAGCACGTGCTGCTGCTGGCGGCCCACCACATCGCCTGGGACGACGCCTCCTGGCGGGTGTTCTTCGCCGACCTCACTCGGGCCTACCAGGACGAGGTGCTCGAACCGTTGGGCCCGGCCCAGGCACCGCCGTCAGGTACCGATGACGCCGATGTGGAGTACTGGCGCGCGCTGCTCGTCGACCCGCCCGAACCGCTGGAACTGCCTGGCCCCAAGGGATCTGCGGTGCCGTCTGCCTGGCGAGCCGATCGGTGCACGACTCGATTGAGTGCGGACACCGTCGACGCGGTGACGAAACTGGCACATGAGGCCGGCGCGACACCGTACATGGTGCTGCTGGCCGCATTCTCGGCACTGCTGCACCGCTACACCCATACCGACGACTTCCTGGTCGCCGCACCAGTGCTCAACCGCAGCTCGGATGACATCATCGGGTACTACGGCAACACCGTCGCGCTGCGGATGCGGCCCCACCGCTGGAACACCTTTCACGAACTGGTAGCGGCCGCGCGGGAGACCGCGGTGGGCGCATTCGCCCACCAGCGGATCAACCTCGACCGGGTGGTCCGGGAACTCAACCCGGACCGCCGCTACGGCGTCGAGCGGATGGCGCGGGTGGGCTTCGGCATGCGCGAGTCCGACGGCGACGGCTTCAACCCGCCCGGGGTTCGCTGCCAACGGGCCGAGTTCCGTGGCCAGTTCGCCCAGTTGCCCCTGGGTTTCATGGTTGAGTTCACCGGCGGCGAGGTCGAGGTGGAGGTCGAGTACCTGACCGAGGTGATCGACGGCGTGTTGGCCGGCCAGCTTCTGGACAGTTTCACCGTGCTCCTCGGTGATGCGCTGGCCCACCCCGATCGGGTGCTGGCCGATCTGGCTCTCCTTGACAACGCCGATGCCGCCTGGCTGGAGCAGATGTCGCACGGTGAGGACTTCGACTGCCCGGCTATGACACTCGGTGACCTGATCGCCGATCGCGCGCTGCTGCAGCCGGATGAGATAGCTGTGGTCTACGAGGGCCGCCGCTACAGCTACCGCGAGATCAACGACGCGGCCAATCAGCACGCTCGCTGGCTGATCACACAGGGTATCGGCGCCGAAGACCGGGTCGCGGTGCTGCTCGACAAATCGCCGGAGCTGGTCGTGACCGCCCTGGGTATCGCGAAGGCGGGCGCGGTCTATCTGCCCGTCGATCCCGAGTATCCGGCCGACCGCATCGCCTACATCCTCGCCGACGCCGATCCCAAAATGGTGGTACGCGAACCGATAACGGGAACAGAGGATCTCCCCCCGGGTGACCTGGCGCCGTCGGATCTGGTCCGCCCATTCGGCCCGGCCAACACCGCCTACCTGATCTACACGTCGGGTTCGACGGGCTTGCCCAAGGGTGTTCCGGTGCCGCACCGGCCCGTTGCCGACTATTTCCGGTGGTTCGCCCAGGAGTACCAGATCAGTCCGGATGACCGGCTGCTCCAGGTGGCCTCGCCGAGCTTCGACGTGTCCATCGGCGAGATCTTCGGGGTTCTCGCCCAGGGGGCACGTCTGGTGATTCCGCGCAGCGATGGGCTGCGCGATATCGGCTATCTCACCGATCTTCTCCAGCGTGAGGCGATTACGTCGATGCACTTCGTGCCGTCGCTGCTCGGACTGTTCCTGTCGCTCCCCGGAGTCGAGCAGTGGCGCACGCTGCGCCGGGTGCCGATCGGCGGAGAAGCCCTGCCCGGCGAGCTGGCCGACAAGTTCCACGCCACCTTCGATGCGCTGCTACACAACTTCTACGGGCCCACCGAGACGATCATCAACGCCTCGCGCTACAAGGTCGAGGGCAGGCAGGGCCCCGGTGTGGTGCCCATCGGCAAGCCGAAGATCAACACCACGATCTATCTACTCGACGACGCCCTGCGCCCCGTGCCAGTCGATGTGATCGGTGAAATCTACATCGGTGGAACACAACTGGCGCACGGCTATCACGATCGACCGGTACTGACGGCCGAACGGTTCGTCGCCGACCCGTTCAACGACGGCGGCAGGCTCTACCGCACCGGTGACCTGGCTCGGCGCAACCGCAACGGCGATCTCGAGTTCGTCGGCCGCGCCGACGAGCAGGTCAAGATTCGCGGCTTCCGTATCGAGCTCGGCGAGGTGGCCGCGGCCGTCACCGTCGATCCGAGTGTCGGCAACGCGGTCGTGATCGCCGCAGAGCTTCCGCATCTCGGGAAGAGTCTGATCGCCTACGTGGCACCTGTCCCCGGTGACATCGTCGACGTCGATCGGATCAAGACCCGCGTCGCCGCCGCTCTGCCCGATTACATGATCCCGGCCGCCTACGTCGTCATCGACGAAATCCCGGTCACCGCCAACGGGAAACTGGACCGGGCCGCACTGCCCGAACCCGAGATCGGACCGGCCGTCGACTATCGCGCACCGGTCACCGAGACCGAGCATGCCGTCGTCGCACAGTTCGCCGAATTGCTCGGAGCCGAGCAAGTCGGCTGCGACGATTCCTTCTTCAGCCTCGGCGGACACTCACTGCTGGCCACCAAACTCGTCGCCGCGGTCCGTGAGGCCTGCGGGGTTGAGGTCAGCGTGCGCGACGTGTTCGAACGCGGTACTCCCGGCGAGCTCGCCGCCCTGATCGACGATCTCCGCGACGGCCAGCCGAATTCGTTGCGGCCGCAGCTCCTCGCCCACAACACCGATGCCGAGCATTCCCCGCTGTCGGCCGCCCAGCTGCGTAGCTGGTTCCAATACCGCGTCGATGGCCCAAGCCCGGTGAACAACATCCCCTTCGCCGCCAGGCTGACCGGACCGTGCGATGTCGATGCACTGGTCGACGCGGTCGCCGACGCGGTCGCCCGCCACGAGATCCTGCGCACCGTCTACCGCGAGATCGACGGCATTCCCCACCAGATCGTGGAGAACGCCGACACCATCGACGTGCGGCGCCTCGACGGACCGGACGGGGATTGGCTGACAGCGCAGCTCGATGCCGAACGGTCACACCGCTTCGAACTCGAGTCGGAGCTGCCGATCCGTATCGCGGTATTGAGCACGCCGCAGGAGTGCGTGCTGTCGATGGTCGTGCACCACATCGCGGCCGACCACTGGTCGGCCGGCGTGCTGTTCACCGACGTGCTGACTGCGTACCGTGCTTGGCGCGAGGGGACGGACCCGTGCTGGCAGCCGTTGCCCATCCAGTACCGCGACTACGCGGCCTGGCAGGTCGACCTGCTCTCCGATACCGAATTGATGGACGCTCAACGGCAGTACTGGGTTCGCCAGCTCGACGGGCTGCCTGAGGACACCGGGCTGCGGCCGGATCTGCCCCGGCCGCCGATCGCGGGTGGCTCCGGTGCGGCCATCCCGCTGCGATTCGACCGCGCGGTACGGGACCGGCTCACCGCACTCAGCCGCGAGCTGGGCATCACCGAGTTCATGCTGCTGCAGACCGCGGTCGCCGTTGTCCTGAACAAAGCCGGTGGCGGCAACGACATCCCGCTGGGTACTCCGGTGGCCGGGCGCACCGACACCGAATTGGACCGGCTGGTCGGCTTTTTCGTCAACATCCTGGTGCTCCGTAACGATCTGTCGGGTAACCCGACGCTGCGCGAAGCATTACTGCGCGCCCGGGAGATGGCACTGGGCGCCTACGCCAACCAGGACCTCCCCTTCGACAGGGTGGTCGATGCGGTCAACCCGGTCCGGTCGCTGTCCCGCAACCCGCTGTTCGGAGTCGTCGTGCACGTTCGCGAAGAGCTGCCCGAGAATCAGCTGATCGAGACCGGACCCGATGGCGAGACCAGGTTCACCGCGCTGGAGCCGACATTCGATGTGGCGCACGCCGATCTGAGCGTGAACTTTTTCGTCGGCGACGACGGCTACCGCGGCCACGTCATCTACCGCACCGAGCTGTACCACCCCTCGACGATGCAGCGCTTCGCCTTCTGGCTGAATCAGGTCATCGAAGCGTTCGCCACCGACCCCGACGCCACGTTGCGTGATGTCAACCTGCTCGGAGACGCCGAACTGGCTCAGGTGCTCGCGCAGAGCCGAGGCATCGCGTCGCCGGCCGACCGGCCCAGGACGGTGCCGGAACTACTGGAGGCCGGCCGGGCTTGGGGCACGGACCGGGTCGCGTTGCGATGCGGCGACCAGTTCCTGGATTACCCTGCGCTGCATCACCGCTCGGATCGGCTCGCGCACCTGCTCGTGCGCCATGGTGTCGGGCCGGGCTCACTGGTCGGGATGTCGATGCGCCGCGGTATCGATCTCGTGGTCGCGTTGGTCGGCATCATGAAGACCGGCGCCGGGTTCTTCCCGCTGGATCCGACCTATCCACTGGCACGCAAGCAGTTCATGCTCGACGATGTCGCACCGGAGGTCGTGGTCGTCACCGCCGAAGCCGGCGCGACGATGCCCGCCGCCGACGGCGTCACGTTGATCTCGATGGACGATCCGGCGATTCGCGCCGAGCTGGACGACACGGATCCGGTTGCGCCGCTTGCTCCGCCGCGTCCGGACGACCCGATGTACCTGATGTTCACCTCGGGCTCCACCGGCAAGCCGAAGGGCGTCGTGGGCACTCACCGAGCGATGAGCACGCGGTTGACCTGGCAGCTGAAGCACTACCCGGTGCCCGGCGACGACATCAGGCTGGCCCAAGCCCCGATGACGTTTCTCGAGGGGTGCATCGAGACGCTGGCCGGGCTGGTGGCCGGTTCAACGCTGATCGTCGCCGACGACGTCGAGCACCGCGACGCCGAGGCGCTGGCGGGACTGATCGAACGGCATTCGGTGGTTCAGGTCACCGGTGTTGCCAGCCTGGTGTCGGCCCTCGTCGACAGCACCCCGGATGCCGTCCGAGCGTTGCGCCGGCTGGTGACCTGTGGCGAACCGGTCAATGTGTCGCTGCTGCAGCGTCTCGTGGCGTGCGTGGGCGAGCACCCGACCGTCGAACTGCTGAATGCTATCGGCGCCACCGAGACTTCAGGTGCGCTGATCCGTGGTCCGCTGGACCTGCCCACGCCCAAGATCGGCAAGCCGATGGAGGGTTCGCAGGTCTACCTGCTCGACGATGCGCTGCAGCCGGTGCCGGTCGGTGTCGTCGGCGAGCTGTACTACGCGGGCGAGCAGATTGCGCGCGGCTACTGGAAGCAGCCGGGACTGACGGCAACCCGGTTCATTCCGAATCCCTATGCCGCCGAGCCGGGGTCGCGCTTCTACCGCAGTGGCGACCGCGGACGCTGGACCGAAGACGGCCGCCTCGAATTCGTCGGCCGCACCGACCACCAGGTGAAGGTGCGCGGATTCCGGGTCGAACTCGCCGAAGTCGAAGCCGCGCTGAGGGCTGCCGACGGTGTTGCCGTCGCGGCCGCGCGCACCTGGGACGGACCGGGCGGGGCCAGCTTGGCCGGCTACGTGGTGCCGCACGCGCCGGTGGCGGACCCGGCGGCGTTCGTCGCGGCGGTGCGTTCGTCGGTGGCCGCGGCGCTACCGGGCTATATGACACCGTCGACGATCTCGGTGCTCGACGTGATGCCGTCGACCGAATCCGGAAAGCTGAACCGGCCCGGATTGCCCCGACCCGAGGTGCACACCACCGGGACGAGTGAACCGGCCAGAACCGACACCGAGCGGGCCGTCGCGGCCACCATGGGCCAGCTGCTCGATGTGGCCGGAATCGGCAGGGATGACGACTTTTTCGCGCTCGGCGGCGACAGCATTCTGTCGGTGCAGCTGGCCGCGCGGATGCGGACTGCCGGCCTGACCGTCGACCCGCGGATGATCTTCGAGTACCCGACGGTGGCGTTGCTGGCCGGCGCGATCGACGACCGGCCGGAGACCGGTCAGGTCGAGGATCGCGCGGATATGCGGCACGAAGCGATGAGTGTGTCCGGGCTGTCGGCGAGTGATCTGGATGCGCTGAAATCGTCGTGGTCGAAGGCACATCCGTCGTGACCGCTCCGGACATCGACGACGTGCTGGCGTTGTCGCCGCTGCAGCTGGGCCTGTACTCGCATGCCACGCTGATCGGACCCGACGCCGAGGACCCGTACGTCATAGCGATGACGGCCGACGTGTCCGGGCCGCTCGACGTCGGCCTGCTGCGGGACTGCGCTTCGGCCATGCTGGTGCGCCACCCTAATCTGCGCGCCAGCTTCTGGCATCAGGACCTGCCGCGGCCGGTCCAGATCGTGCCGTCGGCCGTGGAACTGCCGTGGCAGCAGGTACGGGCCGATGACGATCAGGCGGCCGCACTCGAACAGCTCGAGCGCAGTAGAAGATTCACGTTGCACGACGGCCCCTTGATCCGCTTTCTGCTCATCGAGCTGCCCGGCCAGCGCTGGCGGCTGGTGGTCACCGCGCACCACATCGTGATCGACGGCTGGTCGCTGCCGGTGTTCATCGGCGAGATGCTCACGCTGTACCGCGGCGGCGGCAACCTCGACACGCTGCCCGTGCCTCGGCTGTATCGCGACTACATCGGCTGGCTCGCCGCCCGCGACGCGGCAGTGGAAGAGCGGATCTGGCGGCGGCATCTGGAGGGGATGCCGGGACCGACCCTGCTGTCACCGGCCCTCGGCGGCGACGGAGCCGGACTGCCCAAACGCACCGAGCTGACACTGCCGGCCACCGACGCCGAAGAGCTCGCTGCCGCGGCCCGCGCCCGCGGCGTCACGCTCAACACCCTGTTGCAGATGGCCTGGGCGCTCATCCTGTCCCGGTTGACCGATGGCGACGACGTCGTATTCGGGGTCACCGTCTCGGGCCGGCCTCCCGAACTGGCAGGCGTCGAGACCATGGTCGGGTTGTTCATCAACACCATTCCACTGCGGGTGCGGCTGGACCCGAACAGCACTGTGGCCCAGCACTGTTCGGCGCTCCAGCGCGAAGCCGCGGAGCTGCGTGACTACAGCCACCTGACGCATTCCCAATTGCGCACCTTCGCCGGGGTTGGCGAGATGTTCGACACCCTGCTGGTGTACGAGAGCTTCCCGCCAGGAGACGTTGTCGGCGGTCAGGAATTCACGGCGGGGCAGGTCGGCTTCCGGCCGGCGGCGATGGAGAGCCTGACCCACTTCCCGGTGACCATCGCCGCATACCGCAGTGACGCCGAACTGACGCTGCTCGTGGAGGTCACCGACAACGCGCTCGGTGCGTCGTCGGCCGACATCCTCGGCAGGCGGGTCCTGCAGACCATGAACCGGCTGATCGAATTGTGGGACCGGCCGCTGGGTGCGGTCACGATCCTGCTCGACGGCGAAGCCCGCCCGATCGGCGTGTCCGAGCGCTCCGGCACCACGCCCCAGTTGGGGGTGGCCGACAGGTTCGCTGAAACCGCGGTGGCGCACAGTGATTCGATCGCGTTGCGCTGGGAAGGCGGCCAGCTGAGCTACGGGGAGTTGCACGAACGGTCGGGTCGTCTGGCCGGGCTGCTTGCCGAATCCGGTGTGCGCACCGAGACCGCGGTGGCGATCAGACTGCCGCGCAACGCCGACTACGTGGTCGCGATGCTCGGTGTGCTCAAAGCCGGCGGGATGTATGTACCGCTGGAGCCGGAGATGCCGGCCGGGCGGGTGGATTCGATTCTCGCCCAGACCGGTGCCACTCTCGTCATCGACGAGGACATCATGGCGGCGGCCCGCGCAGCCCCCCGATACTCGACGCCGAGCGCCCCTGGCCAAGCCGCGTACGCGGTGTTCACCTCGGGAACCACCGGAGAACCCAAGGGCGTCATCGGAACTCACCAGGCCTTGGTCGCTTACATCGACGATCACGTCGAGCGGATGCTGCGGCCGGCCGCCGAGCGTCTGGGCCGCCCGCTGCGGATCGGCCACGCCTGGTCGTTCGCGTTCGACGCCGCCTGGCAGCCGCTCGCGGGGTTGCTGTTCGGCCACGCTGTGCACCTCATCGACGAAACCGACCGCCGGGACGCCGAGGCACTCGTCGAGATCATCGACCGGCACGGGATCGACATGCTCGACGTCACCCCGTCACTGTTCACCAACCTGCGCCGTGCCGGATTACTCGACCGCGGGACCCTGCGCGTGCTTGCCCTCGGCGGCGAAGCGGTGGGGTTGGCCGACTGGACCGACATCCGGAAGGCCTGCACCCAAACCCTGCTGACGGCCCACAACTGTTACGGCCCAACCGAGGCGACCGTCGAGGCCGTCGTCGCCGCCATCGCCGATCACGACTCACCGGTGATCGGCTATCCGACCCGATCAACCACCGCAGTGGTGCTCGACTCCTGGCTGCAGCCCGTACCCGACGGCGTGGTGGGCGAGCTGTATCTGGCCGGTGAGCAGGTGACCCGCGGATACCTCGGCCGTCCGGCCGAGACCGCGGCGCGGTTCGTTGCCGCGCCGGGCGGCGGCCGGATGTACCGCACGGGAGACCTGGTGCGCCGGGATCGTGACGGTGCATGCGCGTTCATCGGACGCGCCGATGCCCAGATCCAGGTCCGCGGCCATCGCGTCGAGCCAGGTGAGATCGAGTCGGTGCTGGAGGAAGTGGCAGGCGTGCGGCACGCTCACGTCGCCGTCCACCGTCAAGCCGCGGGCCCGAGGTTGATCGCGTACATCGCCGGTGATGTCGCGGTGCCCGATCTGCGATCGTTACTGCGGAACCGGTTGCCCCGCTATATGATGCCGCACCGATTGGTCGTCGTCGACGCGATCCCGCTGACCGCCAACGGTAAGGTCGACGAAGCGGCCCTGGCCGCGGCGGTGGCCACCGACGAGACCCCGGAACTCCCCAGTACCCCGACCGAGATCACGCTGGGCCAGGCGGTCGCCGAACTGTTGGGCCTCACCCCGGTAGACATCGACGCCGATCTGCTGGAGCTGGGGCTCGACAGCATCGTCGCGCTGTCGTTGGTTCAAGCCGCGCGGCGGGGCGGGCTACCCCTGCGGGCACGACTGGTCCTGGAATGCGGCACGCTTCGCGAGTTGGCGGCCGCAGTGGACCGTGACACCGCAGAGGACCTGGCCGCGGGACCGGAACCGCAGGGGCCGATCCCGGCCCTGCCCGCCGCGCACTGGCTCTACGAACACGGCGATCCCCGGCGGCTGGCACAGATCGAGGCGATCACGCTGCCTCCGGACGCGACGGCCGATCGGCTGCGCCTGCTGCTGGACGGTATCGCCGCCGGGCACGAGATATTCCGCAGCAGGCTCGATCTGGCGACGATGACGTTCCTGCCCGGTGAGCTGCAGACCATTCCGCTGACCGAGGTGGAAGTCTGCGGTGACCTTGGCGATGCGGTCCCCGAACACGCGGCCGCCGCCGTCGAGCGACTGGACCCAGAGCGCGGGTACCTGAGCGGTGCGCTCTGGCTGCACCGGCCCGGCGATGCGGGAGTCCTGCTTCTGGTTGTCCATGTGCTGGCGATGGACCCCGCGTCATGGCGCATCGTGCTGGGGGAGCTGACCGCGAACTGGTCGACGCCGGGGAGCGATCTGGTGAGTGGAGAGCGGGTCAGCTATCGCCGGTGGGCGCACACGCTCGCCGAGCGGGCGGCCGACCTCGACACCGTCGAGTTCTGGGCCGAGCAACTCGATGGCGAGGACCCGGCACTGGGGTCGCGGCGAATCCGCCCGGACGTGGATCGATTCGGCGATCTCGCGATCACTGTGACGGTCACCGAGACCGATATCACCAGCACATTGTTGCGGGCGCAGGTGCCGATCCAGGACGTGCTGGCCGGCGCGTGCGCCCGGCTGATCGCCCGCTGGCGTGACCAGCGCGGTCAAGGCGGTGCTATTCCGCTGGTGGCACTGGAAACCCACGGGCGTACCGGTGCCGACGACACGGTCGGTCTGCTCAGCGCCATCTACCCACTGCGCATCCGGCCCGGCGAGCCGATACCCGAGATCACCGGGTTGCCAACCGACTACGCCTTGCTGCGCTATCTGCGGTCCGATACCGCCGAACGCCTCCGCGGATTCCACGGACCCCAGGTGCTGCTGAATTACCTCGGCCGGCTTGACCTCGACGCCGGCTCGCTACTGGACCGGGGACTGCTCGCCCATGTCCCGATCATGACCGAACCGAACGTCGCGGTGCGCCACGAGCTGACTCTCGTCGCCGCCATCGCTGGCGGGAAACTGGTCACGCAATGGCGGACGGTGCCTGACATCTTCAGCAACGCGGATGTGGGTGCGCTGCAATCTATCTGGCAGTACGTCCTGCACGAACTGGCGGAGGCAGCCCGATGATGGCACGGTTGGCGATTATCGGGGCCGGAGCGAAAGCCGTTGCGGTGGCGGCCAAGGCCGCGATGCTGCGGGAAATGGGCGTCGCCACACCCGACATCGTGGCCGTCGAGCGCACCGCGATCGCCGCGAACTGGCGGGCGGGCGGCGGATGGACCGATGGACAGCACCGGCTGGGCACCAGCCCGGAGAAGGATGTCGGGTTCCCCTATCGCTCGGCGATCCTGCCCGGCCGCAACGCCGAGCTTGATCAGCGGATGATGCGGCTGGGCTGGCAGTCGTATCTGGTCGGGACCGGACGTTTCGCCGAGTGGGTCGACCGCGGCAAGCCCGCGCCGACCCACGAGACCTGGGCCGGCTACCTGCGCTGGGTTGGTGATGCCGCTGCGTTGAATGTGGTTGACGGCGAGGTCATTCGGCTGTCACTGGATGGCGACTCGTGGGTGCTGCACACCCGTGATGACACCGTGACCGCCGACGCGGTGATGATCACCGGCCCCGGTCAACCCGACCGATCGGTGTTGCCCGGGCATCCGCAGGTCCTCTCCATTGCCCAGTTCTGGCAGTTGGCCGCCGATCACGATCGCATCGATGCCGAACGTGTCGCGGTGATCGGCGGCGGCGAGACCGCGGCGTCGATACTCAACGAGCTGTTCAAGCACCGGGTTTCGACGATCACGGTGATATCCCCCCAGGCGACGTTGTTCACCCGGGGTGAGAGCTTCTTCGAGAACAGAATGTTCAGCGATCCGACGGATTGGGTTGGGCTGACCCTCGCTGAACGCCGCGACGTGATGGCCCGCACCGACCGCGGTGTGTTCTCCTCACGCGTCCAGGACTCACTGTTGGCCGACGACCGCATCCGGCACCTGCGCGGCCGGGTCGCACACGGTGTCGCCGCCGACGACCGGATTCGGATCACCTTGCACACCGACCGGCACGGCGAGCGGCTGGAAACCGTGCACGGGTTCGACCTCGTGATCGACGGTTCGGGGGCCGACTCGCTGTGGTTCCTGCCGCTGCTGGGTCAGGACGCACTGGACCTGCTCGAGGTCAGGCTGAACGGCCCACTGAGCAGCGACCGGCTGCAACAAGCCATCGGCGCCGACCTCGCGTTGACCGGGGTCCAGCCGAAGTTGTTCCTGCCCAACCTGTCCGGGCTCAACCAGGGCCCGGGCTTTCCCAACCTCAGCTGCCTGGGCCTGCTGTCCGACCGTGTCCTCGGTGGGGGACGCAGTGTTCTCGGCGGGGGACCCGACGCCCGGCCCGCACATTCAACGACCAGGAGGAATAGTGAGTACCAATCCCTTTGATGCCGAGGACGGCCGCTTCTATGTGCTCGTCAACGACGAGGAGCAGCACAGCCTGTGGCCGGCATTCGCCGAGATCCCGGCGGGCTGGCGGCTGGCATTCGGCGACGCTCGCCGCGACGAGTGTGTGCAGTTCGTCGAGCAGAACTGGTCTGACATGCGCCCCAAGAGCCTCCGCTGAAGGCCTCGACAGGCAACTTATGCGATGCTAGCTTTCTCAGGTTAGGCAAACCTAAGGAGATGGGGGTGGCATCGACGGCTGCCCCGGAACGATGCCCATGGACAACGGTGTGGTGACCCCCAGGGGGCGTGCAGCGCGCCTCGACGCGGACCTGGTGAGCAGGTTCGCGACCTGCTGCAAGGCGCTTGGTCTGCCGGTCTACGACCGGCGCCGGCCCGCCGACATGGTCGCCGCACGCCGGGCCTTCACTGAGCTCACGCGGGTTGCGTACGACCAGTGCGATGCGTGGGCGGGGCTGGCCGCCACCGGCGGCATCACTCTCGATGTGCTCGCCGCCGTCGTCCGCACCGTCGAGACCAGCGGCGTGCTGCAGCGGCGAATCGAGTTGCCCGCCGGCGCGCTGGGCTTCGACTACGACACCGGGCTGTACCTGCGGTTCCGTGCCACCACCGCCGATGACTTCCGGCTCGCGCACGCTGCCGCACTCGCCATCGACGGCCAATTCCACGCCGCCGACCAGGTCGTCTCCGAGATCCGCACTCGACGACCCGAATGGAACGAGGCACGCTGGGTCGACGCCGCATTGCGGTCGCGCGCGCAGCGCTGGTCGGACGTGGTCAAGTTGCTGACCCCGGTCGTCAACGACACCGGCCTCGACCCGCTGTTCGCGCACGCCGCCAAGATCTCGCTCGGGGTGGCCCTGGCCCGGCTCGGCATGTTCGCCCCCGCGCTGTCCTATCTCGAGGAGGCCGAAGGCCCGGTGGCCGTCGCCGCCGTGGACGGCGCACTGGCCAGGGCGCTGTCGCTGCGCGCCTACGGTGACGAGGACACCGCCGCCGACGTGTTGCAGGATCTGTACGCGGCGAACCCGGCCAACGAGCAGGTCGAGCATGCGCTGTCCGACCCGACTTTTGGCATCGCCACCACCACCGCCGCACGCATCGACGCCCGAACCGATCCGTGGGATGCCGAAACAGAGCCCACCGCAGAGGATTTCGTCGACCCGGAGGCACGCGAGCGCAAAGCCGCGTTGCTCGAAGAGGCCGAACGTGAGCTCGGCGAGTTCATCGGCCTCGATGAGGTCAAGGACCAGGTGTCGCGGCTGAAGAGTTCGGTGGCCATGGCATTGCGGCGCGAGGAGCGCGGCCTGGCCGTCGCCCAGCGCACCCATCACCTGGTGTTCGCCGGTCCGCCTGGAACGGGCAAGACCACCATCGCGCGCGTGGTCGCCAAGATCTACTGCGGTCTGGGACTTCTCAAACGGGAGAACGTCCGTGAGGTGCACCGGGCCGACATGATCGGCCAGCACATCGGTGAAACCGAGGCCAAGACCAACGCCATCATCGACAGCGCACTGGACGGCGTGCTGTTCCTCGACGAGGCCTACGCCTTGGTCGCGACGGGCGCGAAGAACGACTTCGGCCTGGTGGCCATCGACACCCTGCTGGCCCGAATGGAAAACGATCGTGACCGGTTGGTCGTGATCATCGCGGGCTATCGCGCGGACCTCGACCGTTTCCTGGACACCAACGAAGGCCTGCGGTCGCGGTTCACCCGAAGCATTGTCTTTCCGTCGTATTCGGCCGCCGAGCTCGTCGAGATCGCCGTGACGATGGCCGGGAACCGAGACAGCGTGTTCGATCCCTCGGCACGGCACAACCTCGAGGAGTTGTTCGCCCAGTTGGCCAATTCGACGACCCACGACTCGATTGGGGTGGTACGACGCAGCCTCGACATTGCGGGCAATGGCCGGTTCGTCCGCAACGTCGTGGAACGTTCCGAGGAGGAAAGAGAATTCAGGTTGGACCACACAGACCTGGCCGGTGCGGACTTCACCGATGAGCAGATGATGACCATCACGGCGGCCGATGTGCGCAACGCGGTGGTGCCGCTGCTGCGCGGTCTGGGTCTGACGGTGCCCGCATGAGCGACGCTTGCGGAGCGAATCGACAGCGGACATGCGGCGCCCGAGCCTGCGAGGGGGCCGCATGAGCCCTCAGAGCACCGGCGACGACCGCCGGTCCTTCTCGTCGCGTACGCCCGCCAACGACAATCCCGAGCGAGTCACCTACCGGCGCGGGTTCATCACCCGCCATCAGGTGACCGGATGGCGATTCGTCATGCGCCGCATCGCATCTGGTCTCGCATTGCACGACACCCGCATGCTGGTCGACCCGTTGCGCAGCCAGTCCCGCGCGGTGCTCATGGGAGTCCTGCTGGCGGTCACGGCGGTGCTCGGCTGCCTGGTCTTCTCGGTGCTGCGCCCGGGTGGCGTACCGGGCAGCGACCCAGTACTGGCCGACCGCTCCACGTCGGCGCTGTACGTCCGCATCGATGACCGGTTACACCCGGTCCTCAACCTGACCTCGGCGCGGCTGGCCGTCGGCAAGCCGGTGGATCCGACCACCGTGAGCGGTGAGCAGCTGGACAAGATCGCCAGGGGCAGCCTGATCGGCATCCCGGGTGCACCGGAACGCATGGTGCAGAACCCATCTCGCGATGCCGCGTGGACGGTATGCGACGCCGCGGGCGGACCTGCGGATGCCACAGGTCTGGCAGTGATCGCCGGACCGGTCGAACGCGGGGGCTCGCGCGCCGATGCGTTGCCTGCCGGCCGGGCGATCTTGACCGAGGGTGCCGACGGAGCGTGGCTGTTGTGGGATGGCCGCCGCAGCGCGATCGATCTCGCCGACCGGGCGGTCACCGATGCGCTTGGCCTGCCTGCCACGCCACCCGCGCCGCGGGTGATCGCGCCCGGCCTGTTCAATGCGGTGCCGGAAGCTCCCGCACTGCGAGTACCCCAGATTCCGGACGCCGGCCTGCCCACGGGGTATCCGCTGCCCACCGCGGCCCCGATCGGTGCGGTCGTGATCGCCTACGGCAATGACGCCACCCCGATGAACTATGCGGTGTTGCCCGACGGCCTACAGCCGATCGGCCCGGTGCTGGCCGCGGTGCTGCGCAACGCCAACTCCTACGGGCTGGCACAGCCGCCTCATCTCGGCGCGGACGACATTGCCCGGCTTCCGGTTTCGTCGTTGCTGGACGTGTCCGCGTTTCCTGCGGCCCCGGTGAAACTGGTCGGCGCCGCCGACGCGCCGGTGACCTGTGCACAATGGACGAAGATCGATGGCGCCGCGACCAGTTCGCTGGCCCTGCTGTCGGGGTCGATGCTGCCAATACCTGCTGGCGTGCGGCCGGTCGACCTCGTCGGCGGCGCCAACCCGGGCACGGCGACCCGGGTGGCGCTGCCGCCGGGTCGCGGCTACTTCGTGCAGACCGTCGGTCAGCAACCGGCCTCTCCGCCCGCCGGTTCGCTGTTCTGGATCTCCGACACCGGGGTTCGGTACGGGATCGGCGGCGATCGCCAGACCGCCGAAAAAGCCGTTGCCGCATTGGGTCTGACCCAGCCGCCGCTACCGGTCCCGTGGTCGGCGCTGACACTGTTCGCGCCGGGCCCGGCGCTGTCCCAATCCGATGCGCTGGTCGCCTACGACGCTGTCGGACCCGTCCTGGCACAGGAGTCCCGATGAGCCGGCTGATCTTCGAGGCGGGCCGGCGCATGTCCGGCCCGAAGACCCACAAGGGCGCGATCGTGATCGAGCCACCACCCGAGTTGCCCCGGGTGGTGCCACCGTCGCTGCTACGCCGGGCGCTGCCGTTCCTCATCGTCTTTCTGATCGTCGGCATGATCGTCGCAATGGTCGCCACCGGAATGCGACTGATCTCGCCGCAGACTCTGTTCTTTCCCTTCGTGCTGTTGCTCGCTGCCACCTCGCTGTATCGGGGTACCGACAACAAGATTCGCACCGAGGAAGTCGACGCCGAGCGAGCCGACTACCTGCGCTACCTATCGGTGATCCGGGACAACGTGCGTACCGAGGCGACCGCGCAGCGCGCCGCATTGCTGTGGTCACATCCCAATCCGGCGGCGTTGGCCGCGATTCCCGGCACGCGCCGGCAATGGGAGCGCGACCCCCACGACAGTGACTTCCTGGTGGTGCGGGCCGGGCTGCACACCGTACCGCTGGACGCCACGTTACGAGTCAAGGACGCTGCCGACGAGGTGGACCTGGAGCCGGTGTCGCACAGCGCATTACGCGCATTGTTAGATACCCAGCGTGTCGTGCGGGATGCTCCGCGAGGCATCGCCCTGAAAGCGGCGTCCCGGATCACCGTCGTCGGCGACCCGGCTGAGGTCAGAGCGGTGCTGCGGGCGTGGCTCGGCCAGGCCGTCACCTGGCAGGACGCCGCCTCCCTCGGCATCGCACTGGCCAGCCCCGATCTGGAGTCGCCGGACTGGTCATGGCTGAAATGGCTGCCGCACAGCGATATTTCCGGTCAGCTCGACGGCTGCGGGCCCGCCCGTTACCTGGCCGCCAACACCGACGACCTGATCGCATCGATCGGGCCGGCGCTGGCCGAACGCCCGTTGTTCGGCGTCGACGCGTGCGATCCACTACGCCACCTGGTGATCATCGTCGACGATCCCGACCACGCCCCCGAGGATTCGGTGCTGGCGACCGGCCTGTCCGGGGTCACGGTGATCTACACCGCCGCGGCCGATTCCGCGCCACGAGCGGGCCAGTACCCCGACCCCGAACGACCGATCCTGCGGGTCGCGGACGGTTCGATCCAGCGCTGGGAGACCGGCGGCTGGCAACCGTATGTCGACCACGCGGACCAGATGACACAAGCCGAAGCGGTCCACCTGGCCCGCGGGCTGGCGCGGTGGGACTCGAACCCGACCCACGCCGGGCTGCGGTCACCTGCCACTCGGGGCGCCAGCTTCACCACGCTGATGGGCATTCCTGACGCATCGGCGCTCGACGTCGCCGATGTCTGGGCGCCGCGCCTGCGGGACGAGGAGTTGCGGGTGCCGATCGGCGTCACCGCCACCGGCGTGCCACTGCACTTCGACCTCAAGGACGAG
>JAHFVD010000086.1 GCA_023264735.1 Mycobacterium sp. | reverse complement strand
GTGTGACGACACGCCGCAACACAACAACTTGTGTTTCCCCACTGCTGAAAACACAGGTCCGGAGCACGCCGCCAAACCACCCGGCGTGTCGGGCGATCAGCCGGCCGCGGCCCGCGTCGACGCCCCGACCGGCGCCCCGGACGCCACCCCGGAGAACCGGTACTCCGAGCGGTTCAGCGAACGGGTGGTCAACCAGTACTGCCATGTCATGCCGCTCCACAGCGTCCGGTTCTTGCCGTGCTCGTCGAGATACCAGCTACTGCAACCACCGGTGCTCCACACCGCGCCTGCAAGCCGTTGCTGCAGTTCGGCATTGAAGGCGTCCTGGGCCCAGCGGCTGGGCGCCAGCGCTTGCGCCCCGGCCTTGTCGACGGCGTCGATCGCCTGCCCGACGTAGCGGATCTGCGACTCGATCATGAAAACCACCGAGTTGTGGCCCAGCCCGGTGTTCGGCCCGAGCAGGAAGAACAGGTTCGGCATGTCCGCGACGGCGATGCCGCGGTGGGCCTGCACGCCCTCGCGATTCCAGCGGTCGACCAGGTCCTCGCCGCCGGGCCCCAAGATGGCGACGTAGGTGTAGGAGTCGGTGACGTGGAAGCCGGTCGCGAACACGATGACGTCGGTCTCTCTTTCGGTGGCACGACCGTGCTCGTCAACGGTGACGATCCCGTGCGGAGTGATCCGGGCGATCGGGTCGGTCACCAGCTCCGACTGCGGCTTGGCGATGGCGCGAAAGTAATTGTCGGAGAATAGGACTCGTTTGCAGCCCAGCCGATAGTTCGGGGTTAGCCTGCGCCGCAGGTCGCGGTCGCGGACCTGGCGGCGGATGTTCCACTTGCCGGCCTTCTCCCCCAGCGTCAGCAGTTCGGGCCGTTGCGTCATCGCGAAACCGAGCGCTTCCTGGAACCAGTAGATGCCGGTGCGCAGCAACGCCCGGGCACCGGGGACCGTCCCGAACGCGTCGCGCATCCGGGCCGGAATGGGGTTGTTCGACCGCGGCAGCACCCAGGCCGGGGTGCGCTGGTAGAGCTGCAGCCCGCCGACCTTGTCGACGATCTCGGGGACGATCTGGATGGCGCTGGCGCCGGTGCCGATCACGGCGACACGCTTGCCGGTGAGGTCGACGTTGTGGTCCCACTGCGCGGAGTGGAAGGCCGCGCCCTGGAAATCGGCCAGCCCTTCGATGTCGGGCACGGCCGGGATGTGCAGCGCGCCGGCGCCGGAGATGAGGAATTGGGCGATGTACTCGCGGCCGTCCTTGGTGAAGACGTGCCAGCGGAACTCGGCGTCATCCCAGTGGGCGCGGTCGACGTGGGCACCGAAGCGGATATAGCGGCGCAGACCGTGCTTGTCGGTCACGCCCTTGAGGTAGTCGAGGATCTCCGGCTGCAGGGACCACATGTAGGTCCAGTCGGGTTTGGGCTCGAACGAGAAGGAGTAGAGGTGCGCTGGGATATCGCAGGCGCAGCCGGGGTAGCTGTTGTCGCGCCACGTTCCACCGACGTCGTCGGCCTTTTCCAGGATCAGGAAGTCGACGCCGCGGCGTTGCAGTTCGATCCCCATACCCAGCCCGGAGAATCCGGTGCCGATGACCAGCGCTCGGGTGTGGACGGGCTCGGTGGTCGTGTCGGCGACGGACGGTTCGGCAACGGTCATGCCACCAAAGTACCCAATACCACCGGTATCGGGTAAGGGGTTCGTCTCTCGTCAGCCCGCGGCGGCGCGGCGCTGCATCGCGTCGTGAATGGGGCGGTCGGGATCGAGGTTGACGCCGAGAAGGTCGGCGGTGCCGTTGACCGTGCCAAGCATGATCGTGGTCAGGTGGTTGACGAACTCGTCCGTCGGCATCCGTCGCGGGCTGCCCGGGTCGGGACCCAGCCACCAGTCGGTGGCCGCCGACGCCGCGCCGAACGCAGCCGAGGCGGCTAGTTGCAGGGCCGCGGGATCGAGCTGCATGCCACGCAACTCGTTGTTGAAGGTATCGGCCATCGCCATCGTGATCTCGCGGCCTTCGTTGAGCGCGCGCTGGGTGGATTCCGATTGTTCGGGGAAGCGGCCCTGGAGCATGAACCGCAGCACGTTGGGGTGTTGCTCGACCAGGTTCACGTATTCGGCCACACCGCGGCGGACGACCTCACGGGTGGGGTCGGTGGCGGCGTCGATGTTGGAGAAGATGGCCGTCCAGAGCATGTCGCGCAGGCGCTTGCCGATGGCCTGGAACAGGTCGGACTTGTCTTTGAAGTGCCGATAGATCTTCGGCTTGGCGGTGCCGGCCTCTTCGGCGATCTCCCGCAGGCTGACCTCGGGACCGTGTTTGTCGATCGAGCGGAATGCGGCGTCGACGATCTCGGCGCGCACCTTCTTACGGTGCTCGCGCCAGCGTTCGCTGCGGGCGTCGACCTTGACCGGCTCTGAGCCGGATCGCGATCTGGACACTCTGCGCACGTCAAGCACTGTACCTGGACCAGGGTCGACCTTCGGCGATGACGATCACACCGGCCTCCGCCGAGCGGAGCAAACGCGCGTTCTCAGATAGCATCGAGGCAACCCGATTAGCGAAGTGAGACGAGACGCAGTGACCGAGCGATTCGACCTGGTGATAGCAGGCGGAGGCCCGTCGGGGGCCGCCGCGGCATGGCAGGCCGTGCAAACTGGCGCGAAAGTGGTTGTCCTCGACAAGGCGGAGTTTCCGCGGGACAAACCCTGTGGCGACGGCCTGACCGCGCGAGCGGTCAGCTACCTGCAGAAGATGGGCCTGGCCCACGAGGTGTCGCAGTTCCACAAGATCAGTGGCGTGACCGTGTTCAGTCCGTCGGAGTGGGAGCTGTCGTTCCCGAAGCGTCCCGGCATGCCTGATTACGGCCGGACCGCCAGCCGCACCGAGCTCGACACGATGCTGCTCAAGCACGCCGAATCGGCCGGTGCGGTGGTGCGCCAGGGCGCCGAGGTCGCCGGCCCCGAGTTCGACGAGCGCGGCCAGGTGATCGGCGTCGTTCTCAAGAGTGGTGAGAAGGTCCTCGGCGATGCGGTCATCGCCGCCGACGGCGCGTACTCCCCGATCAAGCGCGGACTCAAGATCGACTCGGACTACAACGGCTACTCGGCCATTGCGATCCGCTCGGAAATGCATGCCAACCGGCCGGACTCCGACCGCTTCGAGATCTACCTCAAGCTGTTGTTCCAGGGCGATCAGCTGCCGGGCTACGGCTGGATCTTCCCGATGGGCGGCGGCCGGTTCAACATCGGGCTGGGCTACGTCAACAGCTACAAGAACTGGCAGTCCATCAACGCCACGCACTTCTTCGGCGACTTCCTGCGCACCCTGCCCGCCGAGTGGGAGCTGCCGTCGGTCGAGGAACTGAAGAAGAACAAGACCGTTCGGGCCTGGCGGCTACCGATGGGCTTCACCGCCTGGCCGCCGTGGCGGCCCGGGGTGCTGTTCGCCGGCGATTCGCTGGGTGCGGGCAAGCCGGTGTCGGGTGCCGGAATCTCCAAGGCGCTGGAATCCGGATTGGCCGCAGGCGAATGCGCGATCGCCGCGCTGGAAAACGGTGGGCCCAGCGACTTCACCAATTACCAGCAGCGCATGGAGGCGGCGTGGGGCCGCGAGTACAAGCGCGGACGCTTCTTCAACAAATTGGCCGGCTACCCGAAGGTGTCCGAGGCCGGGCTCAAGTTGCTCGACAACCACACCTTCCGTGACTTCCTGCTCAAGTCGCTGTACAAGAAGCAGCAGAGTCCCTCGCACACCTAGGCTTCATTGCCGAGTGTGGGCCTCCTGCACACGGATTAGCGATTTCGCGTGCACAGGGCCCACAGTCATCGAGCTATTGGGCTGTGCGGTCGATAGGTAGTATGCGCATATGGTCGACAACGGCGCCCCGATCGCGACGGCGACGATGGCGCCCGGCCTCACCGACGAAGAGCTGGCCCGCATCGAGGCCGAGTTCGGATTCGCGTTCGCCGACGACCATCGGGCGTTTCTGTCTTCTGGTCTGCCGATTGGGGAATCGTGGCCTGATTGGCGGGACGCGCCGCGCCGGAGCCTGCAACAGCGATTGCGCCTGCCCGTCGACGGAATCCTGTTCGCCGTCGAGTGGCGGGATTTTTGGGGCGCCGGGTGGGGTGCCCGCCCGACCCGGATGAAAGACGCACTGCGCAGCGCTAATTACCATCTGGCACGTGTGCCGCAGCTGGTGCCGGTGCAGTCCAATCACTACCTTCCTGCCGGGCGCGGCACCTCCGGCCATCCCGTGCTGTCGGTGTATCAGACCGACGTAACCTGCTGCGGCGCTGACCTTTTCACGTACGCCGAGGCGGGTCCGTCGCAGCATCGGGCGTCAACTGTGGAGTTCTGGTCTGATCTGATCGATTGACCGCGTCGTCACTGATACCGTCGCACCGTGGCATCGTTGAGCGAGGAGTTGAACACGGCGTTCACCCTCACCGATGTCGGCGGCGGCGGCGTATTGCGGGCCCCGTATTTCACCGAGCGGCGTGGCGTCGTCTTCGGCGGCCAGATGGTGGGCCAGGCGGTCGTCGCCGCCACCCGGTGCATTCCGGACAAGCGGGTGCGGTCGGTGCAGACCGTCTTCGCCAGGGGCGCCCGCCTCGATCAGCCCGTCGACATCCGGGTCGAGCCGATGCACGAGGGGCGCAATATCGCCAGTGCCACAGTGACATTCACCCAGGAGGGGCGGTTGTGCGCACGCGCGCTGGTCCTGCTCGACGCCACCGAGCCGGACTTGGTCCGCTACCAGATCCCGATGCCCGACGT
Source organism: Mycobacterium sp. (assembly GCA_023264735.1). Taxonomy (GTDB): domain Bacteria; phylum Actinomycetota; class Actinomycetes; order Mycobacteriales; family Mycobacteriaceae; genus Mycobacterium. The sequence goes on along the minus strand of JAHFVD010000086.1, from coordinate 26,667 downwards.
CGCGCCCCCGGACGCCGCGAAAGCTGTCCCGCACTGGCTGGCCGCCCCGCAGACCATCGTCGTCGGCGACGTCGACATCGCCGACCCCGCGCCGGCCTCGGCCAGGCGATGGCACATACCGAGGTCTCGACGGGCGTGCTCACCCAGGACGTGACCTTCCACGACGCGTTCGACGCCAGGCACTGGCTGCTCATCGATCACGAGGCCCAGGCGACCGGTGGCGGGCGTACCTACGGACGCGGCCATGTGTTCACCGAGGACGGCCGGCTGGTGACGTCGTTCGTTCAGGAGGCGCTGCTGCGCCGGTTCCCCGACGGGCAGAACCCGCACGGAAAGACGTCGACGATCGTCTAGATCCCCAGCGTGTACGACGTCATCGACAACGATCCATAGGCATAGCCGTCGGCGAGCACGCCGACGGCTTGGCCGCTTTCGGCCGCCAGTCCGGCGAAGTACAGCATCGGCAGGAAGTGATCCGGCGTCGGTACCGCGGCTGAATAGTCGGCGTGGTTACGCAGCCGGACTGCCTCGGCGGGGTCATTCAGCAGCTGTGCGCGGGCCTCGTCGTCGAAGCGCTGAGCCCAGTCGAAAGCCTTGTCCCCCAACGCCGGAACCATGCCAGCCAGGTTGTGGACGATGTTGCCACTGCCCAGGATCAGTACGCCGCGCTCGCGCAGTGCCGCCAGCTTGGCGCCCAGCTCGAGGTGGTACTCCAACGGCTTCTCGGCGTTGATGGCCAACTGCACCACCGGCACCGACGCGTCCGGGAACGCGTGCACCAGCACCGACCAGGTGCCGTGGTCGATGCCCCAGCTGTCGATGTCGGCGCCCACCCAGGTCGGCTCGACCACGTCGGCGATCTCGTCGGCCAGCTCGGGCAGACCCGGAGCCGGGTACTGCACCTCGAAGAGCTCGGTGGGAAATCCGTAGAAATCGTGGATGGTTCGCGGTACGGCCATCGCGGTGACGGCGGTGGCGTTGATGTACCAGTGCGCGCTGACGACAAGGATCGCCCGCGGCCGCGGCACGGACTGCCCGAACGCGCGCCACGCCGCGGTGTAGCGGTTGTGCTCCAGGGCGTTCATCGGGCTGCCGTGCCCGATGAACGCGGCCGGCATGGGTGCGGTCATGGATCTAGTTAACCGCGCGACGGCATGTTCTGTTCCGGGGACCGATCACTCGCTATAGGTGAGCTGGTCGGCGAATGCGGTGCCCGCATTGCCGTTGAGCTTGGCCGCGTCGAAGCCGTAGGCCACCTCGTCACCGCGGATCGCGCGCAGCGGGTCCTCGAAGTGTTGACGTTGATGGCACGCCGGATCTTCTCGCTGCGGTTGGCGGCGCCGCTGTGCACGATCTTGCCGGAGTAGAGCAGCACCGAACCGCGCGACATTTCGGCCTGCACGCATTCGTCGTCGGCGTCGTCGGTCGGCTTCTTGTCGCCGACTTGGCTTCCCGGCACGACCCGGGTGGCGCCCATCTCGGCGGTGTAGTCGGTCATCGCCCACAGCGTGTTGCACTGCACGTGATAGTCGTCGGGAAAGGGGTAGAAGTCGAACGCATTCTGGTCGCGGTGCAGCGCCTGGTCCGATTCGCCCGGTTCGATCGAGATGACCTGGTCAGCATCAGCTGGAAAGCGCTGGCGTGGCCGAGAAAGTCCTTGCACACACCGAGGATCGTTGGATCCTGAATCAGCGTGCGGCAGGCCGGCGAACGGGCGACGAGGCACCGGTGCGCCGGGTCTTGCGGCCGATCATCGCGTTGTAGCCATGGGCGTCGCATCGAGATAGGGCGCCAGTTCGTCGCTGATGGTGTCCATCATCGAGTTCGGAACCAGGTCGTCGACGATGACGTAGCCATCGCGGCGTAGGAGATCGGCGAGGTCGGCCGGGGACGTGTCGGCCGGAACATGCGTCAACGTCATGGCTTCGAGTATCGCGGAGCATGTGCATTGACCAGGCAAAACAGCGTCATACACCCGTTACGGCTTGCGCCGCCTCGCCGGATCCGGCTTGCGGGCGATCTTCCCCGCGGCGGCACGGGCGGCCTGCTTGGCCAGGGTCTTCTCCCGTGCGGTGCGCTTGGGCACCGGCGGGGCGGCTCCCCGTGACGAAGTGGGCTTGCGGCCCCGCACGATCCCGGTGAACTCCTCGACCAGTTCCGACGGTGGCCCTGCCGGGAAGGCCAGCGCCATAGCACACGTCGGTGCGTCGGCGATCGGGCGATACGTGAGGTCCTTGCGGTGATGCAGCCGGGCCAGCGACTGCGGAACGATGAGTGCGCCAAGCCCCGCGGCGACGAGTTCGATTGCCTCTTCAGTGGTTTCGGGCCGGTGGTCGATCGGGGTGCCGGGCGCCTCCGCCCAGGCGACGACGTCGTCGAGCGGCAGCAGGATCGACTCGCCGTCCAGGTCGGCGGAGGTGATCTCGTCGGCCGCGCTGAGGAGGTGGTCGGTGGGCACCACGGCCACCGTCGTCTCCTCGTAGAGCGGTATGACGGCCAACGCCGAGGTGTCGGTCGGCAGCCGGAGCAACGCCACGTCGACGGTCCCGGCCCGCACGTCGGCGGCCGCGTCGGCCGCGGCGACGGCGCGCAACCGCAGTGGAACGTCAGGGTGGCGTTCGGCCCAGGTCCGCGCCCACTTCGCGGGCGTCGCCCCGGGGACGTACCCGAGGGTGAGCGAGGGCTGGGTCACGGCATCAGGCTACCGATAGGCTTGTGCGATGAGCAGGCCTAACGCGCAGTCCATGAAACCCGCCACGGCGGCGAAGAAGCTGGACGTGTACCTGCCCGCGACGCCCGCGGAGTTCCAGGAGAACGCGATCACCCGCGACGAGGTGGCCGCCCTGCTCGCGGATCCGCCGCAGTGGCTCAAGGACCTCCGCAAGAACGGGCCGCACCCGAAGAACCTTGTGGCGGCCAAGCTCGGCGTCTCGATCTCGGGCCTCGCGCGCGGCGGTGTGGTGGAAGCACTCACCACCGAGCAGATCGACGCGCTGCTCGCGGAGAAGCCGGACTGGCTGGTCGCCGAACGCGAGAGCTACCAGGCCGTGCTGGCCGAGGAGCGCCGGGTGAAGGCGCTGCGCGCGGACAAAGCATCACCGTAGGGCGTCAAGCCGCGTCGTCCGTCCAGAAGATCTGCCAGGAGTGACCGTCGAGGTCGTTGTAGCTGCGCCCGTACATGGACCCGTGATCTTCGGAATCTCCCTCGGTGCCACCGGCGGCGATGGCGCGATTCACCAACGCGTCCACCGCATCACGACTGTCGACGCCGAGGCAGACGACGCATTCTTTGACCTTCGCCGCATCGGCGGTCTCCAACGGGCGGAGTGAGCCGAAGGCCTCACGTTGCAGCAGCATCGTGAACTGGTTGTCACCCAGCGCCAACGTGACTGTGCTCTCACCGCTGAGCTGTTCGTCGATCGCGTATCCGAGGTCGGAGAAGAACTTTCGCGAGCGGTCGACGTCGGCGGCCGGGTGAAACTCATCACGGAACGCCATTCATTCAGAACTGAGAGCGATCGTTTCGCCGAAACATCGCTCTCAGTTCTATCTCAACGCAGCGCGACCGCACACTCGAGGCGTCAAGCTCACAACGTAAAGCGCCGCCGACGGTTGATCGTCGGCGGCGCTTTATACGTCGGGCGTCACAGCATGCAGCTGACGCAACCCTCCACCTCAGTGCCCTCCAGCGCCATCTGGCGAAGCCGGATGTAGTACAGCGTCTTGATTCCCTTGCGCCAGGCGTAGATCTGCGCCTTGTTGACCTCGCGGGTATCGGCGGTGTCCTTGAAGAACAGCGTCAGACTCAGCCCCTGGTCCACATGCTGGGTGGCCGCGGCGTAGGTGTCGATGATCTTCTCGTAGCCGATCTCGTACGCGTCCTGGTAGTACTCCAGGTTGTCGTTGGTCATGTAGGGCGCTGGGTAGTAGACGCGGCCGATCTTGCCTTCCTTGCGGATCTCAACCTTGCTGGCCACCGGGTGAATCGAGCTGGTGGAGTGGTTGATGTAGGAGATCGACCCGGTCGGCGGCACCGCCTGCAGGTTCTGGTTGTAGATGCCGTTGGCCTGCACCGACTCCTTGAGCCGCAGCCAATCCTCTTGTGTGGGAATGCGAATGCCCGCTTCGGCGAACAGCTCGTGCACCCGCTCGGTCGCCGGCTCCCACACCTGATCGGTGTACTTGTCGAAGAACTCGCCACTGGCGTACTTCGACTTCTCGAAGCCCTTGAACGACGACCCGCGCTCGATGGCGATCTTGTTCGACGCGCGCAGCGCGTGGTAGAGCACCGTGTAGAAGTACATGTTGGTGAAGTCGATGCCCTCTTCGGATCCGTAGAAGATCCGTTCGCGCGCAAGGTATCCGTGCAGGTTCATCTGGCCAAGGCCGATGGCATGCGAGTCGTTGTTGCCCTGCTCGATCGACGGCACCGACCAGATGTGCGTCTGGTCGCTCACAGCGGTCAACCCGCGGATGGCCACCTCGATGGTCTGCGCGAAGTCCGGCGAGTCCATCGCCTTGGCGATGTTCATCGAACCGAGGTTGCAGGAAATATCCTTGCCCACCTTGGCATACGACAGGTCCTCGTTGAACAGCGACGGCGTCGACACCTGCAAGATCTCCGAGCACAGATTGGAGTGCGTGATCTTGCCGTCGATCGGGTTGGCCCGGTTCACCGTGTCCTCGAACATGACGTACGGGTAGCCCGACTCGAACTGCAGCTCGGCCAGCGTCTGGAAGAACTCGCGCGCCTTGATCTTGGTCTTGCGGATCCGGCCGTCGTTGACCATCTCGTGGTACTTCTCGGTGACCGAGATGTCCGCGAACGGAACGCCATACACCCGCTCCACGTCATACGGCGAGAACAGGTACATGTCCTCGTTCTTCTTCGCGAGCTCGAAGGTGATGTCAGGAATCACCACGCCCAGCGAGAGGGTCTTGATGCGGATCTTCTCGTCGGCGTTCTCCCGCTTGGTGTCCAGGAAGCGGTAGATGTCGGGGTGGTGGGCGTGCAGGTAGACCGCGCCCGCACCCTGGCGCGCACCGAGCTGGTTGGCGTAGGAGAACGAGTCCTCCAGCAGCTTCATGATCGGGATGACGCCCGAGCTCTGGTTCTCGATGTTCTTGATCGGCGCACCGTGCTCACGAATGTTGGTCAGCAGCAACGCAACTCCACCGCCGCGCTTGGACAGCTGCAGCGCGGAGTTGATCGAGCGGCCGATCGACTCCATGTTGTCCTCGATGCGCAGCAGGAAGCAGCTCACCGGCTCACCGCGCTGCGCCTTGCCCGAGTTGAGGAACGTCGGGGTGGCCGGCTGGAAACGACCGTCGATGATCTCGTCGACCAGCTTCTCGGCCAGGGTGGTGTCGCCGGCGGCCAGCGTCAGCGCCACCATCACCACGCGGTCCTCGAAGCGCTCCAGGTAGCGCTTCCCGTCGAAAGTCTTCAGCGTGTAGGAGGTGTAGTACTTGAACGCGCCCAGGAAGGTCGGGAACCGGAACTTCTTGGCGTAGGCGCGGTCCGTCAGGGTCTTGACGAAGTTGCGCGAGTACTGGTCAAGAACCTCACGCTCGTAATAGTTCTCGCGAATCAGGTAGTCGAGCTTCTCGTCCTGATTGTGGAAGAAGACGGTGTTCTGGTTGACATGCTCGAGGAAGTACTGGCGCGCGGCCAGGCGATCCATATCGAACTGGATCTTGCCGTCCCTGTCGTACAGATTGAGCATCGCGTTGAGCGCGTGGTAATCGGTCTCCCCAGGCAATGCATGCCCCGAAGTCGTTACAGGCTCTGCAGCTGTGACTGTAGGTGCCACGTGTCCTCGTCCTCCCAGAAATTTGCCAACTCCGCACGAACGGCTTCCACGTCCTCTGCGGTTCCCATTAATTCAAAGCGGTAGAGAAACGGAACCTTGCACTTGTGCGAAACCAGCCTGGCCGCAAAGCAATACTCAGCACCGAATTGGGTGTTGCCGGCCCCGACCACCGCGCGGATCAGGGACCGATTGTGCGGATTATTCAAAAAAGCGATGACCTGCTTGGGCACATATCCCTTGGCGTCGAGCGTCGGGCTGTCCCCGCGGCCCCTGCCGTAGGTCGGCAACAGCAGGACATAGGGCCTGTCCACCTCGATGCGGTCGTGAAGCGGAATCCGGATGGCCGGCACGCCCAGCTTCTGCACGAAGCGGTGGGTGTTCTCCGAAACACTGGAGAAGTACACCAACCGTTCCGGGCTCGCCAGGCTGCCATCCGGATTCATCACATCGCTCCTCGTGGCGCCCGGGTCGCTAAGCGGTCAGCACGGCACCGGCGAGGGCGTTGATCCGGTCGGGCCGGAAGCCTGACCAGTGGTCACCGCCGGCAACCACTACCGGAGCCTGCAGGTAGCCCATCGCCATCACGTAATCGCGGGCTTCAGCGTCCTCGGAAATATCGACAACGTCGTAGGCCAGCCCCTGCTTGTCCAGGGCTTTGTAGGTCATGTTGCACTGCACGCAGGCGGGCTTGGTGTAAACGGTGATGGTCATCTGCGGTATGGCTCCTCAGCGAAACATGGAGATGGACTCAAGACAGTCACGGGTGGTCTGTGCGCAGGCACTCACGAACTTTCAGCGAGCTTCCGGACCGTGAAATTCCCTGGCTGTCGGGCCGCTCGGACCGACATCTCAGCTTCGGTTCCGGCGTTCCGGCGGCCCTGTGACTCTCGGGTCTGTCGGCTTGTCGAACACTACACCTAGTGGCCGACAGCGAGAAGAGATACAACATGTTCTGAATAACAATTGTGAAATTCCCTGGTCGTGAGCACTCCGGCGCCGCCCCGATCGGCGTGTCGCATGTCACAACACGCCGGGCGACACCGGCTGTCCCTAGATCTACCAGTGGGCACCGACAATGTCGGCGCGCCCGGCCCCGCGACAGGCGCGCACAGCAACCCAAGAATCACGCTGATTCGGCCAACCGAGCCAGCCACTCGCCGAGCAGAACGCGCTCCCCCGCGCTGAGCCCCGACGCGCCTCTCGATCCGCTGCCAAGCAGTGCGGCCAGCCGCGCGGCGGCATCGGCGATTTCACCCCCGGTGCCGGCAGGTCCGTCCAGCCCGCCCGCGGCGATCAGGCCGCCCAGCACGTTCTCACGCAGTGAGGTCGACAACGTCAGATCGGCCGTCCCCGCGGGCTCGGCGATCAACTGCAGAGTGATCCCGACGTTGGCCGCCACGATCTGCTGCACAACGTCCTCGACGGGAGCAAGCAGCAGCCCGTCGCGGCCCAGCCGCTCGACCAGGCTTCGCAGCCGCGCCTCGGCGACCGCGGTCACCTTGCACGGCCGGCCCGGTGCGATCCGCCCGTACAGCAGCACATAGAACGCCGGGTTGTCCAAGCCGTAACGGACATGGTTGTCCCAGCCCGCCCGCAGGTCGGCGAGCGCGTCATCCTCGGCAGAGTCGGTCCCGTACTGGCCGAGCCCGTACTCGACGACCGCGTCGATCAATCCCTGCTTGCTGCCGAAGTGGTGATAGAGGGTGGGCGCGCCCACTCCGGCCCGTGCGCAGATCGCCCGGGTGGACACTGGTTCGCCCGGTGCGGCGTCGAGCAGCTCGGCGGCCGCCCACAGCAGCCTGTCGCGAGCACTACCGGCGCCATCCAACTTGTCTTGCACACCGCTATAGTAGTTCTATATCGTCGCTATAGCACGTATCCGGAGTCGAGGAGAGTCGTCATGTCCACCACGCACGTAGATGAAACCCCCGAGTTCGCCGGCCGCCGGGCGCTGGTCACCGGTGGCACCCGCGGCATCGGTCGGGCGATCGCCGAACGGCTGCGCGCGGGCGGGGCGACGGTACTGGCGGCCGCCCGGTCGCTTCCGGCCGATCAGCCGGAGGAGTCGGTGGTCGTGGCCGATATCAGCACCACGGCCGGGACCGACGCCATCGCCCACGCCGTCACCGAACGGCTCGGCGGAATCGACATCGTCGTGCACAACGCCGGCGGCTCCGGACAGAACTCCGGCGGCGCCACCGCCATTACCGACGAGGAATGGTCAACGACGTTCGAACTGAACTTCTTTGGCGCCGTGCGCCTGGATCGCGCGCTGATCCCGCACCTGCCTGCCGACGGCGCGATCGTCCACATCACGTCCATCCAGCGGAGAAGTCCACTTCCGACGACCCTGCCCTACGCCGCCGCCAAAGCTGCGTTGGCCAACTACAGCAAGGCGTTGTCCAACGAACTGGCACCGCGCGGTATCCGCGTCAACGCGGTCGCACCCGGTTATGTCGAGACAGAGTCGGCCTATCAGATGGCGGTCGATATCGCGGGCATCCACGGCGTCGACATCGACGAGGCCCGAACGCAGATCATGGCGTCCATCGGCGGCATACCGCTCGGTGCCCCCGGCCGTCCGCAGGATGTCGCCGAACTCGTGGCCTTCCTGGCTTCCAGCCGCGCCGCCTACATCACCGGCGCCGAGTACGTCATCGACGGCGGCAGCCTGCGCACCGTCTGAAACGAGAGGATCGACATGTCAATAATCGACGAGTATTTCCGCGCCAGCGCGGAGCACGACACCGAATCGGTGCTCGCCACCTTCACCACGGATGCGACGGTTACCGACGAGGGCATCACCCACACCGGGCACGACGCGATCGGGGCATGGCGCAGCGCCACGTCATCGGAATTTCAATACACGACAACGGTTTTGGGCACCGAGCAGATCACGCCGGCGGAATACCTGGTCACCACACAGGTGGTCGGCAACTTTCCGGGATCCCCGGTGACGCTCAAGCACCGGTTCGCCCTGCGCGACGGTTTGATCGCGGATCTGACGATCGCGCCGTAATTGGGCGGTCAGCTCACCTCGGCGGCGAGCTTGCCGACCAGATCGCGCACCGCGGCGGCGACCTCGGCGTTCTCCCTCGGGTGCTTGCCGTCAAGGGTCTTGGCCGGCACCGACAACTTGACCGACTCCACCACCCGAGGCCCGGCGACCCCGAACGACTTACGCGTCTCGTCTTGCGCCCACACCCCGCCGTACTGCCCGAACGAGGCGCCAATCACGGCCAGCGGCTTGTCCTTGAGCGCGCCGTTACCGTACGGCCGGGACAGCCAGTCGATGGCGTTCTTCAGCACGCCCGGGATGGTGGCGTTGTATTCCGGCGTTACCACGAGGGTGGCATCGGCCTGCGCGGCGGCCGCCCGCAACGCCACCACCTCGGCGGGTGCGTCCTCGGTGTCGATGTCCTCGTTGTAGAACGGCAGGTCGCCCAGCCCCTCATAGATGCTCAGCGTGACGCCGTCCGGCGCGGCCTCGGCCGCCAGTTCGGCGAGCTGGCGATTGACCGACGCCGCGCGCAAGCTGCCTACCAGCGTCAGAACCTTGATATCCGCCATGTCCGCAATCCTCTCAGTCGTCCGAGATACTCGCACGCCACAACCGGACTATGGTCCGGTTTATTTCCCGCTGAGCTAAAGTGTGGGAGTGAGCGCGATCCAGCGAGCCAGCGAGCTGCCGGTTTCCACGCCACAAGAACGCGGCGACGCAGCCCGCAACCGGCTACTTCTCCTCGATGCCGCCCGCACCCTGATCGCCGAGCGCGGCGCCGACAACGTCTCCATGGACGATATCGCCGCGGCGGCCGGGGTGGGCAAGGGCACGGTATTCCGTCGCTTCGGCAGCCGCGCCGGCCTGATGATGGTCCTGCTCGACGAGGACGAACGCGCCATCCAGCAAGCCTTCCTCTTCGGGCCGCCGCCCTTGGGCCCCGACGCTCCGCCCCTGCAGCGACTGCTGGCCTTCGGCCGCGAACGGCTGCGTTTCGCACAGACCCATCGCGAGCTGCTGTCGGAAGCCAACCGGGACCCCGACACCCGCCACAGCGCCCCGCTCGCCGTGATGCACACCCATGTGCGGGTCCTGCTCGACGCCGCGGGCACCACAGGTGATCTCGACGCGCAGGCCGACGCGCTGCTGGCGCTGCTGGATGCCGACTACGTCAACCATCAGCTCGAGCGCGGCCGCACACTCGACGCCATCGGCGACGCCTGGGACAGCGTCGCGCGCAAGTTGTGCGGGCGTTGAGCGCGCCGCCTCCTCGCGACTGGGTCCTGCACGTGGACCTCGATCAATTCCTGGCCTCCGTCGAGCTGCGCCGCCACCCCGAACTCGTCGGCCTGCCCGTAATCGTCGGCGGCAGTGGCGATCCCACCGAACCCCGCAAGGTCGTGACGTGCGCGTCCTATGAAGCCCGCGCGTTCGGGGTGCACGCCGGGATGCCGTTGCGCAGTGCCGCGCGGAGATGTCCGGATGCGACATTCCTGCCGTCCGACCCGCCCGCCTATGACGAGGCATCCGATCAGGTCATGGGCCTGCTGCGCGATCTCGGCCATCCCGTCGAGGTATGGGGCTGGGACGAGGCCTACGTCGGAGCCCGCGTCGCCGACCCGGCAGACTTGGCCGAGGAGATCCGCACGACGATCGCGGCCGAGACCGGGCTGGTGTGCTCGGTGGGCATCAGCGACAACAAGCAGCGTGCCAAGGTCGCGACCGGCTTCGGTAAACCCGACGGGGTTTACACCCTCACCGACGCCAACTGGATGGAGGTGATGGGCGCCCGCCCGGTGGACGCACTCTGGGGCGTGGGGCCCAAGACCGCGAAAAAGCTTGACAGCCTGGGCATTACATCAGTTCGGCAGCTTGCGCACACCGATGCCGAGCTGCTGACCGCCACCTTCGGGCCGCGTACCGGCTTGTGGCTGTTGCTGTTGGCCAAGGGCGGCGGCGACGCGACGGTCAGCGCCGAGCCGTGGATCCCCCGCTCGCGCAGCCACGTGGTGACCTTCCCGCGCGATCTCACCGAACGCGCCGAGATGGACGCCGCTGTCGTCGATCTCGCCCGCCAGGCCCTGGAGGACGTGGTGGCCCAGTCGCGCATCGTGACGCGGGTCGCAGTCACGGTGCGCACCAACACTTTCTACACGCGGACCAAGATCCGCAAACTCGACCAGCCGAGTGTCGACGCCGAGGTGATCACGGCCGCGGCACTGCGGGTGCTCGATCTCTTCGAGCTCGACCGCCCGGTACGCCTGCTCGGGGTGCGGCTCGAATTGGCGCCGCCCGCTTGAGGTTTCAGCTCGGCGGTGTGAAGGTTGCGCTGCGCGGCCGCAGCGCCCGGGTGAAGAACACATTGACCCGCCGCATCGCGACGCTGTATGGCCACCACGCCAGCCGCTTGAATGCGTAGAGCGCGCGGATATCCACCGAGGTGTAGATCAGGAAGCGGTTCTTGGTGACCCCGGTCAGGATGTCCTCGGCGACCTTCTCCGGCGTCACGGCGTGGCCGCTGAACAGCCGCACCCAGCGCTGCACCTTCGGGTGGTCCCGGTCGACGCCGGCGATCTCCACGGTGCGCACCAGGGGTGTGTCGACCGCGCCGGGCACCACCAGCGAGACCCCGATGTCGTGGCGGGCGAGATCGAAGCGCAGAACCTCCGAAAGTCCGCGCAGCCCATACTTGCTCGCGCTGTAGGCGGCATGCCACGGCAGGGCGACAAGCCCCGCGACCGACGAGACGTTGACCAGCTGACCGCCGCGACCGGCGGCGACCATCGGCGGCAGGAAAGTCTCGATGACGTGGATCGGGCCCATCAGATTGACGTCGATCATCGAGCGCCAGTGCCGGTGAGTGAGTTGTTCGACCGTGCCCCACGCCGAGATGCCGGCGATGTTCATCACGATGTCCATCGCCGGATGGTGGGTGTGGATGTCGGCGGCGAACCCCGCGACCGCGTCGTAGTCGGCGATATCGAGCGCACGATGCACGGGGACGAGCGCACCCAGCGCGCGGGCGTCGGCCACGGTCTCTTCCAGCCCGTCGGCGTTAACGTCGGTCAGATACAGCTCAGCGCAATCGCGGGCGAGCCGAAGTGCGGTAGCCCGGCCGATGCCGCTGGCCGCGCCGGTGATCAACACCCTCTTGCCCGCGAAGCCGTCACCCATGGACTAGTTGCCGACCCGTCCGCCCCAGAGCGCATGCAGCCAGAGGCTCTCGAGGACCTCGACCGAGCGGTCCATGTTCTTCTCGGACCCGACGAAAGCGGACTCCCCGGACAGCGTGAACGCCGTCGTCGCCGCCAGAGTGCGCACCAGGCCACGGATGTCGTCGGTGATCGGGTCGGCGGTGTTGTTACGGATCTCGGCCTCGACGATCGGCACGATCTGATCGACCACCGCGTCGTTGAATCCGTTCAGGATTTCCCGGATCTCGGCGTCGGTGTGACGGGCGGCGTTGCACGCCGACATCACCGGGTCGTTGTGCGCGTAGACCGCGGCGGCGCTGCGCACCATCCGTTTGGCGAAGGCCGGCGGCGTCTCATCGGCGCCGCGCGGCGCGAACTGGTGGGTCAGTTCCTCGAGTTCGTGCGCGGCCTCGCCGACGATATGGGCCAGCACGGCGTATTTGGAGTCGAAGTAGAAGTAGAAGCCCGACCGGGCAACACCGGCGCGGTCGCTGATCGTGCTGACCGAGAGTTCGGCGAACGGCTTCTCTTCGAGCAACTCACGCACGGCCTGGACGATGGCGTGCCGCTGCTTGTCGCCGCGCCGACGGGGCGCCTCGACGGGTTCCTGCTGCGCGGTCACCCGTTTACCTTGCACCACGCCGCGGCCGAAATGAAACTTGACAGGCGTCAAGAAAGTTGGCGAGGATGGGGTACACGTGTGGCCCCGGCCACACCGAGCCGGTTGCCCGCCCCCTTGCCCGAGGAGCGTTGATGCCCACGATCACCACCCCGCAGTATTTGCTGGATCAGGCGAGACGCCGCGTCACCACGTCGCCGATGCTGACACTGCCGGGCATGGGTCAGCTGGAGAAGCGGCTGAATGCCCGTGACTGGCCGCAGCACGCGATGGCCCAGCCCCCGGCCGGCAGTGATCTCAAGCCCGTGATGGGCGACGGCGGACTGCCGATCATCGGCCACATGGTGGAGATGTTCCGCGGCGGACCCGACTTCTGGCTGCAGAAATACCGCAAGCACGGCCCCGTCATGCTGCTCGATTCGCCGATCATCCCGACGGTCGCGGCGCTCGGCCCCGACGCGGGACAGGCCATCTACTCCAACCGCAACAAGGACTACTCACAGCAGGGCTGGACTCCGATGATCGGAGCCTTCTTCAACCGCGGCCTGATGCTGATGGACTTCGAAGAGCACATGTTCCACCGCCGGATCATGCAGGAAGCGTTCGTCCGGACCCGTCTGGTCGGCTACACCGAACAGGTCGACAAGGTCGTCTCGCAGGTCGTGGCCAACGATTGGGTGGCCAACGATCCGCGCTTCCTGCTCTATCCGGCGATGAAGGAACTGACGCTCGATATCGCGTCGATGGTGTTCATGGGCCATGAGCCTGGCACCGACCGCGAGCTGGTCACCAAGGTGAACAAGGCCTTCACCGTCACCACCCGGGCCGGCAACGCGATCATCCGCACCGGCGTACCGCCGTTCACCTGGTGGCGCGGCCTCAAGGCACGCGAATATCTGGAGCGCTACTTCGAGGAGCGGGTCAAGGAGCGGCGCGGCAAGGACGGCTCGGATCTGTTGTCGGTGCTGTGCCAGACCGAGGACGAGGACGGCAACAAGTTCTCCGACGACGACATCGTCAACCACATGATCTTCTTGATGATGGCGGCGCACGACACCTCGACGTCCACGGCGACGACGATGTCGCACTACCTGGCCGCGAACCCCGAGTGGCAGGAGCGCTGCCGCGACGAATCAGACCGGCTCGGCGACGGTCCGCTCGACATCGAGGCGCTGGAGAAGCTGGAATCCCTCGACCTGGTGATGAACGAGTCGATCCGCCTGGTGTCGCCCGTGCAGTGGGCCATGCGCCGGACCGTGCGCGACACCGAGCTGCTGGGCTACTACCTGCCCGAGGGCACGAACGTCATCTACTACCCGGGTATGACGCACCGGCTCGAGGAGATCTACCCCGACCCGTACAAGTTCGACCCGGCCCGCTTCGCCGAGCCGCGCAACGAGCACAAGAAACACCGGTACGGGTTCACCCCGTTCGGCGGGGGCGCGCACAAGTGCATCGGCATGGTGTTCGGCCAGCTGGAGATCAAGACGATCATGCACCGGCTGCTGCGCCGCTACCGGCTCGAGCTGCCCCGCCCGGGCTACGAGCCGCGGCAGGATTACGGCGGCATGCCCGTGCCGATGGACGGTATGCCGATCGTGTTGCGTCCGCTGCACTGAGGTTCGTCAGGTCAGTAGGCGGTTGGCGCAGGCGATGACGGCGCGCAGCGCCGACTGAGTGGGGTCTTCTGACCAGCCCATCGCCCATTCCCGGCGCTGGCCGTCGCTGCCGTGCACGAAGGTCGCGGTGTGCGCACCGGAGGCCAGCTGGTGGAAGTGCGTCACCTCCACGCGGATCCCCCGCTCGTAGAGCATCGCGGTCAATGCTGCGACCGGGCCGCTGGCATGGGCGGTCGCCGTCTCGATGCGGTCGCCGACGGCCAGCGTCGCGCGGAATCGGCGGGGTTGCGGGCCGCGTCGGGACACGTCATCGCATTCCCAGGCGCCCAGGCGAACCGGGCCGCCGCTCGGGCTGTAGGTGGCGGTGAACGCACTCCACGGCATGGCTTCGGCATGTTCGCGCAGCCCGGCGGGCAACGGCGTGCAGAAGTGCGGGGAAGGTTCAGAGATGGTGGTGCTGTGCGGAGCCATGAATCGGTCTTCTCATCGAACGGAGGCTGACCGACGTCGTAGTTTCGACCCCACAGCGGGGGGTCGGTCTGGATCAGACCCCGCTGCGGGTAGCTACTACGACAAGCGCACGATGCACGTTCGCGATGCTAGACCTCGCCATGCGGCGCGTGCAAACGAGTTATGCGAGCGCCAGGAACAGCTTCTCCAACTCGGCCTCGGTCATCGGGGCATCACCGTTGGCGGAGGCCCCGACGACGCATTCGCGCAACCCGGTCGCGACGATCTTGAAGCCGGCCCGGTCCAGCGCCCGCGACACCGCGGCAAGCTGGGTGACCACGTCCTTGCAGTCGCGGCCCTGCTCGATCATCGAGATCACTCCGGCCAGCTGACCCTGTGCACGGCGCAGTCGGTTGAGCACCGCGGCAATGGCGTCTTCATCACCAACCATGGTGAAACCTCCTCAGGTCGATTCACTCAGTTTACCCTCGGGGGTATAACGGCAGGGGCCTGCGTTTCATGCCCTGTCGTCCGCTTAAGCTTCCGAGGCAAAGGAGTTGATATGTGCTACCCCGTTGAATGCCCGCGCTGCCACAAGACCACCTGGGAAGGGTGCGGCGAGCACGTCGACCAGGTGATGCGTGAGGTGCCACCGGCCCAGCAGTGCACCTGCGAGCGGGCAGGCCAGCCGCAGCACTGACGCGGTCACACGAAGGGGTTGTCGCCCGTCGTCACGCGCATGCCCAAGCCGATCAGCCGGCTCGCCGAACCATGCAGGCGTTCACCGGCTTCGCGATGCGCCTGCCCGGCCAGGTACCTCGAGTACGTGCCCTCGATGACGATCGCCAGCTTGAAGCACGCCATTGCGACGTACCAGTCGAGGTGTTCGGTGGGCCTGCCGCCGGCGTCGGCGTACGCGGCGATGAGTTCGGTGCGACTCGGCAGACCACCGAGCGCGGCCAGTTCCCGGCCGGCGTTGATCGGGTCAGGATCCTCGGGCCAGCACACCAGGATCCAACCCAGGTCCAGCAACGGATCACCGATGGTGCACATCTCCCAGTCGACGAAGGCCGCAACCTCGGGTGCGTCGCGACGAAGGAGAACGTTGTTGAGGTGCGCGTCGCCGTGCATGATGCCAGGCTCGCCATCGGGGGGCCGATTCCCGTCGAGCCAGTCCGCGAGTCGCCCGACGTCGAGCATCTCCGGCCGGTAGCCCTCGTGCCGATAGCTCTCGAGCAGCCCCCGGAAGTTCGGAACCTGGCGCGCCAGAAAGGATCCCGGCCGGTGCAGCTGCTGCAACGGGCGGCCGTCGACCCGCAGCCGCACGACCACGTTCTGGGTGCCACCGGTCAGCGGCTCGACATCGCTTACCGCCGAACCGATTCCGCGCTTACGAACCCATGCGCTCAGCGCCGCCACCGCGGCATCGCCGAGCGTTCCGGTCAACGGTCCGCAGATCCGTTGGTATCGATCGCGCCGAAACGCACCGCGACCACACAGACGTCGTCGTCGCGGGGCGGTGGCGCCAGCGTCTGCGTCAGCTGCCGGCAGGCCGGCGGAAGAACCTCGTCACCGCTCCACTGGGCGACGAGCTGCTGCACGCGCGCCATCCCGGATTCGATGTCCTGGCCGCGTCGCTCGATGAGCCCGTCGGTGTACATGACGAGGATGTCGCCGTCGCACACCTCGATGCGGCCCTCGCTGTAGGACGCGCGCTCGACTGGGCCCAGCACCGGGCCGTGTGCGCCGCTGAGGCGGATGACCGTCCCGGTTCCCGCCCGGCGCAGCAGCGGCGGCGGGTGACCTGCCGACGCGTAGGACAGGGTGGCCGTCGCCGGATCCAGCACCGCCACACCCATCGTCGCGAACTTTCCGTTGCTGGCCTGCCGGGTGAACGTGTTGAGGGCGACGAGCAGTTGGGCCGGTGGCAGACCCTGGAATGCCAGTGCCCGTCCGGCGCTGCGTAGCTGCGCCATGTCCTCGACGGCGGGAAGCCCGTGGCCCACGACGTCGCCGACAGCCAAATATGTCTGCCCGTGCGGCAATTCGAGTGCGTCGTACCAGTCACCGCCGAGGCCCTGCACCACATCGGCGGGTTCGTAACTCACCCCGACGTCCACACCGGCGATCACGGCGGGACTGGTTGGCAGCACCGCCGCCTGCAGCACCGCCGCGCGGGCGTGCTCGTCGGCATAGATCCGGGCGCGGACCAGTGCCTGGCCGATCATGGTGGCGACAGCCGAGGTGTAGGCGAGCTGCGCGGTATCCAGCGGCTGGGTGTCAGCCCACGCCAACACCAGCGCCCCGATTGCCTTGCCGCCTGCCGTCAACGGCCAACTCACCACTGCGGCACCGCCGCTGGCGACCATCCACTTCGCGTTGTCGGGGTAACGGCGGCGGTACTCGGCGACCGTGCGGATCACCACGGGCTGACCTGTGCGGACCGCGTCGGTGGCTGCGGTGGGCTCGCCCAGCGCCACACTGTCGTGGATCTGATATGCCGCGAAATCGGGGTAACCGCCCATCGCCAGCCAGTCGAGTGCGGTGCCGTCGTCGTTGACGAGTGCCACTGCAAGTGCTTGTGCACCTGCGTCGTTGATCACCTGCCCGAGGACGGCGTCGCCGATCTGATTTTGGGTAAGTGCACCGGACAGCAACTGGCCGAGGTTGGCCAGCGTTTCCAAACGGGCGCGCTCGCGCCGTTCGGCCTGGCGTTGCTGCACGGCGGTGACCCGCCCGGCGGCTTCCTGTGCGGTCAGCATGGCAACCAGCACGACCACTCCAATGAACGCCTGGGCGATCGCCAGCTGACCCGGCTCACGCAGATCCAAACTCTCGAACGTCGTATATCCGGCGTTGGCCATGGAATTGGCGGTGAAGGCCAGCGCGCCACCACACAGTACGGCCCCGATCATGTCGAGTCGCAGTGCCGCCCAAGCCATCACAGGCAGCAGGAACAACGCGGGCGGGATCTCGAGCCGAAACGACACGACGGTCAGCCCGGCCATGGCCCCCAGGACCAGGACCGTCTCCAGCATGCGAGCACGCAGGAGCTGGGATTGGAAGCGCCACAACAGGATCGGTGCGCCGATCAGCAGAACGCCGACCCCATCACCAGCCCACCAGTGCAGGATCGCGATCATCGACCAGCTGCCGGTGGTGATCGCGGTAGTCACCCCGCCGATGACACCGCCTACCAGCGGGCCCAGCAACATCGCTCCGGCCACGAACCGGGCCAGGTCGGCTCGCTCACGCAGGTCCGGCGGCCCCTTGCACCAGGCCAGGACACACGATGCTCCGACCAACGGTTCCACCGAGTTGGCCAGCGCGAATCCGACCGAGGTGCCCACTGCGGCTCCGTACCGGAGGTCGACGGCCAACTCGGCCACCACGATCGCGGCGACGATCACCGGCCACAGCGCCCGCCGATTGAGCAGCATTGCCGCCACTGTCACCCCGGCCGGTGGGAAGAACGCCGGCCCGATGCCGGCGCCGAACGTCTGCCATGACAAGACGGAGCCGGCCAGATAGGGCAAGGCCACCCAGCCGAACAGGCCCGCCGCGTATCCGATTCGATCGCGTACGTCCGATGCGTTCATGCGGTCCGTCCACGTGATCGGTGGATGAACCGGCCCGCGCGCACGTGACGAGCGTAGTCATCCGCCGCTCAACCGGACGGCCTTCTCAGTGATCGCGAGCAAACTCGCCACGGTCGCGGCGGCGTCGCTCGAAGAAGTCGACCGCCTCTCGGATCGACTCGTGGACGTCCTGCGGCTGCCAGCCCAGTTCGCGGACCGCCTTGCCGTGATCCATCGGGGCCATGATGTCCACCAGCCGCACCGTGGTCGGGTTCAGTAGCAGGTCGCGGCGGGTGACGGCGGCGGCGATGCCGCCGAGGATCCCCGCTGCCTTCAACACCGGCTTGGGGATGCCCCAGCGGGGCCCCGGCCGGCCGGCGGCGCGTGCGGCTGTCTCGTAGAGCTCGCGGTAGGGCAAGTAGCGCTCGGAGATGATGTAGCGCTCCCCGACCCGGCCGTGATCGGCGGCCAGCAGCAGGGCCCGGGCGGCGTCGGAGATGCCGACCACCTCGGTGGCCATCCCGGCCATGTAGAACGGCAGCTTGCCGGCCGCCGCGGCGGCGACCAGGGAGCCGTGCGGGGTCGGCTGCCAGTCGCGCGCGCCGTAGGTGTTGGACACGCACAGGGCCACCGCAGGCAGTCCCTTGTCGCGGCTGTAGTCCAGCACCAGCTTCTCGGCCGCGACCCGCGAGCCGATGTAGGCGCCGCCCTTGCTTCCCCAGTTGGACGGCGTGTCCTCGTCGACGATGCCGCCGGTACCGAGCCCGATGGTTCCGATGGTGCTGGTGAACACGAACCGGCGCAGGTCGGCATTCACTGCGGCGTCGAGGACGTGCCGCAGCCCGTCGACGTTGGTGCGGTACAGCGCTGCGGGGTCGCGCAGATGTGCTCGGGCGTCGACGACGCAGTAGAAGACGACGTCGCAGCCGTCCATCGCCTCCTTCAGAGCGGCGTCGTCGAAGATGTCGCCGTAGAAGCGCTGCACCGGCAGGTCGTCGATCCCACGGGTCGAGCTGCTGGGCCGCAGCATGACCCGGACGGTCTCACCGCGCTCGACCAGCTGTCGTGTCACATGCGAGCCGAGGAAGCCGCTCGCGCCCAGAACTAGTTTGTCGGTGCCTGCCACGCCCCGCAGCATGCCCGATAAGGAGCAGGGAAGACAAGGTCGCCGAAGTGTTCACAGCTGTTTTTCGGGCAGCGCCATTACTATCAGCCGGCGAACTGGAAAATCCGGAGGTCAAGCCTTTCTATGAACGCGACAAGAAGGCCCGCTGCCGTCGCGGATCGGCGCTGGGTCTCGGCCCTCCTCGGCGGGCTCGGCATCCTGGCCCTCGGCATCCTGGTCGCCGCCGTCGTCAGCGTCTCCCACGAGTCGGCGCACCCTGTCGGGCGGCCTCACCCATCGGCAACCGCCGCAACATCGATCGCGCCCGTGCCGGTGAACCACAGCACGCCGGTCCCCTCCCCATCGGCGCAGCCGCCCACGTCATGGAGCGTGACGGCCGTCGCCTCCACTCTCGCGCCGCCGCCAGCCGCGCCACCGCCCACGTCCGCCGCGCCGCAGCGCGAACCCAGTGTGCGGCAACGACTTCACGATATGTTTCCGCAGCTGTTTCCCCGGCACTGACGACTTGGAGAGCCTCGCGAAATCGCCCTCATGGTCGTGATCGGGCCACAAGTACGACCACTAGGCAGATCTCGGCGCGCCGCGCGGCCGAATAGCCGGGTCCGACTCAGTCCTTCAGGCAGGCTTCGGCACCGTTGAGAACACCGTTGCGGAAGTGCTTGATCCGCTCGGAACCAGCACCCTGCCGCTCGACGTCGCCGTCACCGCGGAACACCAGCAGCGCGGTGATGGCCTCGTCAAGGTCGCCGGGCGAGATACCGAAGCTGCTGGTGTCCTTACGGTTCTGCAGCAGCACGCTCGCCGTGTACGCCCCGGCGAAGCAGTCCCCGCGCAGTGACTGGGTCTTGTCGTCGGACTTGTCATTGGCCCGGGTCATCGCGGCCAACCCGAACTGGGTCGCGATCAACGTCGCCACCGCGTAGTCGCCGCCCTTGCGGTACACGGTGGGCATCGCGTCGACGTTATCCCACCCGATGTAATCGTCTGGGACGCAATAGAACAGCGCGTAGCCTTCGGCGCGTGTGTTGCCGCACATCGGCGGGTTCGAGGGATCGAACGGCTCCAGGCCCTTCACCGGCACCCAGGGCTCGCCATTGGTCAGCTCCGGATACACATGCGCCCAGTAGTCCTCGATGTCGTAGGGCACGTCGTTGACCATCGCGTCATACGGCATGTCGCCGCCGGCGGCCTCGTCCGCGGCGTTCTGGAACGGGAGCTCGAGGACCATCGGCTCGTCGTCGCGGTAGGCCTTGCAAGCCGTGGGCCCGTTGTCGTAGCCGTCCTGGAATGCGCTGACCCGGTCAAAGCCACTGCCGTGCGCCGAGGGGTCGATATTGCTGGTACCCGGGGAGTCCCGGAGATCCAGAATGCCTGCCAAGGCATTGTCCATATCGGCGGCATTGACCTTGTACAACCCGGAGTCCTTGGCATGTTTGGCCCAGCCGCCCGCGAAGCAGTCGGCTTGCAACTCCTTCGTCACCGTCCGGGCGGTGAAGTTCGACCGGGCCTGAACGGCGTGGCCCCACTCATGAGCCAGCACGATCGGGATGACGAAATCACCGAACTTCGACTGTAAGTCGGGGAGCAGGCCGCCGGAGTCCCAGGCCACCACATCCTTGCTGGCGCAGTAGAACGCGTTATTGGTGATGTCGTCGATGCTCTGGGCGCACGGCGGCAGATCCCCGGATTTCGGGACGACCGCGAAGAAGCCACCCTCCACCGGCTTGTAGTCGCTGCCGTAGAGCTTCGGATACTCCTCGGCCCAGTACTTCTGCAGGTCAGCGATCGCCGAGATCGCCAGCTTGTTGACCTCCGCGGACGAATCGCCGGTGATCTTGATGTCGCCGCCGGTCGTATTGGCGACATTCGACTTCGGGGTGGGGACGACGGGCTTGGGCCCTCCACAAGCCGCCAAGACGAGAACCAGCGCTGCCAATACCGCACCATGAGTTCGCATGGCCCAAAGATTAGCCAATAGCCGCTGCGCCTGCGGTATATAGCTCGAGAACGGTTTGCCAACGGCGCAAACCTGTGTGAGTTACTTGATCAGCGGGTCGCGCGGCATGCCGAGGATGCGCTCGGCGATCTGGTTGCGGGTGATCTCCGAGGTACCGCCGGCGATCGACAGCGCGCGGGATCCCAGGGCCGTCCGGCCCGCCATTTCACCCTCGCCGCCGTCGAGCGCCACGTCCGGACCGACGAGTGCCGCGGCGATCGTGCCCTGTTCCTGGAACTGCTCGGCCAGGATCAGTTTGGTGATGTTGCCTTCCGGGCCGGGGCCGGCGCCCTCGAGCGCACGGACGACGCGGCGCAGGTTCAGCAGGCGTAGGGCCTGGTCTCTGGCGAGGAACTTGCCGACCCACTGCACCGCGCCGGCATGCCGGTCGCCGTGTCGTGTGACCAGCGAGACCAGCCACGGCGCCGCCGGTGCGATGGTGCCGGCGCCGCCGCCGATGCTGACCCGCTCATTGCCGAGCGTGGCGCGCGCGACGGTCCAGCCCGCGTTCGGCTCCCCGACGACGTCCTCGTCAGGGACGAACACGTCGTTGAAGAACACTTCGTTGAAGTCGGCGCCGCCGGTGATCTGGCGCAGCGGCCGCACCTCGACACCGGGGGCCTCCATATCCAGGATCACCGTCGTGATGCCGGCGTGCTTGGGCACGTCGAAATCGGTACGGACGGTGGCCAGACCGCGCTTCGAGTAGTGCGCTCCGCTGGTCCACACCTTCTGCCCGGTGATCTTCCAGCCGCCGTCCACCCGGGTGGCGCGAGTCTTGACCGCCGCGGCGTCTGAACCGGCCGACGGCTCGGAGAACAGCTGGCTCCAGATCTCGTCCTTGCGCAACGCCTTCTCGACGAAACGCTCGATCTGCTTTGGCGTTCCGTGCTGGATCAGGGTCAGGATCACCCAGCCGGTGATGCCGTAGTCGGGCCGCTTGACACCGGCGGCGGCGAACTCCTCTTCGATCAGCAGCTGCTCGACGGCACCTGCCGCGCGGCCCCACGGTTTGGGCCAGTGCGGCATGATGTAGCCGGTCGCGATCAGCTCGTCGAGTTGCGACTTCTCGTCAAGCTTGGCGAGTTCGACGGCGTCGGCGCGGATCTGGGTGCGCAGTTCGTCGGCCTCGGCCGGCAGGTCAAGGCTGTTGGCCCTACTGACGCCGGACTCGGTCAGGGCGAACACGTCGGTGACCGGGCCGTCCCCGCCGAGCAGTGCCTGCACGGTCAACGCGCGCCGCAGATGCAGATGCGCGTCATGCTCCCAGGTGAACCCGATGCCGCCGTGCACCTGAATGTTCAACTCCGCGTTGCCAACATAGGCCGGGAACGCCAATGCGGCCGCGGCGGCCGCGACCAGTTCGAACTGCTTCTGATCATCGCCGAACGCGCGGGCGGCATCCCACACGACGGCAACCGCGGACTCCGAGGCCACGATCATGTTGGCGCAGTGATGCTTGACCGCTTGGAAGGTCGCGATGGTGCGGCCGAATTGCTCACGCACCTTGGCGTATTCGACGGCGGTGTCCACGCAGTCGGACGCTCCACCGGCCGCCTCGGCGCCAAACAGTGTGCGGGCCAAGGCAACTGCCATCGCACCCGCTCCGGTCAACACGTTGCCCGCCACCGCGACATCGCGCAGTGACACCCGACCGGACCGCCGCGCCCGGTCCAGGCTTCCCGGCACCTCGACCGACACCCCATTGGCGTCACGCTCTACCAGCAGCACATCGTCGCCGGAGATCAGCACCAACAGGTCAGCGAGCCCGGCGCCGAGCACCACACCGGCGTCACCACTGGCGGTCTCGCCGGTCACCGTGGCAGCACAGCCGAATCCGATTGCCGCCGTGACCGATCCGTCCACCAAGCCGGGCAGCAGACGAGCCTTCTGCTCGTCGCCGCCGGCGGCGGTCACCAGGGCGGAGGCGACGACGGTCGGCACGAACAGGCCCGGCGCGATCGCGCGGCCGAGCTCGTCGATGACAACCACCAGTTCCGGCAGCCCGAAACCCGAACCGCCGTACTGCTCGTCGACATGGAGCCCGAGCCAACCCAGCTCGGCAAGCTCCGACCAGAACGGCGGACGAGTCTCCTCGGCATCGTCGGCGAGGAGGTCCCGTGTCACCGCCCTGGCCTTCTGCGCGGCAAGGAACGAGCGCGCCACCTCGCTGAGTTCACGGTGGTCGTCGGTCAGTGCGATACCCATCGGGTCCTCCTCGAGGCGGCGGTGCCTATTCCCCTAATGCCTTACCACAGGCGGATCACTTGGGGGCGAAGCGCTGCCCGGCGTCGAGACGGATGCACTGGCCGTTGAGCATCGGGTTGTCGACGATCGCCGCGACCAGCTTGGCGAACTCCTCGGGCTTGCCAAGGCGCTTGGGGAAGGCAGCGTCCTTGGTCAGCGCCTTGGCGAATTCGTCCGGGATGCCCTTGGTCAGGCCGGTGGCGAACAGGCTGGGCGCGATGGCCAGCGCGCGGATGCCCACCGGACCCAGATCGCGGGCCATGGTCAGGCACATGCCGGCGATACCGGCCTTGGCGGCGGTGTAGGCGACCTGGCCGATCTGGCCTTCGAACGCGGCGATCGAGGCGGTGTTGATGATGACGCCGCGCTCCTCATCTTCGGGCTCGTTGTTGGCCATGTGCGCGGCCGCGAGCCGGCTGATGTTGAAGCTGGCGATCAGGTTGAGGTTGATCGTGCTCTGGAAGGTCTCCAGGGCGTGCGGGCCGTTCTTGCCGAACGTCTTTTCTGCGACGCCGCCACCGGCGGTGGTCAACACCACGTGCAGGCCGCCGAGGGCCTCGACCGCGTCGGCCAGCACCTTCTCGGTGCCCGCGAAGTCCGTGACGTCGACGGGGAGGAAGGGGCCGCCGACACCGGCCGCGACCTCGGGACCGTCGGTGCCCTCGCGGTCGAGAATCGCCACCTGGGCTCCACGGGAGGCCAGCAGTTCAGCACTTGCCCGCCCGAAGCCCGATGCACCGCCCACGACGACTACCTTCTTGCCCGAGATCTCCATCCGATACTCCTGTCGGTTGACGCCGGCACGCTAACCGTGCGGTTAGGCGTTCGCTTTTCCATTCGCAGGACACCCAGTGTCGAGCCGGTACGCACGTTACCGCTCGTCACAAAAGGGTCATGAACAAGGGTGTCGACCCAGCGGTAGGTTGGGCGACATGGCCCAATCCACGACTGGACTGCGGATGGGCGCCGGCGTGGCGGCCGCCGCCGTCGCCCTCGGCGTGGTCCAGCTGACAGCCGCCTTCTTCTCCCCTGCCGCCGATGCCCGCACGGCGGTGGGTACCGCGGTCATCAACGTGACGCCCGGGCCGGTCAAGGAATGGGCGATCCAGACCTTCGGCACCGCCGACAAGCTGTTCCTGTCGGTGTCGGTGATCGCGGTCATCGGGGTGCTGGCTGCCGTCGCCGCGATCTGGGAACGCTCCCGCATCCCGGTCGGCACGCTGGCGTTCCTGGCCGCCGCGGTCGCCGGCTGCGCCGCGGTGCTGGCGCGCCCGGGCGCCGGAGTCGTCGACATCATCCCCACCCTGATCGGCGTGGCGTGCGGTATCGCGGTGTTGCGTCTGCTCACCCGCCGGATCGACGTAAGCCAATCTCCTGAGTCGACCGACGCCACCGGGGAGAGCCGAGACACCGGGGTCGATGCCGGACGCCGGCTGTCCCTGATGACGTTCGGCATCGGCGGGCTCGGGCTCCTCAGTGGTGTCGCCGGGGTGGTGATCAACCGCCGGCTGCACTCGGTGTCCGGCGACCGGGAGAGCTTCGCCCTGCCATCGGCTCCGCCCGCGTCGCCGATTCCCGCCGACGTCGCGCCTCAGGGCGTCGCGCTGCCCAGCTTCATCACGCCCAACAAGGACTTCTATCGCATCGACACCGCGCTGAGCGTCCCGCAGCTCGCGCGCGCCGACTTCCGGCTGCGCATCCACGGCATGGTCGATCGTGAAATCACCTACACCTTCGACGACTTGGCAAAGTTCGCGCCGATCACCAAGACCGTGACACTGACCTGCGTGTCCAACCCGGTCGGCGGCAACCTGATCTCGAATGCCACCTGGACCGGCTATCGGGTCGCAGACCTGTTGCGCGCCAGCGGAATCCATCCCGATGCCGATATGGTGCTCTCGACGTCGATAGACGGATTCACCGCGGGCACCCCGGTGGAGGCGCTCACCGACGCGCGTGAGTCGATGCTGGCGATCGGGATGAACGGCGTGCCGCTTCCGGTCGAGCACGGCTATCCCGCCCGGCTGGTGGTGCCCGGGCTCTACGGCTATGTGTCGGCCACCAAATGGGTGGTGGACCTGGAGCTGACCCGCTTCGACCGCGCGCAGGCCTACTGGACCAAACTCGGCTGGTCGGAGCGCGGCCCGATCAAGACCGAGTCGCGGATCGACGTGCCGCGCGACGGCCAGAAGGTGGCCAAGGGTGCGGTGACGTTCGGCGGGGTGGCGTGGGCGCAGAACCGCGGGGTGAAGGGCGTCGAGGTACGGATCGACAACGGGCCGTGGCAGCCCGCCGAGTTGGGGGCGGCCTACTCAGGCGACACCTGGCGGTTGTGGAGCTTCCCGTGGACGGCCAGCCAGGGCGGGTTCCACACCGTCACCGCCCGCGCGACGGACAACACCGGGGCGGTGCAGACCGAAGACCAGGCGCCACCGGCCCCCGACGGCGCGACAGGCTGGCCCTCGGTGTCGTTCGAGGTGGCCTGACGCCGGCTAAATGTCGGGGTGTCGTGCCAACCTGGAGGCATGTTGCTTGGCGATGTCGCGGCGGCCTCGATCGATGTGTCAGCCACGTCGTCGCGGCTGGCCAAGGTGGCGCGGATCGCCGAGCTGCTCGCCGGGGTGAGTGACCCGCACGTGGTGGCGGTCGTGGTGTCGTGGCTGTCCGGGGACCTGCCGCAGCGCCAGATCGGGGTCGGCTGGGCGGCGTTGCGCACGCTGCCCGATCCGGCGGCAGAGCCGACGCTGACGGTCCTCGCCGTCGATGCGACATTCACCGAGATCGGCGCCGTTGCGGGCAGAGGCTCGCAAGCCCGGCGGGCCGAGCTGCTCGCGGACCTGTTCGCCGCGGCCACCGACGCCGAGCAGGTGTTTCTGCGCCGGCTGCTCGGCGGCGAGCTGCGCCAGGGCGCGCTGGCCGGCGTGATGGCCGACGCAGTCGCCAAGGCGGCCGGCATACCCGCAGCGACCGTGCGCCGGGCCGCCATGCTCGGCGGCGCCCTACCTGCCGTGGCGGCCTCGGCCC
>JAHFVD010000014.1:96547-147715 GCA_023264735.1 Mycobacterium sp. | reverse complement strand
GGCGAGGAACTCGCCGAATTCGAACACAACGTGCAATCGACCTAACCGCAGATGGTGCGTATCTCCATCGAGCCGCTCTGGGCGCGGCTCTACGACTTCGGCGCAGGCCGGCTGCCTGCGTTCCTCGCGGATCTCGTCAACGGCAACTAGGCAGGCGCAATGCTCTGCTCATAGCAGAACACGTTGTCCGGATCGTAGGCCGCCTTGATCGCACGTAGCCGATCGACATTGGGTCCCCAGTACGCGCGTTCCCAGTCCGCCATACCGGCATTGGGAACGTTGACGTACGCACCGTTGACGTACGGCGTCATTGCCTCGGCGAAATCCGCGACCCATCCGAGGGCTGCAGCCGTCTCCTCCTCGGGCGCAGGCGCTCCGCCTCGGACACCCCAGCCGGCCCCGGGTTCGGCGTAGTACAGCGCATTACGGTGCGCGAACGCCGACCCTCCCGACGGTTCGCTGGTGTGCACTGCGCCACCGAAGGCGTTGGTGAAGTAGTTGCACCCCGCGGGCGCCTTCGCCATAAACGCACTGATGACGCCGATTCCCTCAGGCGGCAATGGTTCAGTCATGAACTGCGAGTTGAACTTCCAGTTCGCCGGTTCTTCTTCGATGGGAATCTGAAAGCTTGTGTAGATGTCAGGCCAGCTCGCGTCCTGTACCGCGACGTCGGGGCTTCCAATCGACAGCATCGGCGAAAGCAACTGTAGTGCTTCATCTTCCGATCCGGAAGCGAGGGCAGCGTGCAACGCGAACCGGTGGCCCTCGATCTCGAGCTGGCTGGTGAGCCGGTCGTCAACATAAGGAGCGGAGCGCTGCCACGCCTCGATGACCGCTTCGAGCTCATCGAGCCCGGTCCACGTTGCGACGATATGGATCGCCTGTGCCAGGGGATAAATCCGGTAGGTCAGCGACGTGACGATGCCGAAGTTTCCGTTGCCTGCGCCCCGCAGTGCCCACAGCAGGTCCGGGTTGTTCTGCTCGTCGGCAGTCACCACCTCGGCGCCACCGTCGGGCGACGCGATAACGACCTCGGCGGCCAACAGATTGTCCGACGCCATCCCGAATTTGCGCGTGAGTAGGCCGAAACCGCCGCCGAGCGTGGCACCGGCAAGGCCGACGCTGCCCTCCGTCCCGGTCGGCGCCGCGAATCTCGCTGTGCCCAGCCCGATGACGGCCTCCATTTGGTTGAGCCCCGCGCCGACGGTGGCCGTCTGCGCCACGCCGTCGATGGACACCGACTTCAGCCCACTGACGTCGATCACGATGCCGCCATCGATGCCCGACCAGCCCTCCAGGGCGTGTCCGCCGCTGCGGACCCGGAACGGGGCACCTTGTTGCCGTGCCCACGCGAGTGCGTTGACCACATCTCCGGTGTCATGGGCGAACACGACCGCTGCGGGCCTGTGGGTGAAGAAGTGATTCCAGCCTCGGCTGGCCTCGTCGTAGTAGCTGTCGCCGGGACGAACCACCCGACCTGTGAGTACAGCGGTCATGGTCACTCCACCTCCGCAAGCACGTTGGGATCGCCGGGCGCGTGCTCGAGCACCTCGGGCTTGAACTTCCACATGTAAACGAAGTACAGCACGCCGGCCGCCGAGAGGCCGAAGGCGAGCACGATCGGGGCCAGTGTCGGGGAAGTCGAGATCACGATGAACAACGCAAACACCACCCAGACAAGGGCGCCGATCGCGACGGGCCACTCCCAGCGCCCGAGATCGAAGCCACCCTTCTCTCGGTCGAGTTTGTGACGCGTCACCAGGTACAGAACGATCGTCATGAGATAGGGGAGCATCGTGACGATCGCGCCGGCCATAATCAGTTGCAGCAGTGCATCACCCGGCATCAGAGCCATCAGAATGACGCCGACCGCGAGGACCAGCAGGGTGGCCGGAATCGGTGTGCGGGTCTTCGGATTGACCCGGCGCATCAGCTTCGAGGCCGGGAAACGGCCGTCGCGCGACATCGCGTAGATGTAGCGGGCACCCGAAACCATGCTGACCAGAGCGGCGCCGAAGAACGCGAGCGTGATCGCGGCCAGCAGCGGCCGCTCGAAGCCCGGGCCGAACCGCTGGTTCATGATCTCGGCGACCGGCGATTCGCTGTTGGACACCCGACTCATATCGGTGATCGACACGGTCAGCACGATCACGAACAGCATCCCCAGCACCGAGGCCGCCACCACCGACCCGATGATCGCCCGTGGCACGGTCCGGGTCGGGTTCTTTGCTTCCTCAGCCATATTCGAGGCGGTCTCGAAACCGACCAAGGTGGACAGGCCCATGATCGACGCGGCCATCAAACCGCCGCCGATGACGAAGAAGTTGGGGTCGCCCTCGGTGATACCGCGGGAAAACAGGTTGGCCGGTGAACCATGGCCGGTTACCAGAATTGCGACGGTCAAGGCGACACCGATCACCAACAAGATGCCCAGTTCGACGCCCACCGAGAGCGAGTTGACCCAGCCGACGATGCGGGTCGCGGCGATGGCGAGAATGGCTTGAATCACCAAGACGATCACCGTGATCACCCGTGCGGTGTTCTCGTTGGGATCCATACCGAGCAGTGGCATCAGACACTGACTGGCCAACGCATTGTCAATCGTCACGGGACTGGCGAGGGCGCTGATCACCGCGAGCCAGCCGAAGGCCCAACCGACTTTCGGGCTGACCAGTAGCGACGCCCACGCGTACGACGAGCCGCTCAACGGGATGCGGGCGGCGAACTGCGCATACACCAACGCCACCAGAATCTGCCCGATCGCCACGAGGGGGAACAGCCAGATCCCGATCGGCCCGGAGTCACGCAGGACGTCGTCGTAGGTGGCGAAGATACCGACCGCCACCGACAGGGAAGCGAACGAAATGGCAAAGACCTGAAAGCCATTCAGCGTTCGCTTGAGTTCGGGTTCGTATCCGCAGTCTTCGCAGAATTCGTCAGCGGCATCGGGGGTTGCAAGTGCTTCGGTCATTGGTCTCACCCTGCGATTCGGTGTGCGGCGTGTGCGGAGATGTGAGAGCCGGCGCCCGGGTGTTCGTCGTCTCCGTGCACCGGGATGACGGTGCCCCGTCGGACGACTTCTTGATCTCCGTCCTGTCGCGAGGGCTCAGCCTGCGCAGCGATCTGAACGGCGCCGCCCGAGCCTAGCGCGGAGTCGGCTTGCGCCAGGCCGGAACCGACACCAAGCGCGGCGGCACCCAGGCCACCGAGCAGTGCGCCGTACACAGCGAGCTTCGTGATGCCGGTGAGGGTTGTCGTGGTGTTCATGGTGCTCAACGTATGGCTGGCACCAGGTTCACGACTTCGGGCGAACTATGTGTTCTCGCAGCAGACCTATGGGGCAAATGATGTAGCCCGGCACGATCATCCGCTTAGGGGGTACCGCCTTGACCGCCGGGACCACCGTTGGCGCCCGAGCCGCAGTTGCTGTTTCCGCCGGTGCACTGCGTACCGCAGGTGTTGGGGTCGGGGCTGTAGTCATTGCCGACGAGCATGACCGAGGGCACGCTCACGGGTACGGCGGCAGGTGCGAGACCCTCGGACCGGTCGGCGCACAGTCGAAGTCCCGAATCACATACTCCCGCAATCTGTTCCGGTGATGCGGAGGCTGCTGCCGCATTGGCTGCCGCTAAAAGGTAGCCGGTCCCGATGATCGCGGCGGTGACAATCCCGCCCCGTAGGTGGGGGAGAGGGGAGCGGCGCTGACCGCATCGCTCGCTTCGGCCATCTTGTGTTAGTGGCCGATTCCGGCTAGCTCCGTCAACGTGAACTGGACATGGCCCCGCCGTGACGGTTCGGCGAGGTGCCCGGCGATTCGTTGCCTAGACCGGACCGGCGCAGGCTATGAATCTATGGTGAGCAACCACCACGTGAACCTGACCCCGCAGGAAAACTCGTTGATCGCCGAGAGCGATCCCGAAGCTCTGGCCCGCATGGACTCCAAGCAGCTGAAGGAACTGCAGAGCCGGCTGCGGCAGGCACGGGAGAAGAACTTCAGCCGGTTGCGGCGTGAGGGAGCGGCCCGGGTGGAGGCCGAAGGTGCGCGCGGTGCCGCCCAACCGGCCAACGAGAAGCGCGGCGAGAAGGTGGACGTCTTCGCCGAGGCGCTCGCTCGGGTGGGCGAGTACCTCGACGACGCCGAGTAGCGACCCTAGTGCGAGTGATTTCCCGAGGTCGGAGGCGTTGTCGGCGGCGCAGGAAATTCCTTTGAACCCGTGAGCGCTTTGCCTCGTGTCTTACGTCATACGACGTTCGGGCCGCCGAGAGATAGGGGCATGCGATGCGGAGACCGGCAGAGTGACACCTCCGATGAGCTAGAGCACCGCACATCGTGGAACAGAGCCTGATGGGACTGGCCTTCGGCGCCGGATTGGTAGCAGTACTCAATCCGTGCGGCTTCGCAATGCTGCCTGTCTACATGACCCTGGTGGTACGCGGTGACGCGACCGGCCAGCTCAGCGCGCTGCGCCGTGCTGTCGTGGCCACCATCGAAATGGTGCTGGGTTTCATGACCGTGTTCGGTGCCTTCGGATTGCTCACTGTCTCCGCCGCCTCAGCAGTACAGCAGTACCTCCCGTACGTCACGGTGTTGATCGGGACGGTGCTGGTCGGGTTGGGTATCTGGTCCCTGGCCGGGCGCCACCTGCCGGGACTCAATCCGGTGATCCGCAGCGGTCGATGGGCGCCGACGGTGCGCGGCGGATCGATGTTCGGCTATGGGATCGGCTACGCCATCGCGTCGCTGTCCTGCACGGTCGGACCGTTCCTGGCCGTCACCGCGGCGAGCTTCCGCACCGGCCTCATCGTCGATGGTCTTCTGACCTATCTGGTCTACGCAGCGGGGATGTCGCTGATCGTGGGTGTGCTGGCCATCGCCGCCGCGTTCGCCAACCCCATCGGAATGTATCGAATGCGCCGAATCCTGCCCTATGTCAACAGGATTGGCGGGGTTCTCGTCCTGATCGTCGGACTGTACGTCGCTTACTACGGTGTCTATGAGATACGCATATTCACCGGCGCAGCGAGCCCGGATGATCCGGTGATCGCAACCGCCGGGCGGATCCAGGGCGCCTTGGCCATGTGGGTACACGGCCACGGCGGCTATCCGTGGCTCGTGGCCCTGACGGCGTTGGTGCTGAGCGCGTTCGCGCTGGCCTGGGCAAGGACGCTGCGCCGTACGGCGAAGGTTCGTCGGGTACTCAAGCTGCACGCCGGTGAGCTGACCGCGTCGTCCTCGTAGCCCGAATTCGCCAATCTGCGTCGAACGTGTGGGTTTCCTGGTCTCCTGCTGAACCAACCAATCTCGTCACTCGTGTCTCACATTGGGGGGACACTGACTGATTGATCAGCTACGCCAGGTGGGAGCAAGGAGCGTCGATGTTGACACCAGCGGTTTCCGAGGACGACCGTGTCGGGGTGCCCGAGGTCGCGCCTGCCGACGCTCGGCAGCGCATCCTGCAAGCGACGGTGGAATGCTTCCGGGCCTGCGGGTACGAGAAATCGTCGATGCGGTTGATCGCGACCACGGCCAAGGTGTCCCAGACTCTGCTGCACTATCACTTCGAGACCAAAGAGAAACTGTTCGACGCGGCGATCAACGACGTGGCCAAGAAATTGTTCGCGACGGCCGAAGCCCAACTGACGCAGGCCGCGTCCGTGCCCGATGGACTGGCCGACGCGGCCGGTCTGCTGTACACCCTGTTCATCGACAACCTCGACACCGTCACCTTCGTCGTCGAGTTCGGGGCCGCGGCCAATCACAACGATTTCCTGCGGACGGCATACCTTGATTTCCGCGATGCGCAGCGTCAGCAATTCGCCGGTTTGCTCCGAACGATCACCGGAACCGACGCTCCGGACGACCAGATCGACGAGTCGGTGCGGCTGATGGAAGTCGTGCTCCTTGGCATGTCGATGCAGCGTCCGTTCGTGACTGACGCTGCGCGGTTTCGGGGCGACTTCGACAGTTTTGTCCTCATGCTCATCACACGGCTGATCGAAGGCATGGCTTCGAGGTGACGTGATGACGACGCTTGACGGCTCGCCGTCGCCTGGCGGCACCCACGGTTACGCGCTGTGGGACGCGGCGTACGTGCTGGGCTCCCTGTCGGGTTCGGAACGTCGCGAGTTCGAGGAGCATCTGAGGGCCTGCCAGCCGTGCAGCGATGCCGTCGGCGAACTCAGTGGTCTACCGGCGCTGTTGTCGCAGATCGACCGCGCCTATGTCGACAGCATCGACGAGCACAGTCCGCACCTCGCGTTGCCGCCTCTGCGGGACGAGGTTCTGGCCAAAGTGAATTCGCGGCGGCGTCACTCCCGCGCGCTGGCGTGGACGCTGGCGGCGGCCGCGGCCGTGGCGATCGGCGCATTCGCCGCGATCCAACCCAACCCGATGGCGATCACTCCCGCGGATCAACAGGCCGCCGGGTCGACGTTCACGATGACGCCGACCGAGCCGGTGCCGCTCAGTGCCACAGTCACTCTCAGTAGCCGCGCGTGGGGCACCCGTGTCGATATGAATTGCACCTACGCCGACGGCTCGACCGACACCGACTACGCCGGTGGCGACGACAAGCTGGTGATGGTCGCGGTGGGACGCGACGGTAGCCACGTCGAGCTGGCGACCTGGACGGCGCATGCCGGGGTGCCCGCATCGTTGGGCGGCAGCACCTCAATGCCGATCGACCAGATCGCTTCTGTCCAAATCGTTTCCGCTAACGCAGGAGCTGTGCTCCTGCGTCGCGACCTCTGACCGAGTTGGCGGCTACTTCAGCCCGGCCAGGCCTGCCTGCATCGCCGCGGCCTGAACCTTGCCGACAGCCTCCGCGTAATCCTGTGGCACCGGGTTGGTGTCGCCGTCCGGGCTGGCGAACAACAGCATCGCGGACGTGCGGTCCACGGTGAACAGCACGGCCGCCCTGCCTGCCTTGCCGTCCAGCGACGTCCCGCTGGTGAAGGTCGCGTCCGGAGCGATCGAAGGCACCGGCACCGGGGTGCCGGTCTGGTGGGTCGGCAGGCTCGCCAAAACCGCGTTGTTCCATTGAGCGGCAGACGCTGCGTCGGCGTTGATGACGACCGACGACTCGATGACGTTGGGTCCCGACTTGAAGGTCTGCGACACGTCCGTCGGCTGGTCTGTGCTCACCTTCGGCTCACCGACGGCCGCGAAGGCTCCGTCCGGGGTGGCCGGAATGTCCTCGACCTTCATCAGGAGCGCCGTGTAATTCGCGGTGGCCGACGGCGTCGCGGCCGCACTCGACGTGCTGCTGGTCGCCGAGGTGGCTGACGTCGCCGAACTGCTCGTTGCCGACGATGACGAGGTCGACGACGACTCGTCCTTACCGCAGCCGGCGAGTACCAGTCCGACGGCCAAAGCCGCTGCGGTGAGTGGGACGACCGTTCGCGTGCGTGCAGAGTCCATGACGTTGCTCTCCCGATCCGGCCGCACCCCGCTGGGCGGCTCAGGCCGGACGTTACCAGTGAAACTGTGAATTTCCTGGAATCGCTGAATCAGCCCATCGTGACCAGATTGCGCCACAGATTCCGAAGGCTGTCCGTCCCTCCGAACAAGGTGGTGAAGTGTGTGGAGTCGAGCAGGACGATATCGCCGGCGCGCTTCCCGGACGGGGGCATCCAGATCAGCGCGTTGAACTCGGAGTTGCCGGCTTGGGTGAAGGGGTGCGGTCGGTTCGGGTCGACCTTTTGACGACCCAGCACGCGCAACCCCGGACCTTCGGGCGCGGTCAATTCATAGTGCGGCAAGTGAGGATGGAAGTTGAAGGTCGTCACGTCGTCGAGCAACCGGGAGGAGTCGAGGTCGCGAAAACCGGTGAGCGGTGCGATCTCCCGGGTGCCTTCGACGACCGCAGGACGCAGCCCCCACACGTTATGCACCGGAACCCCAAGTGCTTTCATCAACGACCGGGTGTACTGACCGAAACGCTGCTGTCGGGGGACCAGCCGGTCGCCGTGGTGCTCGTATTCGACTTGGCGCTGGGCGAAGTCGTCGGTGAACCCCACATCGTGGTGCGGCGCGAGCACCAGGCAGGTGCCCTCGCGCTGCAGCCAGGCTTCGATCGCGGCGATCTCCTCGGGTGCGGCCTGCTGTTCGGAGAGCAGATGATCGAGCCCGAACACCATCAGGGTGTCGGTGTCGGCGAGGATGCGTTCATCGATCGGAAGCCGGTAGCCGGCTTGGTCGATGCGCTGGAACACTGCGACGGGATGCCCGGTAACTTCCTCGGCGAGCTCCTGGAAGGACAGCGTGGACCGGTGGAACAGCTCGAGCGTGCCCGCGATGCCCTGCAGGAAGTTCTCCGCGGCGTACTCCGGTGTTTCATAGGCCGGCCATGCGACGTTGCGGACTTCGGTCATCGTCGAGAACCGGTTGTAGATCCCGGCCGGATCCCGTTGGGACTCCCAGGGATAACTCCAGGTCCAGTAGATACTGACCCGCCGGCGTCCGTCATGGTTACGCGTGACGTGGCTCTGGTTGTAGGTACGTGCCCGCATGGTGATCCTTCTACGTGCCGAGATCGGCGAGGTAGCGCAGTGCACCGAGTCCGGGCAGGAAGAAATACGCGCCACCCGTCAGCGTGGTGAATGCCGGAATGCCCTTGTGAACCTTGCGGATGGGCCGTTTGGGTACGGTGAAATCCATTGTGCCATCTTGGGTTCCGCAGATCGGATCGTGTTCGTTGTCCAGTTCATGGAACGTCTTGTCGTTGATCCAGACGTTCTGGGCGAACTCGAACTGACGGACCAGGTCGGCGCAGATGATGAACGCCGCGATGCCGCGCTGCACGCCATCGTCGGGAGCGTTATCCGGTAGTGCGGGACCGTAGGTCGCACCGCGCCGAATCATTCGGCGACGGTTCATGTAATGGGCGGTATCGCGTGGATTGAGCCTGCGCGCATGTGACCCGAGCGGACACGCATAGCCGAACGGGTCCATCTCCTTGTAGTTGTAGTTGTTGTTGCGCATCGGATCGGCGCCCAACTCGGGATCGTCCTTCTCGGGCGCCAATACCAGAGGCGCCCCGCTGCGCCAGCGGCCCATGAACTTCGCGGCCAGCAACTCCTCGCCCGCCGGGGTGTCGGCATTGGCGCGAAGGTAATCGCGGAAGATCGCGACATGCTCCTCGAGTCGTCGGTAGGCCATATAGCTTCCGTTGCGTGACAACACCTCTGGTGCCGGAAGATTGATCACTGGCCCGTTTTCGTCTGGATAGCCGAGGATGAATTCGCCGGGCTCGAGTGGATCTCCCGAGCCGGGCGTCGGGTCTTCACCGGAGCCCTTCATCACCGGCTGGGACAACCGGTCACGGAAGCCGAAGTGGTCGTGGGCGTAGTTGAAGGGCGGGTTGGCGTTGAGGTCGAGGTAGGACAGGCTCCGTACACCGTCGGTCCGTTCGAGAAGCTTGTCGTGTTCCTCGATGGAGCGCGCGCACTGCTCTTCGGTACGGGAGAACAGGATGGCGATCGCGTGGAGGTCATCGCCGGCCAATCCGCCGCCCCAGTGTTCCGGAGCCGCCGCACCGGTGTCACCCAGGATCCCCGCGCGAGCCGGCATTCCTTCGCGGAACGCGTCGGGAAAGGAGGCCAGTGATTCCTCGGGTACGCCAAGCGCCCGCAGTCCAGTCCAGGTGAATGCCAACGTGACCCAGCGGTCGGAGTTGGCGAGAGTTGCCCGCACGTCCGCTGCCGATTGCACCTTGTCGAGCAGTTCGGTGAGCCAGGTCCGGCCGCCCACCGGAGTGTCGAAGGTCAGAAATTCGTAGCGGCCGGTGATGGCCGGTGTGCGGGTCAACAGGATGTGCTGAATGTCGTCGAGTTCCAGCACCGTCCCCGGTGTGGAGGTCATTGCATCTGGTCGAGCATCGTCGAGAACGCGTCCTTGAGTCGCAACGCCTTCTTGATCTCGTCGGCCGTGATGTAGGGGTACTCGCCATATTCCAAGAAGCTCGGGCATTGATGATCGCGTACGAACTTCACGAAGGCGTCGGGGTTCTCCTTCCAATCCTCCGGGAAGCCTTCGAGATTCGTGAACACCGTCGTGATGCCGGTCTGGCTGAACAGCTGGACGGCGTCCTCGGTGTACTTGTCGAAATCGGTGTCGAAGATCCCTTGGTATTGAAAGTGCAAACCGGAGCCGACGTCGAACAGCACCCACCGCAGGTAGTGCAGTCGAAGCGGCGCCAGTACATCGGGGCTGGCGGCGATGGCTTCCTCGATCTGCTTGCCGTATGCGCGGACCGCGTCTTCACGCCCCTCTTTGACCTTGGCGATGATGGAGAAGCCGTAGCACGCGGGGGTGCGCGGGTAGACCGGCCCGTAGCGTCCCCGTTCTAGTTCGAAGTAGCCCTCTTTCGGGATGGCCTTCGCCGCGGGTTGCGACCAATCTTGGCCCGACATTTTCGGCCCCCAATCACGTCAGTGATGTACGGAACGTAACACCGGTGGAACCGCCAAACGCCGGAATGGTGCAGTACGTCAGGGCACGGTGATCGTCGGCATCGTGCCGCGACCGGCGCTCGAGGCAAGTCCGGCGAAGTACGCACCCGACCACATCCACAAGCCGGCCTGCAGCCGCAGTGAGTTGCGGCCGACGGCGGTGTCACCATCGGCGTACGCGGCCATGCTGGACAGCACCGCCGCCTTGCTCACCATCAGATAGGCCGAGCTCAGCTCGACAAGCGCGGTATACGACGCCGGCGACAAGCCGGCCTGCGCGATTCCCTCCCACACGAAGCGACCCGCGCTGGTCGCGCCGTTCAGCACGCCGGTCCACATCGCCATCTCGGCCCACCCGAGATTGCCTGGATGGTCGAGTTCGTCCAGAACGCCGTCGTAGCGGGTGGCCAACTCCAGCGGGAATGCGGTGGAATTGCAGTCCAGGAATCCATTGCAGCTCAACGTGTCCTGCATCGACGGCACACCGGCCGGCGGATGTTCCAGTACCACTTGCAGATAGCCGCGGTTGTACCCGTAGAGCGCCAGCAGCACGGGGACCGTGGCGTGTGCGACGGTCGAGACGAGCCAGTCCGGTGCGTTGGCCGCTGCTCCCGCCAGCCCCGCCGACAAGACATCGAACAGCCGAATCCCGATCGCCGACGGCGACAGGGACGCGGGGATGGCCAGCGATGGCATCGCGACTGGGGTGCTGGTGGTATCACGAAGGTTGTCGCGCAGCCAGATTCCCCCGAAATAGCCCGATGCGGCCAGGTTGCCGAGCAGCAGGCGCACTTGTTGCGACGGAGCATTCTCCTCGGCAAGCGCGTCAAGGCTCTTCACTGCGAGATCGCCGAAGAAGAACCGGGCACCGTCGCCCGCATTGCGGCCAGCGCCGACAAAGTCGGTGGCGAATCCCTTCATGAAATCGGGTGACACGGTAAACGACAGGCCGCTGCGCACCGGCATCGGCGGCAGGTTCACCGTCACGGTGGACGCCAAAGCCTTTACTGCCGTGGACAACTCGCGACGGGTAGCTGCCGGTACGGAGCGCCCTGCGGGTCGTGCCGCCGGGCGGTGGGTCTGGTTGTGCCCCCGGGCCGGACCCGCAACGGATTTATGGACTGACGTCCCCGAATCGGGGGCGGCCGATGCGACGCCGTGTCCGACGAAGAACGCGGCACCGATCCCAAGCGCGATCGCGACGCCTCCGACGTACCCTGACGCCCGCATCGTGTCTCCCGGGCAATGTAGTCCCTGACTGCTGCCAGCGGAGACTACCAGTTCAGCAAATACTGGTGTCAGGAATCGCTCAGCTCGGCGCCGACGTCGGCCACGGTGTCCTCGTCACAGAGCTTGAGGTCGACAGCCAGCTGCGCGGCCTGAGCGGCGTCGGCCACTAGATGCAGTGGAATACCTTCGGCGCGTAGCGCTTCGGCATGTTCCTGCAGCAGGGCGTTGCGCTCGTCGGCGTCGGTACCGACCTGCCGGATCATGGCCAGCTGCACCCGGCCGGGAAACTCCCGCGCCATCTCCTCGTAAATGAGCGGATCGCGCTGGCCACTGTCGCCGATCAGCACGAAACGCATTCCCGGATAGGCCTCGAACAACCGGCGAACGGCCGCCCGCTTGTGCTCGGCGCCGCTGCGCCGCAGGTATCGCTCGGTGGGGCCCCAATCGGTGAGGAACATCGGCCCCGGCGGGAAGGCGCGCAGTTCGACGAACTGTTCCAGCATCGAATAGAACGACCAGCTTCCGGTCGACACATAGAAGAACGCCGGCTCCGGGCGGGGTTTACCGGCGCGGCCGGGAATACCCCGCGCCAGTCCGCGGTACAGCGCCGACATCCCGGGAATCGCGCTGCGCTGCTCCACATCACGCAGCAGTGTTCTGGCCACCATCGTCAGGCCCTCAGTCAAGCCGGTGAGCAGAATCGTGTCGTCGATATCGGAGATCACCAGGAACGGCGCGGTCAGCGATGGCTTGATCACCCAGCCGGCGCCGACGGCGGGCTCGTCGTCGCTGATTCCCGCGGCAACCGCTTCGGCGCTGTGCCAGCCGGCGCGCAGCTTCGGAACCGGAAGGGAGAAGTTGGCGAAGCCGTGGCCGTCGGTGACCTCGGTGGCCCGGTGCCGGCCGATGCGCAGCTCGACCTCGGCGCCGACGATCGACAGTGACGCGTGGCGGCGCAGGTTGCTCTGCGCCACCTCCCAGTACGGGATGCGGCTGTCGCCGGGTAGTTCCGGAGTCTCGATCACCCGGACCCGCACCTTGGCGACGTCGTCGGCCACGAAACCGCGGTATACGACCACCCGGACACCTCGGAATGCCCCGGACTGCACCTTGTAGTCGCGGCGCCGCTCGGTCAGCTTGCTCTCCAGCCCTGCCACCACCGCGGCAGTCTCGGGGCTGCGCAGCCTCGCGTTGAGATCCGATGCGATCCGGCGGGGGAGTCGGGGCATGAGAACAGCATGGCAGCAGAACGTCCCCCGATCAGCGGACACGCGACTCATCCCTCGTATCCGCCAGTCGCCCGATGCCGCCTGAGCTCACGACCGAGGAAAGTCAGTGCTCAACGACAACAACCCTGAACAAGGAGGTCAGCCATGAAGAACCGAATCGCGCGGTGGTTGGAGCGGGCCGGCAACAGCATCGGTGGCGCAGACGCGCTGACCCCGATTGATCCGTTCTACGGTGCGACGTGGACCGGCCGCGTGCCTGCCATGGACGAAGGCCGCAGCATGGGCGCCGGGCGCCTACCGCTGGTGGCCGCAGCGCACCTGCCGGTCTTCTGAGCCGGCGGGCGAGCAGGGCCATGCGATCGTCGCCGCCGTGCTGCCGGTTGTCCCGTCATGCGGTCGACCTCGCGGATCCGAGTGCCCGCGGCGCGTTCCTGGACGAAGCGCTGGCGGGGTCCATACCGGTGGTCGGGTCGACGAAGACCGGCTGGCCGGTCTGCTTCTAGTCCGAGATCGACTTCAGGTCCGGGTAGCCGCTGGGGAAGCTGATGCTGACCTGATACGCCGGGTCGGACTGCTGGATCTGGCAGGTCTGGCCGTTGTCGACGCCTTTGAGGTCGGCGCAGTAGTTCTTCGGTGCGGCCCCCGCGATACCGGGAGCACTCGCGACCGCGTTCGCCGTGATCAGCATCGCCACCTTCACGCGCCGAGCAGGGACTCGATCCCGCTTCGGGTGAAGTACAGAACGAAGCCGGCCGCAACGATCCACAGCAGCGGGCTGATCTCACGTGCCTTACCCGCCGCGGAGCGCACCACGACCCAGGTCACGAAGCCGACGCCGATGCCGTTGGCGATCGAGTAGCTGAACGGCATGACCGCGACGGTGAGCACGACGGGTAGGGCCACCGAGAATTCCGACACGTCGACATGGCGCAGTTGCGAGAACATCATCGTCCCGACGATCACCAGTGCCGCCGCGGCGACCTCGGTCGGCACGATCTGGGCCAGCGGCCCGACGAACATCGCGGCGAGGAACAGCGTGCCGGTGACGAGGTTGGCCAGCCCGGTGCGGGCACCTTCCTCGATACCGGCACCGGATTCGATGAAGACCGTGTTCGACGATGCCGACGTGGCACCACCGGCCACCGCGCCGGCACCCTCCACGATGAGCGCCGAGCGCAGGCGTGGGAAGTTCCCGCTCTTGTCGGCCAGGCCCGCTTCCCGTGACAGTCCGGTGAACGTTCCCATCGCGTCGAAGAAGTTGGCGAACACCAACGTGAACACGAGCATGGTGGCGGCCAGGATGCCGATTCGGCCGAAGCTGTCAAAGCTGAAGGCCCCCACCAGAGACAGGTCGGGAAGGGCGAAGGGCGACCCGGACAGCGTCGGCACCGATAACGTCCAGCCTCCGGGCTTGTGCGTCGCAGACCCCAGATGCCAGATCGCCTCGATGATCACCGCGACCACGGTGCCGGCCACCAGCCCGATCAGGATGCCGCCCCGCACCCGGCGCACCACGAGGATGCCGGTGAGCAGCAGGGTGAACACGAAGACGACGGTGGGCACGGTGCTGATCGATCCGTGGCCACCGCCGCCCAATCCGACTGGGGGAGAAGGCAACCCGGTCGAGGAGATGAAACCGGCATCGACCAGACCGATGAACATGATGAACAGGCCAATGCCCGCCGTGATCGCCAGCTTGAGTTGCATGGGGACGGCATCGAATACCAGTCGGCGCAGTCCGGTGGCGGCCAGCACGACGATGATGAGGCCGTTGATGACCACCAAGCCCATCGCCTCGGGCCAGCTGACGGTGCCGACGACGGTGGTCGCCAAGAACGAGTTGATGCCCAGTCCGGCGGCGAAGGCGAACGGCATCCGGGCGAACACCCCGAACAGGATCGTCATGACGCCCGCGGCCAGCGACGTGGTCGCCGAGACCTGGGCGAAGCCCAGCTTGTTGCCCGTCACATCGGCGGCCCCGGACAAGATGATGGGGTTCAGCACCACGATGTAGGCCATCGCGATGAAGGTGACCAGGCCGCCGCGAAGCTCGGCGCCGATCGTCGACCCACGGGCGGTGATCTCGAAGAAGCGGTCGAGACGGTTCATCCTTGGCACCCTAAAGGGTCAGGAGGACGAGGGGACTGCCGTCACGGGGATGATCACCGTGCCCTGACAGGCACCGCCGTCGATGGTGGTCTGGAAGGTGCCCGCCAGCGTTCCGTCGGACTGCGGCTTATAGGTGGTCACCGAGTGCGCCGGGTCATAGGTGATCGTGCCGTCCGGCAACGTGCAGTCCCAGCGCCAGCTGTTGGACCGCGACCATTGCGAATCCGACCACACGAAACTGGTTGACTGCGTTGCGTTGTCCTTCGGCGTCGGTCCGTCGAGCACAGAAGCGGTGCAGATGTCCGACGAACAGTTCGTCGTGATGTTGTACGAGGCGCTATATGGCGTCTCCTGTTGCGTGGCAGCGACGCTGGTGCCCGACTTCTGATCGGTATGGAAAATGATCTTGTACCAGCCGCCCCAGAACGCCTCGTCGGCGTGTGCCACCGGCGCGGCGAGCAGCGTACTGCTCAGAAGTAATGCAACCACGCCAAAGTGCTTGGAATCAGCCAAAATAACTCTCGCCACCGGTGGGATAGCCGCCACCGTCGGTGGCGATGTGCACATGAGTGTAGTGATTGGCGTCATCGGAACCGAGATTGCCCATCAGGAAGGGCTTCCCGCTCTTGTCGTACATGATGCGCCGCCAGATCACGTGGTTCAGCGAGAGCCGATCGGCGTTGGCCAGAGCGAAGGCCGCGATGCGGTCGCCCAGCTCTTTGCCTTCCGGGGTCTGGTAGTTCGGGATCATCACGTCGATGGCCATTCCCATCGGATGCCACTTCAAGTAATCGGGCCGGACACCACCGATGTTGTGGATCTCAGGGAAGTAGGCGCTGACGAGTCGCTCGGCCAGGATCGTCTTGATTTGCAGGCCCTGTTCGATACCGACCCCCGCCGGGAGCGCACGTAGGGTGCTGCGGTTGACCGCGCTTCTGCTGGCCACCAGATCAGCCTGGGTCAT
Source organism: Mycobacterium sp. (assembly GCA_023264735.1). Lineage (GTDB taxonomy): Bacteria > Actinomycetota > Actinomycetes > Mycobacteriales > Mycobacteriaceae > Mycobacterium. The sequence goes on along the minus strand of JAHFVD010000014.1, from coordinate 131,731 downwards.
GACGATGTAGTGCCCGCTGATCGACGCCTTGCTCATGTCGACGGGGTTGGCGGCCACGAGTTTGGCGCAGCACTCGAGGCTGCCTTGTGGGGTGACCTTGGTGGGCAGGGCGCCGGAGCTGGCGGTGAGGATGCCGGCCACCGGAAGTGCGGCGAGCGCAGCCACGGAGACCGACCAGCGGCGCCTCGGCTTGGCTAACCGGTGTCTGCCCACGGACGGCACTCTACCTGGCCACTTCCGGCGAATGAACACCGTTCGCTATCTTCTGTCCGGTGCCGGACTGGTCGAGAGGCCGGCCACCGACGGTATGGGATGTTGCTGTCGACGACGCGTCACGGCCCTGCGTCACGGCCGGAAGGAATTCCAGATCTAGACGCTGAACTGCATGTTCATCTTTTGTTCACCTAACCGAATCCGTACCGATACCATCGGCATTTCAGTTCGCTCCAGAGACGTCAGCGAACTTCCGTCCGGTGCGCAGAAAAGCCCGCGACCGTCGAGTTCTGGTCGCGAAATTGCCGAATCGCCGACAACAACTCGACGTTGGGCGCGGGTTCAGTCCTCTTTGGCGATGAGTCGCTTGAGTGCGGCCCGGTCGGGATCGAGCAGCTCGGCGATCCGGTCGGGATTGACATCGGCGACGATGATCTCGCCGACGTCCTTGTGCACATCGCTGAAGATGCCGTGCGCCTTCATCTTGTCGGCCTGATAGATGTTGTCCTCGGTCGGCGTCACGTAGTACACGGCGTCGGCCTTGAACCGGTGCACCATCCACAGGTGGATCAGCGTCATCAGGCGCTTCTGGCGCAGCTTCTCGGCAAAGGTGTTCTGGTCGCGCACTGTGAGAATGCTGCGGCCGTGTCGGTCCTTGATCGGGTCGACCAGCACGTTGGCCAGCAGCTCCTCCTCGCCACCGTCATCCTTGGTGCCCCAGATACCGAGCTCGAGCACCTCGCCACCGGCCCGGCGTGGCCGCAGCGTTACCCGTAGCTTCTCGCCGAGTTGATAGTGCTCGTTCCAGAGCGCCAGCCACTCTTCGAGAAGTTTCTTGGGCACCTCGGTCTGCACCAGATGCTGGTGCTGCGTGGAGCCCTTGCCCATCGATTTCGTGGTCGCGGTGCGGCCCGACGACGCCGCCAGTGCGGCATCGCTGCGCGGGCCGCCCACCAGGGTTTGCGGTGTGCGGTAGGGCGATTCGACCAGGCGCATCTTGCGCTGCAGCCGGGCCAGCGCCAGCATGCCGTCCTGACGCAGTGCGGTGGCGAATTCCTCGGCCGCGACGCCGTCGATCTGGTGACCGCCGTAGGTCATGAAGTTGAAGACGAAGCCCATCTTGGCCAGCTCTTCGGGGAAGGCGCGCATCTCCTCGTCGCTCATCCCGGTGGTGTCCCAGTTGAACGAGGGGGAGAGGTTGTAGGCCAGCATCTTGTCCGGATACACCGCGTGCACTGCTTCGGCGAACTCGCGGGCGTCGGCCAGGTCGGCGGTCTTGGTCTCCATCCAGAGCAGATCCGCAAATGGCGCTGCCGCAAGGGATTTCGCGATCGCATAGGGGATGCCACCGCGCACCTGGTAGTAGCCTTCGGGGGTCTTGGCGCGCTCGGGGTCCCACGGCGCGTCCACGCCCAATTCGCGGGCCTTCTCCCTCGCGGTGTACAGCGATGCGGTTTTGGCGAACGTGAGCCAATCCGCGGCGCTCATCTCGTGCGGCTCGCCCTCACCCTCGCGGAACTTCAGCAGCTCGGCCACCGCGTCGCCGTAGGTGTCCAGCCCGGCGTCGTCCTGCCAGGCGGAGACGAACTTCGACTCGACCTTGTCGAACAGGGAATCCAGCGAACGCTCCTGGCCGTCACGCCAGGCGGCGGCCTGGGCGGCGATCAGGTCGAAGATGCCCTGGCGCTGTAGCCATGCGTCGGCCGCCGCGTACTCGCCTTCGGGCAGCGCGTAGAGCAGATGCCCGTTGAGTTCGGTGACCCCGGCCTCGTAGAACCCCCGCACCATCGCCAGGAAGCAGGACTTGTACGGCGGGACCTTGAGGTTGGTGGCCCCGAGCACGAACGGTTGATCGCGCTCGTCGGCTCGGCTGTCGATGAGGTTGGCCGCCTCGGCGTCGGTACGGGCGACGATGAGGCCGGGCACATTCATGATGTCGAGCTGGAAGCGGGCGGTGTTGAGCCGCTTGAGCTGCTCGTCGGACGGCACCAGGACCTTGCCGCCCTGATGGCCGCACTTCTTGGTGCCGGGGCGCTGGTCCTCGATGTGATAGCCGGGCACACCGGCCTCGACAAATCGCCGAATCAGGTTGCGCACGTGGGGATCACCGCCGTGCCCGGTGTCGGCATCGGCGACGATGAACGGGCGGTAGTCGACAGCAGGCTGTGCTGCACGCTGTTCGGGGGTCATCTGCAGGCGCAGGTACTGCTGGTTGCGGTCGGCGGTCAGCAGCGCGCGCACCAGCCCGGCGGCTTCGTCGGGCACCTGACTCAACGGATAGCTGGCGAGGTCGGGGCCGGGGTCTTCGGTGGTCGAACCCTTCGCCGACGTCGCCCACCCGCCGAGGTAGATGCCCTCGATACCCATCCGCTTCATCGTCACCGCCTGGCCCGGCGAGTACGGGCCGAACGTGGTGATGCTCTTCTTGACGGCGAAGAGCTCGCGCAGACGCTTGTGGAAGGCGGTGGCGGCCTCACGCGCGACGGTGTGGTCGACCGGAATCGTGCCGCGCTGTTCGACGACCTGTCGTGCGGTGTAGAGCCGAGTGATCCCCTCGAACCGCGGACTGTCGAAGTATCGCTGTGTCTCGGCGACCTCACGGTCGAACGGTGACTGGGTCGCGGCGTCCGCTTCGATGATGGACATAGGTCTCACGCTCCTCGCTGAGCTGGATCGCCCCGGCGATGACTCCCGGGCGGCGATTTCGATTATCCCGACTCCACCTCCGGCCGGAGTGGGTTTGGCGCAGCCTCACAGTCGGCATGGCCATTCACCGGCCACCGACTCGATGCCAATGGAAGGGGAGCCCGCCACCCAGCAAATGTGGTGGGCCGCGTTGGGGTGGGTTATCCGGGAGCGGTCGTGGAATTGCGATTGCGCCCCGGAACGCCCTGCGGTTCAGGGATTTCCATGACTCAATGGGTGTCGCGTCAATTATTGACGACTTCAACATTTGAATTCGGCAATAGTCAATGCGGCGAATTGCGCCGATGCCGTTCACCCGGGGTACAAAATCGGGTACATTCCTGTGGTTCGCCTCACTGACCAGGAGTCAGTGTGGCGGGATCCTTTTCGCTCGGGGGTCGGGGCTCAGGAGGCGACATGTCCGGCGGTTGGCCGCGGGATGACGACCCCGACAGTTGGGCGCTGCGGTGAGCAGGTGGCGCGACCGGCCCCCGCTCAAGACCGCGGGCATGCTGTTCCTGGTCGTGATCGTCGGCGTCGTCACGCTCATCTATCTGCAATTCCGCGGTGACCTCTCACCGCGGACAGCGCTGACCATGGTCTCCGATCGGGCGGGCCTGGTGATGGATGCGGGTTCGAAGGTCACCTACAACGGGGTGATCATCGGGCGGGTGGGAAAGGTGGCCTCGGCCGAGCGCGACGGTAAGACGATCGCGAAAGTGACACTCGACGTCGACCCCCGCTATCTGCCCAGCATTCCGGCCAACGCGCACGCGGACATCAGAGCCAGCACGGTGTTCGGGAACAAGTATGTGGCGTTGTCGACGCCGAAGAACCCATCCGCCGCCCGGATGAGCAGTTCGACCGTCATCGACGCATCCTCGGTCACCACCGAGTTCAACACACTCTTCGAGACGGTCACCTCGATCGCCGAAAAGGTGGACCCGGTCAAGCTCAATCTCACGCTGTCGGCGACCGCCGAGGCGCTGGGCGGCCTTGGCACCAAGTTCGGGCAGTCGATCGTCAACGGCAACGCGGTGCTCGACGACGTCAACCCGCAGATGCCGCAGATCCGTCAGGACATCCAGCGGCTGTCCGACCTGGCCGACGTCTACACCAAGGCCAGCCCTGACCTGTGGAACGCGCTCGATAACCTGACCGTCACCGCGCACTCGCTGAACGCGCAGCAGAAAGACATCGACGCCGCGCTGCTGGCCTCCATCGGGTTCGGCAACACCGGTGCCGACATCTTCGAACGCGGCCACCCCTATTTCGTGCGTGCGATGGCGGACCTGGTGACCAGCACCCGCCTGCTCGACAAGTACAGCCCCGAACTCTTCTGCGGACTGCGCAACATCGCCCAGGCATCCCCGGCAGCATTGGCCGCTTTCGGCGGCAACGGATATTCGCTCGATACGGTGACCGAGTTCCTCGGTGCGCCGAATCCCTATGTCTATCCGGACAATCTGCCGCGAACCAACGGCCAGGGCGGCCCTGGTGGGGCGCCCGGGTGCTGGCAGACGGTTGACCGCAACTTCTGGCCGGCGCCGTATCTGGTGGTCGACGACGGCGCGTCGATCGCCCCGTACAACCACTTCGAGCTCGGCCAGCCGTTGCTCACCGAATACGTGTGGGGCCGTCAGGTCGGCGAGAACACCATCAACCCCTGACGATCGCGGTTAGCCTGATCCGATGCGGGTCCGTCTCGAAAGGTCCAGATGCGTGGGCCATGCACAGTGCTATGCGCAAGATCCTGATCTGTTCCCGATCGACGACATGGGTTACTCGATCCTCGAAGACCATGATGTCGAGCCGGGGGACGAACAGCGCACCAGGGACGGCGTGGACGCCTGCCCGGAAGAAGCTTTGATTCTCGACGAGGAGGCCTGAGTGCCGCAGGGCCTTCTAGGCGGGTTGGAGAGCGGGATCTGCTGGCGGCGGTGCCATTTCGGCGCCGACAGGCACGATGTCACCGGCGGACGGTGGCGGCTGATCCCCAGGCGGCGGAGCGTCGACGACAGCGTCGACGAACACGGGTGCACCCGGCGGGGGAGCATCCGGGGCGTCCGGCGCCGGCGGTGCCAGCGGATCGGCCATTTCGTCGGCGGGCATCGGCAGGTACATGTGGTGGGTGAACTGCGACTGATAGGCGCCGCCACCGCCGACCCGCACGCCGCCGCCCTCGCCGCTGGACACCGGGGTGCCGTCGGGCAGCGTGACCGCGGTGTGGCGACCGTTCCAGCCGATCACGAGCGAATTCGGAGCGGTTCCGTAGTGGAATCCGCGGGCGAGGAGGGCAGCTTCCTCATTGCCGGTGTGGAACCGGCTGCCGTACACGGGCCTGCCGGTGGCCACATTGGACACCCAGGAGGCCAGCCCTGAGCAGTCGGTGCCAGCCGGACTGTCCCCACCGGGGATGTACGGCGTGCCTGACACCTGACTGATCAGAGTCATCAACGTCGCGATTGCAAACATGTGGCCGAAACTAACAACTAATTTGCGCGTATACCAAAGTCTGTGCTTTCCACCACGTTTCGCGAAATAGTGTGTCGCAGTTAACAGTATCACTGAGAAATCAGAACGGAATCGGAAGATTCACCTTTGCGCGTTATGCGAATTAAACGCCATACCAGTGCGTTTCGACAAGTCGGCATTGTCGGCTGATCCGCAGTCTCAGTCGGCCTCGCGAATCGGCCTGGAGCGGTCGTGACGAGTATGTAATGACTTGATCGATTCAGGTGAGCTGTAAACGGTGCTTTGCCGTGATCGGGCTCGGGTGCGCAGATATGACGCCGGCCGCGCGGTCGAAACCGCACAGCCGGCGACGAAAAATAACGTGGGCTCAGCCCTCGGCGCGGACCTGGTCCTTGACCGCGGGCACGATCGGCGGAGCGGTCTTCCAGTCCGGCAGACCATCCTCTTCCAGGCCCACCGGCCAGCCGTTCTCGTGCACCTGCGCCCAGTGCGAGTGATTGAGCTGATGCAGGGTGAAGCAGGCGTTCAGGGCGTTGTAGAAGCCCATGTTATCGACCGTCTGGTTGACCGCTTCCTTGGCGAGCAACGCCGCCATGGTGGGAACCTCGGCGATCCGGCGGGCGAACTCCAGCGTCTTGTCGGCGAGCTCGTCCTGCGGGAAGACCTTGGAGATCATGCCCAGTTGGTAGGCCTCGTCCACCGTCATCGCGTCACCGGTGAGCATCAGCTCCTTGGTCTTCCGGGGTCCGAACTCCCACGGGTGGGCGAAGTACTCGACGCCGCACATGCCCAGCCGCGCACCGACCACGTCAGCGAAGCGGGTGCCCTCGGCGGCCACAATCAGATCGCAGGCCCACATCAGCATCAACGCGGCGGCGTAGACGTCACCGTGCACCTGCGCGACCGTGATCTTGCGTAGGTCGCGCCAGCGGCGGGTGTTGGAGAAGAAGTGATGCCACTCCTGGAGCAGCAGGCTTTCCGCACCCTCCCGGGTGGCACCGTTCACTTGGAAGCTCGGGTGCTGGTCTGGTCCGGGGGTGTGTTCGGCCCGCGACACCGCCGACCCGAGGTCGTGGCCGGAGGAGAACATCGGGCCATGACCGCCGAGGATGACCACGCGGACCTTGTCGTCGGCCTCGGCCCGCAGGAACGCCTCGTTGAGTTCCACCAGCAGGCCGCGGTTCTGAGCGTTGCGCGCCTCGGGACGGTTGAGCATGATGCGCGCGATGCGGCCTTCGTCGAGCTCTTCATAGGTGAGGAAGCGGTAATCCTGGGGCATAGCGGCATTCTATGCAGAGGAGAATGTGGTTACCGGAGCCGGGCGCGCAATTCGCGTTTGAGCACCTTGCCGTAGCTGTTCTTGGGCAGGTCGTCGACGAAAATATAGCGCTTGGGCCGCTTGAACCGGGCGATCCGATCCAGCAGGTGAGAGTCGAGCGCGTCGCCGGCGGCGGTGCCGACGATGAAGGCCACGACGACCTCGCCCCACTCGGGGTCGGGTGCGCCGACCACACAGGCCTCGGTCACACCCGGATGCTCCAGCAGCGCCTCCTCGACCTCCCGCGGATAGATATTGCTGCCGCCGCTGATCACCACATCCTTGGAGCGGTCCCGCAGCATCAGGTAGCCCCGCTGGTCATACGAGCCCATGTCGCCGGTGTAGAGCCAGCCGTCCTTCAATGTCTCGCGGGTCGCGTCGGCGTTGTTCCAGTACCCGGACATCACCACATCGCCGCGGCACGCGATCTCGCCGATCTGTCCGGGTGCGGCGGGCTCGTCGTCCTCGCCCAACACCGCAACCTCGACTCCGGAGCGGGGATAGCCCACCGAACCGAGGATCGCGTCGTCGTCCGAATCGTGATCGGCACGGCGCAATCCGGTGATCGTCATGGGCGCTTCGCCCTGGCCGTAGATCTGGGCGAAGATCGGCCCGAACGCCGCCATCGCCTTCTTGAGGCTGTCGACGTACATCGGGCCCCCGCCGTAGACGATCGTGCGCAGCGTGGCAGGCGCGTTGCGTCCGGTCCCGACGAGACGCGCAATCATGGTGGGCGCCAAGAAGGCTGACGAGCCCGGGTGCGCGCCGCACAGGTCGAGGAACTCGTCGGGATCGAAAGCGCCCGATGCGGGCACCACCTGGCGGGCGCCACGCAGGACATACGGGGCGATGTAGAGCCCCGAGCCGTGCGACATCGGGGCGGCGTGCAGCAGGCTGCAGTTCTCATCGGGGGAGTCGATATCGGCCAGATGCGCCACCGTCATCGCGGTGAGGTTGCGATGTGACAGCATCGCGCCCTTGGAGCGACCGGTGGTGCCGCTGGTGTAGAACAGCCAGGCCAGTGTCGAGGGGTCGGTCGAGGGGATTGCTGCCGGCGGCGCACTGAAGAGCTGTTCGTAGTCCGGCCCGCCGATCAGCTCGACGACGACAGGGGAGTCCGGTGTCAGCTCTGCTGCGATCTTCGGCGATGCGAATACCGTTGCTGCTCCGGAGTCTTCGAGGATCTGCACCATCTCGCGGGGATGCAGCTTGAAGTTGACCGGGACGACGACGCACTCGGCGGCCCACACCCCGTAGAACACTTCGACGATCTCGGCGCGGTTCTCGCTGGCGATCGCGATCCGCTGTCCGGGTTTGTAGGTCTGGCGCAACGACGCGGCCAGCCGCAGTGCACGCTCCCGCAGCTGACTCCAGGTGTGCAGCTGCTGCTCGCCGCGGTAGACCGCGCCGCGGTCACCGAATCGGGCAGCGGCCTGATCCAGGGTGGCGAACAGATTCACCGCTGGACCCATTCCGAGGACAGCGCGAACTCCGATAGATATTTCGTGGAGCTCCAGCCGCCGTCGACCACGATTGTCTGTCCGTTGATGAAACTGCCTGCGGGGGAGCAGAGGAACGCCACCGTGCCCGCGATGTCCTCGACGCGTCCCAACCGGGTGTGCGGTGTCATCTCGGTCTGCATCTTCTTGAAACCGGGGTCCTCGAGGCGGTGCTCGACCATCGGGGTCACGGTCACCCCTGGGGCGACCGCATTGCTCCGGATCCCCTGTGCGCCGTACTGACAGGCGATGTGTGTGGTCAGTGCGGTCAGACCGCCCTTGGCGGCCGAATAGGCGCCGCCGCGAAGGCCGCCGACCACCGCGAACGTCGACGTGATGTTGATGATCGCCGAACCCGGCCGCATGTGCGGAATCACGTCGCGGGCCAACCGGAACGGGGCCCGCAGCATGACACCGAGGAAGTAATCCAATGTCTCGTCGTCGGTTTCGTGCAGCGGTTTGGGGCTGCCGACCCCGGCGTTGTTGACCAGGAAGTCGATGTGGCCCCACCGGGACACCGCAAGGTCGACGATCCGCTGCGGGGCGTCGTCCGCCGTCAGGTCGACGGCCAGCGTGGCGACCCGGTCGGGATCGCCGATGGCCTCGGCCAGTCCGGTCAGGCGCTCTGCGTCGCGTCCGGTGCCGAGGACAGCCATTCCCATCTCGGCGAGCGTTGTGGCGCAGGCGAATCCGATTCCGCTGCTCGCGCCGGTCACCACCGCTACCTGTATGTCACCCATCCGCCTCGACCAACCTTGCTCGGATCTGATGTTTGAGTACCTTGCCCGCGTCATTCTTGGGCAACGAGTCCCAGATGACGACCGCTTCGGGCCACTTGAATTTCGCGACACCGGTGGCCTGCAAAAAATCCCGTAGGTCGGCGACGCCGGGCCCGGGTGGACGGTCGGCGACCACCACCGCGCACGCGCGCTCCCCGGTGCGCGGATCGGGAATCCCCACGATCGCGATCTCGCGGATGTCGGGGTGGCCGAGCAGCACGTCCTCGACCTCCTTGGGCGCGATGTTCTCCCCGTTGCGGATCACGATGTCCTTGGCCCGCCCGGTGACGACGAGGTAGTGGCCGTCTACCCAGTGACCGAGGTCGCCGGTCCGGAAATAGCCGTCGTCGTCGAACGCGCCGGCCTCGTCCTCGGGATGTAGGTAACCCAGCAGCATCTGCGGTCCGCGGGCCCGGATTTCGCCGTCGGCAATGATGACGTCAGCAATGCCGGGCCGGCCATCGGTCTCGGCGGCATGGTCGATATCACCGAGTGCGCCGACCGAGATGACGGGCACCTCGGTCGAGCCGTACACGCGGGTGACGGCCGCATTCTCGAAATAGTCTGCGGCGCTGCGGATCAGCGCGGGCGGCACCGAGGCGCCGCCGCAGATGAACACCCTCAGGTCCGGCAACCGGGTATCGGCGCGCTGGGCGGCGGCCAACAGATGCTGTAGGAACGGAGTCGCCCCGGACATGTGCGTACACCGCTCACTGACCATGATCCCGACCGCGGCATCGGCATCCCAGCGCTCCATCAGCACCGCGGCGCTGCCGAGCAGGATCGGGAACTCGAAGGCATAGATCGAACCCCCGATATGCGCGATCGGGGAGGGCACCAGATACACCGAACCTGGCTCGACCCGCCAGTGTTCGCCGAGCTGCCGGATCAGGGCATGAATCGAATTCTGGCTGTGCAAAACCCCTTTCGGGCGCCCAGTGGTGCCCGAGGTGTACATGATCATCCGAAGCGCGTCGGGATCCACCGGCGGGGGTGTCGTTGGCGCCTCGGCGCCGAGCGCGTCGAATCGGACCTGCCCCGGTTGTGGCTCACCGCGCACCACGACGACGGTGGGTGGCGACGGCATCGCGGCGGTGACCCGTCGCAGCATCGCCGCATAGTCATGCCCGCCGAACTCGGCGGGGACGAAGATCATTCGGACGTCGGCATCGGCCAGGATGAAGGCCAGCTCGTGGTCCCGCAGCGACGGCAGGATCGGGTTGACCACCATGCCCGCCACGGTCGCGGCGTGATAGACGATCGCGGCCTCGTGCCAATTGGGGAGCATGAACGACACCACGCTGCCGGTCGGCATGCCGGCCCGCATGGCGCCGGCCATGCGGGTGGCCCGCTCGTACAACGTTGCGCAGTCCAGCCGCACCGGACCGTCGATCAGGACCTCCCGCTGCGGAGTGTCGCGCGCGGCCGCGGCCAGCGCGTCGGCCAGCGTTTCGCGCACCCACAGGCCGCTGGCGTAGGACTGCGCGGCCAACTCCGAATCCCGCTGTGCGGTGCGCACGCCCGGCTAGCCCTTCACTCGTCGCATGGTCATCGAGTGGCGGAACCGGGCACCGGGGTGCGTGTTCACCGTCACCTGCGCGATCTCGCCGTCGGAGGTCGTGTACGTGCGCTGCATCTCCAGTGCGGGGGTGCCCGGCTCGACCTTGAGTGCGCCCGCGAGCTCGGCCCCGACTTGGACGGCCGAGATCTCTTGGCGCACTTCGACGATGCTCAGGCCGAACAGATCCTCGATGAGGGGGAAGATTGGTCCGGTGTGGTTCTGCAGCATTCGGCCGACCGCCGCGAACGCGCGATTGATGTAGTACTCCGTGCGGCAGACCGGGGCGTCGGCGCCCTCGGCACGGCGGAATCCGCGCACCGCCAGCCATTGTTCGCCAACCTTGAGCCCGCTGCGCTGCGCCAGCTCGTCGTCGACGGTGACCATGGCGATCGACTCGATGGCGAACCGGGCACCCGTCGCAAAGGCCAGCAGGTCGTTGATCGACACCACGTCCTGGACGTAGGCGTGCGACGACGGCCGCGGCACCACCATCGTGCCCGCCCGCGGTCGTGACGACACCAGGTTGTCCTCGCGCAGGCGGCGCAGTGCCTCGCGAACGGTGTACCGGCTCACCGAAAATCGCTGGCACAGTTCGTGTTCGGTGGGCAGTTGCGAGCCGACGGGGTACACTCCGTCGACGATCTCCTTGCGGAGGGTGCGGGCCACCTGGATGTAACGGTGATCCCCGGACTCGGCGTGCGTCATCTCAGCTCGTCCGTTGGAACGCCAGCACGCTGCCGTCGGAATCGGCCGAGACGTACAGGGTGCCGTCGGGGCCGGCGGCGATCCCGGCGAACGGCCCCTGCGGCCCCGAGAACGGCGGCATGCCGCGCAGTGGCTTGGGGGTGACCCCGGGCGGTGCTCCGACCGGAAGACCGGAGGCGATGGTGGTGCGGGCCCCGCTGGCCAGATCCACCTCGATCAGCGACTTGGCGTCCGCGTCGACGATGTAGAGCAGGTCGCCGGCCACCAGAATGCCCTGCGGGCAACCTAATCCGTCCACCACCGGCTCCGTGGTGGTGCCGTTCACGCGGGTGACCCGGCTGCGCTCGCTGACCAGCGGGTTGCCGTCGGATCCGATGGCCACACCGACGGGGGTGTCCAAGCCGGTGGCCAGTACCTCGGTGCGCCCGCTATCCACCGACAGCAGCCGCCCGGTGCCCTGCTCCACCGCCACGATGCCGCGCGGACCCAGGGCGATGCCGTAGAGCTGGTCCAATCCGTCTGCCAGGAAATCACTTTCACCCTCGTTGGGGCGGAACCGCGCCACCTGCCCACCCGAGGTCGTCACCACGAACTCGCCTGGGCCTGCCGCGGCCACACCGCGTATGAAACCGGGATAGCCGGGGCTGAACAGCATGCCGAGGGTGTGCAGGGTGCCGTCGGGGCGCAGTACGTAGAAATAGGTGCCGTCGGCGACATACAACTCGCCGTCGGGCCCGACCGTGAGATCCAGTGGCCAGTTCAATCCGCCCGGCAGCACCGCGCGGGTCTGCTGGCCGTCGAGGACCTCGGTGATCTCGCCGGTGAAGTTCGAGACGAACAGGCGGTCGCCCACGAAGGTCAGGTTGTCCAGTCCCGGGTTGAGATTGGCCAGCACCGTCTGATCCCCGGTGCGCGGATCGATCCGCAGCACCTGGCCGCTGTGCACCTGGGTGGACACTAGGTAGCCCCCCGAGTCGAACTTGACGGCATCAGGCACGCCGAGCCCCGTCGCCACGACTTCGGGAGCGCCGCCGTCGGGATCGATGCGCCAGATCTCGTTGGCGCCCATGACCGGGAAGTACAGCAGACCGTCCGGGCCGACCTCCATCGCGTTGGGCGAGGGCACGTTCTCCAGCAGGATGCGGCTCTGGCCAGTGCCCGGATCCAGCTCCAGCAGGCGGCCGCCCTCGCGGCACTCGCCGATGAACAACCGGCCACGGTGCACGGTGATGCCATTGGCGCAGGGCAGATCGTCCCGCAGTACCCGCGCGGTGCCGTCTGCGGCGCGGACGCTGACTCGACCGTCCATCACCTCGGTGGCGTAGAGGTTGCCGGCATCGTCGAACGCGACGTCGTCCGGGGCGATGATGTCGCCGCCCTTGGCGCTGATGGTGTCGACCGAGCCGGTGCCGATGTCGAGTGCGCTGATCTGGCTGCCGGTCACCTGGGCGATGTACACCCGGCCGTCTGGACCGGTGCGCAGACCGTTGGCGCCGAACAGTCGGCTCGGTGCGGTGCGGCGTTCGATCCGCCAGCCCTCGGCCAGCGCCGGGGGCTGAGCGAGGGTGAAGCGCCCATCCTGCTGCGATGTCATTGGCGTGACCGTACCAAGCAGATTTAGTCCAGACAATAGTCTCGAGCTATCTCCGCCAACCCCCTTGACGGTCCTATAAGTGCTGCGGAATCATGTTCTCCAGTCAGCAGAGTCTGGATATTTGTCCGGACAATTCTGCTGCGAACGAAGGCGGGATATGACGGATCTCCTGAGGCTCGACGGCCGCATCGTGGTGGTGTCGGGCGCCGGAGGCGGTGGCATCGGAACGACCGCGACCGAGATGGCGGCACGGGCCGGCGCCACCGTCGTCGCGGTCAGCCGCTCGCAGGACAACCTCGGCCACCATCTCGGCCCGCTGATCGACGGCGGCCTCCCGATCGTGCCGGTCGCCGCGGACGCCGCCACCGATGCCGGGATCGCCACCGTTCTCGATGCAGTGCGCCGGACCGAGGGACGGCTGCACGGACTGGTCAACATCGCCGGCGGTGCCGCGCCGTCGACCTGGATGCCGGCCACCCGGGTCACCCGCGCCGACTGGCGTGCGCTGTTCACCGCCAACCTCGAGACCATGTTCTTCATGAGCCAGGCCGTGGCCGCCGAGATCCGGTCGGCCGGCGGGCCGGGCTCGATTGTGTCGGTCTCGTCGATCAGCGGGATGAACACCGCGCCGTTCCACATCGCCTACGGCACCGCAAAGGCGGCGATCGTGGCGGCCACCCGAACCATGGCACTGGAACTCGCGCTGGACGATATCCGGGTCAACGCCGTCGCACCCGGAGTTACCGAGACCGCGGCGTCACGCGCCTACGTCGACGCCGATCCCGATCGGGACAAGGCCGCCATCGCCATGGGGCGCCGCGGTCGTCCCGAGGAACAGGCCGGCGCGATCCTGTTCCTCCTGTCGGACCTGTCGAGTTACATCACCGGCCAAACCCTGCTCGTCGACGGGGGATTGGATCTGCGCTGGAGTCACGTCGGTGCGGACAATACGTCGCTGTTTCTCTCCGACGACGACTTCCGCAGCGAAATCAAAAGGCCCTGAAAGGAGTTGGCGATGGGCGATCTGGACAGTACTGAAGAGCTGGCCGAACCGATGACCATCGGCGTGGAGGCGTACATCTCGCCGGAGTACGCCCGCGCCGAACGCGACAAACTGTGGCGCAAGGTGTGGCAGCAGGTCGGCCGGGTCGAGGAGCTGCCCGAGGTCGGCAGTTACCTGACCTACGACATCCTGGACGACTCGATCATCGTCGTACGGACCGGACCGAATGAATTCGCGGCCCACCACAACGTCTGCATGCACCGCGGTCGGCGGCTCGTCGACACTCCGCCCGGTGCGAAACAGGCTGTCGGCCGGGCCCGTAAGTCATTCGTCTGCGGATTCCACGGCTGGTCCTACGGTCTGGACGGCGCGTGCACGCATATCCGCGAGGAAGCCGACTGGAAAGGTGCGCTGAACCCGGCAGGCACCCGGCTCCGCTCGGTGAACGTCGACACCTGGGGCGGCTGGCTGTGGATCAATATGGATCCCGACTGCGAGCCGCTGGCCGACTATCTCTTTCCCGCGGCGAAGATCCTCGATCCGTTCGGGCTGGAGAACATGCGCTGCAAGTGGCGCAAATGGGTGCACTTCGACTGCAACTGGAAGGTCGCCCTGGAGGCCTTCAACGAGACCTACCACGTCTTCACCACCCACCCGGAGTTCAACAAGTTCGGTGAGTTCAAGGGCTGGGCCAAAGCGCAGGGCCGCCATAGCAATATCGGCTACGACGCACCCGACGACATGGCCGAGACCAAGTCCAAGATCCGGCTGGGGACCGGCGATCCGCGGATCTCCACCGCGGAGATGCAGGTGTACACGATGGAGGAGACCAACGCGACCACCACGCAGACGCTGGTCAATGCCGCGCTGCGGCTGGTGGACGAACTGCCCGAGGACACTCCGGCCGACAAGGTACTCGAGCACTGGCTGGCGTCGGCGCGCCGCGACGACGAGGCCCGCGGGGTGGCGTGGCCGACGATCCCCGCCGACATCCTCGGCCAGAGCGGAACCGCCTGGCAGCTGTTCCCGAACTTCCAGATCGGGCAGGGCCTGACCAGTGCGCTGTGCTACGGCGCGCGCCCCGATCCGGGTTACGACCCGGATAAGTGCATCTTCGAGGTGTCGGTATTCGAGCTCTACCCCAAAGGCGCCGAGCCGCAAGCCGACTGGGAGTACACCCCGGTGGGGGATCCGCGCTGGCGCAGCGTGCTGCCACAGGACTTCTCCAATATGGCCGCTGTGCAGCAGGGGATGAAATCTTTTGCATTCCCCGGCACACAACCGAACCCGTATCGCGAGCGCAGCACCGTCAACCTGCACTACCAGCTGTCGAAGTACATGGGCGCCGGGGCACCCCGCGCGCTCGCAAAGGAGAACGATCGATGACCGCGGACTGCGGGCCAACGGATGTCCCACAGGACATCGATATCGACGCGATGCGGGAGAAGTACCGCGTCGAACGGGAGAAGCGGCTGCGCCCAGAAGGATCCGCGCAGTACCTGGAGCTCGAGGGGGAGTACGCCGACTTCTACGAGGTCGATCCCTACACGTCGGTGACGGCGCGCGATCCGATCGCCGACGACGCCGACGTCGTGGTCCTCGGCGGTGGTTTCGCCGGGCTGCTGGCCGGGGCGTACCTGAAAAAGGCAGGCGTCGAGGGTGTTCGGGTCATCGAGATGGCCGGCGACTTCGGCGGGGTGTGGTACTGGAACCGATTTCCGGGGATCCAGTGCGACAACGATGCCTACTGCTATATCCCGCTGCTCGAAGAGCTTGGCTTCATGCCGTCGAAGAAGTTCGCCGACGGCGCCGAGATCTTCGCGCACTGCCGCAATATCGGAAAGTACTTCGGCCTCTACGACGGGGCGTTGTTCTCCACCCAGGTCCGCGAATTGCGCTGGGACTCTGGTCTGAAGCGCTGGCGAATCAGTACCGATCGCGGTGACGACATCCGGGCCCGGTTCGTGGTGATGGCGCAAGGCTCGTACAACCGGCCCAAACTGCCCAACATCCCCGGGATCAAGGACTACCTAACTGCCGGCGGGCATGTGTTTCACTCCGCACGCTGGGATTACGACTACACCGGCGGTGACGCGAACGGCGGCCTGGACAAACTGGCCGGCAAGCGGGTCGCCCTCGTCGGCACCGGGGCCACCGGGGTGCAGCTGGTGCCGCATCTGGGCCGGGATGCCAAGCAACTCTTCGTGTTCCAGCGGACCCCGTCCTCGGTGGACGAGCGGGCCAACACGCCGACCGATCCGCAGTGGGCCGATTCACTGCAGCCCGGCTGGCAGGAGGAACGCAAGCGCAACTTCCACAACTGGTCGCCGTTCGTCGGCGTGGTGTTCGGCGAACCGGACCTGGTCTGCGATTTCTGGACCGAACTCGGGCGCAACCTGACCGCACGCATCGCGGGCAGCGAGGATCCCGCGTCGGTGAGCATCGAGCAGATCATGGCCTTCCGGGAGGAGGAAGACTACAAGATCATGGAGCGGCTGCGCCGCCGCATCGCAAGCCTCGTCGACGATCCCGACACCGCGGAAGCGCTCAAGCCGTACTACCGGTTCATGTGCAAGCGGCCGTGTTCGAGCGAGGAGTACCTCACCGCTTTCAACCGGCCCAACGTGACCCTGATCGACGTGGCCGAATCCAAGGGTGTGGAACGGCTGACCGAGAAAGGGATCGTCGCCAACGGCGTTGAGCACGAGGTCGATTGCGTGATCTTCGCCAGCGGATTCGAGATCTCCACCGAGATCAGCAGGCGCTATGCGATCGACACCATCGAGGGCCGCGATGGGCTGTCGCTCTTCGAATACTGGAAGGACAACTACCAGACGCTGCACGGGATGACCAGCCGCGGCTTCCCCAACCAGTTCTTCACCGGCTTCCTTCAGGGCGGCGTCTCGGCCAACACCACCGCGATGTTCGAGCAGCAGGCCAAGCACATCGCCTACATCATCGCCGAGGCGCAGAAGCGCGGCGCGATCACCGTCGAGCCCAGCCAGGGCGGCCAGGACGCCTGGGTGGCGACCGTTCGGGAACTGGCGATCGACAATTCGGCATTCGAACTGTCGTGTACGCCCGGCTATTACAACAATGAAGGCCGCGGCGGCGGGGAAGGCAACGGATCGTTCCTCGGCGACTTCTATTCGCCGGGCTTCTACGCCTTCGACGATCTCATCGCCGAATGGCGGGCCAAGGGTGATCTCGACGGCCTGGAGCTCGGACACTAGATGACGCAGGCACGATTCGACGATCGCGTCGCCGTCGTCACCGGTGCCGGCCGGGGACTGGGGCGCGAGTACGCGCTGCTGCTGGCCGCCCTCGGCGCCAAAGTCGTGGTCAACGACCCCGGCGGGGCGCTGACCGGCGACGGCGCCGACAACGGACCCGCTCGGCAGGTGGTCGACGAGATCACCGCTGCCGGCGGGGAGGCGATCGCCTCCACCGAGTCGGTGGCGACCGCGGTCGGCGGTCAGGCGATCGTCGGGGCGGCAACACAGCGGTATGGCCGGATCGACATCCTGATCCACAATGCCGGGATCGTGCGACACGCACCGCTGTCGGAGATGGCGGCCGAGGACTTCGACGCGGTGCTCGACGTCCACCTGCGCGGTGCATTCCACGTTGTGCGAGCGGCATTTCCGACGATGTGTCAGGCGGGATACGGCCGCATCGTGCTGACCTCGTCGATCGGCGGGCTGTACGGCAACCACGCGGTCGCCAACTATGCCGCCGCCAAGGCCGGGATCGTCGGGCTGTCGAACGTCGTCGCGCTGGAAGGCGCTGAGCATGGAGTGCGCTGCAATGTCATCGTCCCGGCGGCGGTCACCAGGATGGCCGAAGGACTGGACACCTCGGCCTACCCGCCGATGGGTGCCGACCTCGTCGCCCCGGTCGTCGGCTGGCTGGCCCACGAATCCTGCTCGGTCACCGGCGAGATCCTGACCGCCATCGCAGGCCGGGTCGCTCGGGTCGCCGTGGTGGAGTCTGCCGGCGTCTACCAACCCGAGTGGACCGTCGATCAGGTGGGTGCCCGCATCGAGGAGATCCGCGATATCAGCAACCCGCTGGTCTTCCCGGTGGTACCCGACGGGCACAGCGCTCATATCGGTCACAGCTTCGGGATGGCAAGGGGCGCAGATGACTAGCACCGGCCCACTGACGGGCGTGCGGGTGATCGACCTCACCGCGATGGTGATGGGCCCGTACTGCACCCAGATCATGGCCGATATGGGCGCCGACGTCATCAAGATCGAACCGCCCGCCGGCGACGACACCCGCTACGTCTCGGTCGGCCCGGCACATGGGCTGAGCGGGGTGTTCGTCAACGTCAACCGGGGCAAACGCAGTGTGGTGCTTGACCTTCGCTCCGAGGAGGGCAGGGCGGCGCTGCGTGCACTGATCGCCGGTGCCGACGTGTTCATCCACTCCATGCGCGCGAAGGCCATCACCAAGCTGGGGTTCGGCTACGACGACGTCGCCGCCATCAATCCCGGCATCGTCTACACCAACTGCTACGGCTACGGCAGGCGCGGACCCGAACGCGACCGGCCCGCCTACGACGACACGATCCAGGCCGAGTGCGGCCTGCCCGCGGTGCAGGCCGAATTGACCGGTGAGGCCAACTACGTCGCGACGATCGTGGCCGACAAGGTCGCCGGCCTGACCGCGGTGTACGCGACGACGATGGCGTTGTTCCACCGCGAGCGCACCGGTGAGGGCCAGGAGGTCGAGGTCGCCATGTTCGAGACGATGGCCTCGTTCATGCTCGTCGAGCACGCCAACGGGGCGATGTTCGACCCGCCGCTGGGCCCGGCGCTCTACCACCGCACCGTGGCCCCCAACCGCAAGCCGTATAAGACCAAGGACGGCTACATCTCGGCGCTGATCTACAACGACAAGCATTGGGCCGGCTTCATCGACGCGGTGCAGCCCGCGTGGAACCAAGAGCGCTACGCAACGCTGAAGGCGAGGGCCGCAGAGATCGACACCGTGTACTCACTGGTGGCACAGACCATGACCGAACGCACCACCGAGGAGTGGCTGACGTTGTTCGTCGAGCTGGAAATCCCGGCCGCACCACTGAACTCGCCGCAGGCGCTCTTCGACAACGAACAGCTCAATGCTGTCGGCTTTTTCGAAATCGTGCCCACCCCGCAGGGGCCGGTCCGCATGCCCGGTGTACCGACCTGGTTCTCCCGAACCCCGGGCCGGATCGCCGGGCCCGCCCCCGAACTCGGTGCCGACACCGAAAGCGTGCTGGCGGAGCTGGGGCTGGCCTCCGTGGAAAGCGTGGAGAGCGCATGAGCCCCGCCGGCGACCGATGCAGAGCGAGGCACGAGCGATGAGGAGGAGCGGCGCATGAGCCTCAGTTTTGATATGGGCGCGCCCGCTGCGGCGCTGCGCGCGGAGCTGCGCGAGCTGGTCAAACAGCATGTCCCCGAGGATTTTCTCGGGGCGTTCACCGATGACCCCGCCGATCTGGAAGTGGCGCAACAGTTCTGCCGGACACTGGCCGCTCGTGAAATGCTGTGCCTGGCCTGGCCGCAGGAATTCGGCGGGCGAGGTGCGTCGGTGTGGGAACAGACCGTGGTGCGTGAGGAGATGTGGGCCCATCACGAGCCGCGCGGCGCCCAGTACATGGGAGTCAACTGGGTAGGCCCCATCATCATGCGGCACGGCACCGAGGACCAGCAGCGCAAACATCTGCCGGCCATCGCCCTTGGCGAGGTGATCTGGTGTCAGGGCTTCTCGGAACCGGAGGCGGGCAGCGATCTCGCGTCGTTGCGCACCAGCGCGCGTCGCGATGGTGACGGCTGGTTGGTGAGCGGTCAGAAGATCTGGACGTCCTACGCCACGATGGCGCAGTGGTGCTTTCTGCTGGCCCGGACGACGAAGGGCGAGAAAAAGCAGCAGGGTCTGACGATTTTCCTGGTGCCGATGGACGATCCGGCGATCCAGGTGCGACCGATCCGCTGCATGATGGGCCCGCACCACCTCAACGAGGTGTTCTTCGACGACCTGCGGGTCACCGAGGCGGACGTGCTCGGCGCGGTCGACGACGGATGGTCGATCGTGCAGGAGGTGACCTCTTTCGAGCGGGTCGGCATCGCCCGGTACGCACGGTGCGAACGGTTGCTGGCCGCGGCACCGACAGTGCTCGACGGCCGGTGGGACGGGCTGCCCGCCGAACTGCGCGGCCGGTGGGTGCGGATGTTGACGCACTGCCGCCGCGCGCGCCTGATGGCGTATCGCATCGTGGAACTGCAGAGCACCGGGCGGGTCCGCCCCGGTGACGCCGCCGCGTACCGCATCGCGGTCACCAAACTCGATCAGGACAGCGCAGAGGTGTTGATGGACATCGCCGCCGCGGTGTCACACGACGACCCGCAGGCCCGGTGGTTCCTCGACGAGGTCGACGACCACTGGAAGTACTCGCAGGCCTCGACGGTGTCCTCCGGCAGCATCGAGATGCAGCGCATCCTGCTGTCCCGTTCCCTGCTGGCGGCGGCGAAATGAGCGGGATGGTGCTGGACCTCAGCGAGGGCGCCAGAGAGTTTGGGCATCAGGCACTTCGGGCCTTCGAGGCTGCGGGCGGTGACCAGCTCGTGCAGCAGGCCGAGGACGAGCCTGATGTCCGGGAGTCGCTCGCCGGCCCGATCCTCGCCGGCCTTGGTGCGTGGGAGCTTGACCCGCGCGCCGAGGCCGACGGGCTGGAAGCCGCCGCGGCCCTGTGTCGCAGCGCGGGCTATTTTGCGGTGCCCTACCCGGTGGCCGAGCGTCTGGCCGCCCCCACCGACCTTGACGTCGACGGCCTGCTGGTCGTGGCATACCCCCGGCCGTCGGCCGCCGTGGCTGGGCTCGAATCCCGTTGGGCTGCAGTCACACTAGATGGTGTGCGCAGCCACGTGACCGGCCACGCCGCGGACGGCCCGGCGTTCGTCACCGAGCTGAAGCTCTCGGCGATCGACGAGAACGGTGCCGGGGACATCGCCCTGGCGCTGACACTGCAATGCTGGACACTGCTGGGCATGCTGGACCGGGCGATCGAATTGACCGTGGCCCACGTCGGCCTGCGCAAGCAGTTCGGTCAGACCCTGTCGGCCTTTCAGGGTGTGCAGTTCCAGCTCACCGACGCCGAAGTCGAGCGCAGCGGTTTGGACATCCTCGCCAAGTACACCCTCTGGAGCGTCGGGAGCGGCGGCACCGAGGCGTTGAACGATGCTCTTGCCCTGCGCATGTCGGCGATTGAGGCGGCCGAGGTCGTCTTCCGGGTGTGCCATCAGCTGCACGGTGCGGTGGGGTTCTGCGACGAGACGACGCTGTCGTGGCTCTCGCGGTACAGCCAGCCGCTGCGCCGGCTCCCAGTGGGCCTGTCGGCGACGCGGGATCTGTTGGCGCGCAGAGTTGGCGGGGCCGGACTGAAGGGACTGTTCGCATGAGGGTCGTGGTCATCGGCACCGGGTTCGGCAAATATGCCGCTGCGCCGGCGTATCAGACGCTCGGTTTCGACGTCGAGGTGGTGAGCCCCCGCGACGAGGCGGCGGTGAAAGCCGCGCTGGCGTCCGACGTCGACCTGGTGTCGGTGCATTCGCCGCCGTTCATGCATCTCGATCACGTGATGGCGGCGATCGACAACGGGTATCCGGTGTTGTGCGACAAGCCGTTCGGGCGAAACGCCGACGAGGCCGTTGCCATGCGAGACCGTGCGGCCCAAGCCGGAATCCTGAACTTTCTGAACTTCGAATTCCGCTTCAACGAGTCGTGGGCGAAGATCAAAGAACTGGCGGACTCCGGAGCGATCGGCACTCCCGCGCATCTGAGCTGGACGTTCTTCGGCAGCGGACTGCGCGGCCGAGAGTACGGGTGGATCAACGACCGCGAACTCGGCGGCGGCTGGATCGGCGCGTACGGGTCGCATTTGATCGACTACACCCGCTGGCTGTTCGGCAGCGAGGTCACCGACTGCGGGGGAGTCACCCGGATGGAGGGATCGCCGCCAGAAGCGACAGCGGAGGACGGCTATTCGGCATGGTTCGTACTGGGCAACGGGTGCACCGCCGCGCATGACAGCGGGTTCGCGGCGGCGGTGCCGACGATCCCGCGTGCGACGCTGACCGGCAGTGGCGGGTCTATCGAATTGACGGCCGACACGACCCTTGTCGTGCATCGTCCGGGTGAGGATCCGGAGACGTTCGAGTTTCCGCCCGCACCCCGGCGGTCCCCGCCGCCGGCACTGTCGTCGTTTTTAACTCAGGTGGCCGAGGCGCTCCGCACCGGAACCCAGATCGCACCGTCGTTCGACGACGGCGTCGCCGTCGCGCGAACGGTGGATCAGCTGCGGGCCACCGCATCATGACCACGCCACTCGACGAGTTTCGTGAGCGCGTGCGCACGTGGTGTGAGAACCACGTGCCGACCGACTGGCGGGCCACCCAAACCGGTGCCAGCGACGCCGAATTCGTCGCCTTCCAGAAGGGGTGGTTCGCCGAACTGCATGCCGCGGGCTTCGCTGTGCCGCACTGGCCCGCACAGTGGGGCGGCGGCATGCCGGTCGATGAGCAGATCGTGCTGTATTCCGAACTGGCCGCCCACGACGCCCCGCGGCTGGTACTGGCGTTCGTCGGTATCCACCACGCCGCCTCGACCTTGTTGGTGGCCGGAACCGACGAACAACGGCAGCGCCATCTGCCCGCGATCCTCGACGGCGAGATCTGGGTCCAGGGGTTCTCCGAACCCGAGGCCGGATCCGACCTGGCCAGCCTGCGCACCACCGCGCGGCGAGTGGGTGAGAAGTTCATCGTCGACGGTCAAAAGCTCTGGGCCAGTGGGGGAATGCACGCCGACTGGAGCCTGCTGTTGGCCCGCACCGACCCCGACGCCCCGAAGCGACAGGGCATCTCCTACTTCCTGCTCGATATGACCAGTCCGGGCGTCGAGGTACGACCGATCCGCAACGCGGTCGGCGATTCCCACTTCTGTGAGATCTTCCTCGACGGGGTGGAAATCCCGGCCGCCAACCTGATCGGCGCGGAGAACCAGGGCTGGCAGGTCGCGCAGGCGACGCTGGGCGCAGAACGTGGAATGACGATGCTGGAACTGGCGGAACGGCTGGGCAATGGCTTCCGCTGGCTGGTGCAGGCCTGCCAGCCGATCGACGACGCGCGGGTTGCCGACCGCCTGGCGCAGTTCGAGATCGAGATCGCCGGCCTGCGCGGGCTGTGCCGAGACGTGGTGCAGCAGCACGACACAGGCTCGGCAAGCCCGGCCGACGCCTCGGTGGCCAAGCTGTATTACAGCGAATTGCTGCAGCGGATGACCGATTTCGGCACCGAGATCGGCGGGATGGCCGCCCACACCCAACTCACTAAACCGGCCTCCAGCGGCTGGGAATCCGGCTCGTGGCTGTTGGACTTCATCGGCTCGTGGGAGTGGACGATCCCTGGCGGAGCTAGCGAGATCCAGCGCACCATCATCGCCGAACGTGGCCTCGGCCTGCCGCGTGAACCGAGTCCCGAGCGGGGCCTTGTGAGACCGCGAGAATTAGGCAGAGCCTGATGGCCGACTATTCCGAATTCCATGCCGAGCTGCGCTCGGTGGCGGGTGACCTGCTGGCCAAGGACTCCTCGGTCGCCTGGCCGGTGCTCGCCGACGCGGGCTGGGTCGGCCTCGAGGTGCCCGAGCACCTCGGCGGTGCCGGTGCGACGTTCGCGGAGGTGGCCGTCATCTGTGAGGAGATCGGCCGGGCGGCGAGCGCGAATAGCTTCCTCGGCAGCGCGGTACTGGCCGTCGGTGTGGTGACCGCCTTGCAGCCCAGCGATACTCGCGACAGATTGCTGGCCGACATCGCATCCGGCGCCACCCGGGTGGCCGTCGCCTTCGCGCCGTTCGAGTTCGTACCCGACGCCGAGGGCGCCGATCGGATCTTGATGATCGACGGTGACACCGTGGTCGAGGCGCACGTGACGGTCACCCCGCAGCCCGTCCTGGATCAGACGCGCCGGCTGGCCGCGGTGACCGCAGGCGGCGTTGCCGAACTGCACCGCTTCGCCGGTGATCCGCACACCCAGGCCCGTCGCGTGCGAGACCGGGCGGCCGTCGCGGTGGCCTGCGACAGTCTCGGGGTGGCTGAGGCCATGCTCGCCGCGACGGTCGCCTATGTGAAGGTGCGTGAGCAGTTCGGCAGGCCCATCGGCTCATTCCAGGCCGTCAAGCACGCGTGCGCCGATATGCGCGTGGCGGTCGCCGTCTCTCGCCAACTGGTCAGTGCCGCAGTCCAAGCCATCGCAGAAGACCGGCCCGACACCAGTATCCCGGCGGCGATGGCGAAGTCGTACGCGTGCAGCGCTGCCGTCGACGTCGTCGGCAAGGCCATGCAACTGCACGGCGGCATCGGCTACACCTGGGAGAGCGGCATCCACGTCTACCTCAAGCGGGCCGCGCTGAATCGTTCGCTGTTCGGCTCGCCCGCGTCGTATCGCCAAGAACTTTCCCAACGTTATCTATAGAGCAATCAAGGAGTTTCGCATGGGTGTACCGGTTTACAAACGCATTCTCGACCTGTTCGAGGCCGAGGGCGTCAACACGTTGTTCGGCATTCCGGACCCGAACTTCGTGCACATGTTCACCGAGGCCGAGGCGCGCGGCTGGTCGGTGGTGGCGCCGCACCACGAGCTGAGCGCAGGCTTCATGGCCGAGGCGGCCTCTCGGATGACCGGCAAGCCGGGCTTGTGCATCGGCACACTCGGCCCGGGCATGGCCAACATTGCCGGCGCGATCCAGTGCGCACTGGTCGAGAACTCGCCGGTGATCTTCCTTGGCGGGCAGCGCGCCCGCGTCACCGAGCGACGAGTGCGGCGCGGTCGCATCCAATTCATCCAGCAGGAGCCACTTTTCGCCGCGTCGGTGAAGTACAGCAGCTCCATCGAGTACGCCGACCAGACCGACGAGATCATCCACGAGGCCATCCGCAAGGCGATGTCCGGCACGCCGGGCCCGACCTACGTCGAATTCCCGTCGCACGTGATCCTCGAGGAACTCGACGTAGATGCGGCGCCCGCACCGTCCAGTTACCGGCTGGTCAATCAGGGCGCCGGTAGCCGCGAGGTCGCCGAGGCCGTGAGGCTGATCCGCGAAGCCAAGAGCCCGGTGCTGCTCGTCGGCCACGGTGTGCACACCTCGCGCACGCAGCAGGAGGTCAAGGAGCTGGCCGAGCTGATGGCCTGCCCGGTGATCCAGACCTCGGGTGGCACGTCGTTCATCCCCGGCCTGCAGGACCGGACATTCCCGTACCTGTTCTCGCCGGCCGCCAATGAAGCCGTCGAGGATTCCGACCTGTGCGTCGCGCTGGCCACCGAACTCGGTGAGCCCATGCACTACGGCCGAACTCAGCACTGGGCTGCCAACAACGCGACCCGCAAATGGGTGTTCGTCGAGCAGGATCCGACCGCCATCGGCGTCAACCGGCCCGTCGACGTGGCGCTTGTCGGCGATCTGCGCGGCGTCGTGCCGCAGCTCGTCGAGGCGCTTCGCGACACCCCGCGTGCGCCGTCGGCCAACCTCGAGACCTTGATCAAAGCCGACGCCGCGGAGCTTGCCCGGGTGGCCGACGAGGCACCGTCGGGACGCTCGCCGATCCACCCGGCGCGCTACGTCGTTGAAGCCACCAAGGCATTCGACGATTACGCGCAAGACGGCATCATGGTGCGCGACGGCGGTGCGACCGTGATCTTCCAGTGGACGTACTCGCAGACCAAACCCCGCGACGTGATCTGGAACCAGAACTTCGGGCATCTCGGCACGGGCCTGCCGTACGCGGTGGGCGCTTCGGTCGCCGAGGGCGGCAAGCGGCCAGTCATGTTGCTGACCAGTGACTCGGCGTTTCTGTTCCACATCGCCGAATTGGAGACCGCGGCCCGGCAGAACCTGCCGCTGGTGTGCGTGGTCGGCGTGGATCACCAGTGGGGCCTGGAAGTGGGCGTCTACAAGCGCACTTTCGAACAGCCGTCGCCGCAGCCCGGTGTGCACTGGAGCAAGGACGTCCGGATGGACAAGATCGCCGAGGGTTTCGGCTGCCACGGCGAGTACGTCGAGAAGGAATCCGAGATCGGCCCGGCGATCGCCCGCGCGTACGCCAGCGGCAAAGTCGGGGTCGTGCACGTGTGCATCGACCCGAAGGCGAACTCCGAGGAGATGCCGAAGTACGACCGATTCCGCACCTGGTACGCCGAAGGCACCCAATAACCCGCTATAGGCCGCTGAGATTGAGGAGGATGTTTCTATGCGCGAATATCTGAAGTTCTACATCGACGGCCAGTGGGTTGACCCCGTCGAACTACGGACCCTTGACGTCGACAACCCGACACTCGAACAGATCGGCGGCAAGATCGCCATCGGCTCAGCGGCCGATGTGGACAAGGCGGTCAAGGCCGCCCGCAAGGCGTTCAACACCTGGTCGCAGTCCACCCGCGAGGAACGCCTCGACGTGCTGCAGGCGATCCTGGCCGAGTATCAGAAGCGGGCAGGCGATCTCGCCGACGCCGTGCACGAGGAAATGGGAGCGCCGCCGTCGCTGGCGTCCAACTCGCAGGTCAGGATGGGTATCGCACACCTGGCCACCGCGATCGACGTCCTGAAGAACTACTCCTTCGAGGAGCCGCACGGCGCCACGATGGTGGTCAAGGAGCCGATCGGGGTCTGCGGGCTCATCACCCCGTGGAACTGGCCGATCAACCAGATCGCCTGCAAGGTGTTCCCGGCACTGGCCGCCGGCTGCACGATGGTCCTCAAGCCGTCCGAGGTGGCGCCGTTCTCCGGGCAGATCTTCACCGAGGTCGTCGACGCGGCGGGGTTGCCTGCCGGCGTGTACAACATGGTCTTCGGCGACGGGCCGGGTGTGGGCACCGCGCTGTCGAGCCACCCCGGTATCGACATGGTGTCGTTCACCGGATCCACGCGGGCCGGTATCGAGGTCGCGCGCAACGCGGCCCCGACGGTCAAGCGGGTGGCCCAGGAACTCGGCGGCAAGAGCCCGAACATCGTGCTCGACGATGACGCCTTCGCGCAGAGCGTGGCCTCCGGCATCGCGGTGATGATGGTGAACTCCGGCCAGAGCTGTAATGCACCGTCGCGGATGCTGGTGCCGAAGTCACGCCTCGACGAGGCCGTGACCGTCGCCAAGGCGACGGCCGAGGGCGTGAAGGTGGGTGACCTCTCCGACAGTTCGGCGATCGGCCCGGTGGCCTCCAGCACCCAGTTCGAGAAGGTCCAGGGCCTGATCCAGAAGGGCATCGACGAGGGCGCGACGGTGGTCGCCGGCGGTCCCGGCCGCCCCGACGGACTGTCCACCGGCTATTACGTGCGCCCGACGGTGTTCGCCGACGTCAACAACGACATGACGATCGCCCGCGAAGAGATCTTCGGGCCGGTGGTGTGCATCCTCGGTTATGACGACCTGGATCAGGCCATCGAGATCGGCAACGACACCGACTACGGCCTGTATGGATATGTCTCGGGAGCCGACCTGGAGCAGGCGCGCGCTCTGGCGCGGCGGATCCGGGCCGGCGCGGTGACCATCAACCACGCGTTCGACATCAGCGCTCCGTTCGGTGGCTACAAGCAGAGCGGCAACGGACGCGAGTGGGGCGAAGAGGGACTCGACGAATTCCTGGAGTCCAAGTCCGTGCTCGGCTACGCACCGGCGGGCGCCGCGGAGTAGCCAGCTGCGGTTAGCATCGGCATTCATGCGAGTGCTGGTGCAACGGGTCACGTCAGCGTCGGCGACGGTGGGTGGCGAGGTGGTCGGCGAAATCCGGCCACCGAGCCAGGGCTTGCTCGCCCTGGTCGGTGTCACCCATTCCGACACCGATGACATCGCCCGCCGGTTGGGTGAAAAGCTTTGGCAGTTGCGGATTCTCGACGACGAGCGCTCGGCTGCAGACATCGGCGCGCCGATCCTGGTGATCAGTCAGTTCACGCTGTACGCCAACACTGTCAAGGGGCGCAGGCCGACCTGGAACGCAGCCGCGCCGGGTGCTGTCGCCGAGCCGCTGGTCGCGGTGTTCGCCGAGACCCTGCGCGCGTTGGGCGCCCACGTCGAAACCGGGGTGTTCGGCGCCGATATGCAGGTCGAGTTGGTCAACGACGGTCCGGTCACGGTGCTGCTGGAGCTGTAACCGCCAGTGTCTGCAGCGGTTTGGCGGCGGTCTCGCGCAAAGTCAGGACCGTGAGCAATGAGACCACTGCGGCGATCACCACGTAAATGCCTGCGGCATAGTCATTGCCGGTGCGCGCGGACACCCATGTGACAACGTAGGGCGTCGTACCGCCGAACACCGCCACTGACACGTTGTAGCCGATCGACAGCCCGCTGTAGCGCACCCGGGTGGCGAACAGCTCCGCGGCGGCCACCAATGACACCGAGACGAACACCGCTTCGATCGCGGCCAGCAGGCAGTGTGCCAGAATCGCGGTCACCAGCGAGCCCGAATTCAACAGCAGGAAAGCCGGATACGCCAGCACCGCGAAACCGAGCGCACCCGCGATCAGCAACGGCCGGCGCCCGATCCGGTCCGACAACGCACCCAACGGCAGGATCAGCACCAGCGCGACGACGCTGGCCGTGGTGATCGAGACGAACGAGGCGGTCTTGGAGAAGTGCAGAGTCTTGATGAAATACGTTGGCAGATAAGTGAACACCACGTAGAAGCCGACGTTGTGAATGATCATCAGGCCGATGACCTGAACAATCGGCACCCACGCCTTGGTGACGGCCTCCCGCAACGGTGAGGTGGCGACCTCGTCGGCCTCGGACAGCTCCGCGAACGCCGGGGTGTCTTCCAGCCGAAGCCGGATGTAGAGGCCGACCAGGCCAAGTGGACCGGCCAGCAGGAACGGAATTCGCCAGCCGTAGCTCTCCATGGCACCGTCGGGAAGAAGGGTCGTCAGCAGCGTCACGGTGACCGAACCGAGCAGGAAACCCAGCACCGCCGACCACACCAGGAATGCCACCACGACACCGCGACGGCGATCGGATGAGAACTCGGCGAGATAGCACGCGCCGCCGCCATATTCACCGCCGGCGGAGAACCCCTGTAGGCAACGCAGCAGCAACAAGCCCAGCGGGGAGAGCACACCGACGGAGGCATAGGTGGGCAGCAGACCGATGGCAAGCGTCGAGCCCGACATCAACAGGATCACCAGTGCCAGCACTCGTTGCCTGCCGATGCGGTCACCGAGTGGGCCGAAGAAGAAGCCGCCCAACGGCCGCATGAAGAACGCTGCGGCGAAGATCGCGAACGTGTTCAACAGGGCGGCGGTCTCGTTACCCGGCGGAAAGAACTTCACCGAGATGAACGTGGCCAGAAAGCCGTAGATCGCGAAGTCGTACCACTCCACGGCGTTTCCGATCGACGCCCCGGTGATTACCCGGCGCAGGGGGGATGTGTTCGCTATGTGATCACCCGTCGGCAAAGTGTGTTCTCCCGCAATCGAAGTCACCAGCACGATAACGGGCCAGGGCTCGTTGGGGACCGGATTACACCGAGGCGTCATGACCAGCACACGGACGGTGACACCGTTTCCGATAGCCGTACCCGACTCGGATCTCGACGATCTACGCCGGCGCCTTGACGGCTACGACTGGGGCGCACTCGTCGTCCGTCATCTCGGACAGCACTTTGCGCCGCGGGTGGCAGCCATCCACACCAATAGGCTGTTCGCGCCGTTCGACGGTGACCCCGCCGAGGCGATGAATGGCGTCACGGAAAGTGAACTGGCATCAATTGTTTCGTCAGCGGAGCGGGTTGCGGGCGGAACGGCGTACATGGACATTCAATCGACCCTTCCCCACTCGCTGGGATACGGGCTCGACGATTCTCCGCTGGGCCTTGCGGGTTGGATTCTGGAGAAATTCCACGCCTGGTGCGATGTTCGTGAGGGAATGCCGATCCGTACCGATCGCCTCGTCGACAACCTGATGATGTACTGGCTCACGGGAACCACAACGTCGGCAGCGCGCCTGTATTGCGAAGCGGCCAGGGCGGGCAATTCGGCACTGAGCGCGTGGCACGGGCGCGTCGACGTCCCGACGGGGTACGCGGTGTATCCCTTCGAGTTGTTACAAACACCCCGGGTGTGGGCGGAACGCCGGTACAACCTCGTGCATTACTCCGTGCAGGACCGCGGGGGACACTTCGCGCATTCGAACAACCGGAACTGTTTGCCGCTGACGTCAACGCCTACGGCGACACACTTCGGGACCTCGGGGTGTTTCTGAGCGGGGCTGGCCTCTCCGGACTGGCACACGCGCGTACCACCTCGCGCTGCGATCCCGTCGTGATGCACAGGCGGGAGTGGTTGACTGGTCGGTGAGCCCGGCACCGATTGGAGGTTGAGCAATCGCCGATTCGGAGTTTGTAGATGCTGACGTCCCAGACGAGGTACGCCGCACCGTATTGACTGCCGCCCAGGACGAGCTGGCCAGGTGGGGCCTGGAGCGCTTCGATATCCCGACGATGTGCGCTCGCCACAAGATCGACGAAGCACTGGTCACCCGGTATTGGGGTGATGGGCGCAAGCTTGCCCTGGATGCGCTGCTGTACTGGAGCGACGACGTCCTCACGCCACCGGACACCGGATCCCTGCGTACCGATCTGCAGGCGTTGGCCGGTGCGGTAGCCCGCCAGGTCAACACCGACACCGGCCGGAGCCTGCTCCGTGCGATGGTGGTTAACGATCGCGCCGCCTTCGCCGACGACACCCGGATGGCGTTCTGGTTGAAACGGTTCACCGGGATCCGCCTGGTGTTCGACCGGGCCGTCGAGCGCGGCGAGATGCGGGACGATGTCGACATGATCGCGGCGATGCAGCTGGTGCTGGCCCCGATCAATGTGCGCGCCCTGTACACCATGGAGCCGATCGAAGAGAGCTATTGCGACGCCATCGCCGAGCTGGCGTGGCACGCCATCGCGCGGCACTGAGTCAGGTCGACACACCCGATTTGTTACCGGTCCGCCGCCTGCGGTCGACCTCCGGCGTGAGAACGTAGACCTCTATGCATACGCACAGCTTCGTCACCTATGAAGAATTCGGTCGCCGATTCTTCGAGGTAGCGGTGACCGAGGAGCGTGTTGCGGCGGCTTTCGCCGAAATCGCCGGTGGCGAGTTCGAGATGGGCCCGATGGCGCAGGGGCCGGGTGGGCTGGCCAAGGTGACCGCGAAGGTGAAGATCCAGCAGCCGGTTGCCCGGCGCAGCGTGGGGGAC
This sequence comes from Mycobacterium sp., assembly GCA_023264735.1. Taxonomy (GTDB): domain Bacteria; phylum Actinomycetota; class Actinomycetes; order Mycobacteriales; family Mycobacteriaceae; genus Mycobacterium. The sequence goes on along the minus strand of JAHFVD010000014.1, from coordinate 100,633 downwards.
ACCATCACCTTCAACGTCCGCATCCCGCTGGTGATCGAGCTGATCATCGACCTGCGCGTGGACAAGCAGCGGTTCACGGTTGACGGCGACATCGCGTTGCGGGCCACGGCGCGGGCGGCCGAGCCGCTGCTGCTGGTGATCGACGTCGCCAAGCCACGGTCCTCGGACATCTCCGTCAACGTGACGTCGAAATCGATGCGCGGCGAGATCCTGCGCATCGTCGCCGGCGTCGACGCCGAGATCCGCCGGTTCGTCGCCGCCTATGTCGCCGACGAGGTCGACAGCCCGGCGTCGCAACAAGCGAAGGTCATCGACGTCGCCGAGGCCGTCGCCTCAGCCTGGGACTGAGCAGATGACAGCACCGATGCAGCCCGATTAATCGCGGCGCGGCTTACCGGTCAGATTCACCGGCAAGCCGACCGCGCTGAGCTGGGTGAGGACGTCCTCGATGCGCCCGGTCGGGACCTCGGTGCGCCACTCCGGAAGGCTTCCGGTCAGGTGCAGCGTGCCGGGCCCGAACGACAGACTCGTCAACGTGAGGCCGCTGGCCAGCTCGGGCAACCGCACCGGGTAGGCCGGTGTCTTGGAAGGCAGGGACCACCGGCGCCTTCGGGTTCGCACGGCGCGCGGATGCAGCCACAGGGTGGAGCCGTCCAGTTCCACCTCGACCTCGACACTGCCCAGCGCGGGGCGGCGCGCCCAGCGCAACCGGGCGACACCGTCGTCGTCGACATGGCCCGACAAGCGGGGCAGCGCGTCGGAGAACACCTCGTCGAGTGCGTTCGTGGAGACGTCCATGCTCACCTCGACCGGGGCGGCCACCAACACCGGTGGCATTCCCGGCTGCAGGTGGACATTGTGCAGTACCACCGACGCGTGCTCGAAATATCGTTCATCCCAACGGATATCGCTGGCGGCCAGCCGCACGTCGTTCAACTGGCCGACCGCGAGCCGGCGAACATCGAGGCGCGAGTCGAATTCGGTGATGGTCAGCGTGATGTCCCCGCTGTCCAGACGCACGGTCAGGGTGCGCCCGATCACCAGACGCTTGACGGTCATGAACAGGGTCCGATACGCCACCGCGGCCCCGGAGCTCACGGCCGACGACGACCACACCGACGACAACATGTCCAGTGGCCGCAGGAGATCCCAGCGGGCAAGACCCAGCGAACGTGCCATCTACAGGTCCAGCTCCAGATGGCCGCCCTCGGGTGCGCGCGACACGCAGGTCAGCATCATCCCGGCGGCTTGCTCAGGTTCGGTCAGAAGCGTATCTCGGTGCTGCACAACACCATTGGTCACCTGAGTTCGGCAGGTGCCACAGAAACCCTGCTGGCAGGAGTACGGTGCGGCCACCTGTTCACGCCGCAGCGCCGACAGCAATGTCTCGTCGGGCCCGACAGTCACCGTGGCTCCCGTCGAGGCCACCGTCGCGGTGAAGGTCGTGCCGTCGACCACCGGCGCGGCGGCGAACCGCTCGAAGTGCAGTTCCACGTCGTCACGTCCGGCTAGCGCCGACCGGATCGCCGTCAGCATCGGCGCCGGGCCGCAGGTGTACACCCCGACGCCGTCCGGGCAGTCACCCAGTAGGTCGGCGGCGGTGGGCACCCCGTGCACGTCGTCGGTGCGGATCTGCACCCGCGAGCCGAATCGGCGCACCTCGTTCAGGAATGGGATGGACTCTTCGCTGCGCCCGGCGTAGATCATCGACCAATCCACACCGAGGCGCTCGGCCAGACCGAGCATCGGCAGAATCGGGGTGATGCCGATACCGCCTGCGACGAACCGCAGCCGCTGCGCGGGCGAGCCGTAGCCGGGAACGGTGAGCGGGAACGCATTTCGCGGGCCGCTGCTCGTCACTGTCGCTCTGACACCGAGGCCGTCGTGCACCTCGATCGACCCACCGCCGCCATCGGGTATGCGCCGCACCGCAATTCGGTAACAGGTGCGCAGGCCCGGCTCGCCGCACAACGAGTATTGCCGAATCCGTCCGCTGGGCAGGTGGATGTCCAGGTGCGCCCCGGGATGCCACGGCGGCAGCGGTCGCCGATCGGGGGCGGCCAGTGTCAGCGCAACGACATTCTGATCGCGCGCGACCACCTGGCGCTCGACGACCTGCAGCGTCAGCGTGTGGTCACGGCCCGGGGGCGTCGCGGGCCTGCGGATCGCACCGCTGATCGCCCACAGGGTGGTGATGGCCGCATCGGTGAGGCTCAGCGGAACATCATGGCGGGTCCGCCCCGACGCGCTGGGCGGGGCGGAGAGCAAGCGGGAGAACGGTTTCACAGGTGCGCGGCGCGGGCAGCGGGGGAGCTTGCCAGGTAGGCGACCGCCTGCGCGGTGGAGCCGACGTCCTCCGGCGAATAGTTCGGCCGGAAGTAGGTGAACGTCGTCGAGCCGAACAGCTTGCGGTACTTGGGCAGCAGTCCGCGCTTGGAGTCGTCGGCCCGCAACCGCTGCATCCGCCACCAGCTCATGTCCAGGGTCGGGTCGGTGCGGCACAGATACCAGGCGCCGCGGTTGAAGAAGCCGGCGATCAGCATGGCTGCCATGCCCATCGACCGGATCCGGTCGAGGTAGCTGTCGTGGAAGTAGGCCGCGACGTCGTGGGCGACGTTGCGGTGCTCGACCTCTTCACTGCCGTGCCAGCGGAACACGTCGACCAGGGTCGGATCGGCGTCGTAATCGTCCCAAGCGCTGTTGAGGGCGAAGTCGCCGAGCACGGCGGTGTAATGCTCGATCGCCGCGATCAGCCACAGCCGGTCGCACAGGTGGTTGTGCCTGCGCCGCGGATCACTCGACGTGCTCGGCGAGAGCACCTGGCCGAAGACGTAGTCGAGCTGACGCAGGATGGGGTCGGCGTTCACGCCGCGGGCCACCATCAACTCCTGCAGAACCTTTTCGTGGGTGTCGGCATGCGTGGCTTCCTGGCCGATGAACCCCCGCATCTCCTCGGCCAGCTGCGGATCCTTCACCAACGGCAGGGCCTCGTTGTAGGTGGCGACGAACCAGCGCTCGGCCACCGGAAGCACGACGTTGAGCAGCCCGATCACATTCGATGCGACGGGATGACCGGGAATCCAGTGCAGCGGGGCGTCGGAAACGTCGAAGTAGACCTTGCGGGCCTGGATCTGCACCCGGCCAGGATCGATCTCGTGTTCGAAACGACGTGGGCGCAGCATGGGCGAAACCTCCCGGGGCGTGGCTGACCGGAAGTTTAGCCGAGCGGGACGATCAGCCGACCTGAGTCGGCGTCACGATCACGGTGCCGGGCGCACCCGGTGTCGGACGGCCGCCGCCGTCAGCCGGGATCGTGGGCCCGGCGGGTGCGGTGCCAGCCGAGCTGGGCGGCGGAGCGTCCGGCTGGGCGGCCTTCGTGCAGTTCAGCATGAGCGACATCCTGCCGCTGGCCAGGTACTTCTGGCTCTGCACGATGCACTTGGCCTGAGGTACGTCACTGCCCACCGAACCGCCGAAGACGGTCTGGACACCTTGGGCGTGCAGGATGGCGACCGCCTTGTAATAGGGCTCGCCGAGGATGTTCATCGTGCCGCCGGCGTTCGGATCGGCGTTGCTGGAGCCCATGCTGAGGGCGGCTGCTGCCGAACCCGCGGCAAGCGCTCCGGCGGCCACCAGAATGAGCCTGTTCACTCGAACCTCCGTCTGTGTCTCCGGTCGAACATAGCGCAGGGTGATTCAAGATCGCCCAACGAGCAGATCCCACCAGCCTCTTGCGACCTCTATCGTCACAACGGCGTCCGAACGTTTCATCGGCCCGTCACGGCCGCACCGAACTCGACGTTTTGGCGGGCTTCACTCGCAAAAGTGCTGCGGTTTGTCGGTTTGGGCGCCGAGATGTCAGCCGCCGTTGCCGCGCAGGATCTCCTCGGCGCACCGCAACCGGGTGTGACCGGTTTCCTGCATGCAGATCCGCACCGGGGACTCGTCTCCGGCTGCAGGTGCTGGAACGGGTGAGGCCGGCGAGGACGTCACCACCGGATTGGGGATCACGTCCTGGTGGACCGACCAGAGGTAGCGGTTGGTGTACTGCAGCTGGGTGCAGTAGGCGGTCGCCCCGTCCGCGGT
>JAHFVD010000014.1:48393-96537 GCA_023264735.1 Mycobacterium sp. | reverse complement strand
GGCTCGGTGCAGTCCGACCCGATGACCGCGGTGGGCGTCGGCGCGACGGTGACGGTGTCGGTCGGCGTGCTGGTGGTCGCCGTCGTGGTGATCGCCGTGACCGGCGGCGGGGGTGGCGGCACGACGCCGGTGGTCACCGGCGTCGTCGCCGTCGTGGTGCGGCCGTCCTGGGCGACCGTCTCACCGCGGTCGCGGCCCGCGATGAACGCCGCGGCGACCGCGATCAGCAGCACGACCAGTACGGGAATCAGGATCGCCGGCCGCAGCCAAGACTTGTGCGCCGGTGGTGGCGGTTCGCCGCCGGCCGGTGCGGCGTCGGCGATGGGTGTCAGCCGGGTGGAATCGGTGTCGGCCAGCCCGTCACCGGACAGCGGCGTGGTGATGTGATGCGCCAGGGCGCGCGCGAAGTCCACGCACCGGTCGTAGCGGTCGGCCGGATCCTTGGACAGCGCCTTGCGCAGCGCCGGGTCGAGGTCGGCCAGTTCGGGTCGGTGCTCGGCCAGGCTGGGCGGCAATGCCGACAGGTGCTGGCTGATCACCACCGCGGGGTTGGAGTGCTGGAAGGGCGGCCTACCGGTCAGCAGGTGATAGGCGGTCGCTGCCAGCGCGTACTGGTCGGCCCGTCCGTCCAGATCCCGGCCCATCAGCTGTTCGGGGGCGGCGTAGGACACCGTGCCGACGGTCATATTGGTCTGGGTCAGGCCGCTGGCGTCATTGTCCCAGCGAGCAATGCCGAAGTCCGCCAGGAGGATTCGCTCCTCGCCGGTCTCCTGCTTGGACACCAGGATGTTGGCGGGCTTGACGTCGCGATGCAGCAGATGTCGTTGGTGCGCATAGTCCAGCGCCTCGGCGACCGCGGTGACGATGTTGAGCACTTCGCGCTGCGGCAAGCCGGTGGGAAAGCTCTTCAACAGATCGGCGGCGTCGGTGCCGTCGACGTAGTCCATCGCGATCCACAGCTGTCCGTCGAACTCGCCGCGATCGTGAACGCCGACGATGTGCGGATGCCACAGCGTGGCTGCGATATCCGCCTCGCGGTCGAACCTCGCGCGGTATTCGGTGTCGCTGCTCACCGAGGACGGCAGCACCTTGAGGGCATCCTGGCGGGGCAGGCGGGGATGCTGGGCGAGGTAGACCTCACCCATCCCTCCCGCGCCGAGCAGTCGCAGGATCGTGTAACCGGCGAATGTCTCGCCTTCGTCCAGCGGCATTGCCCGATCCTACAAATGTCCCACCCTCGCCGGACCGTTGCGGCCCAGGTAGTGATGGGTGCTGGCGCGCAGGTCGGGAAGATCGTCGGTGACGCCGAGCACCCGCAGGCAGGCGTCGGCGACATGACCGGCCAGCCGCACGTGATCGGGCTGCGGGGGCTGCGACCACATGTTCACCAGCGACTCGACCAGGCGGAACGGCAGGTCGGCGGCATCATCGGCCACGCCAGTCGCGGTCAGGATGGTTCGGCTCAGGTCGAGGTAGGCCAGCCGCAATCGCTCGCGTTCGGTCCAGAACGTCGCGAGCCGGGCTTCCCGTAGCTCGGGCAGCAGATACAGGGCGCCCAGGTTCCACCGCGAGGTCAGCAGCTGAGCGCCGTCGAAGGCGGCAAGGGCGTGCAGGCATTGCGCCGCCGACGGATCGTCGTGCCGCAGGGCGGACAGGAACGTCAGGGTGGGTGTGACGGTCTGGTGCAACAGCGCCGACAGCAGCTCGTCCTTGGTCTTGAAGTAGTGGTACAGCGAGGCCTGCCGGATGCCGACGGCCTCGGCGATCGCCCGGGTGGACGTGCTCGCATAGCCGCGGGTGGTGAACAGTTCTCCCGCGGCGTCGAGGATCTCCTCCCGGGCGGTCGTGCCGGGCCTGCGCCGTTCGGTCAAGCGCGGACGGCCCGCCCGCGTTGTCTCCATGCGTCCGATGTTGACCCACATCACCTGCGAAAAGACAGACCCAGGGATTTTCTGTCACATGACAGAAACGCGCGATACCTATCGGTTACGCGCCGTCTTGCTTTGGTTACGCCAGCGACACCCACCGCGACACGAGGCCCGCAAAACTGTCAATCGACAGGCTGATGACTCACCGCTGAGTTCATCCTCGCGACCTTTTGAGACCCTCGGGGAGACTCCGCATGGCGAGCGCCGCAAGTCTTGCGCTACGACCTGACGCCCCGGCGACGACGCCGGCCGGCGACGTGGTCGCGGCAGTGGATGATCTGCGCGTCACGTTCCGCCGCAACGGCAAGGACGTGCACGCGCTTCGTGGCGTGTCGCTGAGCATCGCGCCGGGCGAGATCGTCGGCCTGGTCGGCGAATCCGGATCAGGCAAGAGCGTGCTGGGGTTCAGCATGCTCGGCCTGCTCGGGCGTGCGAAGACCGGCGGCAGCGTGCAGGTCTGCGGCACCGACATGCTCACCGGCGCGTCCAAGCAGCTGCGCAAGGTCCGGCGCCTCGACCTGGGCGCGGTGTTCCAGGACCCGATGACGTCACTGAACCCCACCATGCGGATCGGCAAGCAGGTCGAAGAGGTGGCCGGCAGTAGCGAAGCGGCGCTCAAACTGCTCAACGCCGTAGGCATTCCCGAGCCCGAGCGTCGGATGCGCGCCTTCCCGCACGAACTGTCCGGCGGCCTGCGGCAGCGTGTGATGATCGCGATCGCGGTGGCCGGCGACCCCGAGCTGATCATCGCCGACGAGCCGACCACTGCACTCGACGTGACCGTACAGGCTCAGGTGCTGGCGTTGTTGCAGCGACTGCGCGCCGAGATCGGCTGCAGCATCGTGCTGATCACCCATGACCTCGGCGTGGCGGCGCAGATCGCCGACCGCATCGCCGTCCTCTATGCCGGGCGGATCGCCGAGATCGGCGGATGCGCAGACGTTCTGGCCACCCCCGCACACCCCTACACCCACGGTCTGCTGCAGTCGCGCCTGACCCTGGAGACCGAGCGTGACCGTCCGCTGGCCGCTATGGCCGGCCAGGTGCCCAGCCCGACGACCCCGCTGCCCGGCTGCGCGTTCGTGCCGAGGTGTGCGCTGGCCCGCACGGAATGTTCTGTCACACCACCGGATCCGGCCGTCGTCGCGCCGAACCGGGTGAGCGCCTGCATCGTCGCGCCCGACCAAATGCGCGCCGAACTGGCCGCTGAGGTGGCCGCCGAAACCGAAGCGTTCGCCGAGGACGCCGAGGTCGACGAGGAGCAGCCGCCCGCGGTCGACGCCCGCCTCGTCACAAAGGCGTTCTCGGTACGCCGCAATTGGCTCGACCGCTCGGGTCCCAGGCAGAGCAAACTGCAGGCCCTGCGCGGGGTGTCGTTGACCGTTGCCCACGGCGAATCGGTGGCCCTGGTGGGGGAGAGCGGATCGGGCAAGTCGACGCTGCTGCGAATCATCGCCGGGCTGGACACGCCCACCACCGGCGAAGTCGAGCTGGCCGGAAAGCAGCGCCCACAGATGGTGTTTCAGGATGCCGGCGCCTCCCTGACCCCGTGGCTGTCGGTGGGCGAGTTGATCGGTGAGCGGCTGCGGACTCTGTCCCGCGCCGAGCGGAAAGAGGCTATCGCCAAGGTGCTCGAGCGGGTCGGCCTGCCGCAGGAAGTGGTCAAGTCCCGGGCCGCTCAGTTGTCCGGCGGCCAGCGGCAGCGCGTGTCGCTGGCCCGGGCCACGGTGATCCCGCCGCAGGTGCTGCTGTGCGACGAGCCGACCAGTGCGCTGGACGTGTCGCTGGCTGCTTCGGTGCTCAACCTGATCGGCGAACTGCGGCGTGGGCTCGACATGTCGGTGGTCTTCGTGACCCACGACCTGTCGGTGGCGCGGGTGGTCGCCGACCGGATCGCGGTGATGTACCTGGGCCGCATCGTCGAGATCGGCCCCGCCGAGGACGTCATTGGCCGCCCGACCCATCCCTACACCCAGGCCCTTGTCGACGCGATCCCCGATCTGGGCCGTGACTGCCGGGTGCTTGCCGGTGAGCCCGCAAGCCCGCTGTCCCCGCCGACGGGATGCGCCTTCCACCCGAGGTGCCCCATCGCGATCGACACGTGCAGTGACATCGAACTCGACGTGCGGTTGGAAGGCATCCCTGGCAGCCCGCACCAGGTCGCCTGTATCGAACGGAAGGCGCGCTGATGGCCATCGCGTTACCCGCCGCCACCCTGTTACGCAGTCGCGAGAAGCGCATGGCGGCATTGCCGACAGACCGGGCCACGATCGTGAATTGGCTTGGCGTGTCACTGATCCTGCTGGTGACCCTGATCGCCGTCGCGGTCCCGGTGCTCGCCCCGCACGACCCGCTGGTTCCGGTCGGCATGCCGTTGCAGGCACCCGGCAAGGAGGGCTTCCTCCTCGGCAGCGACAGCGTCGGGCGAGACATCTTGAGCCGGGTGCTTTTCGGTGTCCGGTCGAGTTGGTTCGCCGCCCTCGTGGTGGTCGGGGTCGGGCTGCTCATCGGCGGTGTGATCGGGCTGATCGCCGGCGCCGTCGGCGGCTGGCTGGACTCGATCCTGATGCGGATCACCGACGGGTTCCTGTCGTTGCCCGCACCGGTCCTCGCGATCGCCGTCGTCGCCGCACTGGGGCCCGGTTTCGTCCACACTTTGATCGCCGTGTCGATCGTCTGGTGGCCGTTCTACGCCAGACTCGTTCGCGGCGAGATCGTGCGGCTGGCGGCGCGTCCGCACGTCGAGGCCGCGCGGCTGGCCGGAGTCGGCCCCTTCCGGGTCGCACTGCGCCACCTACTGCCTGGGGCGGTGCCCAACGCGCTGGTGGCCGCCAGCCTGGACCTCGGGACACTGATCCTCACGCTGGCGGCGCTGTCGTTCCTGGGCCTCGGCCAATCCGCTCCGGCTCCGGAGCTCGGCGCCGACGCCGCGCGCAACCTCAGCTATTTCCTGCAGCAATGGTGGGTTCCGGTCATGCCGGGCGTCGGGGTCCTGGTCCTGGCCGTGATCGGCAACATCGCAGGCGACAGCCTGCGCAACCTGATGAAGACCAGCTAGGAGGCCGGCGATGAGAACATTCATAGTCTCCCGCCTGGCGGCAATGGTGGCGATCCTGGTCGCGCTGACCGCGGTGATGTTTGTGCTGCAACATATTTCGCCACTCGATCCGGTGAGGGCCCAGATGGGCGCCCAATCTTCGGTTGCGGCGGTCGCCGCCCGCCGGGAAGCGCTGGGACTCAACGACCCGCTCGCCACCCAGTTCTGGCACTACCTCGTCGCGGCGGTGCACGGCGACCTCGGGATGTCCTACCGGACCCGCCACCCCGTCGCATCCGATCTCGGAAGTTTCTTCCCCGCGACCCTGGAGTTGGCGCTCTACGGCATCGTCATCGCGCTGCTGCTCGCTGTGCTGCTGGCCTTCAGCACCACGTTGAAGTGGCGGGGATCGGCTGTGCTGCGGGCGATCCTGTTCACCGGGGCCTCGGCGCCGATGTTCCTACTCGGCATCCTCGGGCTGATCGTGTTCTACCAGAAGCTGGGCTGGGTGCCCGCCAACGGCCGCACCGGAATCAGCAACCCGCCGACCGGACCCACCGGACTGCTCACCGTCGACGGGCTGATCGCCGGGCGCCTCGACGTCGTCACCGACGCGCTGCATCACCTGATCCTGCCTGCGCTGGTGATCGCGCTCGGCCCGGCAGTGGCCGTCGGCCGGGTGCTGCGTTCGAGTCTGCTCACCGATATGGATAGCGACTACGTGCGCACCGCACGGGCAAAAGGGTTGTCGGAGAGCAGGATTGTGGCCGGGCACGTGCTGCGCAACTGCATCGGGTCGTCGCTGTCGATGACCGGTCTGCAGATCGGGCTGATGTTCTCCGGTGTGCTGGTGATCGAGCAGGTCTTTGGCTGGCCGGGCATCGGTCAGTACATCGCCCAGAGCATCCCGGTGGCCGATTTCCCGGCGATCGCCGGCGTGACGCTGATGCTAGGCGCCCTCTACGTCTTCATCAATACGGTCGTGGATCTTCTCCAGGCCGCCGCAGACCCCCGCATCGCAGTCACAGGAGGATAAGTTAGGTGCCGAAACAGCCACTGATCGTGGGCAACCCCGTTCTGGTCGTCGTCGATATGCAAGAGAGCGGCGCCATGCCCGCCGACGAGATGGGCATCGAACACATGCCCGGCTACGACGAGCGGATCGAGATCGCCGAGCGGCTGATCGCCGCCGCCCGCGCCTCGGGCATCCCCATCGTGTTCTTCCAGGAAGTCCACCGGCCCAGCGGCATCGACTTCGGTCGGGAACTGGACGGCAACGAGGGAGAGCACTGCGTCGAGGGCAGGCGCGGCACTCCGCTGCACCCGAGGCTGTTGCCCGATTTCAACGGGCCCAACCACGAGTTCCACATCGTCAAGCGGCGCTATTCCGGCTTCATCGGAACGGAATTCGAGATCGTGCTGTCCGGGCTGAAGGCTGACACGCTGATCCTGATCGGCGGCCTGACCGACGTCTGCGTGCACTACACCTTCGCTGACGCGCACCAGCGGGACTTCTACGTCCGGGTGGTGACCGACTGTGTCGGCGGCTCGTCCCAATACCGGCACGACGCCGCGCTGGACGCCATGGAGTACCTGCAGGCCGGCGCGATGCGCACCGGTGACGAGATCATTGCCGCATTTGAGCGGCTCGCAACGCCCGTACTCGAAGGAGCCGCACGATGAAACGCTTTGGTATCCGTCCGCTCAGGGTGCTGGCTGCTGGCGCAGCAGTGCTACTCACCGTCTCCGCCTGCGGCGGCGGGTCCAATTCGTCTGGCGGAGCACCGAATGCCGCGCCAACCGACAAGGTTCTGCACTTGTCGTTCCTGCAGGACCCCGGCATGCCGCCGGACCCCGACATCTTCTACGCCGGCCAGGGCTTGCTGTTGACCACCAACACCTACGAAGGCCTGCTGCAGTACAAGGCCGGCACCAACAAGCCGGAACTGGAGCCGTTGCTGGCCACCGAATGGACCGAATCACCCGACCACAAGGTGTTCACGTTCAAGCTGCGTGAGGGGGTCAAGTTTCACGACGGTACGCCGTTCACCGCGGACGCGGTGAAGGCATCGTTCGACCGTCGGGCCGCGGTCAATCAAGGCCCCGCATACATGGTGTCCGACATCGATTCGGTGACGACACAGGGCGATCACGGGGTCACGATCTCGCTGAAGGCGCCGAACTCGGCGTTCCTGGATTACCTTGCCTGCCCGTATGGTCCGCGCATGCTCAGCCCGGAGGGCTTGAAGAAGAACGCGGGCACCGACAACGCCCAGCAGTATCTGACGACCCACGACCTGGGCACCGGGCCTTACACGCTGACCGCTGCGGAGGTCGGTTCGCGCTACGCCCTGGACGCGTTCGGAGATTACTGGGGGCCGAAGCCGTACTTCGAGAAGGTCGAGATCCCGGTCATCACCGATGTGTCGGCCCAGCAGCTGCAGTTCAACAACGGCCAGATCGCCGCGATCCTGCACGATCTGCCGTCGTCGGCGGTCGGGCAGTACCTCAACGACAGCAAGTACTCGCATTACTCGCTACCGACGATGATGTCGAACATCCTCTACGTCAACCCGAAGAAGGGGATGCTGACCGACACCGCCAACCGCAACGCAGTAATTCAAGCCATCGACCTCGACACGATCGTCAAGCAGACTTACTTCGGGCGCGGCAAGGTCGCCGAGCAGGTCTATCCGCCGAACATGTTGCCGACCGAGTTCGCCAAACAGTCGGTGCCCCATGATACTTCGGCGCTGACCAAGCTCGTCGCCTCGCTGCCCCCGGATCAGAAGTCGCTGACGGTCGGCTACGACTCGTCGAACCCGGACAACCAGCTGGTGACCAACCTGATCCAAACCCAGCTGGCCGCGGCGGGACTCAACGTCAAGGTGCAGAGTTACCCGACGTCGGAGATCTTCGGCTGGGTTGGCACGGATGCATCGACGGCACCGGATCTGGTGGCCCTCCTGGGCTGGCCGGACGCGCCCTCGCCCTACACCTGGGGACACATCTCGTGGGATCCCGGCGCCGGCCTGAACTACCTGGGGTGCACGTCTCCGCCGATCACCGACGCCTTGGCCAAGGGTCTGGTATCGGGCTCGAATCAAGACTTCTCTGACGCGGGCGCGGCCGCACTGGCCACCGGATGCTGGCTCAACGTGGCCGACGTGGACGACTTCATGGTCGCCCAGCCGTGGCTGAAGGGCGTCGAGCAGGCCCACGTGGTGACCAACCCGAACTCGCTGCGGCTCGCCGCACTGTCCGCCGGGTAACGGGAATGGTCCTGGGAGACGGGAAAGTTCGCCGCATCGTCCTGCTGACCCTGGGCTGGGAGGAACTGCCCAAATCGGTGTCGGTGTACGGGTCGCCGCCGGAGATGCGGATGCGCGAGCCGGTACCCGGTGTGCTGCTGCAGACCGACGGCGGGTGGGTGTTGCTCGACACGGGTTTCAACACCGCACTGATCCGTGATCCGGCGTTGTACCGGCGGTTCTTCCCGACCGTCGAGTACATCCCGGTGCTCCCAGGACCGGGCGAGCCGATCGAGGAGTCGTTGCACGACATCGGCATCGACGTCGACGACATCCACCTGGTGGCGCTGTCGCACCTGCACCACGACCATGCCGGCGGCGTCAAGCTGTTCGCAGGCAAGGTTCCGGTGCATGCGCAGCGCCGCGAGCTGGAGTACGGGTTGTCGAATCATCCTGAACCCGAACGGAATGCGATCGTCCGGGTTGACTTCGACGATCCGCGCATCGACTGGGTGCTGGCCGACGGTGAAGCCGAGATCGCGCCGGGCATCACCGCGGTGCCGACCTATGGGCACACGCCGGGGCATCAGAGCTTCGTCGTAGAACTCGATTCGAGCGTCGGCGGTGGCGGTTTCGTGTTCGCGTTCGACGCCGCGGATCTGACCGAGAACATCGAGCACGAGCTGCCGATCGGCGGGTTCATCGACGTCGACCCGGCCGAGACGGTGGAGCCGATCCGGCGGCTGAAGAAGCTGGCCGCCGACAAGGGATACGAGCTGGTTCCCGGCCACGACCCGCACGTCTGGCCGGAGCTGACCCAGCGGCTCGATGAGCGGTTCGGTCCGGTGCGTCCGCGGTGAGCGGGCTCGCCGTCGAGCACGTCATTCGCGCTCCGCGCGCGGTGATCGACGGCATCGTCCGACCCGCCGCAATCGGCCTGGCGGACGGGATGATTCGGGTCATCGGCGATATCGGTGCCGATCTGGGCTGCGCCGCGCAGACGGTCCTGGAATCCGGTGCCGTGCTGCTGCCCGGTCTGGTGGACACTCACGTGCACATCAACGATCCGGGTACGGACTGGGAGGGCTTCGCCACCGCAACCGCGGCGGCGCTGGCCGGCGGTATCACCACCGTCGTGGACATGCCGCTGGACAGTGACCCGGTGACGACGACGGTGGCCGCACTGGACGCCAAACGCTCGGTGGCCGCCGGGGTGTGCCACGTCGACACCGGGTTCTGGGGCGGTATCGTGCCCGACAACCTCGGCTCCTTCGCAGAGCTCACCGCGGCCGGAGCGCTCGGGTTCAAATGCTTTCTCTCCGAGTCGGGCAACCCGAACTTCCCGCCGCTCGACGTCGCGGAGTTCAGGACGGCGATGGCGAGAGTCGCCGAACTGGATTCGGTGCTCCTGGTACACGCCGAGAGCGCCCGCGTGCTGGCCGGCTGCCCACCAGCAGCGGGCCGCGACTACGGCGGCTTCCTTCGGTCCCGCCCCGACGCTGTCGAGCAGGATGCGGTGCGGATCGTGCTCGACGCGGTCGCCGACACGGGTGCGCGGGCGCACATCGTGCACGTCTCCAGCGCGACTGTGCTGCCGCTGATCGCCGAGGCCAAACGAGCCGGGCTGCCCGTCACCGCCGAAACCTGTCCGCACTACCTGACTTTCACCGCCGAGAGCATTCCGGACGGCGGTACGGTCTTCGCGGCCTGCCCGCCCATCCGCGGTGCGGACAACCGTGCCCTGCTGTGGGCGGCTCTGGCCGACGGCACCCTGGACATGGTCGTCTCCGACCACTCGCCGTGCGCGGGTGAGCACAAGGATCTGCACGGCGGCGATTTCGGCCGGGCCTTCGGTGGCATCAGCTCGTTGCAGATCGCGCTGCCCGCGCTGTGGACGCAGGCGGTGCGCGCCGGGTTCGGGCTGCCCGACGCGTGCCGGTGGATGGCGCAGGCACCCGCCGCGCTGGCCGGCCTGACCGACCGTGGCGCGATCACCGCCGGTCGGCGCGCCGACTTCTGTGTGTTCGACCCCGACGCGACATGGGTGGTGCGCGGTGCTGAACTGCATCACCGGCATCCGCTCACGCCATACGAAGGCGCCGAACTGACCGGTGCGGTGCGCCAGATGTGGCGCGGTGGCCGGGTGGTGGACGAGAACACCCACGGCGAACTGCTCTGTGCAGGGGTACGGGAGCCGGCATGAAGATCCTGGTGCTCAACCCCAACACGTCGGCGACGATGAGCGCCGAAATCGACGCGGCAGCCCGGGCAGCCGCCGCACCCGGGACCGAAATCCACACCACGCAGCCGAGTTTCGGGGCGGTTGCCATCGACTCCGCGGCAGAGAGCTACCTGTCCGCGGTCGGGGTGATGGACGTCGTCGCGGGCCAGTTGGCCAACGGGACCTTCGACGCCGACGCCGTGGTGCTGGCGGGCTTCGGCGAGCACGGTAAGGACGCACTGCAGGAGATGCTCCAGGTCCCCGTGCTCGACATCGCCGAATCCGCCGCCCACGTCGCCCATCTGATCGGCAGGCGGTTCTCCGTGGTGACCACACTGGCCCGGTCGATCGCCCCGATCGAGGACCGGTTGTTGCTGGCCGGGCTTGCGGCGCACTGTGCTTCGGTACGGGCGTGCGGGTTGGGGACCGCGGAGGTCGACGCGGATCCAGCGGGGGCGGTCAAAGCCATCGTCGCCGAAGCCGAACGTGCGGTGACCGAGGACGGCGCCGATGTGATCTGCCTGGGCTGCGCGGGCATGGCCGGGGTGACCGGGGCGATCACCGATGCGCTAGGCGTACCCGCCGTCGACGGGGTGGCCGCCGCGGTCGGCCTGGCCCAGATGCTGGTCGGGTTGGGATTGTCGACCAGCAAGGCCGGGGTGTACGCACCAGGACCGGCCAACGCGCGCACGCATTGGCCACTATCGAAGGCGCTGGACCTATGACGATCGAACGGGACGCGGGTCTGGACCTGGCCTGCCGCGCCGTTGGCGGCAGCGTCGTCGCCGCCAGTGACGAATCGTTCGGATTCAAGGAACGGCTGATCGACCCGGCCGAACCGAATTTCGTGCCAGGCACGTTCGACCTCCGTGGTGAGGTCGTCGACGGCTGGGAGACTCGCAGGCATGCGCCGCAGGGGGATTGGGCCATCATCCGGCTCGGCGTCCCGGGCCGGCTGCGCATGATCGACGTCGACACCCGCTTCTTCACCGGCAACCATCCCACCGGCTGCACGTTGTACGGCGCCACGCTGGGGGCCGCGGATGACCCGTGCAATGCAGCGGTCGATTGGCGGCTGCTGGTGCCGTCGACACCCCTGAAGGCCGACGCGCACAACCCGATCGCGATCGCCGACCCGCGCCGGTACACCCATCTCAAATTGGTGATCGCCTCCGATGGCGGAGTGGCCAGGCTGCGCGCGCACGGCGATCCCGTCCCCGATCCGGCGCTCTGGTCCGGAGTCACCGTCGAGGTCTCAGGAGCCGAGCAGGGCGGGCGACTCGAACACTGCAGCGACACCTTCTATTCCGACGCCAACTCACTGATCTCGGCCGACCGGCCGCACAACATGGGGGCGGGCTGGGAGGCGCGGCGTCGGCGAGACATCGGGCCTGACACCCACGACGCCGTGACGATCTCCTTCCTGACGGCGACCGATCTCGATCGCGTCGAAATCGACACCTCTTACTTCGTGTTCAACGCCTCGCGGGAAGTCTGCGTGCGAGGTACCCGAGACCGGCCGAGCTCTGAGCGGCCGTGGTGGGCACTGTCATTCGACGAGATCGTGCTGCCCCGCGTCCGGCTGCTCGCGGACGCTCGGCAGGTCTTTGTGGTGGACGCCGCCGCGATCACCGCGATCAGGGTGCAGGCCTACCCCGACGGCGGCATCGCCCGGGTGCGGGCATTGGGCCGGCCGACCGAGGTCGGGCTGGCTGCGCTTCGCGAGCACTGGGAGGCCGCACTGTGACACCCGTGATCGCCGAGTGCACCGGGCTGTGGCGTCGCACGCTGCTGATCGAGGCCGATGGCTCCCGGAATACCGGAACGAATGTCGTCTGGCTACAGGGGCTTTCACTGTTTGTCGATGTGCGTGGACCTGGTGAGGGTTTTGCGGGCCAGCTCGATCAACGACTCGACGTCTTCGAGTGGACCAGGCTGGTCGATCTGCAGCCGCCCGGTCTGCCGGACGCTGGGCGGATGAGCTGGGCCGACGGCGTTCTTGTGGAGGTCGGGGTGCACGCCGACTACACCGAGCATTGGCGGCGTGAGCCAGGGCCGGTGGAACCGTGCTGGGGGCTGCTTGTTTCGGCGCCGGACGGCGCGGCAGTGTTGGTGCGGGTGGGGGAGCGTTTCGGCTGGGCCTACCGGCGGGCCGACGCGGCGGACGTCTGTCTGGGCGAGGTCACCGGAAGTGCTTGGCGGATCACCGTTTCCGCCGATTCATCACGAGTGGGGGCGGTAGTGAGCCCCCGGTTGACATCAGGACAGCTACGAGTCGACGACGACATCGCATGGGAGATCAAGGAAAGCGAAGGAAGCGTGACACTGTGAGGGGGGCATTTCAATCGGTACCTGTGATCGATATCAGCGGCCTGCGGTCGGCCGATCGCGCCGAGCGCGAGCGCGTGGCAGCCGAACTCGGCACCGCCGCGCGCGAGGTCGGATTCTTCTATATCTCCGGAACCACCGTCAGCGACGAACTGTTCGAGAAGCTGCTGACCGCGACCAAACAGTTCTTCGCACTCCCGATGGACCAGAAGATGAAGTCCTACATCGGGTTATCCAGCTGCCATCGCGGCTATGTGCCGGTGGGCGAAGAAGGGCTCTACGGCGAGCCGGCGGCCGACCTCAAAGAGGCGTTCGACACCGCGCTGGACCTGCCCGCCGACGACCCCGATCATCTGGCCGGCAACCCGATGCTGGGGCCCAACGTGTGGCCCGACCTTCCCGGTTTCGCCGAGTCGGTCACCCAGTACTACCAGGAAGTCCTGGGTGTCGGCCAGGATCTGTTGTGGGCCTTCGCTGTAGCACTGGGGGAGGACCCCGACACCTTCACCCGACATGCCACCAAGACTCCGAGCCAGCTGCGGTTGATCTACTACCCGTACAACCCGGAGGCCAAGGACGCTCTGGGCATCGGCGCGCATACCGACTACGAATGCTTCACCCTGCTCAAGCCGACCGCCCCGGGACTGGAAATACTCAACGGCGACGGCGAGTGGATCGACGTCCCGCCGATACCCGGCACATTCGTCGTCAACGTCGGTGACCTGCTCGAGCTGTGGACAAACGGTGCGTTCGTCGCCACCTCGCACCGGGTGCGCAAGGTCAAAGAAGAGCGATACTCGTTCCCGTTGTTCTTCAACGTCGACTACCACACCGTCGTACAGCCGCTACCCCAATTCGCCGACGGACCCACCCGGGCGGCGCTGGTCGCCGGGGAGCATCTGTTCGCCCAGACCGCGCAGACCTTCGCCTACCTGAGGTCCCGGCTCGACAGCGGGGAACTGGTGCTGCCCGAGGGGTCTCTGGAGGTCGGCACGTTCGGCCAGCAGGCGCTGCAGTCCCAGAACTGACTCCTCCGTTCCCCTAGATGCGCTAACATCCGCTCGACCAGCGGCGATGCCGCATATACGAGCGGGGGTCCTACGTGGTCCGACTTTCGGGTGCGCTGTCGCGGGGCGGTCGGCCGCGATCGCTGGGGTTCCAGTCGAAGTTGCTGATCATGTTGCTCGCGGTCAGCATCGTGTCCGTCGTGATCGCCGGCGCGATCGGATACGTCTCCGGCACCACGTCGCTGCGAAATGCCGAGTTCCAGCGGCTGACCCAGCTGCGGGAGTCGCGGGCACGCGAGATCACGGAGTTCTATACGAAAGTCGCCGACGCGGCGTCGATCGTCACCCACGGCACCCAAACGATCGCGGCGGCCAACGAATTCAGCAAGGCGTTCAACGATCTTCAGACGACGCCGCTGCCGCCGGGCGCCGAACAGTCCGTGGCAAAGTACTACTCGACGGTGTTCGGCCCTGCGCTGGCACAGCGCACGGGCCAACCCGTCGACGCCTCGCTGTTCCAGCCGACCAGCAATGCGGCAACATATCTGCAGAACGCGTACACCGTTCCGGCACAGGGCGATTCCGATGCAGCGATCAAGGTGAACACGGCGGGGGATCCCAGCGCCTGGTCGGCGGTCAACGCCCGCTATCAGCCGTTCTTTGCCGATCTGACGCAGCGATTCAACTTCGAGGATGCCATGATCCTCGACACCCAGGGCAATGTCGTCTACACCGCGTACAAGGGTGTCGACCTCGGCACGAACGTGAGCAGGGGTCCCTACAGCACGACGGTTTTGGCGCGTACCTACCGCGAGGCGCTGCAGGCGACCTCGGTGGACCAGACCTTCATCAGTGACTTCGAGCGGTATGCCCCGTCGTTCGGCAGGCCGACGCAGTGGGTGCTGTCGCCGATCGGGCGGGACGGCAGCATTGCTGGCGTGCTGGCGCTGCAACTGTCCCTCGACTCGGTCAACGATGTGATGACTGGGCAGGGGCACTGGGTCGACGACGGCCTCGGGCAGTCGGGGGAGACGTACCTGGCCGGTCCGGACAAGCTGATGCGATCGGTATCCCGGGAACTGCTCACCGATCCCAAGCATTACGCCGAAGAGGTGGTCGCGGACGGCACTCCCGATGAGGTCGCCGAGCGACAGGTGACCGTCAAGGGCAGCATCCTGTTGCAGCCGGTGGACAAGCTGGCGGTCAACCGTGCACTGACCGGCGAGACCGGGGTGACCACCGCGCGCGACTACATCGGACCCGAGGCACTGGTTGCCTACGCGCCGCTGGACATCCCTGGGCTGGACTGGGTGCTGGTGGCCAAGATCGACAAGTCCGAGGCGCTGGCCCCGGTTGACACGTTCGCGCGCAACATCGCCCTGTCGACAGCCGCGATCGTGCTCGTGGTGTCGCTGCTGGCGTTGCTGTTCAGCCGAATTCTCACCCGGCCGATCAAGAGCCTGGGTGCTGCGGTGCGCCGGGTCGCGGGCGGTGAACTCGGGGTCAGCGTTCCCGTCACAGCCCGCGATGAAATCGGTGAGCTGGCTTCGGCTTTCAACGATATGAGCGCCAGCCTGCAAACCAAACAACTGCTGATCGACGAGCAGCGCCGCGAAAACGACGAGCTCTTGGCCAGTTTGATGCCCGAATCGGTGGCCCGGCGCTACCGCGACGGCGAGGAGAACATCAGCACGCACTACCGCGACGTCTCGGTGATCTACATCCAGTTGCTCGGGTTCGACGAGTTCTCCCGATCGATGCCGTCCGGGGAATCCGTCGCGATGCTGAATTCGCTGGTGGAATCCTTCGACGGGGCCGCCGAACGCCACGGCGTCGAGCAGGTCCGCAGCATGCAGGACAACGGGCTGCTGGCCACGTGCGGCCTGGTGGTGCCGCGAGTTGACCACGCCAGCCGGACGATTGCCTTCGCCCAAGAGCTCACCGAGATCGTCAGCCGGTTCAACGACCAGCACGACGCCCGGCTGGCGATCCGGGCCGGGATCGACAGCGGTCCCGTCACGAGCGGTCTGGTCGGGCAGCGCTCCAAGATCTACGCGCTGTGGGGCGAGGCCGTGGACCTGGCCAATCGGGTCCACGCCGCGACGAAGACGGCGGGCGTCTTCGTCAGCGACCGGGTACACGACGCGGTGGTCGGCATCTATTCGTTCACCGATGCCGGCACCCTCAGCGGGGCCGAGGGCAACGAACCGGTCTGGCGCCTGGACGTCGGGACGCGGCACCCGGTATGAGCGCCTTCACCTCGCAACCCTGGTTCTGGCCGGCGCTCGTTGTCATCGTCGGCCTGCCGCTGGCCCTGCTGCTGCTCAACGAACTGCAGGGGTTCCTGGCCCGCCGGGACAGTTCCTACGCCAAACCGATTGGGCTGCTGCGTAACTGGGTGCTCCCCGCGTGTGCGGTCTATCTGCTGATCGCACAGCTGGAGCAGGCCGACATTGATGCCACGTGGTCGAAGATCGCGGCGACGGTCTTCGGCTTCCTGATCATGCTGCTGCTGTTGTCGGGGGCCAACGCCGCGCTCTTCGGCGCGGCGCGGGCCGGGAGCTGGCGGGAGCGTCTGCCGGGGATCTTCATCGACCTGGGCCGGCTGGTGCTGATCATCCTGGGCGTCGGCATGCTGCTGTCGTGGGTCTGGGGCGCCAATATCGGCGGACTGATCGCCGCCGTCGGCGTGACATCGATCGTGATCGGCCTGGCAGTGCAGACCGCGGTGGGCCCCGTCATCGCGGGATTGTTGCTGCTGTTCGAGCAGCCGTTCCGCATAGGGGATTGGCTTTCCACGTCGGCTGCCAAAGGCCGTGTCGTCGAAGTGAACTGGCGCGCCGCCCACATCGACACCGGCAACGGTATCCAGATCGTGCCGAACGCGATGCTGGCCACCGGATCATTCACCAACCTCAGCCGGGTGCAGGGTGCGTCGTACCAAGCGGCGGTCACGTTGGCGTTCGGCCCCGACGATCCACCGGGTGCGGTGGCCAAGGCGCTCATGTCGGTGGCCACCGGGTTGCCGGCGCGGGTGGCCAATTTGCCTGCCAAGGTGGCGGCGCTGGGCGAAGCCAAATACAAGGTGTCGGTGCCGATCGCCTCGCCCGCCGACGAGGGCGGGACCAAAGCACTGCTGTTGCACCGCGCCTGGTACGCCGCGCAACGGGCCGGGCTGCACCTCGACGAGGCGAGTCCGGATCCCGAGGCGGCGGCCACCTACGTGGAGACGCAGCTGCGGCGGATCGCGGCCGGACTGGGGCTGGGCGACGAGGCGGTCGCCGCGTTGTCGGCACAGAGCCGCCAGCTGCTATACGCCGAGGGTGAGATCATCCAACCGGTCAACAGCGTTCCGGATGCGGTCGGATTCATCACCGAAGGATCGGTGGGGTTGATGGTGTACGCCGAAGACGGCCGCGAGCTTGCGCTTGGCAGCCTCACGGCGGGGGAGTACATCGGCGGAACCTCACTGACCCGCCAGCGGATGATCACCGGCGTCTTGGCGCTCACCGATACCACAATCGTGTCGGTGCCGCGCGACGCCATGGATGCGGTCGTGCAGAACAATGCCCGGCTGGCGCGTCAGATCGGCGACGTCATCGAGATACGCCGCAAGGCGGCAACCGACGCGCTGGCTGAGGCGGCTGCGGGCGTGCGATAGGGCGCCGACTGTGGGCCTTATCGTCGAAATCTCGCAAATTGGTGCATAAGACCCATGTTCGGCGGCTTCATTCGGTCGACCATTGGTGGCCCTCTGCAGAATCGGTGGCTACGTGGGTTCTACGTCGCGAGCGTGGGCCCTATGTACAGAAATCCCCGAAAATTGGTGCATAAGACCCACGTTCGGCGGGACTCGCCCTAGCGCAACCGGCGGGCGGGACGCGTCTCGATCGCGTCGATCGTCAGCGCGCGGCGCACCAGCAGCCACCCCGACTCACACCGCACGTACTCGTCGTCGTAGCGCAGGTACCAGACCAGGTCGACGATGCCCTCGTCGCGCCGGCTCCAGTGGTGTGCGGTCGCCGCGATACGCCCCTGCGCCCGATCAGGATTCGAGTCCGAGGTGTAGACCTCCGAATCGATGGCGTGATGCGTGCGCCCGACATTGATCGCGGCGGCCAGTGCAGCGGCGACGGCATCGGGCCCCTGGTGGCGGCCCACCGGGGTGAGGACATCCGGTGGTTCGGGCAGCACCAATTCGCCGTCGGCGACGAACAATCCGAGCACCGTCTGGACGTCTTGATCGTCGACGGCAGCGGCATAGCGATGCACCAGATCCGAGAGCGCCAACCGATCCGGCGCCGAAAGGCTCACGGCTGCAACCCGAGTCGCTGCGCGCACGCCGAAAGCATGTCTTTGGCCTCGTTGAGATCGGTGACCGACGGCATGCCGAGCACGAGCCGGTGAGCACCGACCTCGGCCAGCCGCCCGGCGCGATCGGCGTCGACCTTCGTGACCAGATGGCCCAGTGACAGCTCCAGGGAATCCGGGTCACGTCCGGCGTCCTCGGCCGCCACCCGCATCACCTCGACCAGGGTCGCCAGCTCCCCGCCACCCACCCCGAGTGGTTGGAATCCGTCACCGAGGCGTCCCGCCCGGCGCGCCGCGAAACGGCTGTGTCCACCGATGTGAATTGGAACACCCTGGGCGGCAACGGGTTTCGGATACGCCATCGCGTTGTCGAAGTCGTAGAACTCGCCGTGGTGGCAGACCCCGTCGGGATTGTCGGCCCACAGCGACCGCAGTATGTGAATCTGCTCGTCGGCGCGCCGGCCCCGGCTGTCGAATTCCGCTCCGCAGGCTTCGATCTCCTCGCGCAGCCACCCCACTCCGACACAGAGCCGCAGCCGCCCGCCGGAGAGCACGTCGATGGTCGCGGCCCGCTTGGCGAGCATCACCGGATGGTGGTTGGGTAGCACCAGCACCCCGGTGGCCAGCCCCAACGTCGTCGTCTGGCCGGCCAGGAACCCCAACAGCTCCAGCGGATCGGGCACCGGACACTCCGGGGCCACCTCGACCCGCCCGGACGGGTCGTAGGGATACACGCTGGTGTAGCGGGTCACCAACACCGTGTGCTCGGCCATGATGATCGATTCGAAGCCACATGCCTCGAGATGGCGGGCAAACTCACTCATCCACACCGGGTCCGCGGTGACCCCGGCCCCGATGGGTGCGACGACGGCGACCTTCACGTCGTGAGGCTAACCCTCCGGTCCCGCGTCGCCTTCAGCGAGTCCCGTCTGATGAGCCATCAACAGATCCAGGAACACCACATGTCCCTTGAGTAGTTTCCGCCGCGCCTGCGCCACCGGGAACCACCCCACCCGGTCCAGTTCGGGAAACTCCTGCAGGCGTCCCGATCCCTTCGGCCATTCCAGCGTGAAGGTATTGCTCTGCGCATCGGTGATGTCCAGGTCGGCGTCGACCGCGAACACCGTCAGCACCTTGCCGCTCGGCTGCTTGACCGCATCGAAGGCGATCCGCGGTCCCTCGGGGACAGCGCAACCCAGTTCTTCGGCGAACTCGCGTTGGGCGGCCGCCCACGGGTCCTCACCCACCTCGTACTCGCCCTTCGGAATCGACCATGCGCCATCGTCCTTGCGGGCCCAGAACGGTCCGCCCGGGTGACCGATCAGCACCTCCGCGATCCCATCGATGATCCGGTACAACAGCACGCCCGCACTGAATTTCGGCATCGCTACTCCGGGCGGGGCACGGTCGCCGCGTGCAGCGCTGCGGCCAGTGCCTGTGCCCGTGGGTCGGTCAGCACATCCTCCAGCAGCATCGGTGCACCGTCTGGTCCGGTGAGCGGCACCCGCCAGTTCGGATACTCGTTGGTGGTGCCCGGCTGATTCTGGGTTCGGCGGTCGCCCACCGCGTCGGGCAATGCCAGCGCCAACAGTCGCGACGGGGTTCGCGCCAGGTACCGGTAGAGGCCCAGGATCACCTGCTCCTCGTCGGGATCGGCACCGAGCAGACCAACCCGGCGCAATTCGGCCATCCACGCAGCCTGCTCGGCCCGGTCGTCGGCGAGCTCCTCTTCTGCGGGCCGGGTGAGCAAGCCGAGCTTGTCACGCAGTCGCACATGCTCGCCTGCCAGATAGCCCGGCGTCGGCGGTAGGTCGTGGGTGGTCACCGACGACAGGCACAGTTCGCGCCACCGCTCCGCGTGCAGCGGACTGCGGTCACCATCGTTGTTCCGCTCAAACCAGAGGATCGACGTCCCCAAAATCCCGCGGGCACGCAGATAGTCGCGCACCCACGGCTCCACGGTGCCCAGATCTTCACCGACGACGACCGCACCGGCCCGGTACGCCTCCAGCGCGACGATCCCGATCATCGCGTCGTGGTTGTAGCGCACGTAGGTGCCCTTGGTCGGCGGCGCCCCCGCGGGAATCCACCACAGCCGGAACAACCCGATGATGTGGTCGATGCGCACGCCACCGGCGTGCCGCAGGATCGTCTGGATCAACGCCCGGAATGGTTGGTAGCCAAGCTCTTCGAGCTGATCGGGGCGCCACGGCGGTTGCGACCAGTTCTGCCCGAGCTGGTTGAACTCGTCGGGCGGTGCCCCCGCGGCCACCCCGAGGGCCAGCACCTCCTGCAACGCCCAGGCATCGGCTCCGTCGGGATGCACACCGACGGCCAGGTCAGCCATGATGCCCAGCTCCATGCCGGTCCGGACCGCCTGGGACTGGGTCGCGGCGAGCTGATCGTCGAGCTGCCACTGCAGCCACCGGTGGAAATCGACGGCCGCGCTGTGCCGTTCGGCGAACTCGAGCACCTCCGCGTTGCCCGGGTGCCGCAGCGATTTCGGCCACTCATGCCAGTTGCCGCCGTGCTTGTCGGCCAGCGCCGACCAGGTCGCGAAATCGTCGAGGGCGCGCCCTTCCCGCTCCTTGAACGCGTCGAACGCCAGCTGGCGGCCCGCCGACCGGGGTACTCGGTAAATCGCCTTCAGCGCAACGCGTTTGGCCGCCCACGAGGCGTCGCGGTCGATGGTGTCGACCTTGCGCGCCCGGCCCTGGATCGCGGCACGCAGTTTCCACACCCGGCCGCGTTTGGGCAGAAACGCGAATTCGGGGACGTTCTCGACCCGCAGATAGAGCGGATTGGTGAACCGCCGCGACGTCGGCAGGTAGGGGGAGGGCTCCATCGGTTGGGTGGGCGCGGCCGCGTGCAACGGGTTGACCAGGACGTAGCCGGCGCCATGACGCGCGCCGGCCCACACCGCCAGATCGGCGAGATCACCGAGATCCCCGACGCCCCAGGAGTTCTTCGACCGCACGCTGTAGAGCTGGGTCGCCAGGCCCCAGACGCGCCGCGCACCGAGTCGTGCCGGAAGCCCCAGCCAGGCCGGCGTGATGATCAGCGGTGTGCTGAAATCCTGGCCACCGGAGCGCAGGTGGACCTCGTGATAGCCCAGCGGCAGATCCGCAGGCAGCACGAAGGTCGCCTCACCTATCAGCTTGCCGTTCAGATCGAAGGGCGGTGTCCAATTGTCGGCCTGTCGCACCCCGGTGCGCACGGTGCCGTCCTCGAGCCGAACCCAGACGTGCGCCGGGTCGCCGTGGGTGACATGAACCCAGAACGACGTCTCGGTGGCGGCACGGCCAATGATCGTCGGCGGCAGTGACCGCGACCAGTACCGGGTACCCTCGGCCGAAAGTGCCGCTGCGCGGCCCTCTTCCGTGCCGGCCTCGATACCGAGCGCGGCCAGGACAGCCACCAGCGTGGCCTCATCGACCGTCTCGAGCCGTCCCGTCCAGTCGTGATATTCGCATGCCACGCCGAACCGGTGGGCTAGTTCGGACAGCGACGAGTCAGTCATGGCTGCCATCTTGCTTGGTTACCCGTAACCTCGCCTCACGTGGGCACCCCCGACCTCGACGTGCGCAACCGCCGAGCCCGGGTCGCGACGGCAGCGCTGTTCGGTACCAACGGCGCGCTGTTCGCCAACCTGCTGCCGCGCTATCCCGAGATCAAGGCGGACCTCGGGTTGTCCAATACGGCCTTCGGGCTGGCGGTGGCCGCGTTCTCCGCGGGCGCGCTGCTGACCGGTCCCGCGGCACCCGCGCTGATCAGTCGGTACCGCTCCGCGGTGGTCGCGGTCGGCTGCAGCGTGCTGATCGCAGTGTTCGCCTTCGTCGCCGGGCTGGCGCCCAGCGGTGTGACGCTGGCAGCGGCGCTGTTCTGCGCCGGGGCCGCCGATTCGGTGACCGACGTCGCCCAGAACGTGCACGGGCTGCGGCTTCAGCGTGTCTATGGGCGCTCCATCATCAACTCGCTGCACGCGGTCTGGTCGTCGGGCGCGGTGCTGGGCGGCCTGATCGGCGCGGGCGCAATCTATCTCGGCATTCCCCGGGCGGTGCAGCTGGGCGCATCCGGCCTGCTGTTCAGTGCGGTCTGCTTGATCGGGTACCGCTTCCTGCTGCCGGGCGCGGACCACGCCGAGCATCGTCCGCACCACGGGGCGTCGCCCGCCCGTGCCGGCCGCACCGTCTACCTCCTGCTCGCCGCGCTGGTTTCCATCGCGATAGCCGGCGCCGTCGTCGAGGACGGGGGTAGCTCGTGGTCCACGCTGTATCTGCGCGACTCGCTGTCAGCGCCTGCCGCGATCGCCGCGTTCGGTTTCGTCGCCGTGGTCGGCTTCCAGTTCATCGGCCGGGCGCTCGGCGACCGGATGGTCGACCGGTGGGGGCAGGCAGCGGTGGCCCGGGCCGGCGGGGTGATCATCGCGGTGGGCATGGCGGCCGCCCTGGCCTTTCCGAGCATTCCCGGCACGATCGCCGGGTTCGCCGCTGCCGGATTCGGCTCGGCGACCCTCGTGCCGGGCGCGATGCACGCCGCCGACGAGCTGCCGGGTCTGAGCCCCGGCACCGGGCTGACAGTGCTGACCTGGCTGATGCGAGTTGGCTTCCTGGGCTCACCGATCGTCGTCGGTGCGATCGCCGACGCGGTGTCACTGCGGGTGGGACTGCTCAGCGTCGTCGTGGCCGGGCTGGCCGCGGTGGCGCTGGCTTCCGCACTCAGCCCACGGAACCCGTCAGCTCGATCGTGAGCACACCGGCGATGATCAGCCCGATACCGGCCACCATCAGCGGGGTCAGCGGCTCGGAGAACAGCGCCCGCGCGATCACCGCGATCAACGCCACACCGGCCGCCGACCACACGCCGTAGGCGATGCCGACCGGCATGCCCAGCGACAGCGTGACCGACAGCAGCGTGAACGACACCAGATAGCCGATCGCCATCGGCGCGATCCAGATCTTCTTGCGGAAACCGTCGGAGGCCCGCAACGACAGCGTCGCGCACACCTCGACGAGGATGGCGCCCGTCAGCGTCAGCCACATCACGGCGGAGTCTCCTGGTGTCGCGAGCCGAGCTCGACCAGGAGCACCCCGGCGATGATCAGTCCGATGCCGGCGATGATCGGCATCGTGAACGGGTCACCGAAGATCACCGCGGCCAGCGCCGCCGTCGCCGCGGTTCCCACCGCACCCCAGACGCCATAGGCCACCCCGACCGGCATACCGGCCCGCAGCACCAGCGCGAGGAAGTAGAACGAGGCGAGGTAGCCGACCACCACGACGACCAGCCAGCCTCGGTGATCCTGGGAAGCCCGCAGCGACAACGTGCCGGTGACCTCGACGCAGATGGCGGCCAGGAGCAGCGCCCATTTCCGCACTCCCGGCACCTCCATCGGCTCTCAGCCTGGTCAGGATAGCCGGGTGCGGAACTGTGGCCGCGGCCATACCGGACGCCTCCGGTGAGCAGGGTGACGGCGCAGTGACCATTACCCGTCGGTAACGTGGATGAGATGACAACGGAAGCGAACATTCGGCAGGTCGTTGACCGGCCGGTCGTCGCGACCAGCTACGGCCCCGTCCGCGGCGCCGACGACGGCCGGGTCTCGACGTGGAAGGGCATCCGCTACGCGGCCGCCCCCGTCGGGGACCTGCGCTGGCGAGCACCGGTGGCGCCAGAGCCGTCGACCGAGGTCATGGACGCGCTCGCATTCGGGCCGGTGAGCCCCCAGCCACGCAGCCCCATCCCGATGGGCCTGGGCACCCGCGCCGACGAGGACTGCCTGTTCCTCAACGTGTGGGCGCCGTCACGCGCTGATGCGAGCGACCCCAAGCCGGTGATGGTGTGGGTGCACGGCGGCGCCTACATCTTCGGCTCCGGCAGCCAGCCGCTCTATGACGGGACGGTGCTGGCCGGCGGTTCCGACGTCGTCGTCGTGACCATCAACTACCGCCTCGGCGCACTGGGCTTCGTCGACCTCTCGTCGGCCGGGTTCGACAGCAATATCGCCCTGCGCGACGTGCTGGCCGCGCTGCGCTGGGTGCAGGACAACATCGCCGGCTTCGGTGGCGATCCGGATCGGGTGACGCTGTTCGGCGAGTCCGCCGGGGCCGGGATCGTGACGACGCTGCTCGCCGTGCCGCAGGCCGCCGGGCTGTTCTCCCGAGCCATCGCCCAGAGTTCGCCCGCGACATCGATTTACGGCCACAGCCGCGCCGGCGAGGCGGCCCAGCTGCTGCTCGACCAGCTCGGAATGACCGCCGCCGAAGCGCATCGGGCGCCCGTGCAGGCGCTCGTCGACGCCTCCCAGGAGGTGTTCGAGCACGTCCCGACCGCCATGCCGGGACGGCTGGCGTTCGCACCGACCGTCGACGGGGACCTCGTCCCGGACTATCCGGTGACGCTCGCCCGGGCCGGGAAGACACACCCGGTGCCGCTGTTGATCGGCACCAACAAGGACGAAGCCGCCCTGTTCCGGTTCATGCGCTCACCGCTGATGCCGATCGCGCCCAAGGCAGTTCGGACGATGTTCGCCGGGATCGCCGATGACCAGCCGGGCCTACAGCTGCCCACCGCCGAGCAGATCGGCACGGCCTACCCGGCCCGGCGGGCCCGCGCCCGCAGCCTGGGAGTGGCCAGCGACATGGGCTTCCGGATGCCGACGGTGTGGTTCGCCGAAGGGCACGGCGCGACGGCCCCGGTCTATCTGTACCGATTCGACTGGGCGACACCGGTTTTCAAGGCGATCCGACTCGGCGCCGCGCACGCCACCGAGCTGATCTACGTGTGGGGCAACCTGGTTTCCGGCTCCCGTGACGTGACCTTCAAACTCGGCGGGTTGAAGACCGGCGAGGCGTTGTCCGAGCGCATGCGAACCCGCTGGACCACGTTCGCGGCGACCGGTGACCCCAATGTGCCGGTGGGCCAGCCGCAGTGGGCGCCCTACCGCAGCGACGACAGGGCCACCCTGGTCATCGACCGGGACGACCGCGCCGTCAACGATCTGGACCGCCAGATCCGGCTGACCTGGGGCGATGAGGTGCTCAGCTTCCGCTGATCCGGCTTCTTGACGCGGTGTCTAACAACGTCGCGGGATCGCGTTAGACTCCCGGCTGGGAGGTGTCTGGCATGGAACGAATCGGCGAATGGTTGTCCGTTCTGCCCCCGCAGATGCGGGACCCGGTGCTGTTCGCGATCCCGTTCTTCCTGCTGCTGCTGATCGTCGAGTGGACCGCTGCCCGCAAGCTCGAACGCCGCACCGACGAGTCCGACCGTCCCGGCTCGGGCGCCTATCTGACCCGCGACGCCTGGAACTCGATCTCGATGGGGCTGGTGTCGATCGCGACGATGGGCGCCTGGAAGTTCCTGGCCCTGCTCGGGTACGCCGCGTTGTACACCTACGTCGCACCGTGGCATCTGTCGCCCACGCAGTGGTACACGTGGGTGATCGCGATCGTCGGGGTGGACATCCTGTTCTACGCCTACCACCGCATCGCCCACCGGGTGCGACTGATCTGGGCCACCCATCAGGCGCACCACTCCAGCCGCTATTTCAACTTCGCCACCGCACTACGCCAGAAATGGAACAACAGCGGCGAGATCATCATCTGGATTCCGTTGCCGCTCTTGGGTGTTCCGCCGTGGATGGTGTTCACCGGCTTCTCGATCAACCTGATCTACCAGTTCTGGGTGCACACCGAGCACATCGACAAACTGCCGCGGGCATACGAATTCGTCTTCAACACACCGTCGCACCACCGCGTGCACCACGGCATGGACCCCGAATATCTGGACAAGAACTACGGGGGCATCTTCATCCTGTGGGATCGCCTGTTCGGCACCTTTCAGGCTGAACTGTTCCGCCCGCACTACGGCCTGACCAAGCCGGTCAATACGTTCAACATCTGGAAGCTGCAGACCCGCGAATATGTGGCGATCGCCCACGACGTCCGTGCGGCCACCCGCTGGCGCGATCGTCTCGGTTATGTCTTCGGCCCGCCCGGCTGGGCACCCACTGTCGCGCCGCAATCCACTACGGTTGCTAACGCATAGTCAACAGCGGTGCCGTCATCGAGGATGGAGCCCATGGAGGTCAAAGAAGTCCTGCTGCCCGGCGTCGGGCTGCGCTACGAATTCGACAACGCCGACGGCAACCGCATCGGCGTGATCGCCCGTCGCAGTGGTGATTTCGAAGTCGTCCTCTACGGAGCCGCCGACCCCGATCAGGCCCGCCCGGTATTCCGGCTGACCGAGGAGGAAGCCGAGGCGCTGGCCCAGATTCTGGGTGCCCCGCGGTTGGTGGAACGTTTCGCCGACCTCACCAAAGAGGTCCCCGGCCTGGACGCCGGTCAGGTGGAGATCGTGCCGACCTCGCCGTTCGTCGACCGGCCGCTCGGCGACACCAAGGCCCGAACCCGCACCGGTGCGTCGATCGTGGCGATCGTGCGCGATGAGGAAGTGCTGGCCTCGCCGGGTCCTGCCGAGGTGCTGCACGCCCACGACGTCCTGGTGGTCATCGGCACCGAAAACGGCATCGCAGGCGTCCGGCGCATCGTCGACCAAGGCTGACGCCGGTGGCTGTGTCGGCGGCGCTCCTCCTCGAACTCGGCGTCATCTTCACGGTCCTGACAATCCTGGGAACACTGGCACGCCGCTTCGCGCTGTCGCCCATCCCGCTGTACCTGCTCGCCGGCCTTTCTCTCGGCAACGGCGGTATCGCGCCGATCCCGGCGGCGGGGGAGTTCGTGTCCACCGGCGCCACGATCGGCGTCGTACTGCTGCTGCTGACCCTGGGCCTGGAGTTCTCCATCGGTGAGTTCGCGGCCAGCATGCGGCGGCACCTGCCGTCGGCGGGCGTCGACCTCGTCCTCAACGCCACCCCGGGTGCGATCGCCGGCTGGCTGCTGGGCATGAACTTCGTCGGCATCCTGGCGATGGCCGGCATCACGTTCATCTCCTCGTCGGGCGTGATTGCCCGCCTCCTGAACGACCTGCGCCGGTTGGGCAACCGCGAAACGCCGGCCGTGCTGTCGATTCTGGTGCTCGAGGATTTCGCGATGGCCGCCTATCTGCCGCTGCTCGCGGTGCTGGCGGCGGGCGGCACCTGGTGGGAGGCGCTGCTGTGGATGGGCGCCGCGATGATTGCGCTGGTGGCGGTGTTCGCGGCGTCGTATCGCTGGGGTCATCACGTCGGGCGGCTGATCGCCCACCCGGACGACGAGCAGCTGCTGTTGCGCATACTCGGGCTGACGCTGCTCGTGGCGGCTGCGGCCGAACACCTGCACGCCTCGGCGGCGGTGGGGGCGTTCCTGGTCGGGCTGACGCTGACGGGGGAGACCGCCGAACGCGCCCGCGCCGTGCTGACGCCGCTGCGTGATCTGTTCGCCGCGGTGTTCTTCCTGGCGATCGGATTGTCGGTGGACCCCAAAGACCTGGTGCCGATGCTGCCGGTGGCGGCGCTGCTCGCCGCAGTGACGGCGGTGACCAAGGTGGCGACCGGGGTGTATGCCGCCCGCCGCGACGGGGTCGGCAGGCCCGGCCAGCTGCGTGCCGGCACCGCGCTGATCGCCCGCGGCGAGTTCTCCCTGGTGATCATCGGGCTGGCAGGCACGTCGGTCGCCGCGATCGGATCCATCGCCACGCCATACGTATTCGTGTTGGCCACCGTCGGGCCCCTGCTGGCGCGATTCGCCAAGTAGCGCGCCGGACCGTGGCACCATGCGATGGTGCAGACCGTATTCGATCGCCGAGTCGACCCCGATCTGATCTCCCGGGCGCTGGGGTCCGCAGCGTTCGGCTCGATGTGGCTGGACATTC
Organism: Mycobacterium sp.; assembly: GCA_023264735.1. Taxonomy (GTDB): domain Bacteria; phylum Actinomycetota; class Actinomycetes; order Mycobacteriales; family Mycobacteriaceae; genus Mycobacterium. Next base: position 68,641 of record JAHFVD010000014.1, on the reverse strand, counting down.
CCCGACCGGAGTATCCGAAGTTGACCGGCGGGCTGAGCTGCGACCTGCTGGTGGTCGGCGGCGGCTACGCCGGCCTGTGGACAGCGCTGCACGCCACCGAACGCAACCCCGGCGCGCGGGTCGTGCTGATCGAGGCCGAGCGGGTCGGCTGGGCGGCGTCGGGACGTAACGGCGGCTTCGTCGAGGCCAGCATCACCCACGGCGCGGAGAACGGAAAATCCCGCTGGGCAGGCGAGTTCGACCAGCTGGAGAAGCTCGGCCTGGCCAACCTCGACGGCATGCAGGCCGATATCGCCAAGTACGCCATGGCGGTCGACTGGGAGCGCTCCGGGATGCTGACCGTGGCCACCGAACCGCATCAGGTCGAATGGTTGCGCGAGGGCGCCGACGGCGGCGACGGACAATTCCTCGATCAGGCGGCCGTGCGTGCCGAGGTCGACTCACCGACCTATCAGGCCGGACTGTTCGCGGCGGAAACGTGCGCGATCGTCCATCCCGCGCGGCTGGTCTTCGAACTCGCCCGCGCCTGCACCCAGGCCGGCGTGCAGATCTTCGAACACACCTCGGCGCTGTCGGTGGCCCGGGAGCGTAACGACGTCCAGGTGGCCACCCGCGCGGGCGTGATCCAGGCCGATCAGGTTGTGCTGGCCACCAACGTTTTTCCCAGTCTGCTCAAGCGCAACCGGCTGCACACCATTCCGGTGTACGACTATGTGCTGGCGACCGAGCCACTGACGCCGGAGCAGCTGGACCGCATCGGGTGGCGATCCCGGCAGGGGATCGGCGACAGCGCCAACCAGTTCCACTACTACCGCCTCTCGGCCGACAACCGAATCGTCTGGGGCGGATACGACGCCGTCTACTACTTCGGCCGTCGCGTCAATCCGTCCTACGAGGACCGGCCGGAGACCTACCGCCGGCTCGCCGCCCACTTCTTCATCACGTTCCCCCAGCTCGAGGACGTCCGGTTCAGCCACCGCTGGGCCGGCGCGATCGACACCAACACCCGGTTCTGTGCGCACTGGGGACTGGCCGGGCGCGGGCGGATCGCCTATGTGAATGGCTTCACCGGCCTCGGCGTCGGTGCGGCCCGGTTCGCCGCCGACGTCTGTCTCGACCTGCTCGACGGGCATCCCACCGAACGCACCGAGCTGGAAATGGTCAACCGCAAACCGCTGCCGTTCCCGCCAGAACCGGCGGCCAGCATCGGTATCCAGGCCACCCGATGGTCTCTCAACCAGGCCGATCACCACGCCGGCAAGCGCAACATCTTCCTGCGCACCCTCGATCGCCTGGGCCTGGGGTTCGACTCCTAACCCCTTCTGAACGGATTGCGGCGGCGACACGCCGGGTACATGTTTGTTCGTTGGTAACGATTTGAAATCGACGCCGATACAGAGTCGAGATACTTTTGCGGCGCGTCCTTGACGTGTTGCCGACCGATCGGGGTGTACCGTGTCGCGTTTTTCTCTGAGAGGTGTCGTCGCCGCCGCTGCGGCTCTGGCCGCGTCCGCGATCGTCGCGCCGGTTGCCCAGGCTACGCCCGGAGTGGCCGTCTCACCAGGCATGGAAATCCGCCAGGCCAGTAACGTCTGCACGCTCGGTTACGTCGACCCGGTCGCCCGGATCGCCTATTCGGCCGGCCACTGCCGCGCCGACGGGCCCGTCACCAACCGCGACGGCCACGTGATCGGCACGGTCTCGACCTCGCAGGACAACACCCCCGACGGCGCCGTCGTACGCACCGACCAGGTGATCTCCGACTACGAGACGATCAGCCTGGCCCCCGACGTCGCGATCAACAACATCTTGCCCGGGGGCCGTCAGCTGGTCGCCGAGGCCGCGCCGGCGATGGCGCCCGGCCAGCCGGTCTGCCATTTCGGGGTCGTGACCGGGGAAAGCTGCGGTTCGATCGAGCGGGTCAACAACGGCTGGTTCACCATGGAGAACGGCGTGGTGAGCCAGAAGGGTGATTCCGGCGGGCCGGTGTACATGCCGATCGACAACAACAAGGCCGTCATCATCGGGCTGTTCAACAGCACCTGGGGAACCTTCCCGGCTGCGGTGTCCTGGGTGGCCACCAGCCAGCAGGCCAGCGCGGACATCGGCGTGGTCAACGTGGCTGCGGCCCAGGAAGTCAACGCCAGCTAACGCGCCAGCGCGAACACTGGGATCACCGGGGCAGCCGCGCGCAGCTGATCGGCACTCGAGTCCGGCGTGAGGCCGGCCACGTGGCCTTTGACCTCCCAGTACCAGCGATCCAGGTAGCGCTTGAGCAGGTCCGGCTTGTCGTCGTCGGCGACTTCGGTGAGCGCGACCGGGGTGTGCCGCCAGCGCGGCCCGAGTTCCACGGCCCCGGCCGCCCGCGCGTTGCGCGCCCACTGTGTGTTCCCCCGAGGTGACACCAGATAGTCGGCCCCGTCGACTCGCAACACATTGACGACAACGCTGTGCAGGGTGCCGGATTTGCGGCCACGCACCCGCAACGCGCGGGTGCCGGCGATGCTGACCCCCGCCTCGGCGAGCCGGCGAATCACCGCATTGACGGCGCGCGCGGCGGCGTTCGGACGGTCATAGTGCTGGTCCATCGGATCATCCCTCCAATTCGAGAGCATTGCTCTTATTTTGAGAGTGCCAGCCGGTGCCGCGAAAATCAAGAGCAGTGATCTCGGATGTGCGAGACTCGCCCGATGGGGAAGCGGGAAGAGGCGCGGCAGCGCATCGAAGGGCGGATCGTCGAGCTGGGCCGACAGCAGCTGGCGACGGTTGGTGCGGCTGGGCTGTCGGTGCGTGCGATCGCCCGCGAACTGGGCATGGTGTCCTCGGCGGTGTACCGCTACGTCGCCAGCCGCGACGCCCTGCTGACCCTGCTGCTGATCGACGCCTACTCCGACCTGGCCGACGCCGTCGGGCAGGCCAGGGCAGGCATCGACAGCGGCTGGCGAGCCGATGTAGCAACGATCGCCAACGCCATGCGGCAGTGGGCGAGCGACCAGCCTGCCGACTGGGCGCTGCTGTACGGCACCCCGGTGCCGGGCTATCGCGCCCCCGCCGAACTGACCACCGGACCCGGCACCCGGGTGATCGGAATGCTGTTCGACGCGGTCGCCTCCGGCGTTGTCACCGGAGACATCGCGCTCACCGAACATCATGTCGCACAACCGATGTCGGGTGATCTGTCCCGGGTGCGTGACGAGTTCGGCTTTCCGGGAGACGACGCGCTGGTGATCCGCTGCACCGCGGTCTGGGCGCTGATCATCGGCGCCATCAGCCTGGAGATCTTCGGCCAATACGGCGCCGACACATTCACCGATACGGGCGTGTTGTTCGACGAACAGATCCGCTTGGCCATTGACCTCCTGACCGCGGGACCACAGAACTAGAACACGTTCTAGCCACGCCGACGGGCCGGGGATATCCTCAAACCGATGACCAGCCAGACACCTGTCCAGATCGCCTGGGTGACCCGCGATCTGGACGCCACCGAAGCGGCCTTGACGACGCTGCTCGGGGCCAGGAAATGGATACGAATGCCCGATATCCATTTCGGGCCCGAGACCTGCGTGCATCGCGGTGCGCCCGCCGACTACCACGCCGACATCTCGCTGAGCTACGCCGGCGACACCCAGCTCGAGCTCATCGCGCCGACCCGCGGCGAGAGCGTCTACAGCGAATTCCTCGAGGAAAGCGGTCCCGGCCTGCACCACATCTGCGTGGAGGTCCCCGACCCCGAAGCCTTCGAGGCCGCGCTGGCCGCCGCCGAAGCGACGGCTCCGGTACTCGCGCGCGGCGAAATGCCGGGCGGCATGCAGTTCGCCTACCTGGCCGCGCCCGCGGCCGGGGTGCCCTACCTCGAGATCGCGTACGTCCCCGACACGATCCGCACGTTCTACGACTATGTGAAACAGGAGCAGCAATGAGTGGCCTGGACATCCCCACGACCGTCGACGCCTCAGCGGTAACCGGGTGGTCCGACGACGTCGATGTCCTGGTGATCGGGTTCGGCATCGGTGGCGGCTGCGCGGCGGTCAGCGCCGCGGCGGCCGGCGCCAGGGTTCTGGTGCTCGAGAAGGCCGCGGTCGCCGGCGGGACCACATCGATGGCGGGCGGACACTTCTACCTCGGTGGTGGCACCGCCGTGCAGCAGGCGACCGGTCACAGCGACAGCGTCGAGGAGATGTACAAGTACCTCGTCGCGGTGTCCCGCGAGCCCGAGTTCGACAAGATCCGCGCCTACTGCGAGGGCAGCGTCGAGCACTTCAACTGGCTGGAGGAACTCGGGGTCGCCTTCGAGCGCACCTACTACCCGGAAAAGGCTGTGATTCAGCCGAATACCGAGGGCCTGATGTTCACCGGCAACGAGAAGGTGTGGCCGTACAAGAACATGGCGGTACCGGCCCCGCGTGGCCACAAGGTCCCGGTTCCCGGTGACACCCAGGGCGCGGCCATGGTGATCGACCTGTTGCTGAAGCGGGCCGCCGAGCTGGGCGTGCAGATCCGCTACGAGACCGGCGCGACGAACCTCATCGTGAATGACGATGCGGTCATTGGGGTCTCGTGGAAGCGCTTCAACGAGACCGGGTCGATCCGGGCCAAGTCGGTGGTGATCGCCGCGGGCGGGTTCGTGATGAATCCCGATATGGTCGCCAAGTTCACTCCCAAGCTGGCCGAGAAGCCGTTCGTGCTCGGCAACACCTATGACGACGGGCTGGGCATCCGGCTCGGTGAGTCGGTGGGCGGGGCCACCAAGCATATGGACCAGGTGTTCATCACCGCCCCCGTCTACCCGCCGTCGATCCTGCTGACCGGCATCATCGTCAACAAGTTCGGCAAGCGGTTCGTCACCGAGGACGGCTACCATTCGCGCACTTCGGGTTACGTGATGGACCAGCCCGACAGTGCGGCCTACCTGATCGTCGACGAGGCCCACATGCAGAACCCGGAGATCCCGCTCATCACCTTCATCGACGGCTGGGAGACAGTCGAAGAGATGGAGGCGGCGCTGGGCATCCCGACCGGCAACCTCGTCGAGACGCTGAACAACTACAACGAGCACGCCGCCAAGGGTGAGGACCCCGAGTTCCACAAGCAGCCGGAATTCCTTGCGCCACAAGACAAGGGGCCGTGGGCCGCCTTCGACCTGACGCTCGGCAAGGCGATGTACTCCGGATTCACCGTCGGCGGTCTGGCCACCGATGTCAACGGCGAGGTGCTGCGGGCCGACGGCAGCGTGATCCACGGCCTGTACGCGGCCGGGGCGTGCGCGTCCAACATCGCCCAGGATGGCAAGGGGTACGCCAGCGGCACCCAGCTGGGGGAGGGCTCCTTCTTCGGCAGGCGGGCCGGGACGCACGCCGCGACGGCTGCGAAAGGCTAACCGCCGGAAGGCAGCCCGCTTGGGCGATCACACCGTCGCGGGCTCGGTTCCGTCGATGCGGCCCAGCCGCCACTCACCTTCACCGAGCAGTTCCAGGTGCCTGACGTGGTGCTGCTCGACCGTGTGGCGGTGGCTGACGCTGACCAGAATGGTGTTCGACAGGTCACTGCGGACCATCTCGTAGAGGGCGAACTCCAGACCCTCGTCCAGCGCCGAGGTGGCCTCGTCGAGGAATACCGCCTTCGGTTTGGTCAAGAGCACCCGGGCGAACGCGATGCGCTGCTGCTCACCCGGGGAGAGCACCTTGGCCCAGTCTTGGACCTCGTTGAGCCGGATGGCTAGGTGCGACAACGCGACCTTGCCCAGCACATGCTGTAACTCGTCGTCGGCGATGTCGCCGGAGGCCGCCGGGTAGGACACCACCGTGCGCAGATCACCCAAGGGCACATAGGGCATCTGCGACAGGAACATCGTGTCGTGATCGTCGGGGCGGCACAGCGTGCCCGAGGTGTAGGGCCACAGCTGGGCCAGGCTGCGCAGCAGGGTGGTCTTGCCCGCCCCCGATGGCCCGGTGATCACCAGCGTCTCGCCCGGCTCCAACCGCAGGTCGATCGGGTCGACCAGCTGGCCGCCATCCGGCTTGCGAACCTCCACCCGCCGCAGCTCCACCGAACCGTCGTGGCTGGGCAGCGTGTTCAGCTTCGGTAGCTCGCGGGCCTCGGCGTTGGTTTCCACCAGCCCGTGCAGACGGATGATGGCCGCGCGGTAGGAGGCAAACGAGTCATAGGCGTTGCGGAAGAACGACAGCGAGTCGTGGATGGACCCGAAGGCGCTCGACGACTGGGTGACGTCACCCAGGTCGATCGCGCCGGAGAACAGCCGGGGCGCCTGGATCACCAGCGGAAGCGGATTGATGATCTGGCTCATCGACAGGTTCCAGCCGGTCAGCGCGATCGTGCGGTTCACATACCGGCGGTAGTTGGCGATGATCGCGGCGAACTTCGTGCGCAGCAGGCTTCGCTCGACATCCTCGCCGCGGTAGAAGCCGACGGCCTCGGCGGCGTCGCGCAGCCGCACCAGGGCGTAGCGGAACACGGCGTTGGTGAGCTCATTGCGGAAACTCAGCTTGATCAGCGGGTGGCCGATCCAGAACGCGATGATCGTCGCGAACACCACGTAGACCAGCACCACCCAGAACAGCGCGTGGCCCAGGGTGACACCGAGGAACGTCAGCGGGCCGGACAGGTTCCACAGGATCACGGTGAACGAAACCACCGTCACCAGCGAGTTGACCGCCCCGAACAACAGCGTGCTGGAGCTGCCGATCATCGGGGTGTTCGGTGAGGAGCCCACTCCGGCTGTGAAGATGTCGATGTCGTACTGGATGCGCTGGTCGGGGTTGTCGATATCGCTGTCGGTGAAGCGGGTGCGGTAGTACGCGTGGTCGTCGAGCCAGTCGCAGGTGAGCCGGTCGGTGAGCCACACCCGCCAGCGGATGATGAACCGCTGCATCAGATAAATGTCCAGCATCACCCTGCTGATGTAGATGGTCGCCAGGATGCCGAACAGGATCAACGCCGACCAGAAGCCGTGGATACCGGACTGGCGAACTTCTTCGTTGCCACCGCCTGCGCCTTGGAAGGCCACCTGCAGCGAGGTGAACAGGTCGTTGCTGTAGTAGCTGAGCAACACGTCGAGGCGCACCGAGATGATCGTCGACAGCAGCAGCACGGCGACCCAGATCCACACCCCGATGCTCTGCCGGCCCTTGAAGTAGTCACCGGTGATCCGCCAGTACTGCCGGCCCCAGACGGTGTAGCGGGCCAGCAGGACCAGCACGACGAGGGTCAGAACGGCGCTGATAGCCCACGCTTTGGAAATCCAGATCAAGGACGGGACGAGCTCGTGGCCCCAGTCCATTGACGGGGTGAACTTCTCCAACGCGTTTCTCCTCCTGCGGCGGCGTCGCGCATGACGACCGATCCGTGTGGCTTCCCGGCGAACCTACCCTTGGATCCCGGCGAAGGCGCGGGTCCGGATCAGATGGCTAGCGAAATGTGAGCTTAAGCGCCCACTTCAGATCCACCTGCGTGGGCGAGTCGCGACCGGTGAAGCAAAGATAACCGTCCGGCCTGATAACGAACACCGAGCACGGGCCGGGCTCATATCGCGTGGCGAACTCCCCGGCGGAATCGCGGATCAGCGGTAGGTCACTCTCGGCTGCGTCGGCGCCAGGGTCGGCGACCAAATAGACGTCCATCTCGCCGTGGGCGGCCTCGACCGCGGCCGCCGCGAGCGCTTCGAGCGCAGGAAGATCGGCCGACGTCGAACCGGCGCCGGCATAGATCAGCGTGGTGTGGCGGCGGCGGTCCAGCAGCTCGAACAGCCGAACGTGACCGGTCACCGCGGCCCGCGCCAGGCCGGCCGCATCGGGGGCCCGCCGGCCTGCCCGCACACCGTCCGCGTCCCCGGCGGAGGCGACGATCGGGCTGCCGGCGTAGTCGATCAGCAGCTGGGCCTCGCGGCGCAGGATGTAGTCGGGGTCGGTCTCGCCGGCGCCGATGCCCTGCTGGGCATGGCGCACCGTGCGCCCGACCACCTCTTCGCCGACCAGCCTGCGCTCGGCGTCGTAGCTGGCCAGCAGACCCGCCGACGCGACACCGTGGCACTCCAGCGCAAGCTTCCAGGCCAGGTTGTGGGCGTCCTGGATGCCGGTGTTCATGCCCTGCGCGCCGGTCGGGGGATGGATGTGGGCGGCGTCGCCGGCCACGAAGACCCGGTCGGTGCCGTAACTGTCGACGATGCGGTGGCTGATCCCGAAGATCGACGACCAGCGCAGGTTGGTCGCAGTCGTCGGCTCCGGTGACAACCGGTCGAGCACCGCCTGAAGGTGGTGCAGCTCCGGCTTGGATTCGCCGGACCCGAGTTCCTCGGGCACCAGCATGGTCATCCGATAGCGCCGGCGGCCCGGCAGCGGAACCGCCACCAGGATGTCCTCGGTGACGCCGTCGGTCTGCGTCATGCTGCGCACCACATGTCCGCGCGGCAGCGACCAGTCGACTTCGACGTCGCCGAGCATGTACTGCTCGGCGAACGCACCACCCTCGAATGACAGCCCCAGAGTCTTGCGCACCACGCTGTGTGCGCCGTCGGCACCGATCAGGTACTTGGCCCGCAGGGTCCCTGTTCCGCTGAGGGTGGCCGTCACGCCGTCGGCATCCTGGGTGAAGGCGTCCAGGCGCACGCCGCGGGCGACCTGCACCCCGAGGGCGGCCAGCTCCTCGGCCAGGATGCGCTCGGTGGCGTACTGCGGGATGCCGACGAATCCGAACGGGACGTCGGCGGGCACGCTCATGTCCAGTTCGGCCACCCGTGCGCCGTTGACGTAGATGACCTGGCCGTACAGCGGGATCGCCGCGTCGAGGATCCGGTGCAGCAGGCCCATTCCTTCGAAGACTTCGAGGGTCCGGGGTTGCACGCCAATCGCTTTCGCATACTGGGGCGGATCGGTGACGGGGTCGATGATCCGGCAGTGCACTCCGTGACGGGTGAGCTCCAGGGCCGCGGTCAGCCCGATCGGTCCGGCACCGGCGATGAGCACGTCGACATCCGTCATGGCGCCGACGGTACCGTTGACCCGTGGCGAAAGATCGCAAGAGCAGCGCTGCCGGACCCGGCCGCATCAGCCGGGGTTTCTGGCGTCTCCTGGGTGCCAGCACCGAGAAGACCAAAGCCGAGTCGATGGCCGAGGTCACGGCGTCGGCGGAGTTCGACGAGAAGGCCAAGGGGCTGGACGACGAGCAGCTGCTCAAGGCGGCCACCCTGCTCGAACTCGGCGACCTCGCCGCCTCTGCTGACGTCCCGCAGTTCCTGGCGATCGCCCGTGAGGCGGCCGAGCGGACGACGTCGCTGCGTCCTTTCGACGTACAGCTGCTCGGAGCTCTGCGCATGCTCGCCGGCGATGTCGTCGAGATGGCCACCGGTGAGGGCAAGACCCTTTCGGGTGCCATCGCCGCCGCCGGCTACGCGCTGGCTGGACGCAATGTCCACGTCGTCACCATCAACGACTACCTGGCCCGCCGTGACGCCGAGTGGATGGGTCCGCTGATCGAGGCCATGGGCCTGACGGTCGGCTGGATCACCGCCGAGTCGACCGCCGCCGAGCGCCGCGCGGCCTATCGCTGCGATGTCACGTACGCGTCGGTCAACGAAATCGGGTTCGACGTACTGCGCGACCAGCTGGTCACCGACGAGGCCGACCTGGTGTCGCCCAACCCCGACGTGGCGCTGATCGACGAGGCCGACTCGGTGCTCGTCGACGAGGCGCTGGTGCCGCTGGTGCTGGCGGGCACCACACACCGGGAAACCCCCAAGGTCGAAATCGTCCGTCTGGTAGGCGAATTGGCGGCCGGTACCGACTACGACACCGACGCCGAGAGTCGCAACGTCCACCTCACCGAGGACGGCGCCAAGAAGCTCGAGGCCGCACTGGGCGGTATCGACCTGTACTCCGAAGAGCACGTCACCACCACGCTGACCGAGGTGAACGTCGCCTTGCACGCGCATGTGCTGTTGCAGCGCGACGTGCACTACATCGTCCGCGACGGCGCCGTGCAGCTGATCAACTCCTCCCGTGGCCGGATCGCCCAGCTGCAGCGCTGGCCCGACGGCCTGCAGGCGGCCGTCGAAGCCAAGGAAGGTATCGAGACCACCGAGACCGGAGAGGTGCTCGACACCATCACCGTGCAGGCGCTGATCAACCGCTACCCGACGGTGTGCGGGATGACTGGTACCGCGCTGGCCGCCGGCGAGCAGCTGCGCCAGTTCTACAAGCTGGGCGTCTCGCCGATCCCGTCGAACGCGCCTAACATTCGCGAGGACGCCGCCGACCGGGTCTACATCACCGCCGCGGCGAAGACCGAGGCGATCATCGAGCACATCATCGAGGTGCACGCCACCGGCCAGCCGATCCTGGTGGGCACCCATGACGTCGCCGAGTCCGAAGAACTGCACGAGCGGCTGATCCGCCGCGGCGTTCCGGCCGTCGTACTCAACGCCAAGAACGACGAGGAAGAGGCCTCCGTCATCGCGGAGGCCGGCAAGCTCGGCACCGTCACCGTCTCCACCCAGATGGCCGGTCGCGGTACCGACATCCGCTTGGGCGGGTCGGAGTCGGACGACCAGTCCGCCGATAAAAAAGAGGTGGCCGAGCTCGGCGGCCTGCACGTCATCGGCACCGGGCGCCACCTCACCGAACGGCTGGACAACCAGCTGCGCGGCCGTGCCGGGCGCCAAGGCGACCCCGGTTCGTCGGTGTTCTTCGCCAGCTGGGAGGACAACGTCGTCGTCGCGCACCTCGACGAGGGCAAGCTGCCCACCGACACCGACGACGCCGGGAAGATCACCAGCCCCAAGGCGGGCAGCCTGCTCGACCACGCCCAGCGGGTGGCCGAGGGAAGGCTGCTCGACGTACACGCCAACACCTGGCGCTACAACCAACTCATCGCCCAGCAGCGCGCGATCATCGTGGAGCGCCGCAACACCCTGCTGAGCACGGCGGCGGCCCGCAACGAGCTCAAGGACCTGTCGCCGGACCGCTATGAGGAGCTGGCCGAGAAGTCCAGCGAGGAACAGCTGGAGACGATCTGCCGCCAGATCATGCTCTTCCACCTGGACCGCGGCTGGGCCGATCACCTGGCCTACCTGGCCGATATCCGGGAGAGCATCCACCTGCGGGCCCTGGGCCGGCAGAACCCGCTCGACGAATTCCACCGGATGGCCGTCGACGCGTTCGCGAATCTGGCCGCCGACGCGATCGAGGCGTCCCAGCAGACGTTCGAGACGGCCAACATCCTCGAGGAGGAGCAGGGCCTGGACCTGTCGAAACTCGCCCGCCCGACCTCCACGTGGACCTATATGGTCCACGACAACCCACTCAACGACGACACGTTGTCCGCGCTGAGCCTGCCCGGGGTTTTCCGTTAGGTTTTCCTCATGACGGAGCCGCCTGGCCGGCGACCGATCGCCGGCGAGCCGCCTGGCCGGCGACCGATCGCCGGCGCGGCAGGCCGCGATCGGGTGCTGACGATCCCGAACGTCCTGTCGGTGATCCGGCTGATCCTGGTGCCGGTCTTCCTGTACCTGCTGCTGGTCACCCATGCCTACGCCCTCGCCGTGGCGATCCTGATGTTCAGCGGGTTCTCCGACTGGGCCGACGGCAAGATCGCGCGGCTGGTGGCCAACCAGTCGTCGCGACTGGGGGAGCTGCTCGACCCCTTGGTCGACCGGATCTACATGGTCACCGTTCCGCTGGGCCTGGGCGCGGCGGGCGTGGTGCCGTGGTGGCTGGTCGGCATCCTGATCGGCCGTGACCTCGTGCTGGCCGCGACGCTGCCGGTGGTGCGCAGCCGCGGCCTGACGGCGCTTCCGGTCACCTACATCGGCAAGGCGGCGACGTTCGCGCTGATGTCGGGCTTCCCGCTGGTGCTGCTGGGGCAATGGGATGCGCAGTGGAGCCGGGCGGTCGGTGCCTGCGGGTGGGGATTCCTGATCTGGGGCGTCGGCATGTACCTGTGGTCTGCGGTGCTCTACCTGCTGCAGGTGCGCCTGGTGGTGACCACGCTGCCCAAGGCAGGCGTCAACGATGCCCGCGCCTGACAGCGCGCTGGGCGGCTACGACCCGCTGGCCGACCGCGTGCCGACGCTGATCCCGCTGCCGGGCCTACTGCGATCGCTGCTGACCGAGCACCTCGACCCGGGGTATGCCGCGGCCGCCGCCGAGCGCGAGCGCACCGGGCACTCCCGTCGCCCCGTCGCGACCCATGCCTGGCAGGCGCTGGCCGCCCTGCTGATCGCGGCCGTATTCGCCGCCGCGGTGGCGCAGGCGCGGTCGACAGCCCCCGGTGTCAACGCCGCCCAGCAGGTGCTCGCCGCCAGCGTGCGTTCGGCCGAGGGAACCACCGACCGGCTCACCCGCCGTCGCGATGAGCTGGCCACCCAGGCCGACGACATCCAGCGCCGCCAGCTGCGCGACGACGCCACCGGCCGCGACCTGCTCAGCCGGCTCGACGCCCTGAGCCTGGCCGCGGCCGCCACCGCCGTCATCGGCCCCGGCCTGACCATCACGGTCACCGACCCCGGGATGGGCCGGGGTCTGTCCGATGTGTCCAATCAGCGGGTGCCCGGCAGCCGCCAGGTCATCCTCGATCGCGATCTGCAGCTCGTGGTGAACTCGCTGTGGGCCAGTGGGGCCGAAGCGATCTCGGTCGGCGGTGTGCGGATGGGACCCAACGTGACGATCCGCCAAGCGGGTGGCGCCATCCTGGTCGACAATCATCCGATCAGCAGCCCGTACACGATTCTCGCGATCGGACCGCCGAACGGGATGCGGGATACCTTCGACCACAGCGGCGGCCTGCAGCGGCTGCGGCTGCTGGAGGCGTCCTACGGTGTCGGGGTGAGTGTGGCCAGCGGTGACGGCCTGTCGTTGCCCGCCGGCGCAGTCCGAGAGATTAAATTTGCCAAGCAGATCGGGCGGTAGGGGGCTAGATGATTGGAATCGCCGCACTCATCGTCGGCATCGTGCTGGGACTGGTGTTGCACCCCAGCGTCCCCGAAGTGATCCAGCCGTATCTGCCGATCGCGGTCGTGGCCGCACTCGACGCGGTGTTCGGTGGGTTGCGGGCCTATCTGGAGAAGATCTTCGACGCCAAGGTGTTCGTCGTCTCGTTCGTGTTCAACGTGCTCGTCGCCGCACTGATCGTCTACGTGGGCGATCAGCTGGGCGTGGGCACCCAGCTGTCGACGGCGATCATCGTCGTGCTGGGCATCCGCATCTTCGGCAACGCCGCGGCATTGCGGCGCAAGCTGTTCGGGGCCTGAGATGGCAGAAGTCGGCGGGCAGGACGCGGGGGAGGAGGTGGCGACCCAGCACGGCCGCCACGAACTGCCCGGCGCCGCACCGCCCCCGGCGCGACGGCCCCGGAGTCGCACCCAGCTGGTGTTCGGTGTCCTGGGCGTCCTGCTGTGCGTAGTGCTCGGCATCGGTATCGCCACCCAGGTCCGGCAAACCGAGTCCGGTGACGCGCTGGACACCGCGCGCCCGGCCGACTTGCTGGTGCTCTTGGGTTCACTGCAGCAGCGGGAGGCGGCGCTGAACACCGAGGTGGCCCAGCTACAGCGAAATCTCGCGGCGATGCAGACCGCGGGCAGCAGTGACCAGGCGGCCATCCAGAACGCCCAGGCCAGGCTGGCCGCGCTGTCGATCCTGATCGGCACGGTCGGTGCGACCGGACCGGGGGTGAGCATCACCATCGACGATCCCGGCCCCGGCGTTGCGCCGGAAACCATGCTCGACGTCATCAACGAACTGCGCGCCGCCGGGGCCGAAGCGATGGAGATCCGCTCCGGGCAGCGGGCGGTCCGGATCGGGGTGGACAGCTGGGTAGTCGGCAGCGCCGGCGCGCTGGAGATCGACACGCAAACTTTGAGCCCGCCGTATTCTGTTCTGGCCATTGGTGATCCACCCACCCTGGCCGCGGCGATGAACATCCCGGGCGGTGCCGTCGACAGCGTCGAGCGGGTCGGCGGGCAAATGACGGTGTCGCAGTCCGACCGGTTGGACATCACCACCTTGCGGCAACCGAAAGCCCGCCAATACGCTCAGCCCGTCAAATGAGCAGCCCGACACCGAGGAGCACTGTGAGCGAAATCCCAGCCGACCTGCGCTACACCGCCGAACACGAGTGGGTGCAGCGCACCGGTGGCGACACCGTGCGCGTCGGCATCACCGACTTCGCCCAGTCCTCGCTGGGCGACGTGGTGTACGTGCAGCTACCCGACGTCGGCAGCGATGTCACGGCGGGTGAATCGTTCGGCGAGGTCGAGTCGACCAAGTCGGTCTCGGACCTCTACGCCCCCGTCAGCGCCAAAGTGATTGCGGTCAACGGCGATCTGGAGGCAAACCCCGGGCTGGTGAACTCCGATCCCTACGGTCAGGGGTGGTTGTTGGACTTGCAGGTCGACGGCGATACGCTCGACCAGGGGTTGGCGGCGTTGCTCGATGCGGACGCCTATCGGGGCACAGTGACGGAATGACATTGTTAGGGTGCCTGCGAACCACCGATCCGGCGGTGGTGGGCACAACGGCGACCACTGCGCGGTACGGTCGACGTAAGTGATGGTGGAGGCGGACGGGCGCCTTGTGCGGGCACCCCGCCAAGTATCGCCACGGCAGCCAGTGAGGAGCAGCGGGTGACGGACAAGGACCAGAACTCTGGGGCAGACCAGGTGTCTGAGGAAGTCACCGTGGAGACGACATCCGTCTTCCGCGCCGACTTCCTCAACGAGCTGGACGCCCCGGCGGCCACCCGCGGCGAGAGCGCAGTGTCCGGGGTCGAGGGTCTCCCGGTCGGCTCGGCCCTGCTGGTTGTCAAGCGCGGACCGAACGCGGGCTCGCGGTTCCTCCTCGACCAGCCGACCACGTCGGCCGGCCGCCATCCGGACTCCGACATCTTCCTCGATGACGTCACCGTCAGCCGTCGGCATGCCGAGTTCCGGTTGGACGGCAACGAATTCCAGGTCGTCGACGTCGGCAGCCTCAACGGCACCTACGTCAACCGGGAACCGGTCGACTCCGCCACCTTGACCAACGGCGACGAGGTCCAGATCGGCAAGTTCCGGCTCGTGTTCCTCACCGGGCCCAAGCCGTCCGACGACGAAGGCGGTCCAGGAAGCTAGTGTCCGCTCCCGATACTCCCGCGCTTGCCGGGATGTCTATCGGAGCGGTCCTGGACCTGCTGCGACCGGACTTCCCGGACGTGACGATCTCCAAGATTCGATTCTTGGAAGCCGAGGGTCTCGTCACGCCGGAGCGCAGCGCATCGGGGTATCGGCGGTTCACCGCGTACGACTGCGCCAGGTTGCGGTTCATCCTGACCGCGCAGCGCGACCAGTACCTGCCGTTGAAGGTCATCAAGGCACAGCTCGACGCCCTGCCCGACGGCGAACTGCCGCAGGCCGGATCGCCTTACGCCGTACCGCGTTTGGTGACGGTCTCCGGTGACGAGTCGTCGGGCACCGACGACGCCGCACGCACCCAGGTTCGTCTGAGCCGCGAAGATCTGCTTCAGCGATCCGGGGTCGACGAGGAACTGGTGGTCGCGCTGTGCAAGGCGGGCGTGATCACCACCGGCCCGGGTGGGTTGTTCGACGAACACTCGGTGGTCATCGCGCAGTGCGCGCGGGCGCTGGGGGTGTACGGCGTCGAACCGCGGCACCTGCGGGCATTCCGGTCGGCGGCCGACCGGCAATCCGACCTGATCGCGCAGATCGCCGGCCCGGTGGGCAAGGCGTCAAAGACCGGTGCCCGCGACCGTGCAGACGACTTGGCGCGCGAAGTCGCGGCCCTGGCAATCACGTTGCACACGTCGCTCATCAAGTCCGCTGTACGAGACGTTCTCGACCGCTGAGGACTAGACTCTTCAATGGCGGCAACGGAAGCGCGGAGGTCTGACACAAATGGGTGAGGTTCGTGTGGTCGGCATCCGCGTCGAGCAGCCCCAGAACCAGCCGGTTTTGCTGCTGCGGGAATCCAACGGTGATCGTTACCTACCTATCTGGATCGGCCAGTCCGAAGCCTCCGCGATTGCCCTTGAGCAGCAGGGACATGAACCCACCCGGCCGCTCACTCACGATCTGATCCGTGATCTCATTGGCGCACTTGGGCATTCGCTCAAAGAGGTGCGCATCGTGGATTTGCAGGAAGGCACGTTCTTCGCCGACCTGATCTTCGACCGGGATATCAAGGTCTCCGCCCGCCCGTCGGACTCGGTGGCGATCGCCCTGCGGATGGGTGTGCCGATCTATGTGGAGGAAGCGGTGCTGGCTGAGGCCGGGCTGCTGATCCCCGACGAGACCGACGAAGAGTCCAGCGGCGCCGTCCGCGAGGACGAGGTCGAGAAGTTCAAAGAGTTTCTCGACAGCGTGTCCCCGGACGATTTCAAGGCCACCTGACCGGGTATCCCAGCCGGTGCCTGCTGAACGCCAAGATCACGGACGCGTATCACTTGGCCGGGAGTGGTTCGACACGCGCGACGGATGCCGGGGAGCACGCCCAAGGGCAGCCATACTTTCATCACGACGACGAGCACGACTGCCCGTCGACAAGCGTATGCTCGATGGACTCGGACGCTGGGCTTACGCGGTTGGTGGAGCGGTTTAGCGGGGCAAGAGTTCGAACGGCGAGAGGAAGCATCGTGGGCGAGCAGCCACGTCAGGGACAGTTGGACCTTGCCGGCGCGACGTCTGGTTCTTTCGAGGCGGATTCGGCCGCTGGCGCACCGGTCGGTGAGCCGGTGCAGCCCGGCCTGTTCCCCGACGATTCGGTGCCCGACGAACTCGTCGGCTACCGCGGCCCCAGCGCCTGCCAGATCGCCGGAATCACCTACCGCCAGTTGGACTACTGGGCCCGCACCTCGCTGGTGGTGCCGTCCATCCGCGGCGCGGCCGGCTCCGGCAGCCAGCGGCTGTACTCGTTCAAGGACATCTTGGTTCTCAAGATCGTCAAGCGTCTGCTCGACACCGGCATCTCGCTGCACAACATCCGGGTGGCCGTCGACCATCTGCGTCAGCGCGGCGTGCAGGACCTGGCCAACATCACCCTGTTCTCTGACGGCACAACGGTCTACGAGTGCACGTCCGCCGAAGAGGTTGTCGACCTTTTGCAAGGTGGGCAGGGCGTGTTCGGCATCGCGGTCAGTGGCGCGATGCGGGAACTCTCCGGCGCGATCGCAGACTTCCCCGGCGAGCGTGCCGACGGCGGCGAATCGATCGCATCGCCCGAAGACGAGCTGGCCTCGCGGCGCAAGAGCCGCGACCGCAAGATCGGCTAGAATCGGCGGCGTATCGCCCTCGCGCGGGAGAGCTTCGTGGCCGCCAGCCACGAACGCCGAAGGAGCAACACCTCTCCGTCAACCTCTCAGGCCCCAGGACCGCGCGTGGCCACGATGCCTCTGGAAAGCGGTGACCTCGCGGTTGCCCGCCCATGGGGAAAGGCCGTAAGGCCGAATCTCTCAGGCGCCCGGTTTTGGGTGGACGACAGAGGGAGAGGACGCCGCTGACGGCTGCGTCCGCCCGAGTCAGGAGCCACCCCGTGTCTGATCACACCCAGCCCACCTTTGCCGATCGCCATATCGGACCGGATTCCGACGCGGTAGCCACCATGCTCGACGTCATCGGGGTCGGCTCGCTCGACGATCTGGCCGCCAAGGCGCTGCCTGCCGGCATCCTCGACGCGCTCGCCGACGGTCTGGCTCCCGGCCTCGATCACCTGCCCGCCGCGGTCGGCGAGCATGAGGCGCTGGCCGAACTGCGGGCATTGGCCGACAGCAACACGATCGCCGTGTCGATGATCGGGCAGGGCTACTACGACACGCTGACCCCGCCGGTGTTGCTGCGCAACATCCTGGAGAACCCGGCCTGGTACACGGCCTACACGCCGTATCAGCCGGAGATCAGCCAGGGCCGCCTTGAGGCGCTGCTGAATTTCCAGACCATGATCGCCGACCTCACCGGGCTAGATCTCGCCAACGCGTCGATGCTCGACGAGGCCACCGCCGCCGCCGAGGCGATGACCCTGATGCACCGCGCGACGCGGGGGCCGGCCAATCTGCTGGCGGTCGACGAAGACCTGTTCGCCCAGACCGCGGCGATTCTGACGACGCGCGCCGAGCCGCTGGGCATCGAGATCGTCACCGCCGATCTGCGCAACGGGCTGCCCGAGGGCGAGTTCTTCGGTGTGATCGCACAGCTGCCCGGCGCCAGCGGCCGGGTGACCGACTGGTCAAAGCTGGTCGAGACGGCCCACGAACGCGGCGCGCTGGTGGCGCTGGGCACCGACCTGCTGGCGCTGACGCTGATCGCTCCGCCGGGGGAGTTCGGGGCCGACGTGGCGTTCGGCAGTGCCCAACGATTCGGTGTGCCAATGGGATTCGGTGGTCCGCACGCCGGTTTCCTGGCAGTGCACTCCAAGCATGCCCGCCAGCTGCCCGGCCGGTTGGTCGGGGTGTCGGTGGACGCTGATGGCGCACCGGCGTACCGGCTGTCGCTGCAGACCCGCGAACAGCACATCCGCCGCGACAAGGCGACATCCAACATCTGTACCGCGCAGGTGCTGCTCGCGGTCATGGCGGCGATGTACGCCAGCTACCACGGTCCGGAGGGCTTGACCGGGATCGCCCGGCGGGTCCATGGTCACGCCCGCTCGCTGGCCGCCGGCCTGAGTGCGGCGGGCGTCGATGTGGTGCACGACAGCTTCTTCGACACCGTGCTCGCCCACGTCCCGAACCGGGCCGCCGCGGTGCAGGCCGAGGCCAAGGGCCGCGGTATCAACATCTGGCGGGTCGACGCCGACCACGTGTCGATCACCTGCGATGAGGCCACCACCGCCGCGCACGTCGCACTGGTCCTGGAATCCTTCGGCGCATCCGTGGCAGGTGACTACGTGGGACCCGAGATCGATTCGCGGACAAGCGAATTCCTCACCCACCCGGCGTTCCATCGGTACCGCACCGAGACCGAGATGATGCGCTATCTGCGCATGCTGGCCGACAAGGACATCGCGCTGGATCGCAGCATGATTCCGCTGGGGTCCTGCACGATGAAGCTCAACGCGGCCGCCGAGATGGAGTCGATCACCTGGCCCGAGTTCAGCCGCCAGCATCCGTTCGCCCCGGCCGGCGACACCCCTGGCCTGCGCAAGCTGATCGCCGACCTGGAGACCTGGCTGACCGGTCTGACCGGTTACGACGCAATCTCGTTGCAGCCCAACGCCGGATCGCAGGGTGAGTACGCGGGCCTGCTGGCCATCCGCGACTACCACGTGGGGCGCGGCGACAGCGCCCGCGATGTCTGCCTGATCCCGTCGAGCGCACACGGCACCAACGCCGCGTCGGCCGCCATGGTCGGCATGCGGGTGGTCGTGGTGGCATGCCGGGAGAACGGCGACGTCGACCTGGACGACCTGCGCGCCAAGGTGACCGAGCACACCGACAAGCTGGCCGCGCTGATGATCACTTACCCGTCCACGCATGGGGTGTACGAACACGACATCGCCGACGTCTGCGCGGCGGTGCACGATGCAGGCGGACAGGTTTACATCGACGGCGCCAACCTCAACGCTCTGGTGGGGCTGGCTCGGCCGGGCAAGTTCGGCGGCGATGTCAGCCACCTGAACCTGCACAAGACGTTCTGCATCCCGCACGGCGGCGGCGGCCCGGGCGTAGGCCCGGTGGCGGTCCGCTCGCACCTGGCTGCGTTCCTGCCGGGCCACCCGCTGGCCGAGGAATTGCCGAAGGGCCACCCGGTGGCCGCGGCACCGTACGGTTCGGCGTCGATCCTGCCGATCACGTGGGCTTATATCCGAATGATGGGCGGGGATGGCCTGCGCAACGCCACGCTGACGGCGATCGCGTCGGCCAACTACATCGCCCGCCGCCTCGACGAGTACTACCCGGTGCTGTACACCGGCGAGAGCGGCATGGTGGCCCACGAATGCATCCTCGATCTGCGGGGCATCACCAAGGCTACCGGCGTCACCGTCGACGATGTGGCGAAGCGGTTGGCGGACTTCGGTTTTCACGCGCCAACGATGAGCTTCCCGGTCGCGGGCACGCTGATGGTGGAGCCGACCGAGAGTGAGAGCCTGGCCGAGGTCGACGCGTTCTGCGAGGCGATGATCGCCATCCGCGCCGAGATCGACAAGGTCGGCTCGGGCGAGTGGCCTTCCGACGACAACCCGTTGCACAACGCGCCGCACACCGCCGAGTGCCTGCTGGTCGACGAGTGGACGCACCCGTACACCCGCGAGCAGGC